>JAKAKS010000022.1 GCA_021813405.1 Nitrospirota bacterium
TTACTATCTGGAGTTTGAAATCGGCCGGGTAACGCTTGCTTCTCTCGGGATACTTCTTCTTTGAACCACTTCCTTGTACGCCATTGACCTGTTCCATCGCTGACACTCCTTTCAAAAAACCAATCTTGGAGTGTCACCCTATTTTCTCAAACCCTTGGTATCAGAAACTGGTCGCTAGGACAAGGCCAGGGACCAGGAACAGGGAATTAGCCATGCTGTCAAAGGCGTTTAATCTCGCGCGTCTTTGGAAGTGGACGAAGGAGAACCCCTGCCAGCTCGTAAAAAGAGAGAAGGAAGACAACGAGATCGGCAGGTGCTTGACGGATGAGGAGGAACAGAAGCTCCTTACTGCATGCAAAGGTTTT
This sequence comes from Nitrospirota bacterium, assembly GCA_021813405.1. Taxonomy (GTDB): domain Bacteria; phylum Nitrospirota; class Thermodesulfovibrionia; order Thermodesulfovibrionales; family JdFR-88; genus JAKAKS01. Next base: position 366 of record JAKAKS010000022.1, read on the forward strand.
CTCGACGGCCAACTTTACGAGATGGTAACGCTAGCCCTGAACACCGGCATAAGGGAAGGCGAAGTCCTGAAACTGAGATGGGAGAGGATCGATCTTTTCAGAAAGACTTTCGAATCCTACAACGAAAAGACGAACTCTTGGAGGGCCATACCGATGAACGAGACCGTCTATGCCCTTCTGAAAGAAAAGGCAAAGGTGAGGTCCATGTCGGGATATGTCTTCACTACTTCTCAGGATACGCCGATAATTGCCCGCAACCTGTTAAGAGCGTGGTACAAGGCCATTAAATTGGCAGGGATTACAGGCCTTCGATTCCATGATCTCCGGCACACTGTAGGGACCCGTCTCGGGCGCGCCGGACAGGACATCCACACGATAGCCAGCATCCTGGGCCATTCTCAGCTTTCAACGACAAGGCGCTATGTCAAGCACAATACAGAGAGCATGAGAAACGGGCTCAGTATACTGGACAGGGTGCACCATGGCTGATTATCACGTTTTTATCACGTTAGGCTGCTCTGAAAAGGAAAAGGGGCGGGAAGAATCTCCCAACCCCTTGATTTTTAAGTGAGCCGTGTAGGATTCGAACCTACGACCCGCTGATTAAGAGTCAGCTGCTCTACCAACTGAGCTAACGGCCCTTTTCCATAATTATAAAGCAGCAATCATTATAAACTCTGCATGAGCACCTTTTCAAGCCGCCGAATTGTGCCGTTTAAAATGTAACCCTGTGAATAATCATTACGACATGAACAATGTAACCTTACTTTTCGGCACTGTGATATGCGAAGGAGGAAGGTTACTAAATGAGCAGGGGAACGGCAAAGACCTCTGTCAAAAGTCGAAAAAGAAACCATGAGCGCATTGTCCAGAATCTTTCCCGGATTAGCGGTTCAGGGCAATGCCACCGAGGAGAAAAGACGCCGCTGAGATAAAAATCATGGTTACATTCTTAATGTCTCAATGATCTACTACAAAGTTACTTTTTTAAACGGCTTGACGGGGCCGCCCACGGCTAAGACCTCTTGATTCCGGATTACAGGCCAAAAGCTGGACGGGGCTGCCCGCGGCCGATGTCCTCCTTTGCACTCTGGACATCAAATCTCCAATTATGTATCAAAAGTAAACAGATTCAATGTGTAATTCGGAGTCAATTTTTTATGCTCGTAAATTCAAAATCCTTTTTACATTAGGGTAAAAAAATAGTTGGATCAGGAAATTATTAAAAATTCCGGAAATAAGCAGTTGCTGCCATTGCCCTGTTGCCTGGCGGTATAGAATTTGTATTCTAAATTCCGTGCTTATGAAAAACGGCCCCCTGATAAGCGTTATCATGCCGCTTTATAACAAAAGGCCATACGTTGCCAGGGCCGTAAAAAGCGTAATGGAGCAGACTTATGAGAACTGGGAATTGATCATTATCGATGATGGTTCCACGGACGGATCATCGGACGCCATCCCCCATGGAAATCCTAGAATCAAGCTTCTGCGGCAGACTAACAGGGGGCCGGCTGCCGCGCGAAACGCAGCCATCCGCGCCGCTTCCGGCGAATACGTGGCATTTATCGACGCCGATGACTGCTATTACCCTTTTAAGCTGGAACAGGAGATAGCTTGTCTTTGGGAGGGCCAAAAGGCCGAATGGATGATGTCCGCTTATGACTGGCAGGTGAACGGGCAAACCACACGTTACTATATGAAAGACATAAACAGGGAAGAGGTCAACAAGGAGACCAAAGTTTTCGATGATGCGCTTGAACAACTGACCGTTTCCGGCTGGCCCAGTGACGGCCTGTTCATGAGAAAATCCTTATTTGAGCGGTTGGGCGGATTTAATGAAAACATGAGATATGGAGAGATAAGCGAGTTTATACTGCGGTGCGCGGCAGCTCAGCCCAGGGTTTTGATTTGCCACCTCGCATTATATCTTCATATAGATGTTCCTCTAAGCACGGCAAAGGTCACAAACAGAAATGAATTTCATAAACAAATAGGAAAGACCCTTGTAGGGCTGGCAAAAAACTATCCTCAATATTCCGGTTTATTGATTGGCAGGGGGTACTCTCACCTGATATCTTACAGCCAGTCGCTTATACTGGCAGGCAAAGGCCGGGAGGCCCGCAGGTTCCTGTTTGAGGAGTTCCGTATGGAGTTCATGGCGCGATGGGCCTTGCTGTGGATGGCCAGCTGGTTGCCCAAGGGCCTCCTTGCCCGCATTCCAAAAACGGCTAAAGGATGGCTGTAAACAGATCCTAGTCCGTTTGAGGAAAGGGGCCGGGCGTTGTGGGCTGATTATCCCGGGCCGTCATGTTCGTCATCCACTCAGCCGGAACATGAATGCCCCCATCGTTTACCATGGAGTTTTCATCCGGCTGTAGCGGCTGGCCGTTTCCCCCCGCCGCAGATGACCACATGGAAGACCAATCGGGCGTCGTTATATTTTGCGCTGTTTTGCCAGACGGCACTGGCGTAATAAGCGGAACTGGGGCCGGGCTTGTGGGCTCATTTGCGGAGCCCTGGCCGATCCCTTGCAACTGAACGTTAAAGTAAACCGATGTGTCCCCGGGTTTCCGGCTGAAGACCAGCCTTGCCCCCCAGCATTCGGTCTTGTAAACAAGAGTGGTGTGGAACAACTGGAACCCCCCGCCGCGCAGATCATACCAAATGCTGGCCTCACTCCATAATTTTTTGGTTAGCTGCCTTTGAACACCCACTGTATTTAGCCATGTGTTGTCCAGCCTAGAAAAACGCTCGCTTATGGAAACAGAGGTGGCTTTGACCACTTTGAAGCTGGAATCCGCTTCAAACGTGCCTACATTCCTGCTATACGGGTCCAAAGTGAGTACAGAATTGATGTAAAAAGGCTTTGTTGTCCAAAGGTTTATATTCAATGGCTGCAAAGGGTGGTAGTCCTGCCTGGCATCATACTGGTCCGTCACCCTGAATTCCATGAACTGCCCGCTTTTATCCTTGAGCCTGTTTTCCAGCTGAAACTGGATAAGGGCTGACCTGGTCTGGGTCTCCAGCTCATCAAACACCACCGGGGACTGCTGCCCGGTAACATCCTGATACAGAAAACCGACGCTTGGTTCCAGGTAATGCGTTATGCCGTTCCCGTATGCCCTGCGCAGCCTGGCTGTTGCGGTTGCCTGATATTGCGTTACGGCCTCTGCAAAATCCTGGCTGGGGCCGGTAAGCTGATAGGACCTCAATGAAGCACCCGCCGCCTGGTAAATATCCAGCCCGTCACCAAATACATATGAAATGCGTGGGGCAATTTCCAGCCTGTCTGCCGATTGCCCGTGCTCACGCCAGAAATAGGAATTTTCCGTCCGGCCTTCCAGGATAAAAGGGCTGCCAAGGACCGATCCCAACTGGCGTGGATACAGGGAGAAACCAAGGGTGGGCAGCCGCTCCGGCACCGATTGCTGGTCTGCGCCGGGGGCGAGGTCCTCAAAATACCTTGTCTGCAAGTACAGCTTGCCGGTACCCGGATAATAGAGCCTGGCCTCTCCATCAGATTCCAGATAGCGCCTGGCCCGCTGTTCGAATTTCTGGTTGAAAAGCTGGTGAAAATCTCCGTGATTCACCATGTCCAGCGTTAAAAACCCGAAAGGCATTGTCTGGGTGCCGCTCAATGCCAGGTAATTTTTATTGTCCTTCCAGTCATTCAGATATGTAAGCTTGTCCTCTCCCTCAAGTCCGTTCAGCTCCAGGAACCTGCCATCCAAAACTGCCCCCGCGGCCCTCCTGGAATGCAATTCCAGCGCCGCGGTCAAATCCTCCTTGTCCGATATCACCCAATAATAGGGCAGGTCCATGCGGAAGCCGGAGAACGTGCTGAAGCCGAAGGTTGGGCTTAGAAACCCGGACTTCTTCTCTTTGAAAACCGGAGCGGGGAAAACAGGAGCGTAGAGCACCGGCGTGTCCTTCACCATGAACGTGGCGTCGGTAACCACGGCCATTCCGCTTGGGTTTACCGTAATCCTGCGGCCGCCTATGGACCAGTCCGGGCAGTCGGCCTTGCACGCCGTATATGCGCCCTTGAAAACCTTGTAGGTTGCCTCTTCCGGAGGGCCGGCCCCTTTTTCAATGAGTTCGCCCTTCAGCCGGGAGTGCTCTTTCTTGAAATAAATCGTTCCATTGTAAATAGTCCCGCTACTGTCGTCCACGTTTAAAAAGGCCGAGTCTGAGTTTATCTTTACAAAGGGATCTTCGAAAAAGAAGTGCCCCATAAAATGGAACTCTTTTGTTGTTGCGTTATAAATCGCGTTGTCCGATGTCGCGGTGAAATCGTCCCTCACAACGCGAACCGAATGATGGAAGAAATACTGGCCCTTGCTGGCTGTTAGCTGCTGGGAATAAATATCCGTCTGGATGGCCAGGGCCATCGTGGGAAAGAACATGCCTATGAGCACCAGAAGACTTGCAGGGATTATTTTTTGCATGCCATTGCGCTTACTTTGCCATTTAACATTTGAGATTTGAAACCAGGCATTATTCCCTCAGGCCTGCAAGCGTTCCGCCGCCCGCAAATGCCTCTTTGGCCTCGCCCGCCGTATAGAAGGAACCTGCCACCAGCACAAGGCCATCCGGGCCTGCCAGGGCGCGCGCCCTCGTAAGGGCCGCCTGTACCGTGGCCACGCACTCGCACTCCGCATAGCCCAGCGTTCTGGCGAACTCCGCAAGCAGTTCCGGCGCAGCCGCCCTCCCATAGGCCGGGGCTGTAAAAACGGTCTTTGCGGCCAGCGGCAGAAGGGCCTCGAGCACGCCTCTTATGTCCTTGTCGGCCATTATGCCGGCAACCAGAATTACTTTTCTTTCCGGGTAAATCTCTTTTACCAGCGCGGCAAGGGCGCGCGCCGCCTCCGGGTTATGGGCGCCGTCAAGCCTGGTTTCCGGCTTTTCCGCCAGCAGTTCAAACCGGCCCGGAAGCTCCGTAAGAGCAAGCCCTTTTCTTATGGCTTCTTCATCTTCAATGCCGGCCAGCCTGGCGGCCGTGATGGCCACAGAGGCATTTACCGCCTGGAACCGCCCAGGCAGAGGGAAATAGATGTCCCTCATTTCAAAACCGGTGCAAAGATAATCAAACCGTATGCCACTGGCCGATATATCCTTGAGGCTTGCGCTGAACTCTTTCCCGTAAACATATATCTTTGCACGCATGCGCGCCGCCTGTTTTTCAATTACCTGCATGGCATCCTCCGGCTGGGGCGCCAGGACCAGCGGAACGGATTTTTTTATTATCCCGGCCTTTTCGGCGGCTATCTTTTCCAGTGTGCCGCCAAGGAACTCCATGTGGTCCATGGACACAGGGGTAATCACGGACACCGCCGGGGTAATCACGTTTGTGGCGTCCAGCCTGCCGCCCATACCGGTCTCGATTACAGCCCGTTCAACGCCGCGCTCCCTGAAATAAAGGAACCCCATCGCCGTCACCACCTCGAAGAAGGTGGGGCTCATGCCTGGCAGTTTGCCGCGGGCCGTTTCAGCCACTTCCCCGGCAAGCCGCACAACATCGTTCCGGCTTATCTGCACGCCGTCAACTGCTATCCGTTCGGTAAAACTCAACAGGTGCGGGGAGGTAAACAGGCCGGTCCGGAAGCCGGCCGCCCTGAATATGGAAGCCGTTGCCGCGCACGTGGAGCCTTTGCCATTTGTGCCCGCAACGTGTATAAACCGGCAAGGGGCAAATGCCTGCGCAGGATCTTTGATATGGTCTGTGGTCTTGTGTGCGGAGGGGAATATGCCTTTAGGCATCCCCAGGGCCTTCAGCAGCTTCCTGGGGTTTTCAAGCCCCAGTTTTATGCCATGCTTCTGGAGGCCAAATAGGTACTTAAGCGCCTCATCGTACCTCATGCGCCGGGGCCAGGTGCAGAAGTATCTTTTTGATCACCGGCTTCATTTCCTTCCGGTGCACGACCATATCTATCAGGCCGTGCTCCAGCAGGAATTCGGCCCTCTGAAAATTGTCCGGCAATTGCTGCTTTATGGTCTGCTCTATCACCCTTGGCCCGGCAAAGCCTATCAGGCTTCTTGGCTCCGCGATTATGATGTCCCCGAGCATCGCAAAACTGGCCGTCACCCCGCCGAATGTGGGGTCTGCCAATATGGAAACATACGGAATGGCCTCCTGCTTAAGCCTGCCTATGGCCGCGGAAACGCGCGCCATCTGCATAAGCGAGAAAAGCCCCTCCTGCATCCTGGCCCCTCCGGAAGAAGATACGGTTATAAGGGCAACCTTCTGCTCCAGGGCGCGCTCTGCCGCCCTCATTATCTTTTCCCCCACGGCGGAACCCATGCTGCCGCCCATGAATGAGAAATCCATTATGACGGCCGATACGCTTGTGCCTTCCACGGTTGCCGTCCCGGAGACCGCCGCCTCAAGCATGCCGGTTTTGGCGGCATTGGTTTTCAGCCTGTCGGCGTACGGGACGGAATCGCGGAAATCCAGGGGATCGCCTGAGGTTATCGCCTCATCGGATTCAATGAAACTGCCCTGGTCAAACAGAAGCCGTATCCTCTCCCGCGCGTCTATCCTGAAATGGTAATTGCACTTGGGGCATACCTTCAGGTTCCGCTCCATCTCGCGGCGGTATATTATCTCCTTGCAGCCCTCGCATTTAACCCAGGACCCTTCGGGTATCTTTACCTTCTTCAGGGACTCTTTTTCTTTTTTAAACCAGGTCATCCTATGGCCTCGCGCATGCTTTTAAGCCAGGCGGAAAAGTCCCTGGCGGAGTCCTCCCGCGCCCTCCGGACCACGGCGCTTCCAACTATCACCCCGTCAGCCGTTTTGGCTATCCGGCCTGCCTCATCGGGATTGGACACCCCGAAGCCGACCGCCACAGCCTTGCCGCCTGATAATTTTTTAAGCCTCTTTACGGATTTTTCTATCTCTTCGTAATGGGCCAGTTTTGCCCCTGTAATGCCAGTAAGCGACACATAATAAATAAACCCGGTGGATGCGTTTGAGACCAGCCTGAACCTCTCAGGCCCGGAAGTGGGCGCGGCAAGAAATATGGTATCCAGCCCGTGTTTATATGAATGCTCCTTTAGCAAATCCGCTTCCTCAACAGGCAGATCGGGCACGATTACCCCGTCCGCCCCGGCCTCCACGGCCTGTTTTGCAAATTTGTCCTCGCCGAACTTCAGCACCGGGTTGTAATAAGTCATAAGCACAATCGGGATATCGGAACGCTTGCGGATAGCTGCCACAAGCCCCAGCGCCTTCCGCAGGTTTACCCCGGCCCTGCGCGCCCTCTCCGCCGCCGCCTGGATAAGCGGGCCGTCGGCAACGGGGTCTGAAAACGGGACGCCAAGCTCTATGATATCCGCCCCAGCATCTTCCAGGGTGCCTGCCAGCCGCAGCGAGGCGTTCAAAGACGGATCGCCGGACATTATATAAGGAATGAACGCCTTTTTCCCGGCAGCCGCAAGCTCTTTGAATCTGGCTTCTATCCTGGATCCGGCTTTCAGCAAAGCTGCACCCCTTTTATTCTTGCCACTTCAAGCACGTCCTTGTCACCCCTGCCAGACAGGTTCACTATGATGATCTTGTTTTTCTTCATCTTCGGCGCCGCCTTCACGGCCTCCGCTATGGCATGGGAGGACTCCAGCGCCGGGATTATCCCTTCCATCCGGGAGAGCAGCTCGAAAGCCGCAAGGGCCTCTTCATCGGTGGCATACGTATATTTTACCCGCCCGGACTGCATCAGCCAGGCATGTTCCGGACCTACGGAGGCATAATCCAGGCCTGCCGATACGGAGTGGGTGTCAAGCACGTTTCCGTCCCCGTCCTGAAGCAGATAGCTTTTTGTACCCTGCAAAACGCCCACGGAACCGCCGGCAAATCTTGCCGCATGCTTGCCGGATTCGATCCCCAGGCCGCCTGCCTCCACGCCTGTCATTGCTATCTTCTTCTCTTTGAGGAATGCATGAAAGAGCCCGATGGCGTTGCTGCCGCCGCCCACGCAGGCTATCATGTGGTCCGGAAGCCTTCCTTCCGCTTTCAATATCTGCGCCCTGGCCTCCCTGCCTATTACGGACTGGAAATCCCTCACCATCTCCGGGAAGGGATGGGGGCCAAACACCGTGCCTAAAACGTAATGCGTGTTGCGCACATTGGTTGTCCAATCCCGCAAGGCCTCGTTTATGGCGTCCTTGAGGGTCTTGCTCCCGGCGCTTACTTCGCGCACTTCCGCGCCAAGAAGCTTCATCCTGAAAACATTCAGGGCCTGGCGCTTGATGTCCACAGAGCCCATGTATATAACGCAGTCCAGCCCCAGAAGCGCGGCACCGGTTGCCACGGCAACACCATGCTGGCCGGCCCCGGTTTCGGCTATCACGCGCTTCTTGCCCATCTTCTTTGCAAGCAGCGCCTGCCCAAGCGCGTTGTTTATCTTGTGGGCGCCGGTGTGGGCCAGGTCCTCCCGTTTAAGGTATATCTTCGCCCCGCCCAGGTGTTGCGTCAGCCGTTTGGCAAAATAAAGAGGGGTAGGCCTGCCTATGAACTTTCCGGCAAGGCTGTCAAATTCGCGCTTGAAGCCCGCGTCTTTTCTGGCCTTGAAGTATTCGTGCTCCAGATCTTCCAGGGCGGGCATGAGTGTTTCCGGCACAAACCGCCCTCCGTAAGGCCCAAAATACCATTTTTTGCTTTTACCGCTCAATTGCGCTTCCTTCTTTCGCGGCCGCAGTTGCAGTTGAGCCCGTGGGTGCAGCCCTCGAAGGGCTCCGCCACAAGCCTGTCTGCTATAACCTCGCCGCACTTGCAAAGATACCCGTCCGGCCCGTGCGCTTCAGGGGCAAGCTCCCTGCCGCAGACCGGACATAAGGGCAAAACTCCCTCCGGCCTCCATTTGGCTGGCCCGTTATTCATAAGGTGATATTATAGCATTTGGGGGGCATTCTCCGGCCTTTGGCGGCAAAGATGTGAACAATCGGGCAGATGACGCAAACTTCCCCTTTGGGGAGGGATGGCCGAAGGCAGGGTGGGTTATATAAGCGGGGTTTCCGCCGCCGGTTTTTATCTTTTGCCGTCACCCAGGGCCCCGGCACTAAAAATCAACTCCGCACTAGGTTTTTTTACTTTTAATTGTTATTTTGGACAGATATGCAATTACACCAGGGCGGCAATCCTGCCCGGAACTCAAGGGGTAGGCTGAAGATTTTCGGGGAAATTAAATGCAGGGCCGCCCATAGCCTGGATAGAGTTGCTGCGTGCCGGATAGATTTTCCTTGCAGTACGGACGGCCTTTTTATCATGTTTTGCACGGAAATGGACGGGGGAGGCTTTGGCCCATTTAAGTTTTTCCTGTTTTTTTACTGCATGCCTGGCAGCCGTGATTTTGTAATGAAAAGAAACCGTTTTGGCCCGGCCTATGACATGCCTGTTTGCAGAACGGGCCTTCCTTATAGCATGGACTGCGTAAGGTTTTATGGATAGATGGCGCATTACCTCCGAAGCCAGTGATGGCGCCGTACCGTTTTCCACTGTCAGGTGTTCCTTCCGGCCCTCCCCGGCCTGGTTTTGCTGCTCAATTTCAGCCATAATTTTTTCAAGCCCCTCGTTGAAGGCGTCCCGCCTGGCCATAAGCCTGTAAATTGTCCTGACGCGGCGCACGGCAAACCTGCTTTGAGCATTGGGGCTGAATCTTACCGGGTTCGGCAGCGAGGCTGCCAGTTTTGCGGCCTCAATAGGCGTAAGCGCACTGGCTGGTTTTGCAAAATAATATCTGGACGCGGCCTCGGCCCCGAATATGCCTTCTCCCCACTGCGCGTAATTAAGATAGAGCTCCAGGATCCTCTTCTTCGACAAGTCCTTTTCCAGCCGCCAGGTAAGGATTGCCTCTTTGATTTTCCTGAAGGGAGTTTTTGCGGGCGTAAGGAAGAGATTTTTTGCAAGCTGCTGGGTTATGGTGCTTCCGCCGAACTTAAAACTTCCGGCCTTCATGTCTGCCTCTATCGCCTTCTGCAAGGCGGACAGGTCAAACCCGTCATGTGTCCAGAAGTTCTCATCCTCGCTTATAAGCACTGCCTTTATGAGATTAGGCGATATGTCTGAATAGGGGACCCATATCCTTACAGGCTTTCTCCGGATTCCCAATTTCCGCCATTGCCTCTGGCGAAGGCGCATCATGGCGGATTCTTCCGGCGCGGATTTGCGGAGCACCGATATTCGCGGAAAGAAGAAAAACCTGCCCACGTCCGCTGCCATTGCCAGCAGAAGCAATAAAAGTGCGATCTTGAGCCCTTTCATCCCTTGCTGTTTCCTTTTCGGCGATTTTACCTGATGCAGGAACCGGAGAGAATGCTGATAGGAACATTATAGGGCAGAAATGGACGGCAGGGAAGACTAATTCTTTTCTACAAATTTTTTAAATGACGACAGCATGTTAAGCCCGACCGCCTGGCTCTTCTCCGGATGGAACTGGGTGGCAAAAACATTGTCTTTCCACACCATCGAGGTATATTCAACACCGTAAGACGTAGTGGTTGCGGTTATGGATGCGTCTTCGGGCACAACATAATAGGAATGCACAAAATAAAAACTTGCGCCGTTTTGTATGTCTTCCAGCAGGGGGGCCTTATTGATTATGTTTATTGAATTCCAGCCCATGTGCGGGACCTTCAGGGATGTTTGCTCCGGGAAACGGACAACCTTCCCGGCAAACACACCCAGCCCCTCATGCCTTCCAAACTCATATGATTCCGTAAACAGCAATTGCAGGCCCAGACAGATGCCTAAAAACGGCTTGCCGGATTTGATCGCGTCCAGCACGGGGATTTTTAGGCCCTGCGATTCAAGGTTTCTCATGCAGTCGCTGAACGCGCCCACCCCCGGCAGGACCACTCCTTTGGCGTCCTTTACGGCCTGTGCGGAGGAGACTATCCGTGCGTCCGCCCCCACCATCTGGAGGGCCTTCTCCACGCTCCTTAAGTTTCCCATGCCGTAATCTACTACCGCGATCATAACGTTTGATTATAACAGGCTGAAATATCAAAATTGAAATTTTTTGGACGCAGGATGGCAAATCGCGTAAAATAAAGGTTTGCCGGGGCGGGCAGATTGGCCCCAGTCCCCGGGATTGCACCCTGAACGGGAAAGGAAATGGGGGTAGAGATGAACTTCTTTGAAGGTGAGCTTAAGGCCGAAGGGCTCAGGTTCGGTATTGTTGTAAGCCGCTTTAACGATTTCATAACCGGCAGACTGTTGGAAGGCGCTCTGGACGCGCTGAAAAGGCACGGCGCCAGCGAAGAGGACATAGACATTGTCAAGGTGCCGGGCGCATTCGAGATACCGCTGGCCGCAAGAAAGATGGCTGGCAGCGGGTATGATGCAGTGATCTGCCTTGGCGCGGTAATAAGAGGCGCAACTCCGCATTTCGACTACGTGGCGGCCGAGGTTTCCAAAGGCGTGGCGCAGGGTTCCATGGAAACGGGGCTCCCCATGGCTTTTGGCGTGATTACCGCCGATACCATCGAACAGGCCGTGGAGAGGGCTGGCACCAAAAGCGGCAATAAGGGATGGGATGCCGCCCTTACCGCCATAGAGATGGCCAGGCTTTTTAAAAAGCTGCCCGGGAAGAAAAAATAGGAAGTTTCCAGCGGAATGAAACGAAGGAAAGCCAGGGAGTATGCCCTTCAGATGCTGTTTCAGCTTGATTTCGGAACGGAAAAGCCGGATGCGGCCTTCTTCAGCCGGTTCTGGCAGAACCTCGATGAGCCGCAGGACGTAAAAAAATTCGCGGAGGATTTGGTAAAGGGCGCAGCCGGCCACATTGAGGAACTGGACAGGCTTATCACCGAAAACGCGGAAAACTGGGTGCTGGACCGCATGGCCATTGTGGACCGTAACATCCTGCGGAGCGCCGCGTATGAACTGGTTTTCAAGGAGGAGATACCTCCGGCCGTTGTTATAAACGAGGCCATAGAGGTAGCAAAAAAGTTTTCAATGAAGGAATCGGCCTCGTTCATAAACGGCATACTGGACAAGATAGCGAGGATCAAGGGGCGGGCGTAAAATAGGGCATGGCCGCAGAACCGGGCCCTGATTACGCCGTTATCTCAGATGTCCACTCCAACCTGGAGGCGCTTGAGGCCGTCCTGGCCGATATCCACTTTAAGATGGGCTCACCCGCAATCCTCTTCCTGGGCGACGCGGTGGGCTATGGCCCCAACCCAAACGAATGTGTGGGAAAAATAAATGAAGTTGCACGGCGGGCCGTTGCGGGCAATCACGACCGGGCAGTCCTGGAATTAACTGATATCACTTGCTTTAACCCCAACGCCAGAAGCGCCATAGAGTGGACAGCCCGCGTCATCGCGCCGGAAAGCAGGCTGATAATGGAAAAATGGGAGCTCGTAAACCGCATAGCGGAAAACAGCCTGCTTCTGGTGCACGGAAGCCCTTTAGAGCCGCAAGAGTGGCATTACATAATTACGCTTAAACAGGCGGAGGAGAATTTCAGGCATTTCATCGAGCGGATATGCCTGATAGGCCACAGCCATCTGCCCTTCATAATAGAACAGTTTCCGGACGGCGGCCTCGCGCTAGCAAAGGGACGCGCGGACATATCTGCCAACCGGTTTATCATTAACGGCGGCAGCGTGGGCCAGCCAAGGGACGGGGACCCCAGGGCATCATGGCTAAGGCTGGCACGCGGGAAGGCGGAGATTATGCGAGTGCCCTACGATTTCCGGCGCACACAGCAGAAGATGAGAGCGGCGGGAGAAAGGAACCTTCCGCCGCCGCTTATAGAAAGACTGGAAAGAGGCTTATGAGGGGCGTTGATCAGTGCGCCCCGTGAATCAGCACCGGCAGGCACCTGGTGCACACAAGCTTCTCCACGCCCTCGTGCACGCAGTGCAGATATACCTTGTCCGTTTCCTCAGCGCCGCAAACAAAACATTTAACCTTCATTTTTGCCCTCCTTGTTTATTTCATTTATTACCTTATCGGCATCAACATTGTGCATCATAGCCCCGAAGGACAATGACTCCACCTTTATGCCGGGGCAGGTAAAGCAGCCGTTGCCGAAATATTTCTCTATAACGCCCCTTGCTTCCGGGCTGGAATCTATCACATCGCCGATCAGTGAATCTTTTGTTACCTTCATCTGGGGTCTCCTTTCGGTTTCAATCCTGATTTTATTTTATCCCACCCCCTTTAAAAGTGTTTATGACAGGCATCATACGCCCGTCATGACGCAGATCATTCATAATTGCAGTGAATAGATTTAAAATCTAACTGCAAATAAAAAACAGGAGGGCCTGATGGACAGGTTTGTAAAGCGTTTTATCTTTATGAGCATCACATATCTGCTGGCGGCTTCTATTATCGGCGTTATGATGCTGGGCAACCCAAAGTACCTTGGCCTCAAGTTCGTGCATTCCCATCTAATGCTGCTTGGGTGGGTATCCATGATGATCTACGGGGTGGGGTATCATATCCTGCCAAGGTTTGCCGGCAAGGCGCTTAAAAGCAAAACACTTGCGGAGATACAGTTCTGGCTGGCCAACGCCGGGCTTATTGGCATGCTTGGCTTCTATACCTCCGCGTACTATACAGGCACGGGCGCGTATATGAGGGTGTCGGCCCTCTTTGGGGCGATAGAGGTTGCCTCTATAGCGCTGTTTGTCTATAACATGATGACTTCTCTATACGGGAAAAGTTAGCGTTGTAACAGCTTGAAAATGCGCGGTTTTAGCCTGTTTGCCCTTGACATAAAAACCGAACTGCGGTATAAAGGTTTGAAGGCAGTTCCAGGTTAAAAACGCCGCAGTAAAATTCCGTCTGGCAAAAGGAAAGGCAAGAATTCCGGGGATGCGGAAGATCAGGGCAGCAATCGTCGGAGTGGGCAATTGCGCAAGTTCGCTTGTCCAGGGGATCGAGCATTACAGGGCGCTTGGCAAAGGGCATCCGGACGGCACACTTGGCCTGATGCACGAAAAGATAGGGCCTTACGGCGCCGGGGACATAGACGTTGTGGCCGCCTTCGACATAGATAAAAGGAAGGTTGGCAGGCCCCTTTGCGAAGCCATATTCGCCCAGCCCAACTGCACCAAAACCATCTGGCAAAACCCGGCAAACGATATACCCATCCGGATGGGGCATATACTGGACGGTGTTTCCGCCCACATGGGCGATTATCCGGAGGCGCGCCGTTTTCAGCCCAGCGCCAGAAAACCGGTCAACGTGGCGGCCGTCCTGAAAAAAAGCGGGGCAGAGGTGCTTGTTAACTTCCTGCCAGTGGGTTCGGAGCAGGCCGTAAAGTTCTATGTGGGCGAGGCAATAAAGGCGAATGTGGGCGTGGTAAACTGCATGCCCGTCTTCATCGCCTCGGACCCCGCCTGGGCCGGCCGGATGGAAGAGGCGGGCCTGCCCATAATCGGTGATGATATAAAAAGCCAGATAGGGGCCACAATCATCCACCGCACCCTGACTAAACTATTTGAGGACAGGGGCGCAAAGCTGGACCGCACCTACCAGCTTAACGTTGGCGGCAATACGGACTTCCTTAACATGCTGAATGCCAGCAGGCTGAAGTCCAAAAAGATATCCAAAACGTCCTCCGTGCAAAGCCAGCTGCGCACCCCGCTGGAGGCGGAGCGGATACATATAGGGCCGTCCGATTACGTTCCGTGGCTGTGCGACAACAAGGTGTGCTTTGTCCGCATGGAGGGCAGGATATTCGGCAGCATCCCCATTAACCTGGAATTAAGGCTGTCCGTGGAGGATTCCCCCAACAGCGCGGGGGTTGTCATAGACGCCGTCCGGTGCATAAAAGTAGCGCTGGACAGGAAATTGAAAGGGGCGCTCGTGGCCCCGTCGGCTTACTTCATGAAGCATCCGCCACGGCAGTTCCCCGATTCGGAGGCCCGCCAGATGGTGGAGGACTTCGTCTCTGGTAAAACAGGCCAGTGATCTCCGGCAGAATATCTAAAAACCTGGTTGAGGAGCCGCTGGCCCCGGTTTTCAAGAGAGTAGCGGTAAGCCCTAATGTCATTACCATAACTGGTTTCCTGATAACGGTGGCCGGCGCGGCAGTGATTGCGTTTAATCTCAGGGCGGGCGGCCTTATAATTCTGTTCGGAGGATTATTCGACGGCCTGGACGGGATGGTTGCCAGGGCCAACGGCAAGTCCACCAGGTTTGGCGCATATCTGGATTCCGTCCTGGACCGCTATTCAGATGCCTTCATCTTCTTCGGCGTGGCCTATTACCTGAGGGCAAACATAACAGGCGTGCTGCCGGCGATGGGCACCCTTGCCGGGGCCTTCCTCATAAGCTACGCAAGGGCCCGTGCCGAAGGGCTTGGCGTACAGTGCAAGATAGGGCTTATGGAGCGCCCCGAGAGGCTGGTGTTCATCATCGCGGGCGCGCTTACGGGATACATGATACCTGTGCTCTGGGCCATGTTCATTGCAACGCACTTCACGGTTGTCCAGCGGATGGTCCACACAAAAAAAATGCTTTCGGAAAGGGGATAAAAAATGAGAGCGCTTGTGCTTAAAAATACACCTGCCGAAGGCCCGGGCACCATTGAAAACGGGCTGAATGCGCTTGGCGTGCCGTTTGATACCGTTGAACTGCTGAACGGCCAGAAACCTTCGGATGCCGCGCAATATTCCCACGTGATAATGATGGGCGGCCCGATGGGGGTTTACGAGATGAACCAGTACCCGCACCTGGTTGCCGGGGCGAAGATACTGGAAGAGTTTATAAAGGCTGGCAAGCCGGCGCTTGGAGTGTGCCTGGGGGCGCAGATGCTGGCGCACGCGCTGGGGGCGCGCGTCTATCCGGGCGGCCGGAAGGAGATCGGCTGGTATGAAGTGCAGATGACAGCCGAAGGGGCAAAGGACCCGGTGTTTGGCGCCTTGAAGGTAAATGATAAGCCGGTTGCCCAGGTGTTCCAATGGCACGGCGACACCTTCGACCTGCCGGATGGGGCAGTCCGGCTGGCCTCTTCCGAAATCTACCAAAACCAGGCCTTCCGGTTCGGCAACGGCGTGTATGCCCTTCAGTTCCATATCGAGGTTACCCCCGCAATGATAAGGGACTGGCTGAAGGACGACAAGGAACTGATGCTGGAGACCAGGAAGATATTCTCGTTCTCGGACGAGGTGTATCCAGCCTATTCAAAACGGGCGGCTGAGTTCTATAAAGGGTTTTTCAAGGCCGGATAATTACGCGGCGGCCGCTATTTCCCAAAAACTTTCCTGAGCAGGTCTGTCACCCTGGCGGCAGGATCGGTCCTGATCTTTTTTTCCTCCTGGCCTACCATGTAAAAGAGGCCGTTCAGGGCCTTGTTGGTAACGTAATGATCCAGATCCAGAGACTGTTTGGGCACAAAGGGAACGGCCTCATACTTCCCCATCATCTCTTTGTAAGCGCGTGTAGTGCCCACCTGGTCCATGCTGGACGATATGACCGGCTTAAATTCATCATAGAGCCTGGCGCTGGTTTTCTCTTTGAAATATTCTGTTGCGGCGGTATCGCCGCCGCCAAGTATCTTTTTGGCGTCTGAAATGGACATCCCCTTAATCGCATCAACAAAAATGGCCTTTGCCCTGGGCGCCGCTTTTTCAGCCGCCCTGTTCATGCTCAGCACAAAGGCATCCACCTGTTTTTGATATCCCATCTTCCCAAGCACATTGGCCGCCTGCCGGATTTTACCGGGCATCTGTATCCTGATCGCCTGATTGCCGAAATAACCGTCCTTGCGGGAGACCAGCCTCACCGCGTTTTTGGCGCCAATAGAGAGCGCCTCTTTAAGCCCCGCTGCCGTGGTGCTTTCATCGGCCCCGCCGCTTTGGGACATCCCGGCCTTTTTCATTACGTCTTCAAGCATCCCAGCCCTTACCAGCGTTGCCGAAAACAGAAGCGCAAGGAGAAACATCGGAAATGCCTTCCGCATATAAGACCTCCTGACAGGCAGAATTACTCAGGAATGTACTTCCTGGAAAAATTGTAGCACGCCCCGCGCCTTATTAAAGAGGAAGTTTCAGAACATGCCCGGCCGGGATGGCCCCGGAGGAAGCGGCTTGCAGGGGCTGACCCTGTTTACCGTCTGATAGCCGCAAACAAAAAACCCATGACGCAAACTTCATGACATGTGTCATATGGACAATGTCATTTCCAGGCGGGTATGATGGCGGTGTGGTGGGCAACCCACACCGGCTTGCGGCTATGGAACATTCCCCTAAAAAACCTCACAGGCAGGGCAAGGAATTGGCAATGCGTCAAAATGGATTCACGATTGCAGCAAGCGGGCATTGCGGCCTGACGGGAAAGGACGAAATTGTCCCGCCTGGGCAGGACTGCGCGCATGGATGCCATAAAATACAAAAATCCGTAAGGCCGTGAAAAAACAAGATATTGGGCCTGTTCCACCGGCTTTTGGGCAGAAAAGGGCAAATTCTTTTAAAATCAAAAACTTGGCAAGCAAACAGCAACCTGAAAAACAGGGAAAAGATGGAACAGGCGGAACAAAAAAAACGGACAAAAAACATTTTAAACCGGGCTGTTGCCATTTTGGGTTGGAACATATAAAAAGAAAAGGCCCGGGCTCGTGAAAAACACAAGCCGGAAGAGCTGGAAGGCATATTGCTGGGCACCCGGACCCGTTTTTAAAAAAACGGGCCGTTTTGAAGTAAAATATATAACGTTATGATGTGCAAGGACAAAGAGTGCGGCGGCAGGATAGAGCCGGTTTTCGGCTGAAGACTGGTCAAGTTGCGCTGCATGGACTGCGGCCTTGATTACAGCATACATGACTATCTGGAAGAGATAGACGACGAGCTGTGGGAGAGGATTTCAAGACGGCCGGCAAACAGGGCATAACCGGCGAGGTTATCAGGCGGATAGCCTCGCTTTATGGGGAGATGGACCGGGCATATGCCGAGTTCGCGGGGGAGTACCGGCTGGACTGCGCCGGCTGCCGGGACAACTGCTGCACACAGCGCTTTTATCATTACACCCTTGCCGAGTATATCTTCCTGCTGGAAGGCCTGAAAAAGATACCGTTTGCAAAGAGGGACCTCATCATAAAGCGCGCCCGCGTGGTTGTGGGAAGCTATGCCCACGAAGCGCAGGCGGGTGAGATATTCAAGCTCATGTGCCCGGCCAATTTCGAGGGGCTGTGCGCGCTTTACTTCTGGCGCCCCATGATATGCAGGCTTCACGGCGTGCCTAATTTTTTTACAATGCCTGGGGGCGAAACAAAGGAAAGCGGCGGCTGCGCCGTACTTGCCGGAAAACACAAGCAGCCCGGCAGGCTGCTGGACAGGACGCCTTACTATTCAGCACTGGCGGCGATAGAAAAGGATTTAAGGCAGGGGCTTGGGTTCCGGCAGAAGCTGCGCAGGACAACGGCCCAGATGATCCTGGATATGGCTTTGGAACTGGATGTTGAGGGAGAGTTCTCTCCGGAAGGCGGGATATGACTGAAAAGCAGACGATTCTGGTTGTAGAGGACGAAAGAAAGATATCGGACATAATCAGGCTGTATCTGGAACGGGAGGGCTATCATTCGGAGATTGCCAACTCCGGCGAGGACGCCTTAAAACTTCTTAAAACAAATCCTTCGCTTGTGGTGCTGGACCTGATGCTGCCCGATATCCAGGGCGAGGAACTCTGCGCAATGATAAGGCAAAGCTCCGACATTCCCATTATCATGCTTACGGCCAAAACAGGCGAGGACGATATTATAAAAGGGCTTTCGCTGGGGGCCGACGACTACGTGGCCAAGCCCTTCAGCCCCGGCGAGCTGCTTGCCAGGATAAAGGCCCAGTTGAGGCGGCACAAGCGCCCATATACAAAGCTCAGCTTCAACAAAGGCATGCTTGTGATAGACGTGCTGAAAAGAGAGGTGCTCCGGGGGGAACGGATAATACTGCTTACGCCATCGGAGTTTGGAATACTGGTGTCGCTGGCTGAAAAACCCGGCAGGGTGCTCTCCAGGCTGCAACTGGTAAACCTGGTGCAGGGATATGACTTTGAGGGGTACGAGCGCACCATAGACGCCCATATAAAAAATCTGCGGCAAAAGATAGAGGACGATCCCAAGACCCCCATGTTCATCAAGACCATCTACGGAGTAGGCTACAAGTTCATAGGCTCAAGGGATGAGGAGTAAGCTTTTCTGCGGCTTTCTTGCCGTAATCATTCTGGCCCTGTTCTCCGATGTGCTCTTTGAAAAACTGATTATCAGGGACTTTGGCGAGTACGGCAAAAGCGAGCAGCAGGACCACGTATACTGGCTTATCACGGCCGTGGAGAGCAGCTATACGTCGCAGGGCTGGAACAGACAGGCCCTTACGGACGCCCTTCAGTGGGCCGTTATGCTCCGCTTCGACTGCAGTATCCAGGACGAATCAGGCAAGGCCATAATGGACACAGACAGCGTAATACGCGGCCTGTCGGATTCCATGCGCAGGCGTCTTCAGATTGCCGGGCCGGAGGTAAAAACAGCAACCCCGTATGACAGTTATCCCCTCTTCCACAGAGGGCAGGAGATAGGCAGTTTCAACATAAAAGACATGGCCGGTAAAAACCTGAGCCTCCGAAAGAAGGAGCATGCGTTCAGGGAAAGGGGAAGGGCTTTCCTTCTGCTTTCCTTCTCGCTGGCCGGAGGCAGCGCATTCTTCATGGCCCTTATCCTCAGCCAGTTCTTCTCCAGGCCGATAAGCGAACTTAAAAAAGCTTCAGAGGCCGTTGCAAAAGGGGACCTGAGCGTAAGGCTGGAAACCGGCACGGACGAGATAGGACGGCTTAAGGCGGCCTTCAACAGGATGGCCGAGGCTCTCCAGAGGGAAGATGCCCTGCGCAAACACCTTACATCCAATGTGGCGCACGAGCTCCGCACCCCCCTTGCCATAATGAAAGCACGGGTGGAGGCGATGCTGGATGGCGTGCTTACTGCCAGCCCGGAGGAGTTCGAGCCGCTTTTGGCGGAGTTGGATACCCTCACCCGGCTTATAGGCGGCATAGAGGACCTCACTAAGGCCGAGGCGAGCTTCCTTAAAGTGAATATGGAGGAGGTATGCCTTCATGACTTCCTCAGGGGGGTTACAGATTCACTGGCCCCAGTGTTCAAGGACAAGGGCCTCTCCCTGCAGCTGGCATCAAAGGGGGAGTTTGTGGTGCAAATGGATGTTGAGAAACTTGAAAAAACCGTCAGAAATATCCTGGTAAACGCTAAAAACCATACGGAAACCGGCGGGGTTTTCGTGGATTACGGCATCGAGGGCGGCAAGTATTTTATCGAGATAAAAGACACCGGAAAAGGCATTGCGGAAAAAGACCTGCCGCACATATTCCAGCGCTTTTACAGAAGCGGCGGCTCAAAAGGGTTCGGCCTGGGGCTGGCAATAGCAAAGGAGCTTTTGGCCACCATGGACGGAGACATTTCAGTAAGTAGCAAACAGGGCGAAGGCTCCGCATTCAAATTGTCCGTACCGCTAAACCAAACGGCATAGAAAAACCCGGATTTGAAATTTAAAATGCTGGACAATGCCATTTTGAACCTATCGCAAATCGAGGATCGCACTTCTCAGGGCCGCACGCATCTCTTCAGCGGTGTTGAAATCATCTGGCATAAGCGGCCTTCCAAACCGCACGGTTATTTTTACGGGCCTGGGAAAAACCGCGCCCCTTGGGAGGGCCTTGTTCGCCCCTTCTATCCAGGCAGGCACCACGGGAACGCCTTCTTTTTTAGCCAGCTCCGGCACGCCGCGCTTCAGCTCCATCAGCTCGCCCTCTATGGACCTGCCGCCTTCCGGGAAAACGCACAGCGCACCGTTTGCCTTAAAGACGCCTGCTGAGGCCTTTAGCGCGCCTGACAGCAGCGCGCCGGCATCTATTGGAATAACATGCGCCCCGGCCACCAGCCGCGGCGGAAACGGCCTGAAATATTTTTTTATCCCCTGAAAATAAAGCAAATCCAGCAATCTGGAGGGCAACACCCCCAATATCAAAAAACCGTCCAGGAAACTGGTGTGGTTTGGGGCGATAATGAAAGGCGGCTCCGGAATATTTTCAACCCCAGTGGCATCCGCCCTGAAAAGTGTTTTGGTAGCTGCCTTTACCAAAACCGTTACAGCCTTGAATAAAATCCCTCCCCTGGAAAGCTCCTCTTCTTTTTTCCGGGGTTTGCGGGCCCCGGTATGCCCTTCTATCAATTTTTCCGTTTTATCGAGCAGCTCGCCCACGGTCTGCACGTCTGACAGAAAGTCGTCGGGCACGGACAAGGCCAGGGCATTTTCCAACGCATTCAGCAATTCCACCCTTCCAAGCGAATCCAGCCCAAGGTCCATCTCCAGGTTGTCACCGGCTTTTATAGCAACCTTTTCCCTCATTACCGAATGGATAGCGCCCACCAGCGTGCGCCCGGCTGCGGATTTCGTAAGAACGGGGTCTGTTATGGCACCGGCCGCCTGCTCTTTCCGCGCCTCACCGCTTTTCATTTTTGCCAGCAGATGCCTTTTCAGCTTGCCAAGGGAAGTACGCGGCAACGGCCCTTCCACAAGGGAAAAACCGCGTATCCGCATATAAGGCGGAATTTTGGCTGATAACCGCATCAGTTCCCAGCCGATTGCTTCTTTAAGGCCGCCAGCTCCTTGCATTTTGGCCGCCTCCAGGTCCGGCACCACAAAGGCTTTAAGCGCGCCCTTCTCCTCATAAACCGCTATCTCTTTGACCAACCCGGCCTGCCCGTAGTGCTTCTCCACCTCATCGGGAAACACATTTTTACCGGACGAAAGCACTATCACTTCCTTCTTCCTGCCGGTTATAAACAGATATCCTTCGTTATCTATATAACCCAGGTCCCCGGTATGGAACCAGCCGTCTCTGATGACCCTGGCCGTCTCCTCGGGCCTGTTCCAGTATCCGCTCATGAGCATCGGCCCGGAAAGCAGCACCTCGCCGTCTTCTACCTTAAGCCTGGCCGTAGACAGTGCGATCCCGGCGGAGCCGGGCTTTCTTTTTTCAAGCGGATTAAAGGTGACTACCGGCGAGGTCTCTGTAAGCCCATAACCCTCCACAACCGTAAACCCAAGCGCCTCAAGTGACAGCATCACAGATGGTTCCAGCTTTGCGCCGCCGCTGGCCAGAATCCGGACCTTCCCGCCAAGGGCCCTATGCGCCTTTGCAAAGACGAGCCTGCCGGCGTTAAAACCCGTGCTGCGCCTGATGAGGCCGCATGCCCCCACCAGGGGCCGTGCCCACGCCGGGAGTTTTCCCCTGATGGACTGGTCCATCAATTCGAGCATCTGGGGAACTGCCAGGATAATGCTTACCCCGGATTCCTTCGCGGTACGCGCCATCTCTTTTATCGAAGGCGTAATGGTTATGGTGGCCCCGGCAAAGACTTCTGCAATGAAAGAGCACGTAAGCGGATAAGCGTGGTAGAAAGGCAGGGGTGCAAGGACGTTTTCGTCCTCTCCAATTATCTGCGTATCCAGCGCGGCCAAGGCGTCCGATACAAGATTATTGTTGGTAAGCACAACGCCTTTGGGCATTGAAGTGGTGCCGGAGGTATAAAGAATTACGGCCGGCTTTTCCGGGGCTGAAAAATCGGACCAGCCGGAAAATCCGGCCTCGTCCGTAACCGGCCCCGCCAGCTCCGATTCAACATCAGGAAGCAGCATCCCGGCACAAACGCCGCCGCACAGACCGGAAATTCTCTGTGCCTCTGAAGACAGAAAGGCACCCCTGGGCTGCGCGTCTTTTAAAATGGCCGCGATCTCTTCAGGCTGAGCCGATTCGTTCAGCGGCACTGCCACGGCCCCGGCAAGCACGATGGCGGCAAACGAAAGGCACCACCGGGGCGAAGGGGGCGCGATGATCGCAACCCTGTCCTGCGGGTTTATGCCGCGCTGCCGCAATAACAAGGCCAGGCCGCAGGCCCTGGAAAAAAATTCATTGTATGTGAGCGTTTTTTTCTGGCCGCCGGATTCATAACTGAAAAGGGTCTTGCCATGGAAAAGTTTTGCCGATTCCAGAAACGCCCGCGTGAGGGTCCTTTGGTTTTCCGGCAGCTCTGAAATTTTAAATCTCAAACTTGAGGTTTCCTCAGGGCATCCAGCGCCTTTTCGTGCGCCTCGCTATTGGCTGAAGCCAAAATAGAAGCGCCGCGCTTTATCCCAAGCTCCACATGGCCTATACCGTTGCCGTCCAGGTCTGTAAAAATCCCCCCCGCCTCGGTTACCAGCACGTACCCGGCAGCAAAATCAAAACTCCGTGCCCTGCCGGGATTTGCCAGCGTAGTCAGCCCCCCGGCCGCCAAATAAGAAAGCGCCAGCGCAATAGAGCCAAAGCACCGGGTTCTCCTGGCCGTCTCCAGAAGGTGCAGTATACGCCTTATGTCTGAGGACGGATTTTGCGCTTCATATGCCACAGACAAAAAGCCGCCATCCGGCAGGCAGCGCACAGGCGCGCCGTTCTGGAATGTCCCCTTGCCTCTTGCAGCCCAGAACTCGTCGGCATTTGCAAGGTTGATCACATAACCCATCTCCAAGTCCCTTACAGTAGCGCCGGAAGCAACCGCTATCGACGCGCCGAAGAAAGGCACCCCGGAGACCGCGTTCTTGCTGCCGTCTATCGGGTCTATTACAACCGTCTTGCCACCCGGGCCGCCGATGTTCAGCACCCCGGCCTCTTCGGTAATAACTGTAAAAGGCTCACCAAGGGCTTCCAGCCCCTTAAGTATTGCATCTTCGGCTATCTTATCCACGGGGAAAGTGCGGTCACCTCCAGCCCCGCGCTCCATGGGCGCTTCGCCCTTTACCTGGATGCCCCGGACCGCCTTCAGCACCTCTCTGCCTATTGTTATCAAATCCTCAGTTTTCATCTTCCAATTATTGTATGTGAATTCCGCCAAAACTGGAAACCAGCTGCTTTATGCCATGTGTTTGCATGATATACTGCGGATATGAGGCAAAAACGGGAAGGGCCGCCCGTTCTGGAACGGCCCGATACGATCAGGCATGAGATAATGGCCGCGCTTAAAAGCCAAAAAACCCTTACTGCCAAGGACATTTCCCAACAGGTAAGGATTTCCGAAAAAGAGGTTTACGGCCATCTTGAGCATATCCAGAAGAGCCTGGGCGGTATGCACGGCCTTCTGATAATTACCCCCGCCCAATGCAAAAAATGCGGCTTCATATTTAAAAAGAGGGAGCGCCTGACAAAGCCGGGCAGATGCCCCGTCTGCCGCAATGAGGCGATAAGGCCCCCGGGGTTTTCGATCGGATCAAATTAACCTGTTTCAGGCCTGGTTCTTTTTATAGGTGCTTATCCCGAGCACCTTCCAAAGCGGTCAAAATCCAAATATCCCGGTAAACAGTGCAACCGCGGCCACGATGAAAAGAATGATCCTTACCCCTCCAGCCATACCGGCCAATGCGCCCACCAGGGCAAGGACAATACCAAGGATTATCCTTAATATCTTATCGGCTCCGCCAACATTTCTCATGCTTTGCCCCCCCTTAACTGAAGGATACCACGCGATTGGGAAATGTATAGGACTGTTATAATAGCCAAATGCCAAACGGAACTCTTCAAACAATCACCCTCAGAAAGACACGCCGCCTCCTCGCGGGCCATCTTTGGGTATTTTCAAATGAGCTTGCCCAAAGCCCAAAGGGGCTGGAGCCCGGCTCTATTGTGGAGCTTGAGGACATGAGAGGCAATTTTTTGGGCACCGGTTACGTAAACCCGGCAAGCCTTATAGCCGTGCGCATACTCAGCCGGGGGCGCGGGAAGATAGATTACGCCTTCATCAAACGGCGGCTGGAAAAGGCAATATCTTTCAGAAAAAGATTTTCCCCGCCCGAAGCCCTTGGCCCCAAAGGCGGGACAAGGCTGGTCTTCGGGGAGTCGGACTACCTGCCAGGCCTTGTTGTGGACAAGTACGCGGACGTGCTTTCCGTACAGATACTTACGGCCGGGATGGAGGCGCTTAAAGACCATGTGATAAACGCCCTGGACGAACTTTTAAGCCCCAGGGCCATTGCGCTTCGAAACGACAGCCGCTCCAGGCTGCTTGAGGGGCTCTCACAGTACAAGGAGGTTGTAAAAGGCAATATCGAACCCGCTCCCGTTATAACGGAAGAAGGAATCTCCTATGAAATAGACGTGCTTGAGGGGCAGAAGACAGGTTTCTTTCTGGACCAGCGGGAAAACCGGGCGCAGTTCGCCAAGCTGGTTTCAGGAGGGCGGGGATTGGACCTGTTTTGTTATTCGGGTGGCTGGGGTATCAGCCTGGCCGGCAAGGCGGCAGGCCATGTTACCTTTGTGGATGAATCCGCAAAGGCGCTGGCCCTGGCACGTAAAAACGCCATGTTGAATAACGTGCCGGACAAGGTTGATTTCGCCCACGCCAACGTTTTTGATTTCCTGGAAGAAAAGAAGGCCGCCGGAGAAAAATTCGATTTCATAGTGCTGGACCCGCCCGCCTTCGCCAAAAGCGCAAAGAAGGCACGGGAGGCGGTAAAGGCGTACAAGGAATTAAACGAGCTTTCGATGGGGCTTCTGGCGCGCGGCGGACTGCTGGCCACCTCCTCCTGCTCCCATCACGTAGCCAGGGAGGAGTTCGTGGAGATGCTGCGGGAAGCTGGAAGGGGGGCGGGAAGAAGCCTGAGGCTTCTGGACTTAAGGTCCCAAGCCGTGGACCATCCTGTACTTCTGCCCATGCCGGAGACGGAATACCTGAAGTGCGCCTTTCTTGCCGCTGAAGACTGAGCTATCTGGGTATCCCGCCGGCGTCGCGGCCACCTTCCTCAACGGCGCCTCCGGAAAACCTGCGGTTTTTCAAAAATGGATTACTCTCAACGTACATGCTCACCGTTTTGCCTTTCAGCGTGTAACAGGTGGTAAGCACGTCGGGCATCCCGTAGACAAAAGGCTGGTAAAGCGGCCTTATCTCGTAGCCGATCAACTGGCCAGTGGACGCAACGGAAATCCTGTTTTTAGAGATGCCCGTGTAGTTGGGGTTGGATTTGAAGAACGCTTCCGCTTTTTTCATAGCAACTGGCGCGGAGATGCCGTTTACGATGGAGTAATAGACGGACGACTTTGGTTTTACATTAAATTGGGAGGAAACCGGCTTCAAAAAAACCACGGTCTCCAGGTCCCCCACATATCTGTTGCCGTAAAAGATTACGCTGTAAGTTTCAGAGGGCGCTATCTCCCTGGCGGGCCGGCTTCGGAGCGAAGCGCCAAGGCTGCACGCTGCCAGCATAAAGAGGCATAACGGTATTCCGGCAATGGGATTTAGACGCTTCATCCAATCACACTTCCCAGGACTCCTGTCTGTTGCCGGAATCCCCGGGCTAAAAGACCTTACTTTGAAAACAACCCCACTATATGAGTGCTCTGGATTATATGGCCACGCATGGCGGATTCCAGTTCCTCCTTTGTTGCCCCGGTCTTTAGGTCCAGCATCTTATCAAGCGCGTACAGTTTGAAGAAGTACCGGTGGGTGCCTGAAGGGGGGCATGGGCCGCCGTAATCGTTCCTGCGGAAATCATTAATCCCCACAATCGCCCCGGAGGGGGCATCGCCGGATTCTATCTTGTCCGTATCCGGCCTGATGTTCCAGACCAGCCAGTGGGTCCATACTTGGGCTGGCGCATCGGGGTCGTCCACGATAAGCGCAAGGGATTTTGTCCTTTCCGGCACGTTCCTGATAACAAGGGGCGGGCTTACGTCCTCGCCTTTGCAGGTGTATTTGCCCGGGATATCTCCCCGGTCCTTGAATGAGGGACTTGAAATGGAAAACGCAGTTTTTGTTGTAGCTGCTGTCGCCGTTTCTGCCGTTCCCGATTTAATGTCCATGATCGTCACCACCATCAAAAAAATTAAGGATGTTAAGGCCAGTGCTTTCAGTGCCGCCCTCCTCTGGTTAGATAGAGTTGCCTTAGCCAAATATTAGGAAATCCATAACAAAAAGTCCATCCGGCCTAGCTCTCCTGTCTTCTTTCCACATCCGGGCTGGGCCAGATCATTACCTTCACAACGCCTTTTTTGCAAAGTTCATAGGTGATTGAAGGCGGCTCCGCCGGGACCAGCGTGAAGCCAAACGGGGTGATCTCATAGCCGATCACCTTCTGCCCGCTTTCGTCCATTATCCTCTTGAACTGTATGCTTGTGGATTTTATGAAATAAGGGACAATATTGCTTGCCAGCGCAGCCACTTCGTCCCCCCTCACATGCTGCATTGTAGTGTAATGGCTATGGCTGAGGCTTGAAATTTCAAAAGAATATCCGCTGTTTTCCGCAGCCAGTATTATGGCCGTGTTCCTCTGCTCGCCGGGCTTTCCGCCGTAAAGTATGGCCGTGTAATAGCCGGGAAGTGTTCTGGGCAGGGTCATTACCCTGGAGCCAAGCATGCGGCAGGCGCACCCGGAAGCCAGCAAAAGGCAGCACGCAATTACCATATTGCGGCACAAAGGGTGAAACAGGACAAACAGCCGGGCTTTCATTCCTAAATGATAGACGTGTTTTTGTTCATTGACAAACGGAAAGGCGGCTTTTTATATTAAAAGACGGCTTTAAATGCCTATACCTGAGATAAGGGGCCCTATTATAGATGTGTCGATTAGCTGCCATAACGGCTTCGGAGTACTTTTCACCTCTGGAGAATATCCATGCCTTGGAGACTATGAAGGAGGGCCACGACGGCTCCGGGATGGGTTTGATGCTGAAATCCCTTGGTGGATTCGCTGAGAATCTTAAGGAATATCCGGCCCTTTCGGGCATCTGTTCCAATGATGGGTTGAAAACGCTGGACGAATTCATGTCCTCCCGCGGCTGGCGCGAGGTGCACTGCTGGGAGCCCGATGTAAAACCATTGCCGCAGATAATCAGGCGTGACCACTACTTCACCAAGTTCTATGAATATCCGGCTGGAATAAAGGAAAGACCATGGGAGCAGAAGGAAGCCCTTCTTCTTGAAACCAGGATTGCTCTTCGCAAACTGGGCGATAAGGACGAGTCCATAACGGTGTTTTCTTTCTATCCGGATGTGCTCACGTTAAAGGAAGTTGGCGACCCGCTAATGCTTGCCGAATACTTCGGGCTGGAAAAAGGCGACCTTAAGGCGAAGATTGTCCTTGCCCAGGGCAGACAGAACACCAACTACGCCATAAACCTGTACGCCTGCCATCCCTTTTTCATTCAGGGTATCGGCACCATGACCAACGGCGAGAACACCGCTTTCGTGCCGATAAGGGAATATTTGATGAGCAGGGGGTTCCCCGGCTATATCGGTTATCAGAGCGACAGCGAGGTTTTCACGCACATATTGCACTACACGACCAAGAGGCTTGGCTTCCCCATGCCTTACTATAAAGACGTTATCACGCCACTTAAGCGGGCCGAAATGGAAGGCCGGCCGGACAAGGACGCCCTGCTTCTGATGAGGCAGTCTTTGAGGATGCTTGTGATAGACGGCCCCAATTGCATAATAGGCTTCACCCCTGATGGCACATGCTTCATGGTGCAGGATTCCAAGAAGCTGCGCCCCGGCGCGGTTGGGGGTGTAAAAGGCAAATACGCGCTTATGTCGGAGGAGTGCGGAGTGGATTCGGCCGTTCCTGAAAGGGACAGGGCCAAAGATATCTTTCCGATGAAATACGATTTTGTAATGATCTCTCCGGGGGCCCAGGAGGTAAAGGTTTGGAACCAGTTAAAGGGAAACTAGACGTCAACCACGAGCTTACGCTCAAGGAATTCCCTTATATAATCCAGTGGCGGGACGACCGTTGCAAGCGCTGCGGCCAGTGCACGGCAGTTTGCCCGGTAAAGGCCATTGTGCCGGATTTAAGGGTGGACCGCGCGGCCGGTTCCGAGGGGCCCACCCCCAACCCTTCAGTAACCCGCCGGGTGACACAGATAGTAAAGCAGGTGCACGACATAGACAGATACTGCGTGGGCTGCGCGATGTGCTCTCTGGTTTGCCCTAACGAGGCAATAACGCCGGAGTTTAACCCCAATCACAAATTCCTGTTCTATAAAAACAGGGCCGGGGATGCATACAAGAGGGGCGGCAGAAGGAACGACCCGACCCCTTCTACTTTGGACCAGCTAAAATTCACCCGCATCTCTATGCTTACGGATCCCGCTTTGGACGCTGGCAGGCACGAGTTCCACCTGCGGACGTTTTTAGGCCGGATACTGCCGCCGGAGTCCATGCCTCTGAAGGCCGAAAACGGCAGGCTGGTTGTGGACAAAAATTCCGATATCTTCATTCCTCCCGTAAGGGAGATATACCCGATAATGATCGGCAGCATGTCCGTTGGCGCGCTTTCCCCGCCGATGTGGGAAGGGCTTGCCATGGGTGTTGCTTATTTAAACGAGGAACTGGGGATGCCAGTGGTGATGGCCTCCGGCGAGGGCGGCATGCCCCCCAGGCTTTTAAAGTCCCGTTTCCTTAAGTATTTTATCCTGCAAATTGCTTCAGGCTATTTCGGCTGGGACGAGATTGTGCGGGCGCTTCCTGATATGGTAGCGGACCCCGCCGCGATAGAGATAAAGTACGGCCAGGGCGCGAAGCCCGGCGATGGCGGCCTCCTGATGTCCTATAAAGTTTTGAAGCTCATTTCGGAGATAAGAGGTGTGCCCATGAGGGTAGATCTGGCTTCGCCGCCCACGCATCAGACGAAGTACTCCATAGAAGAGGCCGTGGCCAAGATGATACAGTCCATGTCCATGGCGTGGGGCTTCAGGGTACCGGTGTATCCAAAAATTTCCGGAACGAAAACGGCAAGGGCCGTTTTGAATAACCTGGCAAGAAACCCATACGCGGCCGCTCTCTCCATAGATGGCGAGGACGGCGGTACAGGCGCGGCCTATAACGTGTCCATGGACAAGATGGGCCACCCCATAGCCTCCAACATCCGCGAATGCTACCTGGACCTGGTAAAGCAGGGCAAACAGAATGAGCTTCCAATAATCGCGGCCGGAGGCGTAGGCAAAAAAGGAAACCTGGCAGCCAATGTGGCGGCGCTTATAATGCTGGGGGCGTCAGCGGCTTCCATAGGCAAATATGTGATGCAGGCGACAGCGGACTGCCTTGGAGACGAGAATAACCGCTGCAACCTCTGCAATACCGGCAGATGCCCGCGCGGCATAACCACGCAGGACCCCAAACTCTACAGGAGGCTGGACTCCGAGAAGGTTGCCGAGAGGCTTGTGGACGTATTCAAAGCGGCGGATGTGGAACTGAAAAAAATATTCGCCCCGATGGGAAGAAGCACAGAGCTGCCCATTGGCATGTCCGACGGCCTGAGCGTGGGCAATCAGGAAATCGCCGAAAAGCTGGG
This sequence comes from Nitrospirota bacterium, assembly GCA_021813405.1. GTDB lineage: Bacteria > Nitrospirota > Thermodesulfovibrionia > Thermodesulfovibrionales > JdFR-88 > JAKAKS01. The sequence continues at coordinate 30,696 of JAKAKS010000022.1, forward strand.
TATAAGCTATGTCTGCTAAAGAGAAGATGCATAAAGAAGAAAAAATTATAAACGGCAAGATAGACGGCCAGCGTGTATCATCCAGGGTTCTGGAAGAACGCATCCAGGAGGCGATAAAGGAAGGCGCGCGCGAACTTTACGTGATCGCAGACGGTCAGCACGGCATTGGGGGGCGCATATGGCCCCGTGGAGCCCAGCATAACGGCACCGTCCACGTGAAGGTTGAAGGGCCTGTAGGCCAGCGCCTTGGCAGCATGGGCATGGAAGGCACGGAGATTATAGTCCACGGCAGCGCTTCCGATGACGTGGGCTGGATAAATTGCGGCTCCAAAATAACAGTGCTTGGGGATGTTACAAATGGAGCTCACAACGCGGCGGCCCAGGGTGTGCTTTACGTTCAGGGCGGCGCGGGCGCACGATGCGATACCCTTACAAAACATAACCCCAGGTTCGCCCCTCCGCAGTCCTGGTATTTCAGGGACGTAGGTGATTCCTTTGCCGAGTTCAAAGCTGGCGGCATATCTGTAATTTGCGGCGTAGACCCCAGAAACCCGGATAATATCCTTGGGTACAGGCCATGTGTTGGCATGGTGGGCGGCGTTGTCTATTTCAGGGGGCCGATAAGAGGTTACAGCGCAGGGGACGTAAGGCTTGCAGAACTGACCGATGAGGATTGGGCATGGCTTAAGGAAAACATGCGCCCCTACCTTGAAGCGATAGACAGAAAAGATTATTACAGGGAACTAACAAAAAACAGAAGCGACTGGAAAAAACTTGTAGCCCATACCCCGGCTGAAAAAAACGCGCTCAAAAAGAAGGCGCGCACCTTCTCCGATTTCAGGGTAAGCGCATGGGACAAGGAAGTGGGTGAAGGGGGCATCTTCGCGCCGTATCTGGACCATGAAAGAAGCCTTCTTCCGTATATAACCACAGGGGCGGAAAGAAGGAACAAGCCCGTATGGGCAAACGGCAAATATAATCCGCCCTGCGCTTATAACTGCCCAACCCATATACCTACCCATAAGCGCACGGCGCTTATACGGCAGGGGAAATTCGTAGAGGCACTGGATCTGGCGCTGGAGTATAGCCCTCTTCCTGCCACCGTTTGCGGCCAGGTGTGCCCGAACCCCTGTATGCAGGCCTGTACGCGCGGGCTTTATATCGATAAGCCGGTAGACATCAGCGCGCTTGGAGCGCTTTCGCTTTCTCTTAAGGCCCCCAAACCGGCCAAAAAAACCGGCCACAAGATAGCCGTTATCGGCGGCGGCCCCGGCGGGCTCTCGGCAGCATGGCAACTGGCCCTCAAGGGGCATACAGTGGACCTTTATGAGGAGGCGGCCAAGCTTGGCGGCAAGCTGGAGCTTTGCATTCCGCGTGAGCGGCTGCCGCAAGCCGTACTCCGGAAGGAACTGGAGAGGTTCCAGGAGATCGGTGTAAAGGTAAACCTGAAAAACAAGATTGATAATAAAAAATTCGAAAAGATATACAAGGACCATGAGGCTGTAATAGTGGCCTGCGGTGCGCACGCGCCGAGGATGATTCCTTTTGAAGGCTCTGCTGATGCCATATCCGCCTACGATTTCCTGAAAGGGATAAACGCGGAGAAGGCCCCTGTGCTTAAGAAGAAGCACGTGGTAGTAATAGGGGCGGGCAATGTGGGCATGGACGCGGCATGCGAGGCGTGGCGGCTTGGTGCGGAATCCGTAACGGCTGTTGATGTGCAGAAGCCTGCCGCCTTCGGCAAGGAAATGGACGCGGCCGCGGCGCTGGGGACAAAGATACTCTGGCCCAAAGTCACGGAAAAATATGACAAGAAAGAAAAGACCATTTACTTTAAGGATGGAAGCTCCCTTGAGGCTGGCCTCGTAATAGTGGCCATAGGCGAGACCCCCATAACTGGCTTTCTTCCGGAGACAATAGACAGGGTAAAGGGAAGCTGGGTGCGTGTGGACGAGACAGGCCGCACAACAGACCCTAAAGTCTTTGCGATTGGGGACGCAACAAAACCCGGCCTGGTTACGCACGCTATCGGAGCCGGGCGCGAGGTCGCTTTGCGGCTGCACTCCGAGCTGATGCATTATGACTATATGTCCGAGGTGACAACCCCTATCCCTTACGGGCGGGTTAAGACGGCGTATTACGAGCGTTGCGTCACTGAGACCGGAGAACCGGAGAAGGACGCGGCAAGGTGCCTCTCATGCGGCTCCTGCCGGGACTGCCACATGTGCGAAAACGTATGCTACTGGGGCGCAATCTCCAGGATAGAAAAACCGGACGGTCAGTTCGAGTACATTGTTGACGCAGACAAGTGTATCGGTTGCGGGTTCTGCGCGGGCGTGTGTCCCTGTGGCATCTGGGAGATGGCCGAGAATATATAAGCGTCTGTTTAAAAATTGTCTTTAACAAAAGCCCGCTCTTTTAGCGGGCTTTTGTTCTAGCCATGTTTACCCCACTCCATGCGTCTTCAATTTAAGCGCCTCGGTCCACAAGGCGCTTGCAAGCCCCACTGCTGCCGCAAGGGCAAAATAATATGGGCTAAGCTTTTCAAAGAGGAATAATCCTCTTAGAAAGGGCAGATAAACAGTAAGCACAAGAAAAAGGAGCGCGCCGCCAAGGACAAACCAGAAGCTGCGGTTATGCTCCTTCAGCCGGAGTAGCAGGGACCTCCCCCAGGCCCTGTTTGCTATTATCAACCCCAGGTTCGCAAAAATAAGAGTGGAAAAAGCCAGCGCGCGTGCTTCCCCGTTGCTGGCCCCTTTGTGCAGCACGGTAAAGAAAAGAGCAAGAGCAACCGCCAGCACGCTTACTCCCTGAAGAGCACCAAGCGCAATCAGCCTTTTTCCAAAAAGGGGCGCATCTGCCGCCCTTGGGGGGCGCTGCATTATGCCGGGCTCTTCCGGCTCCGCCTCGAACACTATAGAGCACGCCGGATCTATTATTAATTCCAGGAATACGATGTGCACCGGAAGCAGTGCCAGCGGCAAGCCGGCAAGCACGGGGAAAAGGGCAAGTCCGGCTATGGGGATATGCACGGCAAGCGTATATACCATGGCTTTTTTAATATTGTCGTAAGTTTTTCTGCCGGTTTTCACCCCTTCCACTATGGAAGAGATATTATCATCCAATAGCACAATTGAAGCCGCTTCGCGTGCCACGTCCGCGCCTCTGGCGCCCATGGCAATTCCGATATGGGCGGCCTTAAGTGCAGGCGCGTCATTTACGCCATCGCCAGTCATGGCTGTTACCTCACCGCTCGCTTTCAGCGCGTTAACTATCTTTAATTTCTGTTCCGGCATTATCCTGGCAAAAACGTTTACTTCCTTTACCCTGCGGGCAAGCTCGTCTTCGGGCATTTTCTCCAGTTCCGGCCCGGATAATACATTTTCCGGATGGGAGATGGCCGCCTCCCTGGCTATCTGTTTTGCGGTTTCCGGATAGTCGCCCGTTATCATCGCCACCCGAATTCCGGCCTGGGCGCAGGCAGCAACTGCGGCAGCAACGCCGGGCTTTACGGGGTCTGACAATCCGATAAGGCCCAGGAACTCAAACTCGAAATCGTGCTGGCCAGAAGGCAGCTCCATATTTTCAGAGTGCCTTTGCAGGCCCCAAGACCCCCTGGCAACAGCGATAATGCGCAGTCCTTTGCGGGCCAGCGCATCAATCCGGGAGGAAAAGTGCCCGATATCTTTCTGCCCCATGTGGCAGATATCGAATATAGCCTCGGGCGCGCCCTTTGCCGCTATCACGTGATTTTGCGAACCGCCCGTTTTCCATGCGCGCGCAACCGCAAGCAGTCTGCCGGTCAGCGGGTATTCGCGCGCAAGCTCCATCCCCGCATAAATGTTTTTCCCCTGCGGAAGCGCCTTTTTCCATAAATCAAATAGGGCCGTCTCCATCGGGTCGAATGGTTCCGGACGGCTGGCAAGTATTCCGTAATAAAGGAGCTCCCTGGCGCGCGGGTCCTTTTGCACCCCGGACGGGTCTATCACCTCGCCGTCGGCATAAAGCGCCTTCACGGTCATCATGTTCATTGTGAGCGTCCCTGTTTTGTCTACGCAAAGGACGGTTGCGGAGCCAAGGTCCTCCACCACGGGCACCCGGCGTGTGAGCACTTTTTTTTGTGATATGCGCCAGGCGGCCAGGGCCAGAAACACTGTGAGCACCATCGGGATTTCTTCAGGCAGCACGGCCATCGCCAGCGCTATTCCCGCCAGAAATCCGCCGCGCCAGTCGTAACGGTCCAGGCCATAAGCCAGTACAACCAGCGTGCATAGCACAAGTCCAACCGCGGCAAAAAGCCTTACGAGATGTCCGGCTTCCTTCTGGAGTCTTGTTTTTTCAGGCTGTATGGTTTTCAGGCTTTTGCCTATCTTGCCCAGAAACGTGTTCTCACCTGTTGCTGCCACTCTGGCCGCGGCCCAGCCGCGCACCGCGAGCGTTCCGGAATAAACAAAAGGATGCCCGTCACCGCCTGGCGGCTGAACTTCATTTGTATTCTGCAAATCCGTTGCGGAATTTTTGGTAACAGGAGCGGATTCACCCGTCAGCAGTGACTCGTCTACCTGCAATCCGCCCTCTTCAAGGACAATGGAATCCGCCGGGACCCTGTCTCCTTCCGCGATCAACACCAGGTCCCCGCGGACGGTTTCGCGCCCCGGTATGCGCCTTTGCCTGCCGTCCCTTATAACAAGCGCGCGCGGGCTGGAAAGGTTTTTGAGGGCGGCCAGCGAGCGTTCCGTCCTGTCTTCCTGGTACAAAGTTATTGTTATTGAAATGCATACGAAGAAGATTAGCATCAGGGCCTCTTTCAGATCGCCTATGGAAAAATAAATGGCCCCGCCCGCTAGCAGAAGGATGAACATGGGCTCCTGGATAATCCGCCAAACCAGTTTAAGCAGACCCGGCCTGGATTCGGCCGGCAGGTCGTTATAGCCTTCCTGGGCAAGCCTCCTTGCGGCCTCCGCTTCCGTAAGGGCGCCCAGCCTTTCAGCCAAAGCCCCGGGGTTGAATCCCGCGTCCTTATAGATCTGCTTATTAATTTTGTTCCCCTCAGGTAAATGATACATCACCATGCGAGGGCAACAGACTGGAAACTGCGCGGTTTCCGCGATTTTAATGGAAAACGCGGAATTGGATAACCGGTTTTAAGGAGGCCGGGAAAGCAGCGCAGGGAGGGGACTTTGTACGCCGCAAACCCGGCTCCGGACTTTATTTTAATTTTTTTCTTTGTATTTTTCAAACAGTTTTTTTCAATCTTTGCCGCTAAAGCTAACCCTATAAGCACATTTAATTGAATTATATTGCCGCTTTATTTTAAAATGTAAGGACTTATGAGCATGGAAGATCACAAGCTCAAGGTTTTCTGTACAGTTGCAGATACGAAGAGCTTTTCAAAAGCCTCTGAAGTTATACATCTTACTCAGCCGGCGGTAAGCCTGCAGATACAGGCGCTGGAAGAGATTTTTGAGACCAAGCTGTTCGACCGCTCTTCAAATACAGTTGCGCTCACGCCAGCCGGCGAAATTCTCTACAAATACGCAAAAGAAATTCTTGGCCTTTATGCCAACGCCGAACGGGCCGTAGGCGGCATAACCGGGCTTGTAAAAGGCTCCATAACCATAGGCGCCAGCACCACGATAGGCAACTATCTGCTGCCGCTTGTGATAGCGGAATTCCGGAAAACAAACTCCAAGACAAAAATCCACCTGCTGGTTGGCAACAGCAAGAGAATTATAGAACTGCTCAAGGGCGGCGTTATTGATCTGGGGCTGGTGGAAGGTGACGTGCTAAGGTATAAACTTGCCATCGAAAAGCTTGTTCCCGACGAACTGACGCTTATAGTGTCTTCCAAGCATCCGCTGGCCAAGCTGAGCGAGATATCGATTCTGGACCTGCCCAAACTTCCGCTTATCTTCAGGGAAGAAGGCTCCGGCACCAGGCAGGTAATCGAATATTATTTCCAGAAAAACGGCCTCTCGCCCCTGAACATGAACATCACCGCCATCCTTGGCAGCACGGAGGCCATAAAGGGCGCTGTTGAAGCCGGCATAGGAGTGGCAATAGTCTCCAGGTGGGCCGTGCGCAGGGAAGTCAACTACGGTACCATAAAAATGCTCAAGTTCAAGGAATGCGAATTCCTGAGGGACTTTTCACTTCTCTTTAACCGAAACACCGTAAGCACCTATTCAGTGGACACGTTTCTGACCTTCCTTAAGAAATTCCCTTACAACAAGGCGCTGGAAACCAGCCCGGAGTCCTGACGCCCACGGCCCCCGCTGCCTGCAAGAGCTGCTAAATATCAGCCGTTGACCGGACGGGCCAATTTGCTACCTTCTTGGCTTACGCAAGAGACTGAAAATGAAACGTCGGCCACAAACCCCTTTCCAGGCGCTGGCGCAAAGAAGGCTGAAAGTTACAAGCAAATGAAATTCATTTCTCATGGGGCGCTTGGCGCCTTTTTTTTATGTTCAATCCTTAACCGAAAACATCTTGATTTTAAAGCATTTCATGGTTTTGCCCGTTCAACCGTTCAATGCCCGGCCCAACTTTCCCGGCAGCACCAGGTGCCTCCGGCAATCATTTTTCAAAGACCATTTGGGAGCCAGTGGCCCCTCCCCCAAAGCCAATCATAAACCATCCGGCCATGACATTGTCCAAATGACATATGTCATGAAGTCCATGTCATGTGTTTCAAGTACAGGCATTTTGCAGGTGTCTGGAGCGCCTGGGGCTGATTTTCATGATTTCTCGATTACACGTTCTTCCTGGCCGTCTAAAATATCCTTGGCCAACAGGTCTTGCACGTACCTCTTTATAACCAGCATTTCATCATCTGTGAGTCCTTTGAATCGTACAGCCATACCCGGGGGAAGATCCAGGAAGTCGCCGCATATTTTCTTTTCATAAATAACATCGCCTTTCAAACGCATTGACTTTGCGGAACCAAGGGCAAGCGTTAATTCAATTTCCGATCCTACCGGGAAGGGCTCTTTCGTCCTTAAGTAGACCCCGCCTTCCGATAAGCATTCCGAATAAAATTCATGCTGTTTCCCTTCATAGGTTACCGGCAGTCTCCTGACGAATTTCTCTCTTAAATGCTCCCTTTTAGTTCCCTTGCAGGAGTAGAAACACTTCTCCAGGATTCCGTGCAATTTATCAATCTTGACAGGTTTTGTGAGGTAGGCATAACATCCCAGGTCTTTACATTTTTCGATTGATCCGGAATGCCCATCAGTAGTCACCATAATCACCGGAATCGCGGATGTTTGTTTATCGCCTTTTATGTGTTTTAAAATCTTCAGGCCATCCATCATTGGCATATGCAGATCCAGTAAAATAGCATCCGGTTTGGTCAATTTAAGAAGGCCGAATAACTCAACGCCGGTATCGGCTGGAATAACTCTGTAGTTCATCCTTGTCAAGAGCAGCCCCAGGCACATCAGAAATGTCTGGCTGTCATCAACTATCATTATTTTTTTCTTCACCGGGCACTCCGTTCAGTTAAGCTTATCCACAAATGCAATATATTCCCCCCCGCGGACTCCGGTGTTAAAAATATTACACCATCCTGCTTTAAGATTCAGAAATCCTATATTTTCTATCAGTAATGCCCGTTAAATTCAAGGTATTTTCCACAAATGCAGATACAAACTTGTCCGCCAGCCCGGCAATTCCGCTCTGAAAGGGAGCAGAGGCCGCCTCATGATAAGGCTTGCTCTCAAACAGTTAATCAGGGAATGCGTGTGCCTTGATTGATTGTGGCTTTTACGGGTTCCAAAGGTAATAGAACCGGAGGGACGGTCCGGCGGGTGCTTCCGCGCTGAGGTTAAGCAGATTGATAACTGTGGCGGGCCCGGAGTAAATATTGGGCTTGCCGCCTTCAGCCCTTGAATATTCAATCAACCTGGCTTTTTTAATGCCAAGATTTTTCTTCATCAATGCAAACGTGTCATCAAGATACCCCACCTTGTCCACCAGTTTGTCATCCAGCGCCTGCCCGGCAGTAAGTATCCTGCCGTCGGCAAGGGATTTTAGCTGCTCCATCGATATCCGGCCGTGCCTGCCTTTGTAAACGATTTGCAGGAACCGGCCATACAGGCCGTTTACAATGGACTGCAGCATCTGCTGTTCTGCCGGCGTGCTGGGCCTGAAAGGCGACCAGAAATCCTTTTTTGCCCCGGATTTGTAAGTTTCCGCCTGGATCCCGATTTTGGAGAAAAGTCCCTGCGCATTGAACTTCATTGCTATCACGCCGATGCTGCCCACAAGGGCGGCCGGCTCCGCAACTATCATATCGGCGGCAGATGCATCGTAATAAGCCCCCGATGCGCCTGTCTCCATTATGTAAGCGTAAACCGGCACCTTCTTTTCCTTTTTGAAGGCCATAATCTCATGGTAAATAAGGTCGCTTGCCGCAACCCCGCCACCGGGGGAATCGATTCTAATGATAAGACCGGCCACATCTTTGTCCGCCTCTGCCATGGCCAGCTGCCCCCGTATCTTTTCCAGCAGGGATTGTCCTTTTTCTCCAAGCAGGGAGGAGGATTTGCTTAAAGAGATGACCCCGGATAGGTCCATCAGCAGGATTTTAGGCTCGCCCTCACCCTCTACCACCCGCTCCTTTAACGGTTTTGCCGGGGGCGCCAGTGAAAAGTTAAACGTGCAGGAAGAGCTTAAAATCAAAAGGGCGGCCAGACAAATGAGTGTTTTCCTTGTTTTCACAGTGTGAGTATATCATTCTTCCGTCCCGCCGGCTATGCCCGATTTTTCGCGCAGAAATTCATTTAACCGGGCGTGGAGCGCGCCCTTGCCCTCAAATTCCGGCATCTGTGCCAGTATCCGGTCCACGATGCCCCTGTCCAGGGCCAGCCGGAAGGACATCTGGAAATTCAGGTCGTAAATCCAGGCAAGCTGCAAAAGCCGGTAGTCATTTTCGGTTTCCGCCGCGGCCAGGGATATTTTTTTGCCGCTTTTAACAGCTTCCAGGACCTTTGCGCTTATCCCCTGGCCGCTTGGAAACCCAAGGCTGCGGATGGAAGGCCTTTGCTCCTCCGGAATCTCGAATATGTCCAGGAATACCCTCCAGATATCCAGCTTGTCGGCGTCCCTTACAGTTTTAAAAACAGGGCGGGCCTGCTTCCCATTGCGGGCACGGAATAGGCATTATGGAACTTTACGCTTTCAAGTATTACCGCCTTTTCATCATCAGGAAGGCCTTCAAGGATGCCGGCTTCATTTATAACGCGTACACCCAGTTCCCCATGATTTTCACTCTGGCTGTCTTTAAAAGTGCCGTATTTGGCATACTGAGGGAATCTGCCCACGTCATGTAGCAGCCCTATTGCCCCGGCAAGGACAATGTCCCCGCCTTTAAGGCACTCGGACTCCGCTAAAATGGTTATGTCCCTGCATACGTACGCCGTATGCACTTCTTTTAATTCCATGGGCTGGCGGCTTCCGGTGGCGCCGCCAAAGGAATGCACGTACCGGGAAAACCAAGCCTTCAGCCCGTCTAAAAATGCCTGTTCCATATAAAATTCAGAAATCCAGCTTTATATTTTATCAAAAAAAACTTGCTTTTTTAGGGCAATATCGGGTATTAGTAATTAGAATTTGATGTTTTAGAGAGGTCCGATGGAAGAGGCTGGTTTTTCCGGCTTAAGGGAAACAGGCAGTATTGAGGGGGCTGGCAATACCCGCCCTGACGGGGTGATGGCATTCTTAAAACCCCATCTGGAAATAGACAAGGAACTTGTTATTGTTTTCCTGCTTGTAGCGATAACCGGAATAATATACTATTTTGTGGACAACCAGAGGGCATTTCTCAACTTTTTCTATCTTCCGGTATTGCTGTCAGCTTATTTGTTCGGGAAAAGGCACGGCACTTATTCCGCGGTTCTGACAACCCTGATTGTTGTAAGCCTGGCCTACCTGGTGCCAGGTACGTTCGAGTACAGGCCTGGCCATGTTGTACTTTATAAATGGCTGGATATTGTTACCTGGAGCGGATTTCTGCTTTTAACCGGCTACTTCATGGGCCATTTGTATGAAAAGAAGGAAAAGTCCAGAGAGGAACTGGCGGCCACCCACAGGGGCATTGTAACCATGCTCTCGATAATAATAGATTCCGTGGACAAGGAAACCCGGAACCATTCCTACCGGGTATCGAGGTACGCGGAAATACTGAGCAGGGCGGCGGGGCTTAAGGCTGATGAACGGGAAGAAATTCGCACAGCGGCCCTTCTGCACGATCTTGGAAAGATTGGCATCAGCGCCGAGATACTCAAAAAAATCGGCGCCCTGTCCTCAACTGAAAGGGACGCCATGACAAAGCACGCCTCCAGGGGGGCGGCCATTGTGGATCTGGCCGGGGGAACGGTAAAAAAGATAGTTCCTCTTATCCTTAACCATCACGAACGTTATGACGGCAAGGGATATTATGGGCTGAAAGGGGACGAAATACCCCTTGGCGCCCAGATCATAGCCATTGCTGACGTTTACGACGCGCTTACCTCAGACAGGACTTACAGGCGCGCCCTTCCGCCTGAAGAAGTAAAGAAGGAGATAACCAAGGGAGCGGGCACCCAGTTCAACCCGAAACTGGTGGCGCATTTTGAAAGGATATTCCCGGCCCTGATGGATATCAGCAGCCATGAGCTCTACAATGAGGTCTCGGCCGTCTAGAGCCTAAGCTGCAGCTTTTAGGGGCCCCCTCCTGCAGCCGGAAGCGATTTTAAGATAGGGCCTAGTAAACAGTCCACTGCCTTGGCATGAAGATCCTCTCATAGCTCATCAGGGCGAAGCTGTCTGTCATACCCGCTATGAAATCGCATACCACCCTGTGGGGGTTGGCTTTTTTCTCCACCGGTATGTCCCGGAACACCTCGTCTATGTGCTCCAGGTAATAGTGATAGAGGTCTTCAAGCAGCTTTCTAGCCTTCCTGAATTCGGTTTTGGTGGCCTCGTTTTCATATACCCTTTCAAACAGGAAATCCCGGAGCCTGATCATTGCCGACATTACCACTTCACCCATTACAAGAGAGTCCATGCTGTGTGATTGCATCGTGCCGTACACAAGGTCCTTAACCATGGTGTCTATGCGCGCGGAATGCTTGTCCCCAAGGGTTTTGAGCACCTCGGCCGGGATCTCCGATTTTTTTATGACCTGGGCCCGCAGTGCGTCATCCAGGTCATGATTCAGATACGCGATGGTATCTGAAACCCTTACCACCTGGCCTTCCAGCGTTATGGCCATCTCCCCTTTTCCCAGCGGGATTATATTGCCCTTGCCCTTGGAATGCTTTACTATGCCGTCTCTTACCTCATACGTAAGGTTCAGGCCCTTGCCGTCCCTTTCAAGAAAGTCCACCACGCGGAGGCTCTGCTCATAGTGCTCGAAGCCGCCGGGATGGATGCTCCGCAGCACGGACTCCCCAACGTGGCCAAAGGGGGTATGCCCGAGATCGTGGGCCAGGGCTATGGCCTCGGTTAAATCCTCATTCAGCCTCAGCGCCCTTGCTATGGTGCGGGCGATCTGGCTTACTTCCAGCACATGGGTGAGCCTGGTGCGGTAATGGTCCCCCCTGGGGGCAAGGAACACCTGTGTTTTATGCTTTAAGCGCCTGAAGGACTTTGAATGGATTATCCTGTCGCGGTCTCTCTGGTAACAGGTCCTTATGTCGCCTTCCTTTTCATGCCTCTGGCGCCCCCTGCTTTTTGAGCTAAGGGCCGCATTAGGATGAAGGGACCTTTTTTCTATCTCTTCAGTCTGGGTGCGAACGCTCATTTCGTTAATTTCAAATTTGAAATTTCATATCTCAATTTCAAGATTTATTTTAAAACATTTAACGGCTGGACAGATATGATTTAAAATTTTTTGCAGATTGCAGCCGGGTGCGGTTTTGAGACAGGTTCAAGACGCTTCAGCAAACCGCATCGATACCATCTTTGAAACACCCGGCTCCTGCATTGTCACTCCGAAGAGGGAATCGGCCACTTCCATGGTCACCTTGTTATGTGTGACCACTATGAACTGGATGTCCCTGGAAAGCGTCTTGAGCATATGCGAGAATTTAACCACGTTGGATTCGTCAAGGGCGGCATCGGCCTCGTCCAGCACGCAAAGCGGCGTGGGTTTTATAAGAAACCCGGCAAAAAGAAGGCTGAGCGCGGTCAGTGATTTTTCACCGCCCGAAAGCAAGTGTATGTTCTGGAGCTTCTTGCCCGGAGGGCATGCAACTATATCTATTCCTGTTTCAAGAATATTATTTTCATCGGTAAGCACAAGCTCCGCGCTGCCGCCCCCAAAGAAGGCGGTAAACATCTCCGAAAATTTTACCTTCAGCGCATCGTAAGCGTCCCGCAGCATCTTCCGGGTGGACGAATTTATTTTCTTTATCGCCTCTTCAAGTTCGGCTATGGATTTCTCGAGGTCCTCTTTCTGCCCGTTCATGAACTCAAAGCGGGTCTTCAGCTCCTCGTACTCCTCAATGGCGCCCAGGCTTACCGGGCCCATCTCGGCCATCTTCTGCTTAAGCCCGGCTGCGCGCTCTTCGTCCTCCGGGGCCGGCGGCCCGGCCTCGTAGGAAGCCAGATCAACCGAATAGGATGTAGTTATATTTGACACCAGATTCTCCGCCCTTACACGCAGTTCCGCCTGCCTCACCTCGGCGGAAGATATGGAATGCGTAAAGGAGTCCAGCTCCTGGCGCAGCGCTTTGATCCGTTCTTCCAGGGCGGTCAGCCCTCCGGCAGACTCCGCGGACTCCTGCCGGCCTGCATCCAGGGATATTTTAAAGGACTCGGCCTTCCTCACCAGCTGCCTCTGCGCCTCCATCAGGCCTTCGGAGGATTGCTCTTTATTTGCGGCAAGCTCCAGCGCTTCCTGCCTCTGCCTTATCGCCTGCTGCTGCCTCTGAACATTCTCTTCCTTGAGGGCCAGAAGACCGGTTACTTCCTTTTCCAGGTTGCCCAGGGCCTGTTTAAGCGCATTTTGCTCCATGCGGGCCTCAACCAGCATCGCCCTTTTCTGCTCAAATGATTCCTTAAGGGAGGCCAGTTCCTCCTGAAATTCCTCTATCTCCTGCTGCCTGCCGGATTTTTCAATCTCCATCTTCTCCCTGAGTTCCAGCTTGCCGGCTATTACCTGCCCTATATACTCTATCTCCTTGACGGTAGACTCTTCCTCGGCGGACAGGAACAAGGATTTCTTGCTGAGCCTTTCCATATCGGCCCCCGCGCCTTCTATTGCCTTGGCGATGCCAGATATCTCCTTTTCAAGCTCTCTGGCAACCGCAGAGGCGGTATTCAGGGCCTCTTCATTCTGCACCAGAAGGCCGGAAATCCGTTCCGATTCCGCTTCGGCGGCCGAAATCTCCCCTTTCAGCCCTTCGGCCTCCCTTTCGAGTTCCCTTAGCCTTCTCTTTTTTTCAAGCAGCCCTTTATCGGTTCCGCCGGTGAGCACGCCCCTGTGATCGAGGGTCTCCCCGGTAAGGCTTACGCAGGTCCATCCCTGGTACTGGGGGCCGCTGACGTCGCGTATGTCTTTCACTATCAGCATATCGCCAAGCAGGGCCTTTAAAAGCCCCTGATACCTGGGCTCGGCCTTTACAAGATCAGACGCCCTGCCGATGGCCCCCGAAGGCGGCGTTTTGCCGTTTCCGCCGTCTGCAATGCTATGGCCATTGCCATTTATACTCAAGGGCACAAACGCAGTACGCTCCACGCCCTTGCCCTCCATTGCGCCTATCGCCCTGAGGGCCTCGTCAATATCGGCAACAATGTAGCCCGCGGCAGATTCCTTCAGCCCGGCCTCTATGGCGCGTTCGTATTCCGGGGCAGCCTCGAATATGTCCGAGACGCCTTTTTCTATATTCAGCCCCGCCTGCCCGAATACCTCTTTTGCGGCAGGGTTCAAAAGCATCTCGCCAAGCGATTCCGCCCTGGATGCCGTCCCGGCAAGCGCCTCCCTTTTTGTTGCTATAAGTACGCGGGCCGCCTCCAGTTCCCCTTTAAGCGCCAGTATTCTGGACGAGGCGTTTTCCATCTCCGAATGGGCGGCGCTCAACTGCTCCTTTTTGAGCCCGGCGGAGTTTTCCAGTTCTGCCCTGTCATTCTGCCTTTGGTCAAGGGCTATCTTTTCGGTCTCGATCTCAACGGCAAGGCTTTCTTTGCGTTTTTGAAGCCCCTCAAGGGCCTGCTGGGCCTTCCCAAGCTCGCCGTTATGCATGCTTAAATCCCCGGCTATCCGGAAAAGCTCCTTCCTGGCCTCTTCAAGCCGGGCCTCAACCGCATCCATCTGCTCTTTTTCGGACTCCACCAGAAGGCCTTTCTCTTTTATTGCATCTTCCATCCCGGCAATCGAAACCGAAATAGTTTCTTTCTCCGATGCCAGCTCGCAGACCTTCTGGTCCGCCGCTACGGCCCTTTGGCCAAGCTCTTTTTCGTCATTTTCAAGCGTGGCGGCGCGCTCCCGCAGGCCCGCGATCTCGGCCGTCAGCACGGCCATCTGCCTCTCTTTTTCGGCCAATTCCCGCTCGGTGCGCTGGAGCTCGTCCTGGAGGGCCGCTATCTTCTTTTCCTTTTCGGCCAGCTCCATGCGGCCAAGCGAATATTCATTTTCCGCTTCCGAAAGCCCGGCCCTGAGGGTTGCCTCCCGCTCTCTGAGCCCGGAAAGCTCGTTCTCGCATTCGGACAGTGATTGCGAAAGAGTGACAAACGCCTGTTTTGCCAGCTTCAGCTCCAGCTCGCGGAGCTCTTCCATTATCTTTTTATAACGCTCCGCCTTCCTGGCCTGCCTGTCCAGCATGTTTATCTGCTTTTTGACCTCGCCGATTACATCGTTTACCCGCTGGAGGTTCTGCTTGGAGGACTCCAGCTTGCTTTCGGCTTCGGCCCGCCTTACACGGTACTTGATAACCCCGGCAACTTCCTCGATGATAAAGCGCCTGTCTTCTGGTTTGGAGTTTATGATCTTGGAGATGCTCTCCTGCTCGAATATGGAATAGCCTTTAAGTTCAAGCCCTGTGTCCAGGAACAGGTCCCTGATGTCTTTTAACCGGCAGGCAGTCTTGTTGATCATGTATTCGCTTTCGCCGGAGCGGTAAAGCCGCCTGGTAACAACCGCATGCCCGTCCTCGGAATTGCCGCCCAGCCCGGATACATGCAGCGAAACCTCGGCCATACCCCTGGGTTTCTTGCTGGTTGAGCCCTGGAATACCACCTCCATCATCTTGTCGCCGCGCAGGCTTTTTGCGCTCTGTTCCCCAAGCACCCATTTGAAGGCGTCCACCACGTTGCTCTTGCCGCTCCCGTTGGGGCCAACTACGCAGGTAATGCCGCCCTGCAGGTCCACAATGGTCCTTTCGGCAAAAGATTTAAATCCTATCAGCTCTATTTTTTCTACGCGCATGGCTTGGAATTGGGAATAGGGTAGTATAACGGGAGGCAATAATTAAAAACAAGGCTAGTGGCACAGCGCATATTTAATTATTAAAAAACACTGAGTTATACGATTAGAACAATGTTGATAACCGTTATGGCGGCTGCTATGGCCCAAAGGAGTGCAGTTGTGGCGGGCCGGTTCGAAAACCTACCCATTATTCTTCTGGAAGACGTAAGTATTACAAGCATAACTATCGTAAAAGGGAGCTGAAGCCCAAGAGCTATCTGGCTCCACAATATTCCAGTAAATGCGTCCCGGATAAAAAGGATGACAAACACGGCCCCGACAATGGTGATGAGGATGCCCGCGCGCGTATGCGGGTCCCGGTGGTTGTAAGGCTCCTTGAACAGTCCGGCAAAGATGCTGCCTCCGGCCATGCCGGCAGTAACCGAAGAGGACACACCGGAAAGCAGCAGCGCGGCGCCAAAGACAAAGGCGGAGGCATTGCCAAGAAGCGGCCTCATGATTTCCCGCGCCTGTGTCAGTTGCGCAACGTAAATGGAACGCGAAAAAAAGACCGAAGCGGCCATCATTATTATCGCGCAGTTTATTGCCCACCCTAAAATCATCGCAAAGAGGGTATCCGTGAACTCGAACCGCAGCTGTTTTTTTATCGCGCTTTCGCCCTTGGTATTCCATTGCCTGCTCTGTATTATCTCCGAGTGCAAAAAAAGATTGTGCGGCATTACCACCGCCCCAAGTGCGCCAAGCACAACGGGTACGGAACCGTGCGGAATGAGCGGGACAAAGGTGGCTTTAAGCGCGTCCGTCCAGCCTATATTAACCAGGCCCAACTGGAACAGAAACGAAACGCCCACCAGTGAGACCAGACCGATGATCCACCTTTCGATATTCCTGTACCCGTTTGAAAAAAGCATGTAAATCGCAAATAATGACGACAGCGCGGCCCCAACCATAATGTGCAGCCCAAATAACATGTTAAGCCCGATTGCCGCGCCAAGCACCTCGGCCAGTGCAGTTGATATGGAAGCCAGCACAGCGCTGGCCAGAAACAGCCTGCTTACGGTTTTTCCGGCATAAATGGAAGACGCCTCTGAAAGGCACAGGCCGGTTGCTATGCCCAGGTGCGCGGCGTTGTGCTGGAGCACTATCAGCATGAGCGTGGAGAGTGTAATTACCCATAGGAGCTCATAGCCGTATCTGGAACCAGCCGCCACATCGGCCACCCAGTTGCCTGGGTCTATAAAGCCTACGGTTACAAGAAAGCCGGGGCCGATATATTTCAATATGGCAAGCGCATCTAATGTAGCCTTGTGCCTGCGGTACAGATTCCGGAGCGGATAAAACCTTCCAATTTGGGCCATGATTAAAATTATCGCGGCAATGGGGAAAGATGGCAAATGCGGCTATGTTCCCCTGCAACCGGCATTTCCGTTAAAATAAAAAATGGAAACACTCGGAGGGATAAAGATCCAAAGCGTTGCCCAGCCGGACATGGGGCTCTTTTACAGATGGGCAGCCGCGCTCTCCTTTATTACCATCTTCTACAACCTGATAGAAGGGGTTGTATCCGTCTTTTTCGGAGCAAGGGGCGAGGCCGTTTCGCTGCTGGGTTTTGGTGTGGACTCGTTTGTGGAAGTGATATCTGCCGTAGGCGTGTGGCATATGGTTTTGCGGATGAAAAGCAACGGGTCCGGAGATGCGGACCGCTTTGAAAAGACCGCGTTGCGGATCACAGGGGCCGCTTTTTACATGCTTACAGGGGGGCTTACAATCGCGTCCGCAATCAACCTGTACGAGGGCAATGAACCAAAGACCGCCTTCATGGGCATTGTTATATCAAGCTTGTCTATTCTGGGTATGTGGGCGCTTATTCACTACAAGGTAAAAATCGGCAGGGCTTACAATTCAAAAGCCATGCTAACCGACGCTGCCTGCTCAAAGACATGCCTTTACCTTTCGTTTGTGCTTCTGGCCGCCAGCGTGGGTTATGAACTTACGGGCATTGGCATAATGGATTCCATTGGCGCGCTTGGCATAGCTGCTTTTTCTTTCAAGGAAGGGCGCGAGGCGTTTGAAAAGGCTAAAGGCAAGCCGTGCGGATGCGCCGGCGCGTGCCGCGGCACCCAATCCTGAGGGGCTGTTTATTTAATTTCCACCTTTTTTGTATGGGGGCAAGCCCCTTATAGCCCCCAAAAAAATAAGAATCACCCCTTTTACAAACAGCTGGCAAGCCTGGTTTATGCGCCCCGTCCATAAATGTTTTCAATGGTCATCGGGGAAAAACAGTCTCTGACGTACCCAGGGGACGCGGGCGGTTTCGTAAAGTGGGCCGCGCGTGCGTACGTCTGCAAGTGGCTCGCCGGTAATAATTCTGGCACGAGTAAATGCGGATGAGGCTGTGAAACACGTGAGGCGCGGCCCTGTTGGCATGCCAACCGGGTGGCCAAAGATAAACCCAGATATTCAGCCACCATCCAATAAAAAAGGCCGCCCTGGGTTTCCCCAAGACGGCCTTTGGTTTTCTACCGATTACAGCTTGGAAAGAAGCGGCACTATCAGCAGCGCCACTATGTTGATGACTTTTATCATCGGGTTGATCGCCGGGCCGGCGGTGTCCTTGTAAGGGTCGCCAACCGTATCGCCGGTAACGGCCGCCTTGTGCGCGTCAGACTTCTTGCCGCCGTAAGCGCCGTCCTCGATGTATTTCTTGGCATTGTCCCATGCGCCGCCGCCACTGGTCATGGCGATGGCCTGGAAAAGCCCGGTGATGATGGAGCCTATGAGCAACCCGCCAAGGGCCTCTTTACCCAGTATGAAACCAACCAGTATCGGGGCCGCAACCGGGATGAGCGCCGGGAGCATCATCTGCCTGATGGCGCCCTTGGTTACTATATCAACGCACTTGCCGTACTCCGGACGGCCCGTGCCTTCCATGATGCCCTTTATTTCGCGGAACTGCCTTCTTACTTCCTCAACCACACCGCCAGCCGCACTGCCGACAGCTTCCATGAGAAGCGAGCCGAAGTAGTACGGCAGCAGGCCGCCTATGAAAAGGCCCGCGAGGACCTTAGGGTTGGAGATATCAAACGCCATGCCGCTGGCCATTCCCGCCGAGGCAGTCCTGGAGTATTCCGCGAACAGGACGAGGGCCGCCAGGGCCGCAGATCCGATTGCGTAACCCTTCGTGACCGCCTTTGTGGTGTTGCCAACCGCGTCGAGCGGGTCGGTAATATTGCGGACTTCGTCAGGCAGCTCCGCCATTTCCGCGATGCCGCCGGCATTGTCGGTTATAGGCCCATAGGAGTCTATGGCCACAACGATACCAGTCATTGAGAGCATTGCCACGGCCGCGAGAGCCACCGCGAAGAGGCCGTTGACCATCTGCGCAGCGCTGAACCCGGGGTCGCCTATCGAAAACGCCCAGAGGATGGCCCCTACAATCGCCAGGACGGGAAGCGCCGTTGACTTCATGCTAACGGCAAGCCCCGCGATAACGTTTGTGCCATGCCCGGTCTGGCTGGCCGCCGCTATATGGCGGACTGGCTTATAGGTCTTAGAGGTAAAGTACTCTGTAATCATGACAATAAGCCCGGTAAGGATAAGCCCGATCAGGGCTATCATGAAGACTCCCCCGGCCGATATGCCGAATTGCACCGTTGCGGCGGTATCCGGTGTGCCGAGGAACCATTGGGAACCAAAGTAGAACGCTACAGCCGCCAGGACGCCAGAAACGGCCAGGCCTTTGTAAAGGGCGCCCATTATGTTATTGCTCTTGCCAAGCTTCACGAAGAACGTTCCGATGATGGAGGCTACTATGGAGATGCCGCCAAGCAGAAGCGGGAAAAGGACCCAGTGACTGCCCGCCCCGAACGCCGTCTTGGCCAGCAGCATGCCCGCAACCAGTGTAACCGTGTAGGTTTCATAAAGGTCGGCCGCCATGCCGGCGCAGTCGCCAACGTTGTCGCCAACGTTGTCGGCGATAACGGCGGGGTTCCTCGGATCGTCTTCGGGAATGCCAGCTTCAACCTTGCCCACCAGGTCCGCGCCTACGTCGGCGGCCTTCGTGTAGATGCCGCCCGCTATCCTTGCGAACACACTCATCAGGGAGCACCCGAAGCCAAGCCCTACAAGCGCGTGGAATACGTTCGGCTCACCGCTGGCGTCAACGCCACCCATGTGCTTCACCAGCGCATAATACGCGGTAAGGACGAAAAGACCGAGACCCACGACCATCATGCCAGTCACAGAGCCGCCCTTGAAAGAGAGCGTCAGGGCGGACTGAAGCCCCTTGTGAGCGGCCTGAGTGGTCCTTACGTTGGACCGCACCGAAACCATCATGCCGATATAACCGGCCAATGCGGACCCGATGGCGCCCACGGCAAAGCCGACGGCCGTCCAGATGCCCAGGCCTAAAACTGCTATAAGTATGAAAATAACTACTCCGACAACGGCCACCGCCGTGTACTCCCTTTTAAGAAACGCCTCGGCCCCTTCCTTGACCGCCGCGGATATCGACTGCATACGGTCGCTGCCAGGGTCCTGTTTACTAACCCATAAGGCGGTAAAGAGCGCGTAAGCGACTCCCACGGCCCCGCATATTAACGCGAATACTGTGATGCTCATTCAACCTCCTCCTTCAAATTTTTTATAACTACGGATTCAAAAAGAACCCTTCGCCTCGCAAAAAACCTTGCAGCCGGGCTTTAGCCCCGCCCTTTCAAGCTGAAAGACAATAAGCCAAAACCCTTTGCGGTGTCAATTAACCTCTTCCGGTTGCGCGCGCAAAGACCATCGCCGTTGCCCTGTAAAACATATGGGCCATCTTCGAAAACGGCGCGTACGCAAACAGGAAGAATACAAAGCAAAGGTGTATCACGTAAGTCGGATATGCGGCAGGTATATTGCTGATCCTGAGAAGCTCCGCCAGAAGCCCGGTTATCCCAAGCCCCGCCACAATAGTGATAAACAGCCAGTCGTAATAGCTCCCCACGCCCGCTTTTTTGGAATTCTTGAACCTGTTGGTCATAACAAGGAAAATGCCGGCGATAAGGGCAAGCGCGCTTGCGTTGCCGATTATTTTGAAAATAACCGTAAGCCCGGTAATTGCCGATTCGCCGATCTGCACGGGATGGCCCAGGAATGCAAGGTATCCCGTATTGGGCTCCAGTATCACCTTTACGAAGGCAAGGATTGTGGTGATGAAAAGCCCTATGAAGCTGTAAAAGACCAGCAGGTGCGCCGTGGAGCGGCCTTTTGTGGTCTCGCATTTCTGGAAACGCCTGTGCGCAAGTATCTCGCTTACGGTCTCTTTAACCGCCGCGCCCAGGTTGATTTTGGCGGCCTGGTCCGCAGGCAGGTCCGCTGCCATCGCCTTCCAGTATTTCCTTACGCCCAGGCCAAGGCTAACCAGCGCAAACAGCGCGGCAGCCGTAAACAGCGGGTCTATGAAATACATGGAGAACAGGAACCCGTGGGGTTTCCCAAACGCAACCGGGCCTGCCGGCGTCTGGCCTGCCCCGGAAGCCAGAAGCAGCAACACGGGAATTGCAAAGAGCACAAGCAGGAATTTGGGCTGCCCCACCATCTTTGCCATGAACCCGGGGGCCGAAAACTCCTTTATGCTCATCTTCCGAATGGCCCCAAGCACTTCGCCCGGCTTGGCCCCTCTGGGGCAATAGGCCGTGCAGTCGCTGCACTGGTGGCAAAGCCATATGTCGGGGTTCTTCATAAGCTGGTCCTTAAGCCCCCACTGTGCCTGCAGCATCTCCTTCCTGGGGAACGGCTTGTCCTCCGGAGTGACATTGCAGACAACCGAGCAGGTGGCGCACTGATAGCACTTTTTAAGCGACTCACCGCCGGAACGGATAACCTCGTTTACAAAGCCGAGGTCGGGTTTCAGTATGGTCGTGCCGCTCATCTTAATTCCTCCTTAGAAGCCCTTGAACGGGTTAGGGCCAATCTCGTCTTCTATCTTTTTGACAAACTGGTTTATCTTTTCGGGCAGTTTGTTGTAATCGTCTATGCCCACTTCCATCATCTGGCAGCGCTCGGCCTCAAGCTGAAGCCTGTTGAGGGTTTCCTGCACCTTGCTGAAGCGGTAATTGGCCAGTTCGCTGCCTTTTACGAAGTGACACTGGTAATCCTCGCCGAACTTGCAGCCCAGAAGCAGCAGGCCGTCCACGCCCCTTGAGAAGGCGTCGGCCACCCATACCAGGTTTGTGGAACCAAGGCACCTTACAGGTATTACCCTGATGGCCGGGTTCAATTTCTGCTGCCTTCTGATACCCACTGTGTCCAGGGCCGGGTAGGCGTCGTTTTCGCACGCAAGCACTATTACCCTGATGCCGTCTTCCGGTATATCGACGGATTTGATCATGGAGCCTATGAGGTCCACGTTGAAGTCCTTAAAGGACACTATACGCTCCGGGCAGGCGCCCATGCAGGTGCCGCACCTTCTGCAGCGGTTTATCTTGTAGAACGGGGTGCCTTTGGCGTCCTCGTCAATCGCGCCGAAGGGGCATTCCTCCGTGCAGCGTTTGCAGGAAGTGCATCTGGCCATGAGCGGGTCCGGATAGGTCTGGTCCCACGCCCTGGGGTGCACGGCAATGCCCTTGGCCACGTGCTCCATGCACTGGATGGCCTTCATGGCCGCCCCGGCCGCGTCGGCCTCGGCCTCGGCCTCGGTCATAGGCTGCCTTACACAGCCAGCAGCGTAGATGCCGGTCCTTCTGGTTTCGTACTGAAAGCAGAGGAAATTGGAATCAGCAAATCCGAACGCCCCTTCCATGGAAGGTATCTCGGGCCCCTGCCGGTATCCGAGATTGAGTATGAACTGGGGTTTCGGGGTCTCTTCAATAAATTTGGCCTTTTCGGCATCGCCCTTGCCGGCAGCCTTTGCAAGCCCGTCCAGATAGGCCTGCGGCCCGGCGGTAGCAGGCACAATGCCAGTGGCAAGCACCACCATGTCCGCCTCTATTTTTACACTGCCGCCGAAAAGTGTATTTTCAGCCTCTATCATCAGGTTGCCGCCAACACCCTGGGTAACCTGTTTTACTTCGCCTTTTGTAAGCATTACGCCGGGGTCGTTCTGCATATTCATGTAGAACAGCTCGGACTGCCCTGGTGTCCTTATGTCCTTGTAGAGGATCATGGCTACCGCTTCGGGATCCGCCTCGCGCACATACTTGGCCTGCTTTAATGACCCCATGCAGCAGGTATGGGAGCAGTACGGCAGATGCTCCGGGTCCCTTGAGCCCGCACACTGGATGAACGCCACTTTCTTGGCAGGCTTGCCGTCAAGGGGCCTCTTTATGCCGCCTTTTTTTGCGATCTCTTCAAACTCCGTGCTGGTGACTACGTTTGGAAGCCCGTAACCCAGCTTCCCGAGCTTGGTTGCATCATACGGCTTATAGCCGGCAGCAAGGACAATCGCGCCTGCCTTCAGGGCCTCCTCACCCGCGGGGGTCTTCAGAGTAACATCATAAAGCCCCGGCTGGCCGTCTATCTTCTCCACCGTGGTGGACTTGAATATCTTTATTTTGGGGTTGGACTCCGCCTTCTTGATTTTCTCAAGCACCGGCAGGGCCTGAAGCTCCTTGAAAGGGTACTCGCTTGGCAGGGCCTTGAAATTCTTTATGGCCATGCCGCCCAGCACCGCTTCCTTTTCCACAATAGCCACTTCGTAACCGGCGGCCGAGGCCTCCAGCGCCGCGGTAAGTCCGGCAGTGCCGCCGCCTATTACCAGTATTGTTTTGTTCAGGTTTTCAAGGATGCCCGGCTCCGGCAGTTCGGCCTTCTGCATCTTGATTATGCCCATTCCAACGTAATCAGCCGCAATGGCGCCGGTCTGTTCGTTGCCCGGCTCCTGGCTCCAGACAACCATCTCCCTTAAATTGGTGCGCACCATTACGCAGCCGGGGAAATCGAACTCCTCGTACTTGGCCCTCTGGGAGCACGCGCAGATGTTAAGTGCGTTTACACCCTCGTTTTTGATGTCCTCGCGGATCATGGCAATGCCTTCAGGGCTGCAAAGCACGCCGTGCGTTTTTATCTTGTCCTTGGCAAAGCGGGTATTGGAGACAACCGAGTCTATTACCTTGTCTACATTAAGGCTTTCCCCGATGCCGCAGCCTTTGCATATATATACGCCATATTTCTTTTCCATGTTAATTTGCACCTCCAGAAGACAGAAGCTTGCCGATAGATTTCAGCGCTATGCCTGTTGCGTCCTGCATGGATTTGGCAACGTCCACCGGGCTCTTGGCTGTGCCTGATGCATATATTCCAGGCGGCAGTGATGAGGGGATTATCATACCTTCAGGCGTGTAGGACACGCTCACAGGAACAGGCCTGGTCCTCTGGGAAGCTTCCATCCCGGAGGCCAGCACCACCATATCGAACTGCTCTTCCACCTTCTTGCCGGAGAGCACGTCCTCAATCACCACAACCGGATCGTCCGTGCCCTGGGCGTTGTATATCTTGGCCACTTTGCCTTTTGTAAGGGTAACGCCCTCCATGTCCCTTACCTTCCAGTAGAACTTCTCGTATCTTCCGGGCGTCCTTACGTCTATATAGAACATGGTGGCCTGGGCTTCGGGGTACTGCTCCTTTACATAGGAAATGTGCTTCAGGGAAGCCAGGCAGCATATGTAGGAGCAGTAGGGCAGATGGTTTTCATCTCTGGAGCCCGCGCACTGCACAAAGGCCACTTTTTTGGGCTCCTTGCCATCAGATGGCCTCAGTATCTTGCCGGAAGTCGGCCCGTTTGCGGCCGCCAGCCTCTCCATCATCATATTGTTTATTACGTTTTTGACCTTACCCATCCCAAGGTTGTCTGCCCTGGTAATGTCATAGGGGTTCCAGCCGGTGGCCATCACTATGGCTGAGACCTTCAGGTTCAGGGTCTCCGGCTTCATGTCCATGTCTATGGCCCCGTACTTGCAGGCCTCCTGGCATTTCCTGCCGCAATCGGCCTTGCAGCTTGCCCCGTCTATCACGTATTTCTGGGGGAAAGCCTGGTCAAAAGGAAGATAGGCCGCCTTGGTCCTGGACATCCCGAAGTTGAAGTCGTCAGAACGCTCCGAAGGGCAGGCCTGTGCGCAGGCGTCGCAAGCCACGCATTTATCGTTTACAAAACGCGGGGCAACCTGGATGGTCACGTTATACCCGCCGTCGCTGGCCGTTATGCTGGTCACTTCGGCCTGGGTATGGAAGGTTAGCCGGGGGTTTTCCTTGATCCTGCGGTAGTTTATCTCCAGTCCGCAGAGAGGGGGGCAGAGCTTGGGAAAATACTTGTTCAGCTGGGCGACTCTGCCGCCCAGGTAGGCGTTCTTTTCAACCACCACCGCCTCGCAGCCGCACTCGGCAGCCTCTATCGCGGCAGTGAGGCCGCTGATGCCTCCGCCTATGACGAGGATCGGATCTTGAGCCATCTGGGAAACCTCCTAATCATTCTTCTTAAGGCCTTTTCGTTTCAGTTTGATCTGCATCAGATCACGGCTGGAATACCTCAGCCGGAAAATCGGATCTTCCATTAACAGAGAAGTATAACCTAAAAACAACCCTGATGTGAAATTTCTTTCTTTTATAAGTGCATAAGGCGCAAACAATTACCTTAAAAGATAAGTTGCTGATTTTAAACTAAAATGTATCATCCCCCGCTTGTTAGGCCCATTTACGGCTGGCATTGGGTATATACTAGAGGTCGCGGCCGTTATGTGGCCATTATTATGAATATAGTTGCAATAGTCGCTTTGCCGGAGAACAGGGAAGAGGCGGCAGGCCGCCTTGTAAAAGCGCTTGGGCTATCCCTCTACGAGGCCCGCCAGAGGCTTGGGGCAGGCGGTGGCTCAGTAGCCGGCCCAATAGTGGTGGGTGCTTTTGCGGAAAAAGAGCGGGCTGGGCTGCTGCTGGAAAAACTGCAGTCCGAAGGTTTCAGCGCAATGCTGCTGGAAGATGAGGCCCTGCAGGCCGAGGCCGGGATTAAGTCCGTAAAAAGGTTTGAGCTTGGCGAAACCGGACTGGCCCTCAATCTTACAGACGGCGGGAGCCTGATACTTCCATACCTGGCAATTAACCTTATAATCCGCGGCAGGACCACCAGCACTAACATCCGGACGGAAACAAAGGTGGAGCGCAAATTCAGCCTTCAGCGCACCCTTATTACTCAAGGGTTATCCATGACCAAAAAAGAAAAGACCGTCCACGAGATAAAGACCGTGGAGCAGGAAGGGTTTGCAAACATTTACTCCGATGGATTGCCGGCCGTTTGCCTCCCGGAAAACAGGCTGCTATATGATTCGCTTGGCCTTGCGCTTAAACCCACGCGGGCAGCAAATTTCGGCTATTTGATCCAGGAACTGCGCCGCCGATGCACGCAGGCCCGGTATGACGAGCGCCTGCTCAATAAATTCGCTTATACATCAATGCTAGGCCCCTCGCTTCATCTGGAAAAATACCCGTTTGTGGCCACCGCGCTTCTGTTTAAGACCCTTACGGCCCGGTAAGGCAACCGCAACCGCATTCCAACTTCCCTTTCCGCCTGATATTATAAAGGTGTTTACGGCACGCCAATTTGAAAATGGATATAGTCCTGAACGGCATAGAGGTGCGGGTGCTTGGCTGTCTTATTGAAAAAGAGATGGCCACCCCGGAGTATTATCCGCTTTCACTGAACGCGCTTACAAACGCCTGCAACCAGAAATCAAACAGAAACCCGGTGCTGGTGATGGATGAGCAGACCGTGCTAAAGGGGCTGGAAGTGCTAAGGCAAAAGGGCCTTGCAGCCGGCATAAACGCCCCCGGGGAGCGCGTTACCAAATATATGCACGACATGCTGTCTAAGTTAGAGCTTTCAAAGCAGGAGACCGCATTGATTTGTGAGCTGATGCTGCGCGGTCCGCAAACACAAGGGGAGTTGCGCTCCAATGCGGCCAGGCTGGCCCCTTTTGACAGTCTCAATGAGGTGGAAGAGACGCTACGCTCCCTTATGGAATACGGCCCGCCGCTTGTTATGAAACTGCCCCGCGAAGCGGGGAAAAAGGAATCCAGGTACATGCACCTGTTTGCAGGCGCTGATGCAATGCCGGAGACGGCACCGGAGACGGCGGAGTTGCCGGATATGGCCTCCGGCGAAAAGGCCGGGGCCTCCGCAGCCATAACGGAGCTTAAAGACCAGGTTGACAGCCTTAAAAACCAGCTTGAAGAGCTAAGGCGGGAATTCGACGCATTCAAGAAACAGTTCTAGTCAAAAAACCGGGCTTGCATTGTGATAGAATGATTCTATGTGCAAAGGCCGCCTTTTCCCGACCCTTTTGGCCCTTTTGTTTGTTTTTACCGCCATTCCCGCTTTTGGAGCTTACAGGATATACCTGAAAAACGGCTCCGTAATAAGCGGCCTGCCCAACATCGAAAAAAAAGACGGCCAGGTAAAATTCCTTTATCACGGCGGCATGATAGGCGTGCCCGACTCCGAAGTCCTGAAAATCGAGCAATATACCCCCGAAGCGGGTGAAAAACTGGTGCCCGAGCATGCCGTGCCTTCCGCCCCCGCGCCAAAAACCGTGAAACCGCATGCGGGCGGCAAAGGGCAAAGCGCCAGGGAAAGCCAGATTCAGAACCAGATAGCAATAGACGACGGCGCGCTCCAGCGGCTGCAAGTGAAGCTGGACAAGTATAAAGCTCTGCAGGACGAGTATTACCAGGTAAAACTGCGGATAGAAAATCTCTTTGAAAAGGGCAGAAACGCCGCCATAGCGGCAGGCAAGAGCCCCCTTGTGGCCAATCAGGTATACATGCAGTATCTTTCTCCCGATGAACAGAGCATGGTCCAGTCCAACTTCATAAGGAAGGGGCAGCTTGAGGATATCTTTAACAGAAAACAAGACGAAATAGCTGCCGACCGCCGGAAGAAAGCAGATTTATTACGGGAAAAAGCACACCTGGAAGGCCAGCTTAAAGGTCTTCAAAGTGGGACAGCTTTTTAAACTCCCTGAACCTGCCTTCAATTTCTTTGTAGTCCAGCGCCTTTATGCCGCCCAGGCTGAAATCCTCCACCGCATAAGAGGCCATAACGCTGCCCATAACAAGGGCTTTCCTCAGATTGGTGTCCGCCCAGTCCATTATGCTTGATATGTAGCCCATGAACCCGCCGGCAAAGGTGTCCCCGGCCCCGGTTGGGTCATACACGGCCTCCAGCGGATAGGCCGGCGCGGAAAAGAAATTGCCGTCATTGAACATCAGCACGCCGTATTCGCCCCTCTTTATTATGAGGGTTTTCGGGCCGAAGGAGAGCACCTTCCTGGCCGCCTTTATCAGATTGGGCTCGCCGGAAAGCTCCCTGGCCTCAGACTCGTTTATGGTAAGAATGTCCACCAGTTTCAGTGTTTCAATAAGCTCGTCCCGCTTGTTTTCTATCCAGAAGTTCATGGTGTCCGCGGCAACCAGCCTGGGCGACCTTACCTGGCTTAAAACGCGCCTTTGGAGCACCGGGTCTATATTGGCAAGAAACACTATCTCTGAGTTCGCGTATTCCTCCGGCAGCTTAGGCTCAAAGCTCTCAAATACGTTAAGCTCGGTTTTAAGCGTATGGGCGGTGTTGAGGTCGTAATCGTAAAACCCGGCCCAGCGGAAGGTCTTGCCGGGGGCGCGCTCCAGCCCTTTAAGGCAAACCTTCCTGGCTTTGAGCATGGAGACGTGTTTTTCCGGGAAATCCTGTCCAACCACGGCCACCACACGCACGTCCGTAAAATAGCTTGCGGACACGGAAAAATAGGTGGCGGACCCGCCCAGGGCCTCTTCAACCTGGCCAAAGGGGGTCTTTATGGTATCCAGAGCTACCGAGCCTACAACCAGTATGCCCATAAGCGAAATCAATTATATCACATATGCTTTTGGCCATATAAAGGCCGCGGGGCTTTGGGGGCCGGTGCTATGTTAGAATAAACAAGCTTTAATCTGAGCTTAAACCGAATTTTTAGAGGAACAAGAAATGTTTAACATGAAGGCCGTGCAGCCCACCCAGCTCAATCTGGAATCCGGGTTCAAGTTTAAATGCCATCCGGGGGTATCCTGTTTCACGCGGTGTTGCTCCAATATAGACATAATGCTCACCCCTTATGACGTGCTGCGCCTTAAAAGAAGGCTGGGCATAAGTTCCGAGGAGTTCATAGAAAAATATACGATAATCCGCGCCGACAAAAACTCGTCCCATCCCTATGCCTATCTGAAGATGACGGACGCAGAGGGCAAGCTGTGCCCGTTTCTAAAGGTGCCAGATGGATGCACTATTTACGCCGACAGGCCCGTAAGCTGCCGGTATTATCCAATTGGGCAGGGCACGCTAAAAAAGAGGGATGACGCGGGCAAGATAATCCACGAGGAGTTCTATTTTTTTGTAAAGGAGCCTCATTGCAAAGGCTATGACGAGCCCGATGAGTGGACCATTGCCACATGGAAGGACGACCAGGAGATAACCCTGTACGACTCCATGAACCGCGATTGGAAAGAGATTCTTATGCGCCGCAATCTTCCAAACCAGCCAGCCCTGGACGAAAAGAAACGCCTCCAGTTCTTTATGGCCAGCTACGATCTGGATAAATTCCGCAGGTTCGTCCTGGACAGCCGCTTTTTCGACATCTTCGATGTCCCGGAGGAGCAGCAGAAGGCTGTTGCGGAATCCGAAGAGGCCATGATGAAGCTGGGTTTTAAATACCTCAAATTCATACTTGGCCTGGAACAGACCCTGGCGGTAAAAGAGCAGCACCTCAAAAAGAAAAAGGAATAGCTGCGCTTTTCCAGTTCTTTGCCTAAAAATTATCCCTAGAAGTATCAAGCCGGGTTTGGCTTCGTATCGTCCTGAAATCCTTCAACTTGCAATCCTGCCGGCATCTGCTAGCCTTTGAAAAAGGATTTTATCCTCGCAGACAATCTTCCCCCTAAACAAGGAGGCACCCAATGGCAAAACCGATACCGGAAGGATTTCACAGCGTAACCCCGATGCTCACGTTAAAAAATGCGGGCAAGGCGATTGAATTCTACAAACGCGCATTCGGGGCCACGGAGAAGTACTCGGTCCCAGGGCCCGACGGCAAAGGAATAATGCACGCCGAGATGCAGATCGGCAACTCGCTTATCATGATGCAGGACGAAAACCCGAACCAACCCTGCAAAAGCGTGGAGGCTATGGGATGCTCCCCTGTCAGCTTCTATATTTACGTGGAAAATGCGGACCAGTTGTTCCAGAAGGCGGTGGCGGCGGGCGCAAAAAGCCAGATGCCGCTGCAGGAGATGTTCTGGGGGGACAGGGTGGGCACCGTTCAGGACCCCTTCGGTTATAACTGGTGGATAGCAACCCATGTGAAGGATGTTTCGCCCAGGGAGATGCAGGAGGGCGCACAGGCCATGTTCGCCCAGGCGGGCAAGAAGTAATGTAACCAGTCAGCCGGCGCCCGTTTTTTGGTAACGGGCGCTGATTTTTTTCAATCCAAGACAGTTGTCTGACAGCAACCGCCTCTGCTCCAACCCGATGAACGCCACCGCAGATAAACTCTAAAAAAATAATTAGCCATTGTTTTCTAATTGTAAATAGTACCTTGACAAAGAGGGCAATTTAAAGCATTTTTTATAAAAGGAAAGTAGAAGCTATTTTTAAAGAATTTACAATAAAAAATCTGCTGGTCATTTTTAAGTGGCCACACTAACGGGCGCGCAGGGCAGAAAATTATAAATACAAATTGCCAGGCGTGAGGCATACGCCGGGGGAGGAATAATGAAAACGGAATTCAATGTAACCAGGAAGGCGCTATGGTTGTTATTGCCGGTTCTGCTGATAGCCTTTTCGGGCTGTGGTAGCGGGGGCTCAGGGTCGTCCCTTGCCTTAAGCGGCAAGGTGATAGACGGTCCAGTATCCGGAGCGCAGATAACCGTATACCAGGTTACTGCTTCGGGTCTTGTCCAGGCGGGGACCGGATACACCCAGTCGGATGGGAGCTTTTCTTTAACCATTAACCCTTACGTTTCTTCCGACTACTATCTGCTCTATGTTTACGGCGGGACATTCACCAATAACGGGACCAGCACCACCTCGCCCACCATGGTTGGATTTCTTGTCCCCGGAGGCACGCCAACAGTTTACATAACACCCTTGACCACTTTAATAGGCGAAGCGCTGTTTAATCCCAATGGCACCATAAACACCAGTTTGAATTCCTCTCAGGTGGATTTCTATCTTGAACAGATGCTTTACTATATTGGCCAGTTATTTAACGGCATGTCGGGAAGCAGTTTAAACGGGATATCGTCTTCCAATCCTGCGCAGTCTCAGCTAATTTCGGAATTATTGACCCTGCTTCAGGACCTTGCAAATACTGTTGCCGGACAAACAGGAGAAAAATACGGCCAGGCGATGCAGGACCTGCTTAGCTATTTAAGCTTCCCTAATAATGGAGGCGGGCAAGCCCTTCTTGCGGCTTTAACAGCCAATGGCGGAAACGGAAACTTCACGTTTAATAATTTCCCGTTTTCCGGCAACGGCGGCGGGTCCGCAAATATCAGCTTCATTTTGAACAGCACCGACCAGTCGGGATTGTCTAATGCGGAATCGTTTCTTCCCTCCTCTTCGGGAGTAAGCAACATCCCGGCATCATTTTCCGTGCCGCCTGTTGCGATGTGGGTTCTTAGCGGTGGAGGGGCAGGCAACGGCACTGTAAGGAAAATAGATTCATCAGGCAATATATCCGGGCCCTATACTGTAGGCCCTCACCCGGGTTCGATGGCCGTTGATTCCGGCGGCAATTTATGGGTAGCCGGCGCCGGCATGGTTACAGAGCTCAGCCCGGCGGGGGCATCCGAGCAGACCTGTTATTTGCATACGGGCGGCACTTCCGGGCTGGAGCCGGATTTTAACGATATTAATTATGTAGCAGTCGATTATTCAAACAATGTGTGGGTTACAAGCGCAGCAGGATATAATTACACCCCGGTAACAGAAACAACACCTCCGCGCTCTTACCCCGGCTGGGGCTATAACCCCGGCGGTGGAGGCGAAGGCAGTTATTGGGAGCCCGGGACGTCCAATATAGTGAACTGGTGGGACGGGGCGATAATAAAACTTAATACCACAAGCTGCGGCATGAACCAGAGCCAGTATCCGTATATTACATATTTCGATACATATAGCGGATCAGGCAACTCGCTAAGCAGCCCCGGCCCAATCGCCGTGGACAAGGCCGGCAACCTCTGGGTTGTCGCATTGGAAGGCGGGTTCCCCAACTATGGGCAGTGGTTCAGCGTAAACACTGCGGAATTCAGTCCTTCAACGGGCAATCTCATATCCCTGCCAAGCGGGGTCCCTGACCACGGGCTGCAGAACTTTAACTCACTGGCTGCGGACCCTGCCGGCAATATATGGGCCTATGCCGGATTATCCGCTCCAGCCAACTATACCGGCACCCCTAATCTCAGCGAAATAGAACCGGGCGGACCGGTTTCAAATTATACGGTACAATCAGCGGGAAGTTTAAACAATGACGCACTGGTCCCTTACAACGGGTCTCCGATGGCCGTTGACCCTTCAGGCAACATCTGGATCGTGAGCACGCCATACGCATATGTGCCTGGTAATTCTTCTTCAACTGTTTATGAATATGCTCCGGACGGCTCCCTGAAAAACAAGTATATTCTGGGCGTTACCGTGCCCGGATTTTTTGTTTCGAATGGGCCTGGGCAGATAGCATTCGATCCTTCAGGCAACGCCTGGGTGATAGGAAAAAACGCCAGCGGCGCTGAAGGCGTTATCGTAATAAACCCGCAATCAGCGGGGGGCCAGCAGGCCTTTTTCCAAGTACCCGACCCTGTTGCCATCACAAGTGGAAGTTATAGCTTAACCCCTCCAGGCGTAAGCTCTGTAAGCCCCGCGGCAAATGCAACCGGCGTAAGCACATCCTCGCCTGTCACGGCAACCTTCAGCGAGGCAATGAATCCTTCTACTATCAATTCGTCAACATTCACCCTTACAGGCCCCAACGGGACTCAGGTGGCAGGAACAGTGATTTATAATGCCACCGCCAATACGGCAACCTTTACCCCGTCATTCCCGCTTAGCACCGGGACATCTTACACAGCCACAATAACGACGGGGGCCTACGGGGCCAGCAATCTGGCGCTTGCAAGCGCCTATCCGTGGAGTTTCACTACAACCGCGCCGGCCTCAGGCGGCACCAACACATTTACGATAGGTACCAATCCCGTGGGGATAGCCATCGACGCCTCCGGTAATATCTGGGTGGCTGATTCCGGCGATGGTAATGTGGAAGAATTGAACCCGTCCGGCAGCGTAATAGGCACATTTGGCGGCGGCAATATAACGGGGGCGGGGTACATAGCCATAGACGCCTCCGGCAATGTCTGGGTAACGCCAAGCAGTGGCAATTTAGCCATAACCGAATTGTTAAAAAGTTCGGGCTACAGCTATACACCAAGCACAACGTTTAATATGGGTACGCCAAACAATAGCCCTGGGCGTATAGCAATAGACTCCTCCGGCAATGTCTGGGCGGCAAACACTTATACCGGCACACTGTACGAATTCCTGGCGCCAAATTACAAAACATCGAACACATTCCCTGGCTCCATAGGTATTGCCACCGGCCTGGCAATTGACGCCTCCGGCAATGTGTGGGCTGGATATAATGGTTACGGCTACGGCCAGGTAACCGAATTGTTGAGCTCAAGCTCATACAGTTCAAGTAACGGGTTTAGCAACTCAGACATGACAGGCGCGGAGGACATAGCGATTGACGCCTCCGGCAGCGCATGGGTAACAAATCAGGCTGGTTCAAATCCAACTACTTCCGCGGGAACTGCAGTTAAATTAACCGCGCCGTCAACTTACTCCGCGCTATATACGGTGGGCAATGGCCCTGATGGCGTGGCGATAGACCACGCCGGCAATATCTGGGTGGCAAACAGCGGCAGCAATACGGTGGAAGAACTGGACCCATCCGGCAATATCGTTAAAACATACTCCGTAGGAACAAACCCCGTAGATGTAGCCATCGACTCTTCCGGCGACGTGTGGGTTACCAATAACGGAGATGGCACGGTGTCGGAGCTGGTGGGGGTTGCAACGGGGCCCCAGTTCTTCCCGTATGGCGGGCCGCAATTCCCCTAAAGGGAAAAGCTGGTACTCCGGCGGGGGGCGGCGCCAGCCGCCACCCGCCAAATATATATTAAGGTAAGGGGTATCAGGTGTACTCCTCACCCATTCGCCACTTTTTATTCCTCACACCAATGCAAGCCATGCCATGAACTTCATGACATATGTCATATGGACAATGTCATGGCAGGGCATGTTATTTATGAAGCGGCGCAACCCGCCCCGGGCCTTCGGCCACCCCTTCAGGGCGGGGGACTCTCCTGCTCCTTGGACGAGAGAGGGCCTTAAAAATTTTCTTTTATGAAGATGGAACAGACGGAACAAAAATTTGGCCGCAAGCCGCCGAAAAATAAAGATTATCCGGAAAAGGCCGGAACATATAAAAAAGAAAGGGATAAAAGGAGGCGTAACGGTGCGGGAAAGCGATAATAAAAAGCTACAGGCCCAGCTCTTTTTTAATCCAGGCTTCCACTTCCCCGTTTATGGGGTACATCCCCATCACGTCCTGGCCGGCGCCCTCTCGGACAGCCCTTTCAAGCAGGGCCATGGGAGCATCTGTTATTTCCGCAATGGTTTTTGTGGTGAAGTTAAATGTTTTAAGCAGCATCAGGATTGGGGCGGGCAAGCCCTGCATGTACTCGATATAAAAAGAAAAGCCCTGGGTCTCCTTGCAGGCCTCCACGTTGCCGCCGGGGGCCACGAACCTGGGCTTCATTATAATTTTTGGGGTAACGTCAAACCGTACGTTCCGCGCAAAAACACCGTTTCCTTTAAGCCGTTTTATCTCGATTTCCAGCATGGCGTCAATTCCCCGGCCCGGCGGCGCTCAGGCGTTTCCGGACTGGCCGGTCTCTTCCTTGAATTTCTCTATAGCGGCAAGCTCCACGTCGTCAAGCATCTCCTGCCTGGCCCTCGCGAGTTTTTCGACGGGCAGTTTCAGCTTTTTTGCAAGCTTTTCAAGCGGTTCCTGCTTTGCAAAATGCATCTCGGCTATGATGACCTTGAGGGCGTCATCCAGGATGCTCTCCCTGGCCTCCGCATCCTTCACTTCCAACAGTTTTGCGGCCTCCTCAAAACCCAGGCCCTGCCCAACGGCGGTTTTTATCCGGTTTACGGACTCCGTGTAAAGCCTGTCCTCCTCGGACTCCGGCAGGCCGCTATACCAGGCGTCATCAGTTTTCTTGGGCTCTTCAGGCATGCAGATATGATAACACAGAGCGCCGGCGCGAGTTGCCGAACTTAAAGCTTGTATATCTGGCAAGGATTACATAAAATTTTAGACAAATGGAACATATCGAATCCCCGGTTGCGGAATTTATGAAGTCCCCCAAGATCGCCTATTTCTCCATGGAGATAGGGATTTTAAACGACATGCACACTTACAGCGGCGGCCTTGGCGTGCTTGCCGGAGACACCATCCGCTCCGCAGCGGACCTGAAAATACCGCTTCTGGCCGTGACCCTGCTTTCCAAAAAAGGGTATTTCAGGCAGGCCATAGACCCTGCCGGCAATCAGTCCGAAGGGCCTGCGGATTGGGACCCGGCCAAATTCACGGAGCCGCTGCCTGAAAAAATCTACCTGGAGGTCGAAGGCAGGCAAGTGGCCGTAAAGGCCTGGCTTTTTGTCCAGAAGAGCATCACGGGCGGCAAAGTGCCAATCCTTTTCCTGGACACGGACCTGCCGGAGAACGCACAGACAGACAGGGAAATCACCTGGCACCTTTACGGAGGCGACGAACGCTACCGGCTGAAGCAGGAGATGGTGCTTGGAATGGGCGGGGTGAGAATATTAAGGAAGCTGGGGTTCGATATCCGCAAATACCACATGAATGAAGGGCACGCAAGCCTCCTTACGCTGGAGCTGCTTCTGGAGCACCAGCGGGACATAGAATCCGTATGGGACGAGGACCTGGTGTGGGACGTGGACAAGGTAAAAGAGATGTGCGTGTTTACCACACATACGCCCGTTGAGGCCGGGCACGACCGGTTTTCCTACGAGCTGGTAAAAGACGTGCTGGGCGAGATAATCCCGCTGCGTGTCCTTAAAAAACTGGCCGGCCAGGAAAAGCTGAACATGACCCACCTTGCCCTGAACCTTACGGAATACGTAAACGGGGTGGCCAAGAAGCACAAGGAAGTTTCCATGATGATGTTTCCGGGGTACGAGTTTTCGTCAATTACAAACGGGGTGCATTCGTTTACCTGGACGCACAAGAACCTCCGCCTGCTCTATGACAAGCACCTGCCCGGCTGGGCAAACGAGCCGGAACTTTTCGTCCGGGTAGACAGGCTGCCCGAAGACGAGCTGTGGGCGGCGCACATGGCCTGCAAGCGGGAACTTATAGATCTGGTGAACCGTAAAACCGGTTCCAGCATGAACTGCGATACCCTGACCATCGGGTTTGCCAGGCGGGCCACTGCCTACAAGCGGGGGACGCTTGTTTTCAGGGACCTGGAGCGCCTGGCGCGCATAGGCGCCGGAAAAATCCAGCTTGTGTTTGCGGGCAAGGCCCATCCCAAGGACACCCCCGGCAAGGCCGGCATAAAAAAGATATTCGATTGCATCGCCGGGCTGAAGGGCAAGGTAGAAGCGGCATATCTGCCCGATTACGATATGGAGCTGGCCCTGACGCTGGTATCCGGGGTGGATATATGGCTGAACACTCCGCGGCCGCCAAGGGAGGCCTCCGGCACCTCCGGGATGAAGGCGGCGCACAACGGCGTACCCAATTTCAGCATCCTGGACGGCTGGTGGATAGAGGGCCACATAGAAGGGTATACCGGCTGGGCAATCGGCTCCGTTTATACGGAAGGCGCGGATGTTTCGGAAGAAGAGCGCGACGCCCAGGACGCGGAGGACCTGTACCGCAAGCTGGAAGAGATAATCATCCCCACCTATTACAACAACAGACATCTGTGGATACGGATTATGCAGAATGCCATAGGCAAGAACGCCTATTATTTCAATACCCACCGCATGATGCTGAGGTATGTAACCGAGGCATATATCCGGTAGCACACAGGATAGTAACGGGATAACGGCAGCACCGGAAAGGAGGAAGGAACATGGCACATATCAAGTGGGAGAGCGATCACTCAGAAGCGCTGGCCAGGGCGGCGCAAAGCGGCAAGCCTGTATACCACGATTTCTGGTTTCAGGGCTGAGCGGGCTGCAACAGGATGAATACGGTTTCGTATTCAAACGAAGCAGTCCAGAATTTCATCATAAACGAGTTTGTGCCCCTCAAAATGGAGGTTTCTTTTACAAGGCCATATGAGCTGATGGAAAGGTACATGGTAAGGTGGACGCCAACGCTGCTGGTGGAGGACGCGGAAGGAAAGGTGCAGCACCAGATGGTGGGCTTTGTGCCGCCGGACGATCTTCTTGCGCATCTGAAGCTTGGCAAGGGCATGTTCTATTTCAATTCCGGCAAGCTGGAGGAAGCCGCCGGATGGTTCCGGCGTGTTTTTGAGGAGCATCCCAAATCAGGGCCCGCCCCGGAGGCGGTGTTTTATCTGGGTGTGGCCGGATACAGGCTCACCCATAAGCCCTCACACCTGCGTACTGCCTACGATACGCTTTTGGCCGGCTACCCGGAGAGCGAATGGAGCAGGAGGGCCGTGGCTTACTCGGCCATCCCCAAGGAGGAACAGCCGGCCCACGCATGAGAGAAAGGACCGGCCTGGACCGGTTTACTTTTTGAAGTACGCCCTGTACCAGTCCACAAACAGGCGTATGCCGGTTTGGATTGAGGTGTCAGGCTTGAAACCCGCGTCCTTTACCAGGGCGTCGATATCTGCGTAGGTGGCCGGGACGTCCCCCGCCTGTATGGGCAGAAGGTTCTTTTGCGCCTTAATGCCCAGGCAGTCCTCCAGGGCCTCTATGAACTGGGTAAGCTCAACCGGGTTGTTATTGCCAATGTTGTAAAGCTTGTAAGGCGCGTAGCTGGAAGAGGAGTCCGGCCGGTCACCGTTCCATTCCGGATCCGGGGCCGGTATTACGTTTAATACGCGCGCCACGCCTTCCACGATGTCATCGATGTAAGTAAAATCCCTTTTCATCTTTCCGTAGTTGAATACATCGATGGGCCTTCCCTCCAGTATCGCCCTGGTGAACAGGAAGAGGGCCATATCAGGCCTGCCCCACGGCCCGTAAACCGTGAAGAACCTGAGCCCGGTGGTGGGAATTTTATAGAGGCTGGAATATGAGTGGGCCATCAGTTCATTTGCCTTTTTGGTGGCCGCGTAAAGAGACACCGGGTGGTTTACGTTGTCGCGCACCGAAAACGGCATCTTTGTATTTGCGCCGTAAACCGAGCTGGAGGAGGCATAAACCAGGTGTTTTACATCATTATGCCTGCACCCCTCAAGGATATTGAGGAAACCCATGACATTGCTGTTTATATAAGCATAAGGGTCTTTCAGGCTGTGCCTTACGCCGGCCTGCGCGGCAAGATTGACCACGGCGTCAAATTTGCCGCCGGCAAAGAGCGCTGCCATATGCTGCCTGTCCTCAAGGTCCAGTTTTATGAACCTGTAACCTGCATGCCTGCCGCTTTGGACGGGCTTGCCGTACTCTATCTTGTCCTTTTCTATCCCGCTTTCCCGCAGCCTGTCATATTTAAGATTTACGTCGTAATAGTTGTTAATGTTATCTATGCCGGTTACTTCATCCCCGCGCTCAAGGAGCTTTTTGGCAAGATGAAACCCGATGAAACCGGCCGCCCCGGTTATCAAAACCCTCATCCATTACCGCCTTTCAACGTAATTGCTTTGAATTTAAACAGTTTTTGAAGGTATATTATATATTTTAAGGCAAGATTCCTTAAAGGACAAGCGGGATTAACGGGACGCTAAACCAGTGCTCTTAAGTTTTTGCTGTGCAAAGGCGGGGTCCGAAGGCAAGTTTGGAAACAAGACTCTAAGTTATAATCAAATATAATGTCCAAAGGCCTTAATTCGCACTTAAAAACCGCTGTAAAGAGCAGTACGCTTATCCTCGTAGCCGCAGCAGCAAGCCAATTCCTCTGGTTTTGCATAAAGATACTGATCATCAGAAATACTACCAAAGTGGAATTCGGAATTTATTCGCTTATGCTTACTATATTCGGTATTCTTGCCGCAGTTGTCCCTTTGGGTGTGCCAACAGGAGTTTTGAGATTTGTGTCTATAAATCAGGGGGCGGACAAAAAGGCTGAAGCGGATGAAATATCAAAGGCCGGAACTCAATTGACTTTAGGCCTTGGGCTGGCTGCTTTTGTCTTGATATATCTTTTTTCCGGCCAGATAGCCCGGAATGTTTTTTATACCCCTGAGCTGGCCGGGCCTTTAAAAATGATATCTATCCTGCTGCCCTTTTCAATATATTCCGCCCTCGTTTTAAACGTACTGCTTGGCAATGGATTTATACGCCAGAAAATTTTTAATGACATTCTAATGCCCGTTTTTTACGTTCTTTTGGTTTTTTTGGCACTCCGGCTTCACGCGCGTTTTCAGGGGATCCTGTTTGCTTACGTATTATCGAGTCTGTCAGTTTTCCTTTTCATTATAGCATTCGGTTTTACGAAACTTGGGAGCGCCTCCCTGATGCCGTTTGCAATGCACAGCCCAATGGCCGGAACGACACGTAATCGCAGACATTGGGAGTTACTGAAATTTTCCATCCCCTTGCAGGTTGACATTGCAACCTATATGGTTATTTCGTGGACCGACACCTTAATGGTTGGCAGATATGTAAACGCCCAGGCTGTAGGCACATATAACGTGAGCGTAACCCTTAGTAACCTGCTTGTTTTTCCAATTAACGCTCTTTTCTTTGTCTTTTTGCCCATAGCGGGTGAGCTATACGCAAATGGAGGTGGGGAACTTAAAAGGGCTTACCAGGTGCTTACTAAATGGATTTTTGCCATTACCCTGCCTTTATTCTTTGTCCTTTTTTTCTTTCCGGAGATGTGTATAACCACCCTTTTTGGCACGCGTTTTCTGGCTGCCGCCATGCCCCTGAGATTTCTGGCCATTGGTCTTCTGGTAAACGTCTTTTGCGGCTTAAACGCACCTCTTGTGATGGTGATGGGCCTATCTCGAGATATCATGAAAATTTCCACAATAGGGGCGGTGTTTAATATTGCATTGAATTATGTACTGGTAAAAAGGATTGGCTTGGGGCTGGCTGGTGCTGCGGTTTCTACCATGTCCTCTAATATCCTGCTTAATCTCCTTTATTCATTAAAGCTTTACCGGCACAGCCGGATACATCCGTTTTCCTCCGCATACCTTAAACCTATTTCGGGAGCAGCTATATCCGGACTGCTCATCTACGCAGCGGCAAAAAGCCTTCCGCTTCCCTACTGGTTGCTGCCTGTTTACTTTCTCCTCTTCATCATCGGTTACGGAGCCAGCCTCCTTTTTACAAAGAGCATCGAGGAAGAGGATATTTTTATTTTTGAGAGGGTGCTGAACAGGCTTGGGGCCAACCCAAAATACGCCGCGGCTCTTTTAGGGCGGTTTGCACCCAAAATTGCAAAACCCCGCGCCGATATGTGATAATTTTAATAACTTTATCGCTATATAGTTTAGAACTTCACGCTATGGCAAAAAAGGCTTTGATAACCGGAATTACAGGGCAGGACGGCTCCTATCTGGCCGAACTTCTGCTCTCAAAAGGATATGAAGTGCACGGCCTGATAAGGAGGGCGAGCACCTTCAATACAAACCGCATCGACCATATTTACACGGACCCGCATATCTCAGGGACAAGGCTGTTCCTCCATTATGGAGACCTCTCAGATGCCGGGCAGTTCACGAATCTGATATACAACATTCAGCCAGAGGAAGTTTATCATCTTGGCGCGCAAAGCCATGTGCGGGTG
This sequence comes from Nitrospirota bacterium, assembly GCA_021813405.1. Classification (GTDB taxonomy): domain Bacteria; phylum Nitrospirota; class Thermodesulfovibrionia; order Thermodesulfovibrionales; family JdFR-88; genus JAKAKS01. Next base: position 71,124 of record JAKAKS010000022.1, read on the forward strand.
AGTTTCGACATACCGGAATACACCGGCGACATTACCGGCCTTGGCGCAACAAGGCTGCTGGAGTCCATCAGGCGAAGTGGGATCAAAGCGAAATTTTACCAGGCGTCCTCAAGCGAGATGTTCGGGGCCGCGCCGCCGCCGCAGAACGAAAAAACCCATTTTTATCCGTGCAGTCCATATGCCGCCGGGAAAGTATACGCCTACTGGATCACCGTCAATTACAGGGAAAGCTATAAAATATTCGCCTGCAACGGGATACTTTTCAACCATGAATCCCCCAGGCGGGGCGAGACGTTCGTTACAAGAAAAATAACCAGGGCTATCGCCAACATCATCGCCGGTAACCAGAAGAAACTGTATCTTGGCAATCTGGAGGCAAAAAGGGACTGGGGCTTTGCGCCCGAATTCGTGGAATGCCAGTGGCGTATCCTTCAGGAGGACACGCCCGAAGATTATGTGATAGGCACGGGCGAAAGCCATACTGTAAGGGAATTTCTGGAGCTGGCACTGGATTACGCTGGCATCGAAGTAGAGTGGAGGGGCAAAGGGGCGGGGCAGAAAGGCATTGCCAGATCTGTTTCCAAACACATTCATGGCGTTAAACCTGGAGATACGCTAATTGAAATAGACCCGAAGTATTTTCGTCCCAGGGAGGTAGACTACCTGCTTGCCGATGCCAGGAAAGCAAAAAAGAAGCTGGATTGGAAACCGAGGGTAACCTTTAAGGATTTGATAAAGATAATGGTGGACTCCGATATGGAACTGTTGCACGTCACGCCACCAGGGAAAGGCCGGAAAATACTTCTGGACAAAGGTATAGATTGGACAAAAAACAGGCTGACAATGAGCTAACCGGCAAAGTGGGCCTCCCCATCGGATTAGCCGGCAGCCTGGCAGGGCCATTTCGTTGCCGGAATGCTCAAGGCAAGTTCTGGTGCAACCCATTCTGGACGGCAGCAGGGCTGGGAAAATTATATCTATGTTTTGGTGGACACTTTTGGCATTATTACGGGCAGGAAAGAGATCGTGTTACGCCGCTGCCGGGGCCGGATCAAAATGTGAAGGGGGGATATTTCAAGTAATGAATACTGAGCATTCCATTCAAAACCGGCCCAAACGGATATTATTTGTAAATCCGGCTAAAAAAGAAGGATTTTACACTGACCGGATTCACATGGGGTTGAGCCTTTTAGGCAGCATTCTTTCCAAGGAAGGGCATGAAGTAAAAATAATCGATTATGCCTATTTGCGCAGCCTGCGGCAATGCCCATCCATTGAATCCATTATCAACGATTTTTTACCGGACGTAATAAGTGTTACTATTTTTACATACCACTATACCGCATGCCAGGAGATGCTTGACCGGATTTCAAAATGCAGCAATGCGCCTATAATTGTGGGCGGGCCCCATGTTACTTTGTTTCCGCAAGACTTCATGAACGATAAACGGATCAGCTACATTGTACGGGGTGAAGCTGAAAAGATAATCGCCGAGACTGTTAGAAACGCTTCACACCAGCTTGTGCCAGTAGTTATCAATGCCCCCGCCCCTGAGCCTCAAGAAATTCCCGAGGTAAATCTGGGCATAGCAGCGGGCAGCGAGTTCCTGAAGGATTATCAAATACAATTAAGCCGCGGATGTCCTTTTACTTGCAGTTTTTGCAATGTAAAGTCTATTGCGGGAAGAAAGGTTCGCGCAAGAGACTTGGATACCTGCATTCATCAGATTGAAAAGGCGCTGGCGGAATTCCCAAACATAGAAAGCGTTTCGATTACGGATGACTGCCCCACTTTCAATAAGGAACGTTTCAAGCAATTTTTAAAGAAATTTGCCAGCAAAAAATTTAATGTAACCTTAACAATTGACAATATGCGCGCTGACTTGATCGACGAGGAAATGCTTGATCTCTATGTATCGGCGGGCGGCAAAAATATCTGCCTTGGCGTGGAAAGCGCCCACCCTGAGGTATTCAAAATGGTTCACAAGAGCGAGTCCCTTGATGACATCGTAAAAGCGGCCAGATTGATAAAGAAATTCAACTTGCAACTTGGCATGTGCTTTGTTATCGGGCTGCCTGGCGATACCATGGAAAGGCATTTAAGCTCCATTAAACTGGCAAAGGAGTTAAAACCTGATTATGCCTTTTGGAATATGTGCACGCCATGGCCGGGCACTGAAGTTCACGAATGGTTTAAAGAAAACGGAACTATCGGTGATTTGCGCGATTTTTCAACTTTAATTGTTCCGAAATTCATTTTTCAGGACCCTCCGGTCACATCAGCCCAATTTGGCAAGGAAGATCGCATCAGGGCCTGGCTTATGGCAAATCTGGAAACAAACAGCCTGTTATTTTTCAGCTTCGGCATTCGGAATATAGGAGGCTTTGTCAGTGAATTCATTGTGCTCCTGCGCCTGGCAAAAAAATATAAGCTAATCAAATCTGTTCCGGTTTATATGGGATATACCGTTAAAAGGTTCCTGCTTGAAACACGCAATTACTTAGCTGCCACAAGGCGCTCAAAAAGCCACCCTGGGCATAAACAAATATGAAAGAAATCTTTGATGACTATATAGATAATGCTTTTGAAGGCGAATACAAACAGGCTGATTTCAAGTTTGGGCAATTTGAGAAAAATTATAAGGCATTGTTCCCTTTTGACAAAAAAGCATTTCTGCTGGACATAGGAATTGGAAGAGGAGAAATGCTTTCTTGTATGAAAAACTGGGGATATGAAAATTACCTTGGCATCGATATATCGCCAAGCACGGTTAATTTTTGCCGTGGCTTGGGGTTGAATTGCATTTTAGTGGAAAATACTGTGGAATGGCTAGCTGACAATCAGCAAAAGTTTGACTTGATTACTTTATTAGATGTTCTGGAACACATTAAAAAAAACGAGACAATCGGCTTCCTTCAAGCCGTCAGGGCGGCTTTAAAACTCGGTGGAACAGTAATAATCCAGGTCCCTAATTTGCAATCGCCTGATGGTCAACTGCATAGATACAACGACTTCACTCATGAATTTGGATATATAGAGCACAGCCTTGGCCAAGTGCTTAAGACAGCCGGTTTTAATCAATTCGAATTCAGAGGTTTTGAAGAAATTGTTTCAGGCGGATTTTTTTATAAAATACTGCGCAAACTATACTGGAATTTTGTGCGTTTTTCACGCTCTATTACTGGCAATATCAACCCGGCTATCCTCAATCCTGTTTTTTTTACAATAGTTAAAAAGTAATGTTCAGGTTTTATTCTCTGCGTGAGTTTTTATTATACCTGCTGGTAAAGTTCCTTTCCTGTGGAAAAAATTCACATAAAACAGGCCCACGCAAAAAGATACTGCTTGTCCGTTTAGATGGGATAGGTGATTGTATCCTCTGGCTGGATTCCGCAAGCAAATTTAGGGATATCTACCCTGAAAAAGAATTTGAAATTACTCTCTTGGGCAATGATCTATGGGAGCCCTTGACGGAGGATATGCCGTTCTTTGATCAGGTTTGGCCGCTTAGCAGAAAAAGGCTGGACAAATTTTTTTATAAGCTCTCTACATTTTGGAAGATTAAAAAAGCTGGATTTGATATAGCGATTCAGCCGACGTACTCAAGGGAATTTTTGACCGATGCATTCATTAAAATGAGCTGCGCGCCTGTGCGGATCGGCTCTCAAGGAGATCCTGCCAATATAAAATTCTGGCAAAAAAAATTAACTGATAAATGGTATACAGTGCTGGTTCCCGCTTCGGCTAAACCTTTAATGGAACTGGAAAGAAATGCTGAGTTCATGCGTGGGCTGGGTTTAAAAAATGTGCGCGCTGGCCTTTACCAGTTCCGGCCGCACTTAAAACCTGCTGCCACTCAAAATGAAAATTTCTATATTCTTTTCCCTGGAGCGTCTTGGACTGGCAAGATGTGGCCCGCATCACGGTTTTTGGAGATTGCTAGGCGGCTTCATGATGCAAAAAAATGGGAAGGGATTATTTGCGGCGGCTCAACCGAAACTGAACTTGCGGAGAAAATTATGAAAGCTTCGGACGTGCCTATGAAAAACCTGGCCGGTAAAACCTCACTACATGATCTGATAAATCTGATCAACAGGGCTCAAATGATCATAACCAACGACACGGCAGCTGTGCATATCGCTGCCGCTTGTGAAACACCCGCGGTCTGCATTCTCGGAGGTGGGCATTTCGGCAGATATATGCCATACAAACTGGAACAAAGCACATATAAAATAATACCTGTTGGCATTTTCCCCAGGATGGACTGCTTTAATTGCAATTGGCATTGTATTTACAAAATTCCAGATGGCGAGCCTAAGCCTTGCATTTCAAGCATTTCGGTAGATGAGGTCTGGATCAAAATTGAGGAACTGCTAAATAAGCATACACTTTGGTCCGCGCAGGATAAGTGATTATTTTTGCAAAAACAAAATATATAATTTAAGATAGATAATTTATGGGAAAAAAGGCTTTAATAATAGGCATTACAGGGCAGGACGGCTCCTATCTAGCTGGGCTTTTACTCTCGAAGGGATACTGGAAAGCGCGGATGTTATTCATTTCCCCCTTTCAATATATGGGCAGGCCCGCATTTGAGAGTTGAAAATATAAAAAACGGCATAAAACAAATTGGAAAGATCAGATGGCAAAATCTGGCGAAAAATTTCGTAAGTGCATACAAGAAGGCCATAAAAAAATGAATGCGTTGAATTCCAGCACTTCAAATACAGTCCCGCAAAAGGACTATCTTAAGATTCTTCTTGATTATTATTACCCTATATATTTTATCTCTCTTTTCAGAGCCCATGAACTCTATAGCGTTGAGCCTTATATATCACTTCTAAAAGACCCGATTCTTGATCTCGGCTGCGGTGATGGCTTTATATCCAAATTATTGTTTGGCAGGCAGCTGGCTTATGGCATTGATCCGTCGCCCGATGCAATTCGGAATGCCGATAGAATTAAAGCATATGGTAAAACATTCATAGGGGATGCACATAACATACCTTTGGATGATTGTTCATTGGGCGGGATTTTTAGCAATTGCGTCCTGGAGCATATACCTGATATTGAGCCTTTAATAAAGGAAATTTCACGCGTACTTAAACCCGGGGCATACTTCATAGCCACTGCACTTTCGCCGTTTTATTACAGTTTAAATCCAGTTTTCAGCTATGCTGAAAAGCACGGTTTAATAGGCGTTAAAAACAAAATGATAAAAGCGGAAAATGCTTTGCATAATCATGTCTCTGTACTCTATGTTAATGAATATGACGAGATTTTCCGGGCAAATGGGATGAAACTTGAAAAGAGCAGACATTACATTACCTCAAGCGAAATGGCAATGCACACTTGCTGGATGGGTACATTAAGCAAATATATTATCCCCTATCCCGCTTTTTTGACGCACAACGGCTTACTGCTCCGGTTTCTTTATATAAAATACAGGCAATCGCATCGTACTAGGAATATTCAAAAATTCTACGAAAAATTCCATGACATCTGTTATAAAAAAGGCGATCCTCACGATTCGGGCATAGGCCAGATATTAATAGCCAGGAAGGGATAAACTGGTGCTTGTATCCGTTATCACAATTACCTTCAACAGCAAAAAATATCTTGAACATACCATTCAAAGTGTTTTAGATCAGGATTATTCCGATATCGAATATATAATTGTGGACGGCGGCTCCACCGATGGAACGCTGGATATAATCCGCAAATATGAAACCAGGATAGCTAAATGGATCTCTGAACCCGACAAGGGCATCTCCGATGCGTGGAACAAGGGTATAAAAATGTCCTCAGGGGAAATTATAGGTCTTATTAATTCTGACGATTATTATGAACCTGGGGCGCTGAAAGCTGTAGCCGACATATTCAGGGAAAACCCGGCGGTAGATATCATCCACGGCAATTTGCGCTTATGGAACGCCATGGAAAATTCCTTTGCAATCGAAAAACCTCCTTCGGAACCGGAGAAAACTGCCTGGAGGAAAAAGCTTGCCTGGCATCCAACGGTCTTTGTACGGAGGCGGGCTTATGAAAAATTCGGACTTTTCGACCTCTCTTACAGGTTCGCTATGGATTACGAGCTGATTTTAAGATTTATTAAGTCCGGTGCGGGCCTTTTTTATATCGACCGAGTACTGGCTAATATGAGAACAACGGGCATTACCAACAGGTTTTACCGAGAAAACGACAAAGAAGTAAGGTATATCTGTTTAAAATACGGATATAATCGGCTGCTAGTACATGGTTATTATTATTGGATGGCATTGTTTCCGCCCATAGAACGCAATTGCGGAAAGTTTATAAAACAGCTTGGCCTCTCCTTCATAATCACTTTGTATAGAAAGGTATTCTATCCAGGTGTGCCAAAAGACTATTAATTTGCATTACCGGCTAGCAGTTTTATTTAGGCTTACGATTTAAAGGCGAGTTTGCGGCTGTGTAATAACCATGAAAAAGGTTTCAATAATGATTCCCACGTATAACCAGGCGCATTACCTCGGGCAGGCAATAGGCTCCGCTTTGGTTCAGGATTACGGGAACCTGGAAGTCGTAATTTCTGACGATTGCTCAACGGATGAAACCCCCGCGACGGTCCAAAAATTCAATGACCCCAGAGTAAAATATTTCCGAAACAAAACAAATCTGGGCCGGGTAGGCAATTACAGAAAACTTTTATATGAATACGCAAGCGGGGATTACGTATTGCTTCTGGACGGAGACGATTATCTCACTTGCCCGGATTATATAAGCAAGGCCATATCCGTTTTTGAAAAAGACGGCGATGTTGTTCTGGTCTTTTCAAACCATAAAACTCTATTTGAAAATTCCGGCCAGCATGCCTGCGCTGATATGCATCTGCCCCTGATAATGAACGGCAACTGGCTTTTTTTAAACTATTACAAAAAAAACATCTGGATTCCCCACCTTACTGCGGTTTACAACAGGCAGGCTGCCCTTGCCATTGATTTTTACAGGCTTGATATTGAGAGCTCAGACTGGGAGTCCATACTGAGACTTATCCTTAACAAAAGGGTAGGTTTCATAAATACGGAGGCCGGCGTTTGGAGAATCCATCAGAGCAACCAGACATCCGCCTTAGATATTGAATTTAAATTGAAGAATATATCTTTTATTGATTCGGTAAGCGCTTATGTTTCAGAATTAAATGTTTTTCAGGCAAAAGAGCTGGAAGCATGGAAAATGCGTATGCTCAGGATTTTTCTTACCGGCTATTTCAGCAAATACATAGGCCAGCGCAGATATAAGGATGCGAAGGCGGTCTTCATCCTTGCCTCTAAGAAAAACTGGAAGCTAGCATTTTATTTAATATCGGGTGGTATGGCCCAGGGCTGCAGAAAAGTTCGGTCGGCAATGGCGAATAAACCCAGTCAGGGCAGTGCCACATAATGTGCGGGATATTCGGATTTGCCGGCAGGGCCTCAAGGCCGGACCGTGATTTCCTTAAAAAAGCAGTAGACTCGTTTTCATACCGGGGGCCGGACGACGAGGGTTTCTATTTAAACGCGGACAGTACAGTGGGGCTGGCCCATAAGCGGCTATCTATTCTGGACCTTTCAGCCGCCGGGCACCAGCCTATGAGCGATGAGTCAAAAACCCGCTGGACCGTTTTTAACGGCGAGATATATAACTTTCTGGAAATAAAGGAAGACCTGGAAAAGGACGGGGCCAGGTTTTCTTCCACCTCCGATACCGAAGTGCTCCTGTATGCCTACAAAAAATGGGGCAGCCAGTGCGTCAGCCGGTTCAACGGGATGTTCGCCTTCGGCATCTACAACTCTAAAAGAGGGAAGCTCTTTCTGGCAAGGGACCGGATGGGGAAAAAACCCCTCTTCTATGCCCTGGCAGGCGGCAATCTGGTCTTTGCCTCAGAGCTGAAGGCTATTCTTTCAACTGGATTTGTCCCTTTTGAGGTGGACCCATCCGCGCTCAATTTTTATTTCGCGCTAGGTTATGCGCCAAATGACAAATCCATGATCCGGGGCGTCAGAAAACTGCCGCCTGGGTTCTCCATGGAGTTTGATATCGCAAGCGGAAAAGCGGAAGTAAAACAATACTGGGATGCCCCCGCCTTTGAGGGCCCGCATGATGAAGACCGAGCGCTTGAAGAAATCGAGGAGATCCTGGTGGATTCCGTTAAGAAGAGATTGATGAGCGATGTGCCGCTTGGTGCCTTTTTAAGCGGCGGCATAGATTCCAGCCTTGTAGTGGCCTTTATGAGGAGGGTGCATAACGGTGAGATAAAGACCTTCAGCGTGGGATTTGAGGGATCATCGAAAAATGAGCTGCGGTATGCATCCCTTGTGGCGCGCCATTTCGGGACCACCCACAAGGAGATAATGGTGAAGGCTGATATGGGCGACCTGGAGCGCATCTCCGGCCTGCTGGACGAGCCCATTTATGACAACTCCATGCTGCCCACATATTATCTGTGCAGGCACACAAGGCAGGACGTAACGGTAGCGCTCTCCGGCGACGGTGGCGACGAGCTTTTTGGCGGCTACATCCATTATCAGTCAGCCGATACGGCAAGAAGGGCTGGAAAGTTCTTTTTTCCCCCCTTGAATCTGCTGGCGCGGGCGGTTTCTTCCAGGCTGCGCGAAGGTGCGTTCGGCAAAAACACCCTGGCTGGCATCGGCATGGGGGAAAAGGCCTGCTTTACGTATCCAACCCAGATATTCAGGGAGGGCGAAAGGCAGAGGCTTTTAAGCACTCCCCCTGGAAAAACGGAGCTTATGGCGCCCAGGCTTTTCAGGGAATCCCTGATGAATGCGAAAAACTACGATTACATAAACCAGATGTGTTATGCGGACATAAAAACCTTCATGGTGGATGACATACTGGTTAAGGTGGACAGGGCAAGCATGTTTAATTCCCTTGAGGTCAGGTGCCCGATTTTGGACTATCGCATGGCCGAATATTCGTTCAGGCACCTACCCGGAGTTTTAAAGATACGTGGAGGCGCAAAAAAATATCTTCTTAAAAAACTGGCTGGCAAATACCTGCCCGCCGCGCTGGACCTGGAACGCAAGCAGGGGTTTGATATACCCGGCGACACACTTGGGGGCAATAAATCGAGGGTTCCGCAAAGGCTTCTCGATTTCGGGCCTAACGAGTTTGTATCCAGGCCTTTTATCGAAGCCCTTGCCAGGGACCAGATTTCCGGCAGGGGCCATCTTTGGCACAAGATTTTCGCGCTCTATTTCTTTTTGCGGTGGCTTGAGGCATGCAGAGGGTAAAACTTCTTGCCGTAATGGACCATCTGGGTGGCGGAGGGGCCGAAAAACAGTTTCTGGAGCTAGTAAAAAGGCTGGATAAAAGCATTTTCGATATAGAAGTCTTTCTTACGGAAGGCGCTGGCAAACGGATGGAAGAAGCTCTCCAGTGCGGGCTGAAGATTACATGCACAACCGCCAAAAGAAACACGTTGAAGGCGCTGCCTGCCCTGATCAACAGCATGCGGAAATTTGAGCCCGACGTAGTGATGGCCTGGCTTAGCTATTCAATAACCCTGGCGGCGGCCGCTGCCGCGCTTACCGGGCAGAAGCGCCTGGTCTTTTCAGAAAGAAACTCTATGGAGATGCTTTTCACCGAGGAAGTAAGGTTCGGGGCGATAAAAAAATTTATCTTTAAAAAGTGCCTCTCCCGCGCCGCCCTGGTAGTTACAAATTCCGGGATAGTGGCCAGGGAGTTTTCGGACCTGGGCTATGCACCCGGAAGCAAACTGAAAGTAGTGCGAAACGGCATAGACCTGGAAACCCTGGCTCATCTGCCCGCAAAAGAAGCGCTAAGAGAAAAACTGGTCATCCCCGGCGACGGCCTATGCGGAGTTTACGTTGGCAAACTGGAGCAGCGCAAAGGGCTTGCCTATTTAATGGAAGCCCTTGACGGAATCAACAACCCGTCCAAGCAATTCCGGATCCTGGGAATCGGTACGGGCAGCATGGAGGAAACTCTGCGGCGGCACGGAAGAATAGAACTCCTTGGCTACAAGCCCAATTCTATCGAATATATAAAGGCGGCCGATTTTCTTCTGCTGCCGTCTCTTTACGAAGGACTGCCAAATGTGGTGCTGGAAGCGCTTGCCGTTGGCACGCCTGTTATAGCATCGCGCGTATCAGGCATTCCCGAGATAATAGAGGACGGGGTGGACGGACTGCTTGTTGGCCCCGCCGATGCCATCGCCCTGCGGGCAGCGATGACCCGTTTTCTTGAAGATGGTGGGTTGAGAGCAAAATTTGCCGCAAACGGGCTTAAAAAAATCAGGGAATTTGCGATGGACAAGATGGTTTCTTCATTTGCCCAATTGCTGCTGGAAGCGGCCAGCCGCTCACCACAGCCTTAACCGTCCCCGCCCCAGATAGACGGGCCGGACTCCTTGGTCTCTTTCACATAAGCCTGCACTTCTTTGGCGTATTCGGCCATCAGCGCCTTGGTTACCTCTCCGGGCTTGAAGCGCGTATCGCCAATCTTTCCAACCGGCATTATCTCGATTATGGAGCTTGTTACAAAGGCCTCGCTTGCCTCCAGAAGCTGGCTGGCGGTGAATTTCCCTTCCGCAAGCTTCATGTGCAGCCGCCCCGCAATAGATATTACAACATCCCTTGTTATGCCTTTAAGGATGCCGCACTCGGAAGCCGGCGTGCAGAGCGCCCCGCCATGCACAAAAAAGATATTGCTTGTGGTCCCTTCGGCCACATGCCCTTCCATATTAAGCATGAGGCCCTCGTCCGCGCCTGCCCTTAACGATTCCGCCTTGGCAAGGATATTATTCAGGAAGTTAAGCGATTTTATCTGCGGGTCCAGCGCCTCCTTGCAGTTTCTTTTTGTATTGACAATGGCCAGTTTCATCCCCTGCTCTTTAAAGGAAAGCGGGGGCGGTTTCAGCTTGTCGCAGTAGATTACAAGGGTTGGCCTTTTACACAAGGCCGGATCCAGCCCGATGGGGCCCTCGCCTCTTGTTACGGCAAGCCTCAGGTAGGCGTCCCTGAACCCGTTTGCATCCAGGGTATCATAGATTGCGGACTTAAGGCCGTCCATGGTTTTTGGCAGGTCCAGCAAAATCATCGCGGCCGAGTGGCTGAGCCTTTTAAGGTGCTCTTCCAGCATGAACACCACGCCGTCGTACACCCGCATGGTCTCGTACACACCGTCGCCGTAAAGGAAACCGTGGTCGAATATGGAGACCCTGGCCTCGGCCATCCGCACTAGCCCGTCATTCAGATATGCCTTCATGAAAAAAGTATAGCATTTCGGCCCCATTGCAATTTAAAGTTGCAATTTAAATTTTTTCTGATAACCTATGATTGTGGGGCAGGCGTTATCTGCTCGTACTGAAAAAAAAGGGGGTGAAAGCAATGACTGTGGGGCCTTATCTTCAGTATGCCGGGGCCGTAGAGGTTGCGGCCCCGGCGGCAGCAGCGTAGCTTGGGGGAAACAGGATGAGCGACAACTCTTGCCAGGCCGCCCTCGCGCCGGGATCCATTAATTACCAATCCGCGGAGGCAAGCCCTTTTTTCCGGGCTGGCATTGAGCACGGCCTGCCAAACATTTTTTCCCGGACCGGGGCCGCTGGAGAGAACATCCGCGGTTTGTGAAAAACGGGACCACCCTTATCCGGAGGCGCACATTCAAATGGGAATCCAGCTAAGCGAACTCAGGCAACTGGCGGTTTTGGCCGTGTTGTTTTACGAGTCCAGGGTGCGGTCGGTAGACAGGATGGCCGGGCTTATCCGGGCCGGCCTTGAAAACCTGACGCTGGCAAGAAACTGCATAAACGAAAACCTTAGGGAATACCTCTGCGCCACCGAATCCATGAGACGCAGGGACTTCAATTGCCTCATCAAAAAAGTATTTGCCAGCCAGGACCTAAGGCAGCAGCACATAGGGCTGCTTTTTAAAACGTATCTGGAAAAACAAACGGAGGCGGCCGCCTTTATTAAAAAGATATTGTCCGGGGAGGAGCCGGGCGGGCCAGCCAAGCTCGAAAAAATCATCCTCCAGGTACACCTTTCGCACCGGGAGCGGGAGATGGAAATATGCGAGCTGCTGAAGGATTTCCAGAATGAACAGGCAGACTGCATGCGGGCGCTCCACAGGCTTTTAAACAAGCCGGGGCGCAAACTGCCGGAATTCAGGGAGATGCTCAAAAACATGGTTTTAAAACAGCAGACGGGTATAGAGGAAGTAAAGGCGATAACCGGAAAGATTCAAAATACAGCGGCAGGTTTTCAGCTTGCGGAAGCGCGTTGCTGAAACGCCCCCACAGACAAAAAGGAGGCAATTAAAATGGCTACTGTACTGATTGAAGAAGTGGACCAGGCGGTGATTGCTTTTTTAAAGGACGTGCTCCACGCGGATGAAGGTTGCATAAGAATTTTGCAGACAGCCCGGATTAGAGGCGGGTGGAGCGTGGATGCGGGGGTGTTGGAAAAAAACAGGTTTCTGGAGAGCCTGGGGCTCCCCATGAGCTTGCGGGAGGTAAACGTGTACAGCATAACCCTTAACAATGATCTAGAGGTCCTTTGCTACGTGCAGGTGGCAAAGGAGGATGCTTTATAAGGCGTGCCAGCTTAAAACCTTAAGTACAAAATTGATGCAATAGCCATATTATTTCCCTGCCCAACTTTTTTGCCAGGCGAACCGCTTTTCTTTTCTGTAATATAGAATAATGCGGCAAGCCAAAAAAGAAATTAAGGATTACGCTGTGATGACCGGCCTGCTTGAAAAATGCCATGTGGGCAGGCTGGGCACAAACGGGGCCGATGGCTATCCGGTTGTGAAGCCGCTTAACTTCGCCTATCACAGTGAAAAGATTTACTTCCACTGCGCCCTGGAAGGCGAAAAAATAGAAGACATTAAAAAGGACCATCGCGTATGTTTTGAGGTGGACCTCCCCATCGCTCTTGTAAAAAGCAGGGGGGAACCCTGCAGGGCCGAATACCTGTACAGAAGCGTAATCCTGAAAGGAAGGGCGCATATCGTGGAAGACCCGGACGAGAGATTACAGGCCCTGAAACTCCTTATGCAAAAATACCAGCCCGATGGCGGCTACGGCGGGTTCCTGCCGGAAAAACTGCGCATTACCGGCGTGGTAAGAATTGATATAGAGCAGATGACCGGCAAGGAGGACCTTGGCAAAGGCGAATGCCGGGAGGCGGTTTTAAAGGCGCTGGAGCAGGGGGCCCAGTTGCCGGTTGTGATTGAGAGGTAGCTTTTGGCTGTCACCCGTAACCCAATGCGGGAATCCAGCAACTTTGCCTCTGGCTGAAAAATTAACATGGTTTTTGTCACAATTTTAACCCCTGTTTTCAAAATTCTCTTAAAATAAAGCTGGAGGTGCTCCGGATGGAAAAAATTTTCTTCGATGTTAAAAAGGAGTTTTGCCAGGAGTGTTCGATGGCATTGCGGCGGTTTGTCGGGAAGATGGAAGGTGTTGAATCTGTAGAGATTGAAAACGGCAAAATCGCTCTGGAATTTGACAGCAGGAAAATAACTCCGGAAGAGCTTTCCAGAATCACACGGGAAAGCATAGAGAAACTGGGGTATAAGACGCAATAAAATCGGACTGCGTTGAACCAGTAACGGCCGGGTTGGTTGGCGCGGCGTAACCAGACACTCCCTTTTTTCCACCGCTATCATGAAACACAAGCCGCAGGCCCGTGTTTAAGACAAAGAATCTTTCCGGCCTTCAGCCCTCCTGGAAAATATCATAACTGAAAGTGTATATTTTTACGTACGCTTGCTCTAGCATGGATACGGAGAATAATGCGGCTGCGGCCATCAGATAAAAAGTGCCTATGACATCAAAATATGCCCCTGAGGACAGGATTTTATCCAGGCTGGCGCTGTATATCATCCTTCTTGCATGGATTGGTATCGGGTTTTACATCTATTTATTTTACAGAGGGGAAAGAGACGGCGTACTGGGATATTTTTTCTCCTTGGAACAGTCTGGCATTAAATTTCGCGCTCTGATTCTGCTGGCCCCCTTTACTTTGACCATAATCGGTTATCTCATAAATGAAAGGGCAAAGCTTTCCAGGAAAAATCTTACTGCGGAAAAGGAATTGCAGCAAAAGGCAGGCGAACTTGAAATCGCCAATGCGCAATTGACACAGCAAGCTTTTTACGATTCTTTGACAAATTTGCCAAACCGGGCCCTCTTTGCCGACCACTTGCATTATTCACTTGAGCGTAAGAAGCGGTATCCGGATTATTCATTTGCAGTCATATTTCTTGACCTTGATCGTTTTAAGAACATTAACGATGGCCTGGGGCACATTATCGGGGATCAGCTGGTAGTTATGGTAGCTCAACGGTTGAGGAAACAGGTAAGATCCATCGACACCATTGCGCGTTTTGGAGGAGACGAGTTTGCCATTCTTATGGGCGGGGTAAAAGAGATATCCGAGGCGGAGGACTTTGCGGAGCGGCTGAATGGCGAGATGAGAGCCCCTTTTTCCGTATTGGGTCATGAAATATATGTCACCATGAGTATGGGAATAGTGTTCAGCGATACAGCGGACTACAAGAGGCCTGATGAACTATTGCGCGACGTAGACACGGCAATGTACCAGGCAAAAGCCCGCGGGAAGGCATGTCATGTGATCTTTGACTCAACCATGCATGTTGAAGCATCAACAGCTCTCCGGTTTGAAACTGATTTACGGAAAGCATTGGACCGTAGCGAGTTTACCTTATATTACCAGCCTATCATATCGTTGGAGCAAAGGAACATCACTGGGTTTGAGGCGCTCCTGAGATGGAATCATCCGGAACAGGGGATTATTGCTGCTTCAGAATTCATCAGGGTTGCAGAAGATACAGGATTGATTTTATCTCTTGGCCCGTGGGCCATTCGCGAAGCATGCCGGCAATTGAAAACGTGGCAGACTCATTTCCCGGCGCATCAGAACGTGACGGTAAGCGTAAATGTTTCGGCGGCAATATTTTCGCAGCCTAATTTTTATGATATTGTCGAAAACATTCTCCGGGATACGGGCCTCGATGGCAGTTGTTTAAGGCTTGAGATAATTGAAAGGACTCTCATTGAGAACCCGGAACCGGCTACTGCTTTGATTAAACGGTTGAAGGGCTTGAATGTCCGGTTTGATATCGATGACTTTGGCACCGGATATTCGGCATTAAATTATCTTCGCCATTTCCCCATTACGGGGCTGAAAATAGATGGCTCTTTCATCAAAGCTTTATCCACCGACGAAAATAATGCAAAAATTGTCAGGACGATTATCGCCCTTGGGAACGATCTTGGCCTGGATGTGGTTGCAGAAGGGGTTGAATCAATAGAACAACTGAATGTGTTCAGGACTATGAAAGGTGAATACGCCCAGGGATTTCATTTGTTTAAGCCCATGGACAGCAAGACGGCGGGGCATCTTCTTGCCGAGAATAAGATTATCCAGATGTAGGCGTGCAGGCGGTTTTGCCGGGAGATGGAAGGCGTTGAATTTATCGGAACAGAAACGGCTAAATCGCTTTAAAGTTTAACAGCACTGGGAATGGTATGTGGCACATTAGTGGTAAAAAAGGAGGTGTTTTAATGCGACGGGTAAACGCTATAGTGATGATTATAATCGCTTTTGTATTTAGCTCCTCCTTTGCCTGCGCAGAGACCAATCTTCAAAAGGCCCAAAATCTAGCTGCCTGCCTTTCCGGAGAGCATCCGGGTTCATGCAACCATGAATGGTTGACACCTGAAGAGGCGAAAGAGGTTGCAGCAGCCGAACGCCGCTACGGGAACAAATTGCTCTTGAAAGCCGCTGAACACGGCGATGCAGAGGCTGCAATGAAAGCGCTCGAATACGGCGCTGACGCCAATGTCAGAAACAATAGCGGACTGACGCCGCTTCATCTGGTGATTCTTCACGCCGGGCTTGCGGGGCAAGACGTTTATGACCCAATGGGCGACCAGGAAAACAAATGGCATGATCTGGCCCGGCTTCTTATCAGCAAAGGCGCTAACGTAAACGCAAAAGACAACCAGGGCAGGACTCCCCTACATTACGCAGCCATTTATAACACCCCCGGTCTGGCGCTGATCCTTGTCGGCCATGGCGCTGATGTGGGGATAAAGGATCAAGAAGGCAAAACGGCCTCGCAGTTAGCGGCAGAGGGCGGGCATACAAATCTGTGGAATGTTATCCAGGACAAGAAGGAATTGTAAACGAACTTATGGAAGGTGCCCGGTCGTAAACAAGATTGCCACACGGCGCGCGCAGTGACGGCCATAGTTTTTAGTTTGCGTTACAAGGGTAGCGGGCGGTTTCGTGAAGCGGGCCAGCCCGCCGGTGCATTTGTGTTATGCCCGAGTGCCCTGATCGGGAATCCAGCGGCTTTGCTTTTTTTGGATTATCATTCCCGCCCCCCGGCTAAGGCATTCGAGGGCAGGCTCCGGTGGGAATCCAATTTAAACCGGGGTAGCTGCGGCGTTCGCCGATACGCTTCTGAGCGCTCTCTGAGTTTTTTCTTTTTTCGCGGGCGGTGTTCGTCTACGTTTGGGCCGCGCCTCACCTCTTACAAGCCTTTCGGAATTACTAGCGCCTGGGCTGTTTCCAACAAGACACTCGCAGACGTACGCTCGCGCGGCCCACTTCGCTCACTACCTGCCAGCTTTCCCCGGGGTACGGCAAAGGCTTTAAAAGCCCGCATGTAAACGGTATCTGCACTATAAGAGATTTCGCGTGCCCGACACCATCAGTATTCCCGACGTTACCGTATTATGCCATCTAAAATATCAATAATTTTCTTTGAATCTCGAAAATATTTTGCAACATCTGAAAAAGTAACAGTCGGATTCCCACCGTGAGCAAAATTATTTCGAGCATCAATGAGCAATTTCAAGCAGGGATAGCAATTAGGTGAGCACATGAATATATTCCGGGAATTGGCCTCTGTGCAGCTTCCCAGGTGGCCTCAAAACCTCAGCAACTCGAAAATCATGACATCGTATCCATTGACAATGTCATGCATGGCCGGGTTATGATGGCCGGGGGCCAGACACTCGGCAACTGAATGTCTGGCCATCCCTTCATGGAAGGGGCTCGATGCTCTTTGAAACGATGCGGCGGTACTACAGGAAGAGTTCCGGCCTGCGCGGGTAAGGCCTCCCCAAAAAAAGATTTTATAAGGCAAAGATTTAGGAATTTGAAAGGCTTTAAAAAACAGGGGGGTTTAGCGTTGTTCAGGTGTTTTTGCGTTTTGTTCATCTGGAAAAGCAAAATCCCTTAAAATCAGGCACTTGGCAAATGAACAGGGGCGGTAAAAAAGAGGCGAAGCATGAACGGAATGAACGGAAAAAGTTTTAAAACCCTTTTTAAATAGGCCATTTATGAATTTTGCTGTGAACACTAAAAAAAAGGGGCATGCGCCGAATCCGGAAAGCGAAACAGCGGGCGGTTGTTGAGTAATCTAGTGAACGGCAATCTTTTTGAGAATATGGGCCTCAAACCATCCGGCGGCAAGCTTGGCCACTTCCTCCAGGACGCCGGGCTCCTCAAAAAGATGAGTGGCCCCCGGGACTACCGCGAGTTTCTTTTCAGACCGGATGAGCGCAAGCGCCTGGCGGTTCAGGGTGAGCACCGTCCTGTCATCCCCGCCCACAATCAGGAGCACCGGGCAGTCCACATTTGAGAGCTGCTCGGTTGCCATGTCCGGCCGCCCCCCGCGGGAGACTATCGCCTTTACTAAGCCTTTCAGTCCGGTGGCCGCCTTTAGGGCTGCGGCGCTGCCGGTACTGGCTCCGAAATATCCTATCGAGAGGTCCCTGGCCGCTTTCTGTTCCATGAGCCACTTGGTTGCCGCGGAGAGCCTTCTGGTAAGCAGGTCTATATCGAAGCGTCTTTCGTAGGCGGCGTCTTCCTCCGGAGTAAGCAGATCAAAAAGAAGGGTTGCAAACCCCTTCTGGTTTAAATAGCGTGCCACATATCTGTTGCGGGGGCTCAGGCGGCTGCTGCCGCTTCCGTGCGCGAATATTATCACTGCACCAGCTTTTCCGGGCATGGTAAGCTCCCCGTTTAGTTCAACCCTGCCAGCAGATATCCGCACCGGGCCGCCCTCCGCAGTTTCCTGGGAGCCCGCATTTGCAGGGCTATCACCCGGCCTTGATTTCTTTAATAGTTTGGCCACCGTCTCGTCTTCCACCTGCTCAAAATTCCTGTAATGGCTGCCGATGGAAAGCAGCATGGGCGGGACCTCCAGGCAGATGAACTCATCGGAAACCGCCTCCAGTTCCAGGGCTGTCTCCGGCGGCGCCACGGGGACTGCTACAACCAGCCTGCCAGCCTGCGCCGCTCTAACGGCCTCTATCGCGGCCTTGATGGTGGCCCCCGTGGCCACGCCGTCGTCTATCAGTATCACCGTTTTGCCTTTCAATGAAGGCAGCCCCTTGCCACCCCTTAGCAGGTACTTTCTCCGGGCGATCTCCTTCTTCTGCCGCTCTATCTCCTTGCCCAGTTCGTCCTTCTGTATGCCGTAAGCGGAGATAATGTTTTCATTGAGGACAACTTCGCCGGTTTCCGAGACCGCCCCCATGGCAAGCTCCGGCTGCCAGGGCACGCC
The DNA here is from genome assembly GCA_021813405.1 of Nitrospirota bacterium. Taxonomy (GTDB): domain Bacteria; phylum Nitrospirota; class Thermodesulfovibrionia; order Thermodesulfovibrionales; family JdFR-88; genus JAKAKS01. The sequence continues at coordinate 89,736 of JAKAKS010000022.1, forward strand.
CAGTTTACGAAGTATCAGAACCTCCAGGGGTACGTTAAGCGCCTTGGCTGCCTCGTATGCCACAACCACGCCGCCGCGCGGCAGCCCGATAACAAGAACACCGCCCTTGTCCTTGTAATGGCCCAGCTTGCGGGCAAGCAGTTTTCCCGATTCTTCCCGGTCCCTGAAGATGCCGCCTTCCATACCTAAATTCTATCAAAACCAGGCCTCCCGTCTATTATGTAATTGGCTCAACTTTGGGAGGCCATCGGGCGGAGGCCACCGTCCTTTGCGCCGGCTTGCTTTGGCGGCTGAAAAACCCCGCCGCAGCGTATCCTGGCAAAAAAGGCTTCCTAAGCGCCCATTTATCTGCTAACATTCGGGGGATGAAATATTTGGTGCTGCTTGGCCGGGTGCTTTACAGCTGGATATTTCTTACGTCGGTGCCGGAAGACTTCAAAGCCTCCATTATAGGGCTTGCTGCAAAACAGGGTGTGCCTTTCGCCCACGTGGCCGTTCCGCTGGCCGGGATAACAGCCCTACTGGGAAGCCTGAGCATAATTTTTGGCTTCAAGGCCAAGTGGGGGGCATGGCTTCTGGTATTATTTCTGGTGCTGGTCACCCCGGCCATGCACAATTTCTGGGCGATAAAAGACCCCATGATGGCTATGATCCAAAGAGTTTCGTTCATGAAAAACGTCTCGATGCTCGGTGCGGCCCTGATTATAGCCTATTTCGGCTCCGGGCCTCTAAGCCTGGACAGGCGGCCTTGAAAAAAACCATATTTGTGAGAAAATTTAGATAGAAATTTTTTTTATAAACGGAAGGAGGGGCATATGAGTCCTTTAACGAAGGGCAGGCGGACTAAAAAGGGCAATGGCGACCAAACGCTTTCAGTAACGGAAACGCTTAAAAAACAATATTTAAAATCCCGCCCGGCCTGCAAGGTTACGTTCATACTGCCTAAAGAGGCGGCCCAGGATGCCCGCCGCATAACCATAGTGGGCGACTTCAACAACTGGCAAAAGGAATCCACCGTCCTCAGAAAACAAAAGGACGGGGATTTTGCGGTAACGCTGGAACTGGAGTGCGGCAAGGAATACCGTTACAGATACCTTCTAGATGGCGTGAGATGGGAAAATGACTGGCATGCCGACAGGTACGAGCCTAACCCTTACGGCGGCGAGGACTCTATCATAGTTGTCTGACTTCCCAGGGCGCCAGTGCGATTTGCCCGGCATGAAGTGTTTGTTTTTTCTTTTTTTCAATGTATTCATGTATTCAATGTATTCCTTGACTTCCAACGGCACGCCTTTTTATAATTGCCTCCTATGTCAGAACCTGTAAACGAGCTTATCGAACAGCGACTAAGGAAGCTAAAAGAACTGAAGGAGATGGGCATAGAGCCCTATTCCGCCCCTTTCGACGTGGAAAACCATGCCGGTGAACTTATTGGCAAATACGCCTCTGCCCCTGCCGAAGATTTTACTAAAGAGCCCCCGGCGGTATCGCTTTCCGGCAGGCTGATGACCGTAAGGGACTTCGGAAAGGCGTCCTTCGCTCACCTTCAGGACTCTACCGGGAAAATACAGCTTTATTTCAAAAAAGACGCCATTGGCCCTGAGAACTATTCACTTTTCAAGAAATACATGGATATTGGGGATATCATCGGGGTGAAGGGAAAACTCTTCAAGACCCGCACCGGCGAGCTTACGGTGGAGGTCTCCGAATTCAGGCTGCTTAGCAAGTCCCTCAGGCCGCTTCCTGAAAAATGGCACGGGCTTCAGGATATTGAGACCCGCTATCGCCAGAGATACCTGGATTTAATAGTAAACCCGCAGGTCAAAGAAGCATTCCGGCTCCGCAGCATTCTTATAAAATCATTGAGGGATTTCTTCGAGGCGGAGAGGTTCATAGAGGTGGAAACCCCAATGATGCATCCAGTTGCGGGCGGGGCGGCGGCAAAACCATTTAAAACACATCATAACGCCTTAGGTGTGGACCTGTACTTGCGCATCGCCCCGGAGCTGTATCTTAAGAGGCTTCTCGTTGGCGGCTATGAAAGGGTGTTCGAGATAAACAAGAATTTCCGGAACGAGGGCATATCCACCAGGCACAACCCCGAGTTTACTATGCTTGAGTTCTACATGGCAAACAGGGATTACGTTTACCTGATGTCCTTCACCGAAAAGCTGTTTGGCCATTTGGCACAGAAGACGGTTGGAGCGCTGCGCTTCCCTTACGGGGAGCAGACCATAGACTTTACCCCGCCGTGGCCCAGGCTCACCATGATTCAGGCAATGGAGCAAAAAGGCGTGCCCGCCAGAGTAATGGACAGCCACGATTCGGCATTCTCCTGGGCCAGGGAAAACAAAATAGATGTCAAGCAGGGGGCCTCTTTGGGCAAGATACTTGATGAAATTTTCAAGGAAAAAGTTGAGCCTTATCTCATACAGCCAACCTTTATCATAGATTATCCTTTAGAGCTGTCGCCCCTGGCCAAGAAGAAGGCTTCAGATCCCTCGCTTGTAGACAGGTTCGAGCTTTTTATAGCGGGCCGCGAAATAGCAAATGCATTTTCGGAACTGAACGACCCCATAGACCAGCGGGAACGGTTTGCAAAACAGGTTGAGGAGCGTGCGCGGGGAGACGAGGAAACTCATCCCATGGATGAGGACTTCGTGCGTGCGCTGGAATTCGGCATGCCGCCCGCGGCTGGCGAAGGGATAGGAATAGACAGGCTTGCCATGCTGCTCACCAACTCGCAGTCCATAAGAGACGTAATCCTGTTTCCACAGCTTAAGCCGGAGCAGCAGTTTTACCAGCAGTAAATGCGCGTTCAGCTTCTTTAGCCTTGATGATATTTTCAAGCCGGTCCACTAACGCCAGGTTGGAGTCAGAAAATTTGCGCGCAAACAGGGCCTCACAGCTCCCGTAAATATCGCTTACAAGCACTTTATCGCTTTTTTCAAAGATATCCAGATGGCCCTCGTTTAAATAAGCTGGGTGGCCTGCCTTATTGGATGATCTCTCCAAAATCCCGTGTTTGGCTCCGCCACCCGTCTGGGCCCAGTCCTCATAAAACAAATGTCTCCTGATGCGGGGTTTGAATACAGAATTGCCAAGAATGGTGTGAAAGATTGTCTCGTCCGGTCCGAAGGTGCCTTCAAAAAAATTGCAGACCCGTTTGTTATTTTCAAAAAAATTCACGATGTATTCGCAAGCGCTCCTGGTAAGGGCCCAGTGGGTATTGCCGGCAAATGGCTCCATCAATTTCAAATGTTTCTCATAGGAGCGCCGGGCTAAGCCTGCCCAGGACATTGCCTTCATGGCCAATTTAATGGCCGGCCTGTCTGAAGGAATTCTCAGGGATTTTAAATGGTTTAATTTCTGGTTTCCTATAAACCGCGCACAACCGGGCGATATTTTTTCAGGGTCTCTGCCGCACTGGGGGTTGGCGGTTTCGCCGCCTGGCAATTGAATTGCACCAATGAATTCGCAGCCCGCATTCTTCTCAAAAAAATCGGATATATATTCTTCAGACCTCAGCGGATAATCGCTCCCGGTCTCCATCAGAAAATAATCGAATCCCGCGGGGGCGGTCAGCGCGTGCCTGATTAAAAGCAAAATTGCCTTTACCATCGAGTACTCGCCCCAAAAAACAGGAATGCGGTTTCCTATAAAAAAAACATTATCCCCTTTAATCGAAGCAAAATCGTTTATATCGCATTTTGCATCCACGTGAATAAAAAAAGCATTATTGGCCGAGGAGAAAAAGTTGATTTTTCTTCTTAACAGTTCCGGGTTTTTATTGGTTTGTATTAAATGGGCTATCTTCAATTATGGAATTCCTGCTTTTGTTTTTTTGATTTTTTCTTGCCGGAGTTAAACCTAAATTAATGAGAAAGTTATCAAACATTCCACTGGCTGTCAAGATTAGGGTGGGTCATTGAGGCGTTACCTCTATGGCGCTTATCTTTGCGTTATCAATAACGGCTGCAAACCCGATATCCAGTGCTCCGTTTGAAACAGTTGCCGGGAAGGTCACATCATATGCGGCATCCTTGCCAACCAGGGCATATATATCCAGATTGGTTAATATCTGCATGCCCTGCAAGCTCACATTGAAGACACGCTCACCCGGCGCGTTCCAATAAATCTCCGCGAACTTGAGCGTTACGTTATAGTTGCCGTTTGCCAGCGGAATATTGTAGGAGAAGGTCTTGCCGTACCGCTCTGTTTGATATAGTGTGGGGTCGTTAGTGCCGCTGATGGCTGCCGTTGTGGATGCGGCAGTGCCTCCTGAGTTATCAGTGTCCGCCTGGTACACGGTTCCGGACTGGCTTGCGTACTGCCCTCCTCCGGAGTTTGTGGCAAAGGAGGTAGTGTTTGTAGCCGAAGCTATCTCTATTGCGCTAATCTTTGCGTTGTCGGCAACGGTTGTGAAGCTGACATTCAGAATCCCGTTTGTTACAGTTGCTGGTAATGTTACATCGTATGCGGCGTCCTTACCAACCAGGGAGTAGATATCCAGGTTGGATATCACCTGCGTGCCCTGCATACTCACATTGAAGACGCGCTGCCCCGGTGCGTTCCAGTAAATCTCCGCGAACTTGAGCGTCACATCGTAGTTGCCGTTTGCCAGCGGGATATTGTAGGAAAAAGTTTTGCCGTACCGTTCTGTCTGGTACAGTGTGGGGTCGTTAGTGCCGGTGATACTTGCGGTGGTGGATGCGGCTGTTCCTCCTGAATAATCCGTGTCTGTCTGGTACACCGTGCCGGACTGGCTTGTGTATTGCCCCCCGCCGGAGTTTGCGGCAAAGGAGGTCCCCACCGCGGTAAACGATGCCGATATCGTATGGTTTGCAGTGATGTTGCTGAAAGTATAACTGCCAACCGCGCCAACAGGCGCTCCATCCACCAGCACGGTTGATATGGCATACCCTGCCAACGCTGTTATCGTAAATGTCTGGGCGCTGCCGGAGCTTACGGTGACTGTTCCGGAAGGCGAGATGTTTCCGCCAGTGCCGGACGAGGCCGATATCGTATAGGTATAAACCGTTGGACTAAATGATGCAGAGATCGTATGGCTGCCCGATACGGCACTGAAAGTGTAACTGCTTATCGCCCCTGCCGGTGCTCCATCCACCGTAACTGCCGATATGGAATACCCCTGGGAAGGCGTGATCGTGTATGTAAGGCTATTGCCGCTGTTTACTACAGTTGCCCCCGGAGGTGAGATGCTCCCTCCCGTTCCTGTGGACGCCGTTATTGTATATGTATTGGGGCTTAAGGCAGAGGCAATTTCAATTGCGCTCACTTTAGCGTTGTCAACAACCGAAGTAAAATTGATGGTCAGCATGCCATTTGTAACTGTTGCCGGGAAGGTCAGATCATAAGCTGCGTCTTTTCCGGCCATCGCATATATATCCAGATTGGTTATAACCTGCGTGCCCTGTATGCTTACATTGAAAACACGCTTGCCGGGGGCATCCCAGTAAATTTCCGCAAACTTAAGCGTTACGTCGTAGCTGCCATTTGCAAGCGGGATATTGTAGTTGAAATTGCCGTACCGCTCCGTCTGGTAAAGTGCTGGGTCGGCCGTTCCTGTTATGGCATCGGTAGTAGATGAACTGCCGCCGCCTGAATAATCAGCGTCCGCCTGAAAGATAACGCCAGCCTGGCTTTCATACTGCCCTCCGCCTGAATTCGCTGAAAAAACCGCATTGCCAATCGAATTTACTGTAAGGGTGGCGTATACGGTCTGAGGCGAGTTCGACGCGCCCTGGGCCGTTATTGTTATCGCCTTGGTGTATGTCCCGGGTGAAAGGCCGGCGGCATTGGCCGATACGGTTAAATTCGCGCTGCCCGTCCCGCTGGTCTGGCTGACAGACAGCCATGATGGCGAGGTGTTATCAGCCGAAGCATTCCAGCTCAGCGTTCCTCCTCCCGTATTGGATATGGTCAGGGTCTGGTCCACAGGGTTGGCACCGGCAATTGTATAAAAATTAAGCGTGGAAGCATTCACAGACAAAATTGGTGTGCTGCCGGAATTAGCCGGATCTCCAGGCAGCACAGGCCAGACGTAAAAGGCATGCGCAGTGTCATATACATACTGCATACCGTCATCAAAACGGAAAGACATCGCATCGCCTATATCAACCTGCGGCGTGGACCAGAAAATCACATATGCGGTCGGCGCGCCTGGCCAGGGCAGCTTTGACAGGTTAATAAAGGGGCCTGCATTGGTGGTCCCATAACCGCTTTGAGCGGTTCCGGAAACGTTATAGAACCCCTTGTTGCCCAGTTCATCATAAAACAGGTAGGCCAGCTCGCTTGCCGTGCTGTATGGATAGGCGCTGTTTGCCGCGCATACATTATATGCCTCGTCCGTGGAGCCGTTATAAGAAAAAGAGTAATTATAATAGCTGCCGTTCACAGGCAGGGCTTGAGGAAGCCGCCAATTGGAGTAGCCCAGGTAATGCGCTGCGTTCATGGCCGCTATCCATGCCTGGGCCGTAGACCAGCCCATTTGACCACTGGAAAGGATTCCGCTTACGCCGAAAGTTTTGGTTGCGGCAAGATTGGCGTTCTGAAGCCATGTGATATTAAGGCCGGAGTCATAGACAAGCCCGTTGCCGCGGTTTATCAGGGCGGCATGCGCGGGAGCAGCAATAAACGTGGCGGCCATTAATATGCCTGCCAAAAGGATTCGTTTCATGGTTTACTTACATTTTAGGACTGCATAATCAGAAATTGTGATGCTTATTGTTGCGCTTTTATTTTCAATTATTAATTAACACCCCCCGTCATATAATCCGAAAACCGGAAGGAGTCAGAGCTGCTTCTTACGGTTGCAGCGCCTTGCGCACAGGCCAGGAATCAAACAAGGGGCGTTGACAATGAAACCGTTACAGGTATAACCGTGATAAGTGAGGCAATCCTTTTTATGATAAGGGACTACTTCAACTGGACAATTGTCACACCGGCGCCGCCTTCGCCCTGGCCGCCAGAACGGAACGAGCCCACAAGAGGATGGGTTTTCAGGTAATCACGGACCGCGCGCATGAGGGCGCCAGTGCCTATGCCGTGTATTATGACCGCCTCGGAGATGCCAGCCATCGAGGCATCGTTTAAAAAAGGCTCAACCAGCTCAAGCGCCTCTTCAACCCGCTTGCCCAGCAGATTTATCCGCGTGGTTACAGCCTCTTCGCTTTTACTGATTTCAACACCCGGCTTTACGCGGGGCAATCCTGTCCCCGCCAGGTTTGCCTCCAGTTCGGAAATCGATGCGTCAAATGCAAGCCCGCCCGCCTCGATGCGCGCCTTTCCGGATTTCCTGTCTATCCGGGCAACAGTGCCCTCCATGCCGAAGGAAGGAACAAATACCCGGTCTCCTGTTTTCAGTTCCTCCGGGTTTATGGACTGCGCTCTTTCCGGCTGGAGTTCGCGCAATCTCCGGTCTAATGATGAAATCATACCGGCAAGCCCTTTGGCCGCTATTTTTGTCCCCTGCCCTTTCTGAGCCTGCCGGGCTTTTTTCTCCTCTTCCAGAATGGCGTTTACATGCCTTTTGGCATCCAGCGCGGCGGCGCGGGCTTCTTCAAGCGCCTTTTGAAGTATCTCTTTTTTTTCTTTTTCGGCCTTTGCAATCTGTTGCCGTAATTGCGCCTCTTTGGCCTCAAGGCTTGCCCGGATTTCCCTTGCCTGCACGTTCATGCGCTCGTATTCTTCCCTTGTGTCTTTCAGGCTTTTTACAAGCTCGTGAAATTCGCTTTTCACCGAGCCAAGGAGCGCGGCCGCGCGGGAGAGGACTTCCGCGGGCATGCCGTATCTGGCGGCTATTTCCAGGGCGCGGGACTGGCCCGGCTCTCCCGTTTTAAGCCTGAAAAGAGGGGTCATTGTACGCTGGTCGAAGTCCATCGAGGCGTTCACCATTCCGGGGCTCTGCTGTACATGGCCGATAATATCGAGCAGATGGGTTGTGGCTATCACCAGCGCGCCCTTGTCCTTCAGCGTTTCCAGCACCGCGTTTGCTATCGCCGCTCCCTGGGCGGGGTCTGTGCCCGTGCCCAGTTCGTCCATGAGCACAAGGCTTTTAGTGCCGGCGCCGGACACTATCCGGGATATGCCTGCAACATGGGCGGCAAACGTGGAGAGGTTATCCTCTATGGACTGCTCGTCCCCGATGTCCAGAAGTATGCCGTCCAGCACGGGGAAATCGGAGTCCGCCCTGGCGCAAACGGGCATCCCCGCAAGGGCCATCGCGGAAAGCAGGCCAGCTGTCTTCATTGCGATTGTCTTGCCGCCGGCATTCGGGCCTGTTATTACCATTACCTGCCGGCGGCCTCCGTCCTGCGCTTCCCCAAGCATCAAATCCAGAGGCACCACTTCTCTGGCGGCCGCGGCGGCATCCGCAGGCCTGGCCAGAAGCAGAAGCGGGTGCCTGCCCGAAGAGATTTTGAGCCTTCCGGATTCGTTAAGGCAGGGGCGCTCCGCGTTTATGGAATCCGAAAAGGAAGCGATTGCGTTTAGAACGTCCAGTTCGATCAAGATGCGGTACCTGGGTTCAAGCTCCGGGGCGTTTTCCCGGAACAGTTCGCTTAACTCCCTAAGCACTCGGATCACTTCGGCCTTCTCCTCGGCCCTGAGGTTTTCGGACTCGTTTGAAAGGGATATGATCTCCACAGGCTCTATGAACGCGGTCTCGCCGGAGCGCGATACATCATGCACCACACCCGGCACCTGCCCCTTTGAATCCATCCTCACCGGCAGCACCCACCTGCCGGAGCGCTGGCTTATAAACCCGTCCTGCAAAAAGACGGCGGTGCCGCGGTCGCGGGCAAGATCTTCAAGCCTTTTGCCTATCTTTGAGTCCAGCCCGCGTATCTTCTGCCTCAGCCCGGCAAGGGCGGACGACGCCCCGTCCAGCACGCCGCCCTCCGGGTCGAAAGAGCGTCTTATCCGGGAAAGCAGGCGCTTGTAAATGCCGGTTTGAAAACTGGCTTCCGGCGGGCCTTCATGCTGGTCTGCAAGCCCGGCCGTAAACCCGGCAAGAAGCGGAAAGTACTTTGTTTGCCCCGGCATCTGGCTGGCTTCGCGCACCCGTCCCGGTATTGCGGTTATCATGCCCAGCACGGGGGCAAGCGCCAGGAATTCCGTGGGCTCCAGGATGGCCCCAGCCGGCCTTATCTTTTCAAAGACACTGCCCAGATCCCCGAAACTCTCCAGCCCCAGAGGATTCCTGCCTCCAGAGCCCAGCCGCCTTATCTCCTCAACCAGCCCCTGTCTTTTTTCTATATGGGATTTGCCCGAATATGGCGCAAGCGACATGACAGCCGTGCGGGAGGGCTCCCCCATCGCATGGCCTCTCACGGCCGCCAGAACTTTATCGAACTCCAGCGCGCGAAGCGCCTCAGCCTGGATCATTCCCCTTGCACCTCAGTCAATTTCTCTTTAAGCCGCCTTTTTCTTCTGGCCTTCTGCTTCCTAACCCGCTGCGCCTCTTTGCCAGACGCGGTCTCCATCCCGCGCGAGGCCTTTATCTTTTCCAGCAGTATCCGCCTGGCCAGGAAGCGGTTTACGGACTGGCTTCTTTCGGCCATGCACTTTACTTCTAAACCCGTTGGCAAATGCCTCAGGCAGACGCACGTGGATGTCTTGTTCACCTTCTGCCCGCCCCTGCCGGAGCTGCGGACGAATTTTTCCTCTATGTCCTGCTGCCTTATCCCCAGCGCGGCCATCTCCTCGTTCAGGAGCTTTTCCTTCTCCGGGCTTACGTGCATTTCTTATTTTAGCCTCTTTTTGCGTCTCAATCCGGCCTAGCTTTACTCTTTTTTTTATGTTCAAATCAAAATCTTCAACCCGTTGATTTTAAATATAAACCAGAAAATTTTTGTTCAAACCGTTCAATCTGCCCTTATTTAAAGGGGGCCGGGGATTACGCTGCCCCATTGATATTAATAGCACGGCCGTGCATGACATGGTCAAGGGTATCAATGTCATGGCTGCCAGCCGGATTTGCCGGACGGCATGGAGGGCGGCGGCGCCATTGCTGCCCCGCCCTTGTCCGGCAGGCTGTTTTTATGGCACAATAAATGCCAAATTCTTTTTTCCCGGCCTGGGTTTTCCAGGCCCAGGAGGAGTTTTCTAATAATGAAAAAGCGCATTTTCTGGCGGCTTGCGTTCATGCTGGTCCTTGTAGTAGCCTCTTTCATCTATTTCCTGCCTAACCTGTCCATCTTCAGCCAGATGCCCCAGTGGTGGAAAAACACCATGCCCAACAAGGGGATGAACCTTGGGCTGGACCTGCAGGGCGGCATTAACCTGCTTTACCGGGTTGAGGGTGAAAAGGCGGTAGAAAACACCGTTAACAGGCTTGCACAGGCGATAAAAAGCGGCCTGGACGCCAAGGGCATAAAGGCGGACGTAACCCAGGACGGGCTGAACATAAAAATCTCCCCTGCCAGTCCGGACGCCCAGAAGTTCGTGGAATCCAATTATCCGGACCTGGCCCCAGGCACGCAGGATAACGTCGCTGTTTATACCCTCCGCAGCGCGCAGGTGCAGAGCATAGAGCAAAACGCGGTGGACCAGGCGCTTGAAACCATAAGAAACAGGGTGGACCAGTTTGGCGTGGTATCACCCATTATCCAGAGGCAGGGACAAAACGATATAGTGGTGCAGCTGCCGGGCATTAAAGACCCGCAGAGGGCCATCCAGCTGATCGGAAAAACAGCCCTGCTGGAGTTTAAGCTTCTTGATGAGGAAAGCCCCGTTGCTGCACAGTTGCCCAGGGAAGTGCTGCCATCCGAAATGCAGAGCCTGGTTTCACAATATGCTGGCAAAATACCCGCCGGAGACCAGATACTCTTTGGCAGGGAGACAGACAAGGACACGGGAGCCATAAGGGAAATCCCGTACCTGGTGCAGAGCCAGACCCTGATGACCGGCGATTTCATAACCGAAGCCAATATGGAGATAGACAACCGGACTAATGAATACACAGTGGCGCTAAAGTTCAATCCCGAGGGCGCAAAGATATTCGGCGACATTACGTCTAAAAACGTAGGGAAAAGACTGGCCATAATCCTGGACAACAACGTTTACTCCGCCCCGAACATAAGAGAAGCCATAACCGGAGGGGACGCCCAGATATCCGGGAGTTTCACCCTTAATGATGCCAAGGACCTGGCCATAGTTCTTAAGGCGGGCGCGCTCAAGGCCCCCTTGAAGATGCTCCAGAACGTTACCGTTGGACCGTCTTTGGGAAGGGACTCGATAGACGCCAGCAGGACGGCCGGGCTGTTGGCGCTGGCCCTGGTTATCCTGTTCATGGCCTTTTACTACAAGCTTTCAGGGCTTATCGCGGACGTTGCCCTTCTGCTTAATCTTGTGTTTCTCTTCGGGGCCATGGCGCTTATGCACGCCACGCTCACCCTGCCAGGCCTGGCCGGCGTAATACTGGCTGTTGGTATGGCCGTGGACTCAAACGTGCTCATGTTCGAGAGGATGAGAGAGGAGCTAAGGGCGGGCAAGTCGCCCAGGAGCGCAGTGGACAGCGGCTACAAAAAGGCCTTCTGGACTATATTCGATTCCCATGTCACCACGTTCATAACCGCTATAGTGCTCTTCCAGTTTGGCACCGGCCCCATAAAGGGTTTTGCCGTTACGCTTTCAATGGGCGTTGCCATAAACCTGGTGACGGCCCTTATCGGCACCAAGACCGTCTTCGACCTGATATATCTGAAAAAAGACGTTAGGAGGCTCAGCATATGATAGAGCTCATCAAGAACACAAAAATAGACTTCATGAGCAAGCGGGCCTTCGCGTTCGCATTCTCGGGCATCCTGGTGGCCCTTGGCATCTTCTCGCTGGTCCAGATATGGCGGGGGCACGCCAACCTGGGCATAGATTTCGCCGGGGGCACGCAGGTGGAGATAAAATTTGACAAGTATGTACCTTTGCAGCAGGTGAGGGTTGCCCTTGAAAAGGCGGGGCTCACCGGCATGGAATACCAGGACCTGCCCACGCTGGACAAGGTATTGATAAAGAGAAAAGGCACCCTTGAAAACCTGGGAGGCATATCCAATTCGATAACCGGAACGCTCCAGCAGAATTTCGCTGATGCCAAGCCGGTTATAGATTCCACCACGGAAATCGGCCCGGAGGTAGGCTCCAGGCTGCGCAATGACGCTATTTTGGCCTCTCTCATCGCCGCGCTGGCGATACTTGTATACGTGGCCATTCGCTTCCAGTTCCGGTTCAGCATCGGGGCCGTGATAGCCACCTTCCATGATGTTATGGCGGTGCTTGGCGTTTTCTACCTGATGGGCAAGGAAGTCAACCTTATATTCGTAAGCGCGCTTCTGACCATAGCCGGCTACTCGCTTACCGATACGGTGGTTGTGTTTGACAGGATTAGGGAGAACCTGAAGCTGTCGCCCAAGGACCCCGTAGAAAAAGTGGTCAATCTAAGCATAAACGAGGTGCTTTCTAGGACATTGATAACCTCCCTTACCGTTATATTCTGCTCTCTGGCCCTGCTCTTCTTCGGGGGCGAGGTGATTCACGACTTTGCGCTTGCCATCACACTGGGGGTTATCGTAGGCACGTACTCCTCCTGGTTTGTTGCAAGCCCGGCGGTCCTGCTGGTTGGCGGGGGCAAGATAGCCCGCAAGCGCTAAAATGGCCCGTTAGTGGAACGGCAATGGGTAATCCAGCGTACCAACCCCGAATATAGGGACTATCTCTGCAAAGTGGCCGGCATCTCGCCGGCCCTTTCGCAGGTGCTTATAAACCGCGGCATTAAGACCCCCGAAGCTGTTAAAAACTTCCTGGGGGCAGGTGCGTCCGCGCTTGGCAATCCTATGGATTCCAAGGGCGTGCCGGAAGCGGCGGAGATAATAAAAAAGGCCGCGGCCTCAGGAAAGCCCGTGCTGGTACATGGTGATTACGACGTGGACGGTGTTGCCTCCACCTCCATCATGGTAGGGGCCTTGAAGGCCATCGGGGCCAGCCCGGTCTATTTCATCCCTAACCGCTTTGTCCATGGCTACGGGTTCCATAAGGACTGCATAGAACTTGCAATCCAGCACGGGGCCGGGCTTGTGGTGACAACGGACTGCGGGATAACCGGTTTCGAAACGGCCGGGCTTGCAAAGGAAAAGGGCCTGCCGGTAGTGATAACGGACCACCACGAACCGGAAAGGGGGCCCACCGGCTGCCCGCTTCTGCCTCCGGCTGATGCCGTAGTAAACCCGAAGCTTACCGCAGGTGAGACTGAACTCTCCGGTACGGGAGTGGCTTTCAAGCTGGCACAGGCCCTTATGGGAGACGATGCGCTTCAATTCCTGGATATAGCCGCCCTGGGCACCGTGGCGGACCTTGTGCCGCTTGTGGCTGAAAACCGCTCAATAGTAAAGGCCGGGATGGAGCTGATAGAAAGCGCGGGCCGGCCGGCAATAAAGGCGTTGATAGAAATCGCCGGGGCCTCGGGCAAGGATATAACGGCAAGGCTTATGAGTTTCTCGCTTGTGCCTCGGCTGAATGCGCCCGGAAGACTTGAAAGCGCATCCGAGGTGGTGGCCTTTCTTCTTTGCAGCAATGAAAGTGAAGCCTTTGAGCGGGCTTCCCGGCTGGACCGGCTGAACAAGGAAAGGCAAAGGCTGGAGGAGAACACCTTCCAGGATGCTATAAAAAAACTGGAACATCTGGCGGGAAGCGCCGCGCCGGATTCGATAGTTGTGGCCGGCGAGGGTTGGCACAAGGGAGTGCTGGGCATAGTGGCCTCCCGTCTGGCGGAGAAATACGGAAGGCCGGCCATTGTGTTGTCGATAGATGGCGATTATGCGCGGGGCTCCGGCCGGAGCGTCCCCGGATTCGACCTTTACGGCGGGCTCTGTGCGCTGAAAGAGATGCTGGCCGGTTTCGGCGGGCACAGGCAGGCTGCGGGGCTACGCATAAGCACAGGCAGGATAGACGGGTTCCGGGAGGCGTTTTCCAGCCTGGCGGCCGCTTCCATAAGCGAATACCGCCCTGTTTTGAAGATAGACTCTGATATCACACTGAAGGAAGTGAATTTCGGGCTGGTAAAAGAGACCGCCCTGCTGGAGCCCTTCGGTTTCGGCAATCCGGAGCCGCTGTTTGGCGCCAAGGAGTTGGAGGTGCTCAGCATGAAGGTGGTTGGAAACGGCCATCTGAAGCTCCGGCTGCGGCAGGGCAAAAGCCATCTGTCTTACGACGCAATAGGATTCGACATGGCAGGAAGCGCCCCGGCCATAGAGGATTGCCTGCTTGTGGATGCCGCCTTTTTCCCCATGGCCAACCAGTGGGAGGGTAGAAAGACACTTCAGCTTAATTTAAAAGGCATCCGGCCCGCCGTTTGAACCGCATTTCATATTGTCGTATAATTTGGGAATTCAAATGACAACCTGGTTTAAAACTATGCGCCGTCCAGCGCGCCTGATGCCCGCCATTATGGCGGCGGGGCTGGTATTATCCGCTTGTGCGGCCCCACAACCAAGGCCGCAGGTTGTGGAAGAGTCATATTCGGTAGGATACCTTAGGGCAACTGTAAACAGGCCGATATCCATGACCCAGGAGGCCGTTGAAAAGGGCTATCTTGCCCTCGGCATAGCTATAAGAGCAGAAAGGGGCGACCAGCTCACCGGCATAGTGGAAGGGCAGCTTGCGGACCAGAGGTCCGTTACAACCGGTCTGCGCTCCATAGACCCAAACAGGACGGGCGTTTCCATAAGGATAGGCGCTCTGGGCGATAAAGCTCTCTCCGCCCGCATACTGCAAAGTATTAAAAAGAATCTGAACAGATAACCGTTTTATACCGCCTCCTGCAACATAAAAGGCTTGCCGGTCAACAAAATTGCAAGTGGGTTTCACATTGACAGCATTAAATATCAGGCAGTTGCCTGTGGCACAGCTGATGCATAATCGTTTCCGGAAAATGAACCCCGGAGGATGAAAAAATGAATACCGGAAACAATATGGGAAAACAAATGGAACGGCACCCCTGTTTCTCAGAAAAGGCCCACAAAAAATTTTCCCGGCTTCACTTGCCCGTTGCGCCAAGGTGCAATATTGGATGCAATTACTGCGTCCGCAAATACGACTGCGTGAACGAGTCCCGCCCCGGCGTGACAAGCAGGGTGTTTACCGCGGCTGAGGCCGTCGAGCGCGCGAAATTGGCCACGGAGCGCACCGGTTCTTTAAGCGTTGTTGGCATTGCAGGGCCCGGGGACCCGCTTGCCAATGAGGCCACTTTTGAAACCCTCCGGCTTTTAAAAAAAGAACTGCCGGACCTGGCGACCTGCGTGTCCACCAACGGGCTTTTACTGCCCGGGCGGCTGAAGGACCTTATACACTTTGGATTAAAGAGCCTTACCATTACAATAAACGCGCTTACAATCCAGACGGCGGAAAAGATTTATGCTCATGTATTTGACGGCAAGAAAATACTTACCGGCCAGGAAGCCGCGGAGCGCCTTCTTACTGCCCAATGGAACGGTTTGCGCGAGGCCGTTGACGCAGGGCTTGCCGTTAAGGTGAACACAATCTGTATCCCCGGCGTAAACGAGGATGAAATACGGCATATAGCATTTCAGGCCGCAACAATAGGGGCAGCTATAATGAACATAATGCCCCTTATACCTCAGGGCGCCTTCAGCGCCATTAAAAGGCCCGATTGCAGAATGATGGACCGGGTGCGCGGCGCGTGCAGGCTTCATATCCAGGTAATGACCCATTGCAGGCAGTGCAGGGCGGACGCCTTCGGCCTTCTGGGGGAGGACAAGGATGTTGAACTTGAGGTTCTAAATGCCAATATCGGAGAGGATTACTGTGACATGGTCTTCTGAAAAAAAACCGGCCTGCCAGCCGGATTTGGAGAGGTACAAGAGACAGCTGATGCTCCGGGGATTTACCCCCGGGCATCAGCAAAAACTCTGCAATTCCACCGCGCTTGTGGGCGGGGTGGGAGGGCTTGGCGGGACGGCCGCCGTTTATCTGGCGGTTGCCGGGATTGGCAAACTTATAATATTTCATTCTGGAAATCTTACTCTCTCGAATATGAACAGGCAGATTCTTATGAAAAATGACCGGATAGGCCAGCCCAGGGCTCCACAGGCAAAAGAGACTATCAACGCTATAAATCCGGACGTGATAGTTGAAACTCACGATGCCCGGATTAACAAGGAGAACCTGGCCCCGGCCCTCGCCAGTTCAGATATAGCGTTGTCGGCCCGTCCCAATTTCAGTGAACGCAGGGTTCTAAATGAGGGCTGTGTCCGCCTTGGAAAACCGATGGTGGAGGCCGCAATGGACGGCATGCAGGGTTATTTGTTTAACTATATACCTGGAAAAAAGACGCCCTGTCTTGAATGCGTCTTCCCTGAAACCGACCCGCAATGGGAGGAATTGGGATTTTCGGTTATAGGGCCTGTTCCCGGCGTGCTTGGGGCAATGATGGCCATGGAGGCGATTAAAATAATTACAGGCTTTGGCAGGCCGCTTGAATCCCATATGCTCATATACGATGCTTTAAATACAGAAACAAAAAGATTTCATATCAGGAGGAACGGGAAATGTCCGGTTTGCGGAAGGTCTTAACTGTTTTTTTATTAGTTTTGTTTATTTCAGCTCCCATGGCGGCGCATGCTGCCCATGGCGGCTCTATAACGGTATCGGCAGCTGCAAGCCTGAAGGATGTGCTGAACGCGCTTGGCAGCACTTTTGAACATGAAAACCCCGGAACGAAAATCCGGTTTAACATGGGCTCTTCCGGTGAACTGATGGTTCAGATAGCAGCTGGCGCCCCGGCGGACATATTCATCGCGGCCTCGCCCCGCGAGGTTGCCCAGCTGCAAAAAAAAGGGCTTATCGAGCCCGGCTCCGTGTTCCAGCTGGCGGGCAATTCCGTTGTGCTTATAAGCCCGGCCAACAGTTCGAAAGTCCACTCGTTCAATGATCTTTTAAGGCCGGATGTGATCAGGATAGCAATCGGGAACCCAAAAACCGTCCCGGCAGGCCGTTACGCCCTGGAGGTCCTTCATAAACTGGGGCTTTACGACAGGCTTAAATACAAATATATCTATTCCGAAGATGTGAGGCAGGCGCTTAATTACGCTTCAACGGGCGAAGTGGACGCCGCGATAGTGTATGGGACAGATGCCGCAATCGCAGGGCAGTCGGTAAGAATCGCCGCCGTTGCCCCGGCGTCTTCGCACAAGCCTGTGGTGTATCCGGCTGCGGTGGTTAAAGGTTCCAGGAACCTGAAGCTTGCGCGCGCGTTCATGGCTTTCCTGCGCTCGCCGCGTGCCGCTGTCATTTTAAAACGCTATGGGTTCACGAAAGGAAAATAAAAAAAGTGGCTGATGCAGCCTTCCCGCTGTGGCTGTCTATAAGAGTGGCGCTGGTATCCACCTTATTTGTGGCTGCCATCGGGATACCCGCTGGATATCTGCTTGCCGGGAAAAATTTTAAAGGCAAAGAGGTGCTGGACGCCGCGCTTACAATGCCGCTAGTGCTTCCGCCCACGGTGGCCGGGTATTTCCTGATAGTAATATTCGGGCGCTTCGGGCTTTTGGGACGTTATATATACGCGGCAACCGGCTTTAATATCATGTTTACATGGTATGCGGCCGCGCTTGCCTCTTTTGTGGTGGCGTTTCCATTAATGATAAGGACCGCGCGGGCGGCCGTCGAGTCAGTGGATTTGAAATTTGTAAACGCCTCCCGCTTGCTTGGGCATGGTGAACTGGTCACGGCCCTTAAGGTAGTGCTGCCGCTTGCCAGAAAGAGCATCCTGGCCGGGGTTATCCTCTCGTTAGCAAGGGGAATGGGCGAGTTCGGGGCCACGCTGATGCTGGCTGGCAACATCCCGGGCAAAACACAGACGATGCCGCTTGCAATCTATACGGCCGCTGCCGGAGGGGACTGGAAAGCCGCCGAGTACATGGTGATATTGTTTACGCTTCTGTCGGGGGTTGCTCTGTACGCGGCCAACAAGCTCACAAGGAAATCCGCATGACAGGCGTAAGTGTAAATCTTTTTAAAAAAGTGCGCGGCTTTACCCTGGATGTAAGCTGGCATTCGGCTGATGGGATAACTGTGATCTTCGGCCATTCCGGGTCCGGCAAATCCACCACGCTGGACATGATTGCCGGGTTCCGGTTGCCTGATTCCGGCCACGTTACGGTGAACGGGAAAAAACTATTCGAGAGCGCAAGCCAGCTGAACATCCCCGTAAAGAAAAGGGCCTTGGGTTACGTGTCCCAAGATCCCGCGCTGTTTCCCCATATGACCGTGAGGCAAAATATCGCTTACGGACATGCAGGGCTGGACAAGGCCAGCCTGAAGCTCGCAACTGACGAGATGCTGCATGTCTTCGGGGTGGAAAAGATTGAAAAAAACAGGCCGGCAGAGATATCCGGAGGGCAGAAAAAAAGAGTGGCGCTTGCCAGGGCGCTAATCGGGCGGCCCGGCGCCCTGTTGCTGGATGAGCCGTTTTCAGGCCTGGACCATCCTTCACGCGCCGGGTTTGGCAAACTGCTGCTCGAAACAAGAGAAAAATTCGGCATCCCGGTTTTGATGGTTACACACAACCCGGCGGAGGCAATTGAGCTGGCGGAAAAAGTAATCGTCTATTGCGATGGGAAAATAGAACTGGCAGGCGCTCCCCACGAGGTCTTCCCGGCTGTATCCGGCCAGAAGGCGTTTCACACCCAGTCCCTGAATAGCCTTCCCGGTCCCGCGCGCCGCCTGTCCTTATAGGGTTCTTCAGGATTTCTCGTCATTAAAAGCCTCCTTTTATTGTCCGTATGGATTTGCCGTACCTTGGAAACGCAGGTGGTTTCGTGAAGCGGCCGAATTCCCGAATAGCCTTTCGTTAAGATGCTATTAACTTCCGGCCAAAAATTTCCCTTCCCCTCACTTTTTGTTCACAAAAAAGCAACGATTGTAGATTTTGCAGCGACAGTATTGTAAATACAACGGGCTTTAACTTTTCAAATCCCCTGTTTTGCGCGCGTTTCCGGGCTGGCACGCCAGTTGCTTTGATATCAGCAAGACGTGTGTGGCAACAACTGTATAAAATTGCTCGGGAAAAAAAGGAGGAAATAATCCGATGAGGCAGATAGCTATTTACGGCAAGGGCGGCATAGGCAAATCTACCACAACCCAGAATACTGTTAGCGCGCTGGCCGAGGCCGGCCACAAGTGCATGATAGTGGGCTGCGACCCCAAGGCCGACGCCACCAGGCTTATCCTTCACAAGAAGGCGCAGAACACAGTGATGGACATGGCAAGGGAGCGCGGCAGCGTTGAGGACCTGGAGATAGAAGAGGTATTGCTTGAGGGCTTCATGGGCGTTAAGTGCGCGGAGTCCGGCGGGCCGGAGCCCGGCGTTGGCTGTGCGGGCCGCGGCGTAATAACGGCAATAAATTTCCTTGAAGAAAACGGAGCCTACTCTGAAGGCACGGATTTCGTTTTTTACGACGTGCTTGGTGACGTTGTCTGCGGCGGCTTTGCGATGCCCATCAGGGAAGGAAAGGCCAAGGAGATTTATATCGTGACATCCGGCGAAATGATGGCAATGTACGCGGCAAACAACATCTCAAGGGGAATTCTCAAATACGCGCAAAGCGGCGGCGTGCGCCTTGGCGGGCTTATCTGCAACTCCAGAAAGGTGGACAAGGAGCACGAGCTGATATCCGAGCTGGCCAGAAGGCTGGGCACCCAGATGATTCATTTTGTGCCAAGGGATAATCAGGTTCAGAGGGCGGAGCTTAGAAGGATGACCGTTATCGAATACTCGCCGGAGCATCAGCAGGCGGACGAGTACAGGGCGCTTGCTAAGAAGATGGCGGAAAACAGGGACCTGGTAATACCCACGCCTTTGAGCATGGACGAGCTTGAGGCCCTGCTGATGGAATTCGGGGTCCTTGAAAACGAGGCTGCGTAATTTCGTACGAAAGGAAGAGAGCTGAAATGGGCAGGATAGAAGATACTCAAAAACTTATAGACGAAGTCCTTGAAGTATATCCGGAAAAGACAAAAAAGGACCGCGCCAAACACGTTAAGCCAAACGACCCCACGGGCCAATGCTCCACGTGCGCGGTGAAGGCCAATATCAAATCCAGGCCCGGCGTTATGACCGTGCGCGGGTGCGCCTATGCGGGGGCCAAGGGCGTTGTGTGGGGGCCTGTAAAAGACCAGATCACTATCAGCCACGGCCCGATTGGGTGCGGGCAGTACAGCTGGTGGTCCAGGCGCAACTACTATAACGGCCAGACCGGTGTGGACACATTCGGCACGATGCACATCACCACCGATTTCCAGGAGAAAGATATCGTTTATGGCGGCGACAAGAAGCTGGATGCGGCCATAAAGGAATTAAAGGAGCTCTTCCCGCTTGGCAAAAGCATCGGCGTGCTCTCTGAATGCCCAGTGGGGCTTATCGGCGACGACATAGAGGCCGTGTCAAAAAAGGCCTCAAATGAGCTTGGCATCCCGATTGTGCCAGTGCGGTGCGAGGGGTTCAGGGGTGTCAGCCAATCCCTGGGACATCATATCGCAAACGACACGATACGGGACCACATACTTGAAAAGATAGAGGGGAAACTGGACCAGTCCACCCCTTATGACGTAAACCTTGTCGGCGATTACAACATAGGCGGAGACGCCTGGGCCTCAAGAAAAATACTGGAGGAGATGGGGCTTCGCGTGATAGCCCAGTGGACCGGCGACTCCACCATTAACGAGCTGGCGATCGCGCCAAAGGCCAAGCTGAACCTGATCCATTGCTACCGCTCGATGAATTACATATGCAGGCACATGGAGGAAAAGTACGGCATTCCGTGGACGGAGTTCAACTTCTTCGGCCCCACAAAGATATACCAGAGCATAAGAAAGATCGCGTCATTCTTTGATGACAAAATCAAGGCAAATGCCGAGGCGCTGATCGAAAAATACAAGCCCGCCATGGACGCTGTTGTGGAGGAGTTCAGGCCGCGGCTGGAAGGCAAGAAGGTGATGCTTTACGTTGGTGGCTTGAGGCCCAGGCATACTGTGGGGGCCTACGAGGACCTGGGGATGGAGGTAGTGGCTTCGGGGTACGAGTTTGGCCATAACGACGACTACAAAAGGACGTACCCGGAGATGAAGGAAGGCGCGGTGATAATGGACGACGCCACCCTTTATGAGCTTGAGGAATTCACCCGCAGGCTGCGCCCCGACATGGTTGGCTCCGGCATAAAGGAGAAATACTCCTATCATAAAATGGGCGTGCCCTTCCGGCAGATGCACTCGTGGGATTATAGCGGCCCGTATCACGGGTTCGACGGTTTCCCGGTGTTTGCAAGGGACATGGACACGACGGTGAACAGCCCCACGTGGAAGCTTATACGGAGGAAGAAAAGATAATGAAAAAGGTAATGGACCATAACGAACTATTTACGCGCCCGGAATACAAGGAGCAGTTCGAGCGCAAAAAGACATTCGAGAACTGCCCGTCTGACGAAGAGATAAAGAAGGTGGCAGATTGGACAAAGACGCCCGAGTACAAGGAGCTTAATTTCCAGAGGCAGCACATAAAAATAAACCCGGCCAAGGCCTGCCAGCCGCTTGGGGCAGTCTATTGCGCGGCGGGGTTTGAGGGGTCCATGCCGTTTGTGCAGGGCGCGCAGGGCTGCGTTGCGTATTTCAGAAGCCATCTAAGCAGGCACTTCAAGGAGCCCTTTTCGGCCATATCCACCTCCATGACCGAGGACGCTGCGGTTTTCGGCGGGCTCAATAACATGCTGGAGGGGCTTGAAAACGCATACGCGCTTTACAAGCCGAAGATGCTCTCCGTAAGCACAACCTGCATGGCGGAGGTTATCGGGGACGACCTGAACGCCTACATAAAACAGGCGCGCGAAAAAGGAGTTATTCCGGCAAACCTGCCCGTGGCATTTGCCCATACGCCAAGCTTTGTTGGCTCGCACCTGACCGGCTACGACAATATGCTGAAAGGCATTCTCTCCGCGCTTACGGCCCACAAAAAAGGGGAGCCAAACGGGAAATTGAACATCATTCCCGGGTTCGATCCATATACGGGCAATATAGAGGAGATCAAGCGCATCCTTAACATGATGGGCGTGCCTCATACCGTGCTTGCCGATGTGACAGATGTCTTTGATTCACCAAACACCGGCGAGTATAAACTCTATCCGGGCGGCACGCCGCTTGAGGACGCGGCGGATTCGATAAACGGCGAAGCCACCATCGCCCTCCAGAAATACTCTACCCAGAAGACGATTGATTACATCCATAAGCACTGGGGACAGAAGACCGTGACAACAAACCCGATTGGAATAAAGGGCACCGACGCTCTTCTGGAGGAGCTGAGCAGAATTTCAGACAGACCCATACCGGAGGAGCTTGAAAACGAGCGGGGCCGGGCGGTGGATGCGATGATAGATTCCCATCCCTACGTGCACGGCAAGAGGTTTGCACTTGTGGGCGACCCAGACCTTCTGCTGGGTTTGATGGCGCTCATTATGGAAATGGGCGGCCTTCCCGCGCATATCGTGTGCACTAACGGAGACAAAAATTTCGAGCAGGAGGCAAACGAGCTTCTGGCGTCAAGTCCGTTTGGGCGCGAAGGCAGGGTTTATGTTGGCAAGGATATGTGGCACCTGCGCTCGCTGCTCTTCACGGAACCCGTGGACGTGCTTATAGGAAATTCGTATGCCAAGTTCCTTTGGAGGGACACCGGCACGCCGCTTGTACGCATTGGTTTCCCGCTCTTTGACAGGCACCACCTGCACAGGTATCCGGTTATCGGCTACAAGGGGGCGATGAATCTCGTTAACTGGATAGTCAATACCATCCTGGACGAGATGGACAGAAAAACGATGCACTCGGCGAGTTTTGACGTAATCCGGTAATTAACAAGGTGATTATATGCTGCCCTCTTTAAATAAATTGACGGAGCACGGCTGCCAGGCGGGCGCGCAGGGAAAAAGGAAAGGCCCGAAAGAGCACGTCTGCCGGGCACGGGGCGGGGAGTCCTGCGCGTTTGACGGGGCGATGATCGTCCTGCAGCCAATAGCGGACGCCGCGCACATAGTGCACGGCCCGATAAGCTGCGCCGGGAACTCCTGGGAGGGCAGGGGCGCGCTATCGGATAAAGGCACACTCCATAGGATGGGTTTTACTACCGATATGGACGAAATGGACATCGTATACGGCTCCGGCGAAAAGCTCCGCCGGGCAATCATTGAAGTCCATGCCCGGGTAAAACCGAAGGCCGCATTTGTTTATTCTACCTGTGTCAGCGGCCTTATGGGCGAGGACATCGATTCTGTTTGCAAGATGGCGGCCCGGCAGATTGGCATTCCTGTTATACCCGTAAACGCTCCTGGCTTTGTTGGCCCAAAAAACCTTGGCAACCGGATCGCGGGTGAAGTACTGCTTGACCATGTGATAGGCACCGGAAATGCGCCGGGCACTACAAGTTACGATGTGAATCTGATCGGCGAGTACAACATAGCGGGCGACCTGTATGACCTAGAGCCGCTTATCTGCGGGGCTGGTGGAAATCTTCTGTCGCGCCTCACCGGAAATTCCACCTTCAAAGAGATAACATACGCCCACCGGGCAAAGCTCAATATCGTGGTGTGTGGCCGGGCACTCATAAACGTGGCAAAGGAGATGGAGAAGCGTTATGGAATCCCATATATAGAGGCCTCGTTCTTCGGAATGGCCGAGTGCTCCAGGTCTTTAAGGGCCATGGCGCAAAAACTCTCCGAAATAAACAATGATCCGGAGTTTCTTAAAAAGGCCGGGGAATTCATAAGCCAAAAAGAGGCGCAGACTATATGCGCACTGGATAAATATAAGCACCTCGCCGGCAAAAAGGCCGTGCTTTATACGGGAGGTGTTAAAAGCTGGTCCTTCATCCGTGCCCTTAACGATCTTGGCATAGAAGTTAGCGCCGTAGGAACGAAGAAAAGCACCTTCGAAGACGAAGAGAAGATGAAAGAGATTCTCGGGGAAAACGCCCCGCTTGTGGAGGACGTATCGCCAAAAAAATTAACAAAGCTGATGCGCGATTCCAAAGCCGATATGCTTATAGCCGGAGGCAGGAATATCTATCTGGCCGCCAAGGAGGGGTTTCCGTTTGTTGATGTTAACCAGGAGCGGCACACTGCTTATGCCGGATATGCCGGACTTTTAAACTTCGCGAATGACATTTCCAAGAGCATACGTTTTTATACAGGCCCTCTTTCATGCACGCCAAAAATACGCGATGAGAGAGAGACCGGGCGCAGCGCAAGCATAGACCCTCTCAAACATTCGCCGGCAATTGGCGCGGCGATAGCCCTTCAGGGCGTTCACGGTGCGCTGTCCCTTATACATGGGGCGCAAGGGTGCGGGTTTTTAGGAAAGGTCCTGATTACCAAGCATTACAGGGAGCCCATATCGCTTGCCTCAACAAAGCTATTTACCGAAGAGGTTGTAATGGGCAGCGAGGAGAAGCTGGAACGCTCTCTTATGGAAGCAGTTGAAAAGCAGAGGCCGGAAGTTATAGGCGTGCTCTCATCGGGTCTCGTTTCAGTTAAAGGCGACGACAGCTCCCCCGTGTGTAAAAAAGTTCAGGCCAAGACTGGCATCCCAGTTCTGGATATAGCCGTGCCGGATTACGCAGGCGGACTTGAAACGGGCTACGTTAAAGCGATTGAAGCGCTGGTTGCACTGGCAGACAAAAAAACAGGCGCCGGGAAAAATAGCGTGAATGTTTTCATGGGCGCACACCATACTCCTGCGGACTTTTCCGCTTTAAAAGAGAGCGTCCAGTCATTCGGGCTTACCCCGTTAATGCTGCCGGACCTGACTGCGCTGGATGGAAGCAGGGAGAGTTTTACCCCGTTAGCCGAAGGCGGCATCAGCCTGGAGCAGATAAACAAGATGGGCTACGCCATGCTTACCTTGGCCATAGGCCCCCAGATGGAGCCGCCAGCAAAAATACTCAGCGAGCTTTCCGGCGTTCCATATATTACGCTGGACGGGATCACGGGGGCACCGGACTGCGGCCTTCTTTTCAAGATCCTCCTGGAACTCTCCGGTGTCCCTGTGCCAAAAAAGTTTACAAGAGAGCGGCATATATTAAACGACCTGCTGACGGACGCGCATCATTATTTATCAGGCAAAAAAATCTGCCTGGCCCTGGAGCCTGCGCACGCGCTGGGCATTTCCAGGCTTATCGCCCGGACAGGGGCAGAGGTGTCCCTGGCGGTTGTGCCGCAGAAGGCGGGCTTTCTGGACAGGATAGCGGCACGTGAAGTAATTATCGGGGATTTCGGCGCGATTGAGGGGGATTTTGACCTGCTCATATCAAACTCGCACGGCGGCAATACGGCCTTGAGGCTTGGCATCCCAATGCTTGAAGAGGGGTTTCCCGTATACAAAAGTTTCGGGTATTGCCAGAAGGAATCCATCGGGTACAGAGGAGCGGCCAGGCTTGTATCGGACATGGCAAATATTTTCTTAAAGGAGGCACACCGGTGAGAGTGGCATTTGCAACCACGGACGGCGTTTCGGTTAACGAGCACTTCGGCAGGGCCGGGATGTTTTCAATCTACGAATTTTCAAGAGGTGAATATAATTTTCTTGAAGCAAGAAAGTTCGCTGACGGCAGGGACACGGAAATAGAGGCCGCCAAAGGCATGGGGGCCGAACATGAGGATAAGGTGCAGAAGAAAGTGGACGCACTTTCAGACTGCCGGATCGTATACATGACGGAGGTAGGCGGGCCGTCAGCCGCAAGGCTCATAAAAAATGGCGTCATGCCGCTGAAGGTGGCAGACAGCACGCCTGTGCTTGAGCTGATGGAAAAACTTGTGCAGACTGCGGGCAAGCAGAAAGCCCCGGTGTGGCTCAGGAGGGCGCTTGAAGAGAGCGCACCAGAAAACAAGATTGAATAATGGCAATAACGGCAACGAAGGAGGAGTTTTAAGATGAAAATGATCAGGGCTTTTATCAGGCCGGAAAAGGAGCAGGAAGTGGTGCTTGCGCTTGAGGGCGCAGGCTATCCATCGCTTACCAAGATGCCGGTGTTTGGCAGGGGCAAGCAGAAGGGTCTCCAGATAGGCCCGGTGCATTATGACGAGCTGCCGAAGACTTTGATAATGATGGTGGTGGAGGAGTCCGCAATGGAAAACGTTATAAAGATCATACGGGAAAAGGCTCTTACGGGTTTTATCGGTGACGGCAAGATATTCATAAGCCCGGTTGAAGAGTCCTACACCATAAGGACAGGGCAGGCTGGGCTATGAAAGAGATAACGGCCATAATCAGAAGGGACAAGCTGCCGGTTACAAGGGCTGCCCTGGAGGCCCTTGGTTATCCATCGCTTACTATTCAAAGCGTGGAAGGACGCGGAAAACAAAAAGGAGCGCTCTGCGCGGAAATGGATTCCGAGCTGCCAGACGCCTTCTGCACGGCGGTAAAACTAACGCCCACACCTTCTTCATATGCGCTGGAGCATACCCTGCCCAAAGCGGCCCTTTTTGTTCCAAAGCGGCTCCTTACGATAGTGGCCCCGGATGACGTTGTAACCACCATTGTAAAAGCAATAGTCAAGGCCAACCAGACCGGCAGGAACGGGGACGGTAAGATATTTGTTTCGCCTATCGAGGGCGCTTTGAGGATAAGGACCGGCGAGCAGGCCGGAGAGGCAATTTCCTGATACGGAGGTAGGATGATGGCTGCCGGACTGACCAGAAGCGGGAGCGCCTGGACGCCCAGGTTCCTGGAATCAATAGACATTGAAAAATGCATCGGCTGCGGCCGCTGCTACAAGGTATGCGGGCGTGGCGTCCTTGAGCTGATTGAAAAACCTTTTGAGGGCGAGGACGAATACGGCGACGATATGGGAAACAAGGTGATGTCCGTAGTCAATCCCGGAAACTGCATAGGCTGTGAAGCGTGCGCGCGTGTGTGCACAAAAAAATGCCAGGCGCACTCGGATTAGCTCCGGGCTTATCCCCCAGTCAGGTCCCGATCTAGTTTTTTTAACCGGCCCGTAACTGACAGGCGGCAATATGCCGCCCTGTCAGATTTATTGCGCTCTTCCTTTTTAACTTGCGCTCTTATTTCCTGTACGTGAAAGACGTGTTATAGTTTTTTCATACAAGTTAAATGCCGCTTTGGGAAACTCAACACGGGTAATTACCGGGGGCAGGGAGATTGACGGCATTGGATGAATTACGCACCCCTCAGGCGGACAAAGCAAAAAAAAACTCTTCGGATGAGATCCGGATGGAGCAGGTACGGCTTGCATTCAAGGATTTGCCCACCATGCAGACGGCCTCTTTCATTGTGGCCCTGGTCCTCTCCTGGCTTATATGGAAGATTGTCCCGCCTGCGCACATTTTTGCGTGGGACCTGCTTATTCTGGGCGTAGTTGCAAGCCGGATAATGTTATATTACCGGTTTCTCCGCGTACGCAATGGCTCTTTTGCCGCTGAGGATTGGCAAAAAAGGTTTCTGGTTTTAAGCCTTATTTCAGGGACGGTCTGGGGACTGTCAGCTTTTATGATATTCCCAGTATGCAATGTAGGGGTGATAGCCATTTTTCTGCTGGCGCTTGCCAGCCTGGCAGCTGCAACAACGATAACTCATGCGGCAATCCGGACGGCCTCCGCGTCATGGGCAGTGCCTGCTTTGCTTCTGTATGCTGCCCATTGCGTTGTTATGGGAGGCGCGCCTGACTATACCCTGGCTTTTTTAACGGTGCTTTATCTGCTTGCAGTCCTGCGGCTTTCACTCATACATAACAAGAACATTACATCCGCCATCACCTTGAAATTTGAAAATCTGGATCTTATTGAAAATGTAAAAAAGGCAAACGAGCATTTAAGCCAGGACATCTTCAGGCGCAAACAGGCAGAAAAGGCACTGAATGAATACCGGCAGGAACTGGAGCGGCTGGTTGAAAAGCGCACAGCGGAACTTCTTGAGACCGAAAAGAGATATCGCCTGCTTTTTGAAAAAGCCCATGATGCTATTTTTATCATAGACGCGGAAGGGCCGGATTCCGGCAGGATTGTAGCGGCAAATGAAACGGCGGCAAGTATGCACGGATACACCGTTGAGGAGCTTTTGAAAATGAGCATAATGGATGTGGACTCTCCCGAGGACGCCAGACTATCAGTGGAGCGCCGTGCATTAATAATGAAAGGGCAATGGCTGCATGCGGTGATAAACCACCGGAAAAAAGACGGTACGATTTTCCCGGTGGAGATCAGCTCTGGCCTGATGGAGCAGGGCGGCCATAAATACTTTTTCGCTATCGAGCGGGACGTAACCGAGCGCAGGAAAACTGACGAGAAGATAGCGGCCGCCCTGAAGGAAAAAGAGGTGCTCCTTAAAGAGGTCTATCACCGCACGAAGAACAACATGCAGGTAATATCGTCTTTGCTGGGCCTTCAGGCGGCAGCCGTGGAGGACCGCCTCCTCCAGCGGGCGTTTAAAGAGATGCAGGACCGGATCAGGGCAATGTCGCTTGTGCATGAGGAGTTGTATGAATCAACCGACCTTTCCAACCTGGATATGAAACGGTATCTTGAGGCCCTGGCCCTTGGCATGAAGGAAAGTTACATCGCGGACACGGCAAGGATATCGATTGACGTTGAGGCCGAGAGCATCCCATTGTCCATAGACCTGGCCATCCCCTGCGGGCTTATAATAAATGAGTTGCTCGCCAACTCACTAAAACATGCCTTCCCGGGGCGGATGACCGGCAGCATCAGTATTGGCCTGCACAGAAAGAGCGGCGATGAGTTGGAGCTTGCCTATTCCGACAACGGCATTGGGCTTCCGGAAGGCCTGGATATAAAAACGACAAAAACTCTTGGTTTGAGGCTTGTAAATAATCTTGTTGCCAGCCAGCTGAGAGGCACTTTACAGGTGCACCGTGAAAACGGCGCCGCATTTGTCATACGCTTCAGCTCAACGGTAAATCACGGATAACAAATCTGGAACGCAGGCCCCTGCCCGATTATCTTTGGGCTTCGATGCCCGATTTCTTAATAAGAGCAGGCCATAAGTTCTCCGGCGATTTGCCAAACACTGTGCCGGCGTCCGTCTCCCGGACGTACCAGCTGCCTTTTGCCAGTTCAGATTCCAGCTGGCCTGGCGCCCACCCTGCATATCCCACGTAAAGACGGAACTTGGCATCTGGCCTGACGGCCAGGCGTTTAAATGTGCCAATCTCTATGCTGGCGTAAACCCCATCCAGCACCTTAAATGAATTGGACGGTTGTTTCTTTGCAGAAATCAGAAGAAACATCTGGTCCATCTGCACAGGCCCGCCAAAGAAAGCCGTATCCTTCCTTTTTTCCAGACCTTTAATTTTTGGAAACAGCTTTGAAAGCAGCATTTCGGATGGCCTGTTTATTATCAGCCCCATCGTGCCGGTTTGATCATAGTTTATAAGCAGAATAACCGATTGCTGGAATATAGGGCCTTCAAGCTGCCGGGTTGCTACAAACAGCTTGCCCACTGAGAGCCCGGGATAGGGCTGCCAACCAGTCTGCTCTCCTGGAGTGATGCTGCTGGGCAGCGAGCAAAGTAGCTCCCTGGCGCCAGCGGGTTGTAGTGCGGCGAAAAGGCCCGTAAGAAACGCTGCGATGGCCACGGCGGCCAGAAAAAAACTGGTGTACGCAAGGCGTCCCAAAAACCGCTTCCGCTTCACCACACAATTATACGTCCAGATTCCTCACCTCAAGGGCGTGGTGTTTTATGAACTCTTTTCTTGGCTCAACTGCATCGCCCATTAATATAGTGAATATCTCGTCGGAGTTTACAGAGTCCTCCACGCGAACCTGCAGCATAGTGCGCTTTTCAGGGTCCATCGTGGTCTCCCAGAGCTGGCTTGGGTTCATCTCGCCAAGGCCCTTATACCGCTGCACAGTAAGCCCCTTCCTTGAGGTCTGCAACACAAAGTCCATAAGGTCGCGGTCTGTGGCAAACGAGTGCTCGCCATCCTTTGTCCTGGGGGTATATGGAGGCATGCCCAGGGCGCTTATGTCCTGGTATAGCTTGCGCAGCTCCCGGTAATCCGGCGAGTTTATGAACTCCTCGGAAAGCACCATCCTTAAATGGTGCCTTTTTACCTCCGCGGAGTACGCCCCGTGCTCCTCGTCATAATTGATCTTGCCGGGCCGGGATTCCGGCACTTCCGCGGCGATGCGCTCCAGCAGGCCGGATATGGCCTTTTCGTCCTTTAGTGTGGCGGTGTCGGCATTTGAGGCAAGCAGGAATTTTAAAAGCAGCGGATCGTTGCCCCTCATGGAGAACCAGTCCACAAGCCTCTCGAACTGCTCAAGTTTTCTCAGGTGCGGTATAAGCCCCTTTCCGCTTGTGTCTTTGCCGTTTACCTTAATCGTTATCTCCTCGGCGGCAAGCTCCAGGAGCATCTCCCTGAGTTCATCGTCCGTCTGAACGTATTTTTCCTTTTTCCCCCTCTTGACTTTATAAAGAGGCGGCTGGGCAATATATAAATAGCCCTGCTCCAGCAAGGCCGGCATCTGGCGGAAAAAAAACGTAAGCAGCAGCGTTCTGATATGCGCGCCGTCCACGTCCGCATCCGTCATTAGCACGATCTTGTGGTAACGGGACTTGGAAGGGTCAAAGTCCGGCCCGATGCTGGTGCCCAGCGCCGATATGAGCACCTTTATCTCCTCGGAGGTGAGCATCTTGTCAAAACGGGCCTTCTCCACATTAAGTATCTTTCCTCTTAAGGGAAGTATGGCCTGGTTGCGCCTGTCCCTGGCCTGCTTGGCGGAACCGCCGGCCGAATCGCCCTCAACTATGAATATCTCGCTTAACGCGGGGTCTTTTTCGGAGCAGTCGGCAAGCTTGCCGGGCAGGGCAGAGTCCTCCAGGAAGCCCTTGCGCCTGGTAAGCTCGCGTGCTTTTCTTGCGGCCTCGCGCGCGCGCGCGGCCTGCAGCGCCTTGTCTATAATCTTTCTTGCCACGGAGGGGTTTTCCTCAAAATAGGCCCCCAGGGCGTCGTTTACTATGGACTCCACCAGGCCTTTGACCTCGCTGTTGCCAAGCTTCATCTTGGTCTGGCCCTCAAACTGCGGGTCGCTAATTTTCACGCTGATAACGGCGGTGAGACCCTCGCGGATATCGTCGCCAGTAAGGGGCTGCTTGCCCTTTAGAAGCCCCGCGGCCTGGGCGTAGTTATTGGCCGTTCTTGTAAGTGCGCTCTTGAAGCCCACAAGGTGGGTGCCGCCCTCACGCGTGTTAATATTGTTGGCAAACGTGTAGATGGTCTCCGCATAACTGTCGTTATACTGAAGCGCGATTTCAAGCGCCACGCCTTCCTTTTCGGCGGCTACGTATACGGGCTTGGGATGCACAGGCGTCTTGTTCTTGTTAAGGTGCTCCACAAAGGAAACAATCCCACCCTTATAAATAAACTCCTGGGCCTTGCCGCTTCTTTCATCAACAAAATTTATCCGCAGCCCTTTATTCAGGAACGCCAGTTCCCTGAGCCTCTGGGTAAGTGTGTCGGCATTCCAAATAGTTATTTCGAATATCTGCGGGTCCGGCTTGAAGGTTACCTTGGTGCCAACCCGCTTTGTTTTGCCGATAACGTTTAAAGGAGTAGCTGGCCTCCCGCGTTCGTATTTCTGCTCATAGACAACGCCTTCGCGTCTTACTTCCAGTTCCAGCCACTCTGATAGGGCATTCACCACGGATACGCCCACGCCGTGCAGCCCGCCGGATACTTTATACGCCTTGGACTCGAACTTGCCCCCCGCGTGCAGTTCCGTAAGCACTATCTCTGCGGCGGTCCTGCCTTCGGGGTCTCCGGGATGGGGGTCGGTTGGTATGCCCCTGCCATTGTCTTCCACGGAGGCGCTTTCATCATGATGGATAACAACCTCTATGTTCGTGCAGAAGCCAGCCAGGGCCTCATCCACGCTGTTGTCCACAACCTCGTATAGAAGATGATGGAGTCCGTCGATGCCGGTGGAACCTATATACATGGCCGGTCTTTTGCGGACAGCGGACAACCCTTTAAGAATTTTTATCGAGTCGGCGCCGTATTCCCCGGGCTGGTCCGCTTCGCCGTTGCCGGGCACCAGATTTTCATTTTCTTTTTC
This sequence comes from Nitrospirota bacterium, assembly GCA_021813405.1. Taxonomy (GTDB): domain Bacteria; phylum Nitrospirota; class Thermodesulfovibrionia; order Thermodesulfovibrionales; family JdFR-88; genus JAKAKS01. The sequence continues at coordinate 121,895 of JAKAKS010000022.1, forward strand.
GCTCATTAAAGATCACCTTTCGCCCCTCTTCAGGCGAGCATTCAATGAACCTGATAGCTTGCCCCGCCATGAAAGAATTGGATGCTGCTTTTAAAACAAAATGTCTATTTATTATAACAGTTTAAGGCGGGTAAGGGGGGTTAAAAAAGGGCTCCGGTACAGCCCCAAGGGTGGTGAAATATCAGGCCTGCTGCGCTCCTGAAAGATGGGATGGCCCGGGGCCCTTTTTTATTGGCCCCCGGATAAGGAAAAAAAGAATGGTAACAGCTGTAAGCACTGAAACGGCCCATCCTGTAACCCTGGGCCACGTTGTTCCAAACCATAGTTTAATCGAGTGCAAGCCCGCCGGCACCCTGAATGTAATGAACCCTTCGGGGGTGGTGTAAATGGGGGTGTCCCGGCCATCTATACTGAGTTCCCAGCCGGGAAAGTAAAACTGCGTAATAGTCATATTGCCCGGTTTAACGGCCCTGGCTCGCAGCTGGATACCGGAGCCTCCGGTCTGCAACTGCTCCGCTTGAATGCCAGCGTCTGCATACAGCAAATGATAGATTTTGGGGGTTACAGGTATCGTTTCCCACCTGGGCCGGAATTCGTCGATCACTGATATGCCCATCAGGGTAGGAATGTTCTCTTTGATTGCCCGCCTCGATGAAACGGCCCTTTGATTGCCGGAAGCAAAAACACACAGCGCAAAGGCAAGCAGCAGCAGCAAAGCCGGCCCGGCTGGCATCCGGGTTGCCGGTTTTAAGCTGGTTGAATACCCTGTCAGGGCGGCCAGAAACAGAGTTGCGGTGCCCAGGTAGCTGAAAGGAAACAGGACGAACTGCATCAACTCAACGTTTTTGTATATTACTGCGGAGGGGGGTATAGTCATGAAAAGCCCCAGCAACCCCAGAAACAGGACGGTAATACCAAACCCCCTTTTACCCTTGGCGCCGATAATGACTATAAGCGAAAGTGCGGAAAAGGCTAAAAGGACATATCCGATCTGAAAATTCTGCCTGGCCCAGACTGAACCATATTGCAACACATAGCCTGGTTTATACCTGGCCAGCCAATCTATCGGGGACGCGAAGTGTTCATAATACCGATCCCTGCTCAGCAGAACGCCCCTGAAGTCATACAGATAGCCAGCTTCGGCCAACACTGGCAACCAATAAAACGCAGACACCCCGATGCCGGCTGCGGGGCCCGCGGCAGCCTTTAAAAACATCCGTAAGCGGCCGCCGGATGAAAATGTCCGCCATAAAATGTAAATGGCGGCAAAGGGGGCCACCATGAAACCTACCAGGTTATGAGTCAATGTTATTGCAGCGGTGGCAGACGCCGTCAGCGCCAACCCCCGCAGATAATCATTTGGGGAATACATGGTGTCAATGCCATAAAAAAGCCAGGGTAATAGGTTTATCGCGGCCAATTCCGGCAGGGCTCCGCGTATATATAAATTGTCGAAATGGTATGGGACAAATAAAAAGATTGTGGAGGCTATCATCGCCCCGAAAATATCGACGTGCCGCCTTGTCCAGAAAAACATACCAAGCCATCCAAGGAAAAGGCCAAGCATGCATACGGTTTTTACTGCGGGCAGCAACGGGACTCCAAGGGCGTGCAGATAGCCAGATGCCAGATAAAAAGCCGGTGGATAAAAATTTAAAAACCCGGACCCTTTACCGGCGGCCGCCGCCGTTATCCAGCGCGGGTACAGATCGCCATGGCGCACTGCGTATGCCACGGCCTCCACCCGTTGAATATGCAGGAATGCGTCATAGGTAACGAACCACCCGTCCCGCAGCAATGGCCATGCCGCAACTATGGTCTGGATTATTCCAAAAAAGATGATAAGCGCCCATGTACGGAAGGAAATAGCGCCGGGACCGGTTTCCTCATTGTGCCGGAACACCTTTGTTTCCATCATATCATCGTTATTTTAAAGATAAAAAGGGTCTTTTTGTGATACCGGGGAAATTCAGGTCCCGGTTCACCGCAGATGGCAGGACCGCCAGAGCTTCTTTGAATTTGTTGCAGACGCAAATTGGTCCGCGCTAAATCCTCATCGGCATGACCACGCACCTGTAATCGCCGCCGCCCATTGTCTTTAAGAGCGTTGGGGAAAGCGGGTCCTGGAATTCAAATATCACCTTGCCCTTGCCTTCCTCGCCGCCGCCGTCTGTAAAACTCTCCATGGCCACAAGAGCGTCTATGAGGTACTTGGCATTAAAGCCGATTGTAACGGGTTCTCCGTCATAATCCGCCGGAACTTCGTCCCTGGCCTCGCCCAGGTCCGGGTTGGAGGAACTGAGGGTGAGCATACCCTTTTCAGCGTCCAGCCGCACGGCGTTGCTTCTTTCGCGGCTCATTATGGACACCCTTTTGAGCGCCTTTGCAAACTGTTCCCTGTCTATGGTGGCCTTTTTATCGCTGGAGGCCGGTATCACCTGGGAGTAGTTGGGGTATGCGCCCTCGATAAGCCTGGTTAAAAACTCCATCCCGCCCACGCTGAAAAGTATATGGTTTTTGCCCAGGGAGAGTTTCACCGAGCCTTCGGAGGGCAGGAATTTCCTGAGTTCGGCTGCCGCCTTCCTCTGGACGATAAGCTTTTTTTCCTCTCCCTTCACATCCTCTATGGATTTGGAGATGACGGCCATCCTGTGGCCGTCTGTGCCAACAAGCGTAAGTTTGCCCTCCGCCGGTATTATGTGAAAAAGAATGCCGTTTAACGTATAGCGGGTATCGCTCTCTCCGGCCGCGTAGACTGACTTGTCTATCATCTCGGAGAGTTTGGCCGCCGGCACTTCAATCTGCTCGGCCTCGCCAAGGTCCGGCCAAGCCGGGTAATCCTCGGACGGCAGACAGGCCAGCCTGAAACTGGTCTGCCCGGCTTTCACCCTTATCCATTGGGAATCTTCGGATTCTATTGTAATATCGCCTTCTATTTCGCGGACTATCTCAAAGAGCTTTCTTGCCGGTATGCAGAGTTTACCCTCTGCATCGGCCTCTGCAGCAAGAGGCTCGCGGATGGCCGTCTCCAAATCGGTTGCGGTGATGGATGAGCCATTTTTCCCGGCCACGAGCAGGAAATGCGAGAGTACCGGCATGGTGCTCTTTTTTTCCACCACAGACTGTATGTCCGCTAGTTTTTGCTGGCATTCCTGCCTGGAAACCGTGATCTTCATCGTATATGGCCCTCCATTAATGCTTCAGTTTTCCCATTAAGGACTGGATCATCTGGCTGAAACTTTCGTCCCTGGCCCTTCTATCTGCAATCTGCTTGCAGGCGTAAATAACAGTTGCGTGGTCCTTGCCTCCGGCTGCCTTGCCTATCTCGCTAAGGGAGCTGCCGGTGAGTTCCCTGGCCACATACATTGCAACCTGCCTAGGTATGGCCACTTCCTTGGTGCGTTTTTTCGCCTTGAGGTCGGCCAGTTTCATCCCGTAATGCTCCGCAACCCCCTTCATTACGGTTTCCACTGTAAGAGGTTTATCCTCATCCTCGATAAGAATGTCCTTTAGAACGGTTTTGGCCATCTCCATATCTATGGGCCTGCCTGAAAGAGAGGAGTGGGCCGCTAGCCTTATAAGGCAGCCCTCCAACTCCCTTATATTGGATTTTATCCTGCGGGCCAGAAATTCTTCTATCTCCTTGGAGAGCGTTATCCGCTCCATATCCAGCTTTTTCCTTATAATGGCAAGCTTGGTCTCATATTCAGGCGGCTGTATATCCGCAATCAGCCCCATGTTAAACCTGGAGCGGAGCCTGTCTGTTACGTTCTTTATCTCTTTTGGCGGCCTGTCGCTGGATATTACTATCTGTTTTTGCCGTTCATAAAGGGAATTAAATGTATGGAAAAGCTCCTCCTGGGTGGCCACCTTGTTTTCGATGAACTGAATGTCGTCTATCAGAAACAGGTCCAGCGTTCGGTATTTGGATTTAAGCTCGTCCGTTTTCCCGTGGCGCACGGCGTGGACCACCTCGTTTGTAAACTGCTCCGCAGACACATAGTGGACCTGAAAATCCTTAACCTTTTCGGCCACCACATTTCCAATAGCGCTAAGCAGATGGGTTTTGCCCAGCCCAACACCTCCAAAAACAAAAAGCGGGTTATAAGCCCGGCCTGGCGCCCCGGCCACGGCCGAAGCGGCCGCCTTGGCGAACTTGTTGCTGTCACCTTCCACAAAATTATCAAAAGTATAGCGTGGATTTAAATATATTCCTCTGGAGGCGAGCTTCATCTTTTTCGACTCCAGCATATTGTCCATCTTCCTGGTGGTGGGGTCCTGCTTCTCGGTAGTTTTAAACCTGATTTTTAATGGCTCTCCGGCCAGTTCGCCCAGAACTTCAGATAACAGGCCCGGATAATTGTCCTCCACCCAGTCCTTGAAAAATCTGTTTGGGATATCCAGAACGGCCTGCCCGTCTTTTACCTGGGCAAGCTCCACAGGCTTAAACCACATCTCATGATGGCGCTCACCCACCCTCTCTTTCAGGATCTTCTGGGCCTTATCCCACAAATCTTTCACAGAGTTATTTCCTATAACTATAAACAAGTTATAAACATAATGTTAGTAAGTGCCCTCCGGCGGGTTACGTATTATATCTTATCTTCATAACCATGGCAAGAAATGTCGGGAAACAGACAGCCGATTGTGAGTAACATAAAAACCATGTTGAAAGCCGGGCGGTAAATAACACTCAGTGAGTATCCAGACAGCCTAAATTAACAGGCAAAAGCCTTTATAAATAAAGGTAAATTCTGCTTACTGACAAACTGACAGCCCCTACTGCTACTTCTATTTTTTTAAAATATTATTTTTAGAAACAGAGTCCTTCAAAACAGACTCGATGAACGTGTCTATGTCGCCATCCAGCACGGCTTCCACGTTGCCCATTTCAAATCCTGTTCTGTGGTCTTTAACAAGCCGGTAAGGCTGAAGAACATAGGAACGTATCTGGCTTCCCCAGGCGATCTCCCTTTTTTCGCCAAGTATGTCGTCCATTTTCTTTTCTCTTTGCCTGAGCTCCATATCGTAAAGCCTGGCCCTCAGAATCTTCATGGCCACATCGCGGTTTCTGTGCTGGGAACGCTCGTTCTGGCAGGACACCACTATCCTGGTGGGCAGATGGGTTATCCTTACGGCAGAAGAGGTCTTATTAACATGCTGTCCGCCTGCGCCTGAGGCCCTGAAGGTGTCTATCTTCAGGTCGTCTTCCCTGATGTCGACGGCCACATCGTCTTCTATCTCCGGGGAGACAAAGATTGCGGTAAAGGATGTATGGCGTCTCTTATTGGCATCGAAGGGCGAAATCCGGACAAGCCTGTGCACCCCGGCTTCGTTTTTCAGGTGGCCGTAAGCGAAAGGTCCGTTTACGGAGAATATGGCGCTCTTTATACCGGCCTCTTCTCCTGGCTGGGAATCCAGCATCTCGGTTTTAAAGCCGCGCCGCTCTGCCCATCTAAGATACATGCGAAGCAGCATCTCCGCCCAGTCCTGGCTTTCAGTGCCGCCTGCACCCGGATGGATGGTCACTATGGCATTATTTACATCAAGTGGGCCGGACAGAAGATGCCTCAGCTCAAGTTCCCTTATTTCGCCTTTAAGTCTGTCGATGCCGCTTGTCACTTCCGCAAGGAAAACATCGCCTCCCTCTTCAGAGAGCATCTGGGCGGCTTCGTCCAGTTCGTCTAGCTCGCGGCTGGCCTGCTCGAATGGCATAACCACAGCCTCCATGACGGACCGCTCTTTGTTAAGTTTTTTCAGCCTTGAAGGCTCCCAAGAAGTCTCCTTGGCCAGTTCCACGTCTATACGGGCTATACCGGCCTTCAGCCCAGCTACATCAAAGATAACCTCGTAGTTCTGTTATCTTTCGCCTGAGCCCGGCCAGACCTTCCCTTATATCTTCTGCCATTTTTTCTGATCCTCCTTAAAACAATGTTTAAAAATAATTTTTTTCCTTTTCCCCGGCAAATATGAACAGGGAAATGGCGCTCAATATGCAAAAATATGAAAACAGGTCCCCAAAGCGGCTGTAGAAGGTGATACGGTTATTTATCTTCAAATCAGCCGTAAGCGTCCTTCTTTCAAGCATGTGAGTCTTCTTTATGAGTTTGCCCGTGCTTGAAAAAAAGCCGGAAATGCCTGTATTAGCGGCCCTGATAACAGGTTTCCTGTTTTCCACCGCCCTGAATGCCGCCATACTGAAGTTCTGGTATGGCCCGGTACTTTTTCCGAACCAGGCATCGTTTGTTATTGTCACCAGAAAATTGCCGCCATCCTTGAAAAATTTCCGGACCAGCCCTGGAAAGGCTATCTCATAGCAGATGGCAACTCCGAAATCGCCTTGCCGGATACTGCCCCTTGTGTATTCGTGCCCGGCCTCCAGGTCCCCGACAGCATCGGAGAGCTTGTTTACAAAAAACAATACCCTTTTGAGAGGCACATACTCCCCAAAGGGCACAAGGTGTATTTTATCATATACAAACTTAGGCTTTCCCTGGTCCAGCAAAATGGCGCTGTTTGCGTACTTGCCGTCCTTTTTCTGCCGCACGGCACCAATCAGCATTGGAACGGAGATGGTATTTTGCATTTTTTCAAGCTGCTGTACCCCGGGGTCATTTTCGTCAAACGGAAAGGGAAGAGAAGCTTCCGGCCACACTATCAGATTAGGGGACTCAAAAAGTGCGCCTTCCGTGAGTTTTTCGTAAACATCAAGCACATGATCCTGGCGGTTAACATTCCACTTCTCGGCTTCGTCTATGTTGCCCTGCACAACACTTACGCGAAGAGGCAGCCCGGCGCCCTTGTGGGTAAGCCTGAACTCCCCGTAGCCAAGTGCCAGCATTACAAAGGCGGCAAGCAGGAAATAGCCGGCCATGGTGTAGGAGACCGGGAAAAGGGGCATCTCCCGCATCTTCTTTTTCATGATGAACAGGTCGGCTATCGCGCCGTTTACGGCTACTATCAGAAACGATACGCCGTAGACCCCGGTTGTGTCTGCCATCTGGATGATATAAAGGAATTTCCACTGGCTGTATCCAAGCGTTGCCCAGGGAAACCCGGTCAGCATGTAAGACCGCAGGTATTCAAGAGACACCCATATTACCGGAGCAACAAACAGCGCCGGGAGCCGGGTATGGTTGATCTTAAGCGAAAAGAGATACCCGAAAAACCCCGTGTACAAGGCCAGGTATGAAGCCAGCAGAACAACAAAGAAAAGAGAAGACACAAGCCCCATGCCGCCGTAATCGTGCATAGAATGATAAATCCAGTAAGTTGTGCCGAAGAAATAAAAGAACCCCATGAGGAAACCGGCCTTGAAAGCCTTTGTTCCTTTCGGAAGCCCTTTAAGAGCAACCAAAAAGGGTGCAAGCGCAAACCAGGCCAGCGGATAGACGTTGAAAGGCGCAAAGGTAAAAACCAGGGCGGCCCCGGAGATGGCGGCCCAAAGATAACGTCCGCCGCCGTTTCTCATGAGAGGGATATCCTCATCAGGGGAAAAAGAGCCTTCCGGCGCGGCCTGGCCGTAAAAGCAGGCCCGCCCTTGGGTTTGCCCGAGGTCTGGCCTTCAGATTGATCTGCCTTGACAATAAAAGCCTTCATCGGTAACACTTAATAGTACCGGCCAGTTAGCTCAGTAGGTAGAGCAGAGGACTGAAAATCCTCGTGTCGGGAGTTCGATTCTCTCACTGGCCACCATATTATTTTAAAGTATCCCCTCAATTTTTTTCAGGAATCTCACTTTTAACACCCCGGTTTTTGTCTGGAAAAAGCCGCCATATAACCGCTGCGATTAAAAAGGGGACCGGAAGAAGCGCGATGCTGGCAGCCGGGCCGGTGTGCAGGAAAAAGAATAAAACGTTGCCGCTGCCTATCAACTTCAACTCCCGCAGGATAAACCTGGCGTCCTCCGGCCAGCCCATGAAATATGGATAGGAAGCGTTCACGGCAAGAAGGTTGATGATAAATGACAAAACTGCAAGCGCGATGAAAACCTGCCAGCTCTTTTTATCAGCCAGGGCAAGCGGCAGCATCAGGAAAGGTACCGCGGGCAGCAGATATCTCGGCCCCCAGGACGCTCCCAGATCATTGGTCCCAATCCCGGATAGAAACACCAGAAAAGCGGCGGCAATCAACAACGCAAAAAATGCAGGCCTGCCTTTTCCTTTCAGGAAGGCCGGAACCAGAAATGCAGGGGCCAGCAGCACCGGGTTATACAAAAAGAGGCCGTAATCCAGGCCAAACAGGTATTTCCATGCCTCTTTGAGGCTTGGCACCCCAAGACCGAAAAGTCCCGTTTTGTGCACGAACCCGAGATATTTAAGGTGCCTCACGGTTATTGCGAAGGGGTTTTGGAAAACGGCATAGTTGTAAGCGGAAAAGGCCGTTGCCGGGCCCAGCCCGCCCAGGATGAACAAGAACCAGCCCCACCGCATGCCGGGCTGTTTTGCTTTAAAAATGCAGTATGCAAAAAGGACTATTGCGGCCGTAATGGCATAATAATCGTTCATTACTGATAGCCCGGCGGCAAGCCCTGAAAAAAAGGCCCCTTGCGCGCTTTTTACTTGCCGGGTTTCCAAAAAACAAAACGCCAGCAGCACTAGCAATGTGGTAAGGGCGTGCCCGAACATTATAGTTGCCCAATAAAAGAGATTGGTGGCAAGCCCCGTGGCAATCGCGGCAAAGGCCGCCTTTTTTTCCTCCAGCCCGTATCCAAGCAACAGCCTGTAAAGAAGCACGCATGTGAGGGCCGCGCAGGCTCCGCTTACAAAAAGAGTTGTAAGATAGATGAGCGTTCGCATGTCAGAGGTGAAAAGATGCGCCAGCAGGTATACCGGCACGCCTAAAAACCCTGCAAGCGGCGGCTTGTCCGAGAACTCTTTTCCGTTAAAAACAGAAACGTCCGTGGGCCGGAACGGATATGATACCAGCCGTTCCAGGGTCCCGCCGATATCCAGCCTGCCGTGTTCCGCGATTGCCGCGGTGAGGGCGAACCTGCTGCCGTCGTTGGTGGTTGCATATGGATGGGTAAAGAAGGCGTAAAAGACGATAAGCACAAGGAAGATGCGAAGGGATGATGTTCTAAACAAGACCTTTTTTTCTTCTTATCATAACTGTATTCAGATGTGCCGTCAGCCCCTCAAAAGAGGCCATGGTTTCCACCGTGCCCGATAGCCGTTCAAGCCCGCTGCGGGTGAACTCCAGATAGCTCATATGCTTCATAAAATCATAAGCCCCTAGGGGCGAAGAAAACCTGGCGGTGCCTCCAGTGGGAAGTACATGGTTTGGGCCGGCTGCGTAATCCCCAAGCGGCTCGGCGCTCCAGGGCCCAACGAAAACCGCCCCGGCATTTCTGATTTTTTTTACAAACTTTTCGGGGCGGCGCACCATCAGCTCCAGGTGTTCCGGCGCAATCTGGTTTGCAACTTCCGCCGCATGGTCTAAGTTTCTGACAATTATTACCGCGCCATAATTTTTAAGAGATAGGGAAGCTATATTTCCCCGTGCAAGGGCATTTAATTGCCCTTTAAGCATGCGCATGGTCTCATTTGCAAAATCCGGCGAGTCGGTTACAAGTATGGAGCTGGCCAGCTCGTCATGTTCTGCCTGGCTAAGCAGGTCTGCCGCGGCGAAACTAGGGTCGGCTGAACTGTCCGCTATTATCAAAATCTCGCTTGGGCCAGCGATCATGTCTATAGCCACTTCGCCAAACACCAGCCGTTTTGCCGTTGCAACATAGATATTACCCGGCCCCACTATCTTGTCTACTTTCTTTACGGTCTCTGTGCCGAATGCAAAGGCGGCCACGGCCTGTGCGCCGCCAATCGAATATGCCTCGGTTATGCCAAGGAGTTTCAGGGCCGCCATCACAGCCGGGTTCAGGTTGCCGCTGGGTGTGGGCACGGCCACGGCAATCTCCCGTACACCAGCGGCCTGGGCCGGGATGACGTTCATAAGCACGCTTGAAGGGTAGGACGCCTTGCCACCTGGCACATACACGCCCACCCTTTCGAGGGGGCGCACTATCTGCCCGGTCTTTATACCGGCCTCTTCCATGAACCAGGTTTTTTTGCCGTGCACCTGCTTTTCATGAAATCGTCTTATTCTGCCTGCCGCCGTCCGCAGCGCCTTTACCAGTGTTTTGTCCGCCATGGCGGCGGCCTCCTCAAGCTCCCTCTGCCCTATCCTGATTTTAGAATGGCCGTCCAGACGTTTGGTGTAGCTGGAAAGTGCGCGGTCGCCTTTGGCGCGCACCGCCTGGACAATCTTGCTGGTGTTCTCAAGCACCTGGTTGTCCGTGCCGGCAGCACGCCTTCTTAAGAGCTTGAAGAAACCTTTAAATTCCTTATCGGTTTTGACAACTCTCATTTTTAGTCATTTCATTTTAGCCATTTAGCTTCCCTGCGGGCAAGAGGATTATCCGGAACAAACAAAATGGGATGCCGCATTTAATAATTCCTGGTGGCAGGGACAACAAAGCGGCATGTTATAATTTCCGGGGAAAGTTTTGTCGCAAAACCGTTATAAGCCATTATGTTTTGGCACCGCTTTGGCGGTGTTAACCGCCCTCGTTATCTTCCCGCCGGTTGCGGCCATGGCTGCGGGCATAAGCGGATTCTCGATCAAAATACCATCCGGGCAAACCAACCCCCCGGATCAGCTGTTAGTCTCTGCAAAGGTGGCCCCCGGCAACCGTTTCTTAAGGGACCTGCAGGACGGCATGCAGAAAAGGCTAATTTTTTATGTGGATATCTTCAGGAAATGGCATAGCTGGCCCGACGAGTTTGTGCTGGGAGCAAAGATAGAGCGCCGTCTGGAATGCGACAATGTAAAAGGGGAATATACATTGACAAACAGCGAGGCAGGCAAGACCAGCCAGACAAGATACAAAAACTGCGGCGGTGTAATGGGGAATGCTTTTATCCTTAAGAATGTAAAGCTTTCCGATTTAAAAGAGCTTACAAGCGGCAAATATATAGTGAGGGTGACCGCAGAGAGCAAGGCTGGCAATATGTCTCCCATTTTAGGACAGATATTCTTTTTTATACAGGACTATGAATTCAAGGCCGTAGCTGAGTCGGGCATATTGTACCTGGGGACAAAGCCGTGAAGATTAAAAAAATGCTTTACTTTGCCATACCCTCTGCCATAGTGCTGGGGCTTTTCCTTCCCGTGGAGATAAGGTTCATAAGGCACGGGGAGTTCCCCGGCGACCTGCTATACATGCTTCTTTTAAACCTGAACCTGCTTGCCCTGTGCATGCTTGTGTACCTGGTGGTAAAGGGGTTTCTGGAGCTGTTTTTGGGGATGAAAAACAGGGTCATAGGCTTCAGGTTCAGGGCCAGGATAATTTTCATCTTCACCCTGCTTACGCTTGTGCCGGTGGTGCTTGTTTATATAGTGGCAAGCGGGCTTGCCATGAAGTACATGGACAAGATATTCCATGCGCAGTTCAGAAATCCGCTTGAAAACTCGCTGAGGCTGGCCAAATCCGTCTATGACGAGGAAAAATTGAGGGCCCTGGGCATAGCCGGGGCGGCCGCAAACGGGGCCCATGAATTCGGCCCGTATTACAAGGTTTACAGGCTCAGAAAAAACCAGCTTCCGGCGCAGCCGCAGCCGGCCATCACGGACGCCTTTTCAGGCAAGCGCTCCGCCGAGGTGCTAACCACCAGCGCCGGAGACATAATAACGGCGGCCGTGCCGGGGCCGGAAGGCTCTGTGGTTATTGTAAACACTACGCTTCCTGCGGAGTTTTCCTCGGATGTTGAAGGCATCAGAAGTTCCAGGGAGGCCCTTATAAAACTGGAGAACTGGCGTGTGCCTATGAGGGCCAATTTCTATCTTGTGCTTGGGCTTATAGCCCTTACCATCACATTTACCGCGCTCTTTACGGCCCAGAGACTGGCAAGGTCCATCACGGAACCTGTTACGGACCTTGCGAAGGCAACCGGGGAGGTGGCAGGCGGCAATCTGGACATCCGGGTGAGCCCAAGGGGCTCCGACGAGATGGGGCTTTTAATAGATTCCTTTAATCAGATGGTGGCGGAGCTAAAGGAATCGAAAAGTTCGCTGGCCGGGGCATACGAGGAGTCCGACAGAAGAAGGCTTTTCATGGAAGGCATATTGGACAATATACAGACAGGCGTCATCTCCCTTGGCCCGGCAAACGACGTGCTTACGATAAACCCGGCCGCCTGCAGGATACTGGGCCTGGAGGCTGCCCTGATAGCAGGGAAGGGTTACGAGGACCTGCTTGTAAACGTGCGCTCGGACGAGCTTAAATCTCTGATAAAACAGATAAACACAAGGACCATACAGTTCCTGGAAAAAGAGCTTTGGGTGGACATCGAGCACAAGCTGGTTCTGCTGCGGGTGTTTATCTCCGGGCTGCGGGACTCGAAAGGCAACAGCGTTGGCATGCTGGTTGTCTTTGACGACCTTACGGATGTTATACGTGCGCAAAGGGCGCTGGCCTGGCAGGAGGTGGCCAGAAGAATAGCCCATGAGATCAAAAATCCTCTTACCCCGATAAAATTGGTCACAGAGCGAATGATGAAGAAGAGGGCCGAGGGACATGCGGATTTTGAAGCTGTCTTTGCGCGCTCTACAAAGACCATCATCAAGGAAGTGGACAGCCTTAAGAGGCTGGTGGACGCCTTCTCGCGCCTGGGAAAGATGCCCGAGGCCAAAAAGAAACCTTCCGATGCCGCCGCGCTTATAGATGAAGTGGTTTCGCTTTATCACGACTATGACGGGCTTTCCATAAATGTGGAAAGCCCGACTGCCAGCGGCAAGGATGGAAAAACGCTTCCGATTGCGGACCTGGACCCCGAACAGTTTAAGAGGGCGCTCATAAACATAATCGACAATGCCCGCGATGCGATGGACAACAAAGGTGTCATATCGGTTAAAATATCCGTTGATGAAGCGGCCGGGAAACTCTTTATCGAAGTAGCCGACACCGGTACGGGCATCCCGGAAGAAGACAGGGAAAAGCTCTTCGAGCCTTACTTCTCCACGAAAAAGGACGGCACGGGGCTTGGGCTTGCCATAGTGCACAAAATAATCTCCGAACATAACGGCCATATTCGGGTAAGCGAAAATACTCCTCGCGGCTCCGTGTTTACCATAGAGCTGCCTGTATGTGCAGGTTAAACATGTCAAACGTCCTGATAATAGACGATGAAGAAAATATAAGGGAGAGCCTTTCGGACATACTCTCGGATGAAGGCTATCACGTCCTTACCGCGGCCTCAGCCGAGCAGGGGCTGGACCTCATCCGGCGGGATCCGCCCGACCTGGTGCTTCTGGATATCTGGCTTCCCGGCATGGACGGCGCGCAGGCGCTGAAAGAAATTGCAAAGATGGGCGAGGCGGGCCAGCCCCCGATGCCAGTTATAATGATAACCGGCCACGGTACGATAGAGCTTACCGTAAAGACCATCCGCGACGGGGCGTATGATTTTCTGGAAAAGCCGCTCTCCATGGACAGGGTGATACTCACGGTCAGCCGCGCGCTTGAGAAGTCCTGGCTTGAAAGCGAGAACCTGGCGCTGAAGAGTTCATTAAAGGCCAAAACCCTTCTTGTTGGCAATTCCCCGTTAATGGCAGATCTCAAGGCGCGTATTGAGATGGCTGCGGCAAGCGCAAGCAAGGTGCTTATCACAGGTGAGTCCGGCAGCGGCAAGGAGCTTGCGGCAAGGCTTCTGCATTATCTTTCCCCCAGGGGCAAGATGTCTTTCGTGGAGATCAATTGCGCGGCAATCCCGCAAGAGCTTATAGAAAGCGAGCTTTTCGGCCACGAAAAGGGCGCGTTCACCGGGGCCGCGGAGGCCCGCAAGGGAAAATTCGAGCTTGCCGACAAGGGGAGCCTGTTCCTTGATGAGGTTGGCGATATGAGCCTTGCCACGCAGGCCAAGGTTTTGAGGGCCATCGAGACGCAGGAATTTCAGAAAGTGGGCGGGTCCAGATCCATCAAGGTGGATGTGCGGCTTATAGCGGCAACAAACAAGGACCTGGCTAAGGCGGTCAAAAAAGGCGAATTCAGGGAAGACCTTTATTACAGAATAAACGTGATCCCCATAGAGATGCCGCCCCTGCGTGCGCGCCGGGAGGACATACCCGCGCTGGCCGAGCATTTCCTTGCAAGCCTTTCGGCGGAGTACGGGCGCGCTCCCAAGAAAATATCCAGGGAGGCCCTGAAGAAGCTCACTCAATACAACTGGCCCGGAAACGTCCGCGAGCTTAGAAACGTAATCGAACGGCTTCTCATAATGGGCAATTCGGGGTCAATAGATGAGAAGGATATCTCGCTTCCCGGAGAGACATCCGGGGGTGAGGATTATTCAAAGTTTGGCGGGCTCAAGGAGGCCAGGGACGCCTTCGAGAAGGATTTCATATTGAAGAAGCTGGCCGAAAACAGCTGGAACGTCTCCCGCACGGCCGAGGCTATAGGCGTGGAGCGCTCCAACCTTCACAGGAAGATTAAAAGCTACGGTATAGACGCCCCGCGCGGCGGGGAGCTTGAAGAGTAGGCCCGCCCCCGTAATCAATTTGCAGGTTTCAGTTTCAAAGAGCTAAAAAGCAGGGTCCAGGCGCAGCCATTTTTAAACTGTTATGTGCTATTTGGAGGAAAATTTGACAGAAACCTCCGGTTAAAAGAATAATTATTATTTGGTATTTGTTTAATCTATTTATCTGCGAAGGAGACAAAGCTCTATGCTTCTTGATATTAGTATAGGAAAGGATTCGTTATCCATACAGATTGATGATCCTTTTCACAGTGATATAAATGCCTTTGCCGGCCAGATCGGGGAATTCGCTTCACCTAGAGGCATAGACGTTGCCCCGCTTGATTTGCCGGGCCTCATCAAAAAAATGATAAAAGGGATAGCCGGATGTGAGCACGGATGCCCCGCCGATGCAAAAGGTTTTGTGGCCAGGGGTTTCCATGGATTCAAGCTGGAGTATGTTGAAGGCGGCATACTCACGGCCACGGCAAAGCTGGAAGACGGCAAGGCCATTAATTTCAAGATGTTCCCCGATTTTTGATCTTCGTGATTATCCGTATCCGTAAACTATATAAGCGGAACAAAAAGGGTGCCATGGGCACCCTTCCTTTTTAAAGCGGCAAGCGGGGCTGTTCTACCACTTCAAATCCCCGCGGAATATCGCGTCCGCCCCAAGCTCCTCCTCAATCCTTAAAAGCTGGTTGTACTTGGCCAGCCGCTCGCTTCTGGCCGGTGCGCCGGTCTTTATCTGCCCGGCGTTCACGGCAACGGCCAGATCTGCCAGCACGGCATCCTCGGTCTCGCCGGAGCGATGCGAAAACACGCAGGTGTACCCGGCCTTTCTGGCCATCTCCACGGTTTCAAGGGTTTCGGTGAGGCTGCCAATCTGGTTTGGTTTTATTAGTATTGAGTTGGCCACGCCTTTTTTGATCCCCTCGGACAATATGCTGGAATTGGTAACAAACAGGTCATCGCCCACCAGCTGGGCCTTTGCGCCGATTTTCTCGGTGAGGGTTTTCCAGCCGTCCCAGTCGGTCTCGGACATGCCGTCCTCTATGGAGCGGATTGGATATTTGGATACCAGGGATGCCCAGTAATCCACCATCTGGGCGGAGGTGAGCTTGCTTTTGTCCGCCTTCATCACGTATTTGCCGTCCTCGTGGAACTCGCTTGCGGCCGGGTCCAGCACAATGGCAATCTGGCGGCCCGGCTCGTACCCGGCCTTCTCTATGGCGGAAAGTATTATCTGTATGGCCTCTTCATTTGAGGACAAATCCGGCGCAAAACCACCCTCGTCGCCTACCGCGGTATTAAGCCCTTTGGATTTCAGCACGGCCTTTAAATGGTGATAGGTTTCAGCCGCCATCCGCAGCGCCTCCTTAAAGGATGAAGCGCCAACAGGGGTTATCATGAACTCCTGAATATCTACGTTGTTGTCCGCGTGCTTTCCGCCGTTAAGGATATTCAAAAACGGGCAGGGCAGCCGCCGTGCGTCCTTGCCGCCCAGGTATTTGTATACAGGCAGCCCGGCATCCTGCGCCGCCGACTTGGCTGCGGCCAGCGATACACTCAAAATAGCGTTTGCACCAAGCTTGCCCTTGTTGTCCGTGCCGTCCAGCCCAAGCATGATCTTGTCTATTTCTTTCTGGCTGGCGGCGTCCTTGCCAACAAGTGCGGGCGCGATAATAGTGTTTACATTGGAGACGGCTTTTAAAACACCCTTGCCCATATACCGTTTCTTGTCCCCGTCCCTCAGTTCCACCGCCTCGCGGCTTCCCGTGGAGGCCCCCGAAGGAACTGCCGCCCTTCCGGTGATGCCGTTTTCAAGTATCACGTCCGCCTCAACGGTTGGATTGCCCCTGGAGTCCAGGACTTCCCGCGCAAAAATCTTCTTTATCTTCGACATTAAAACCCCCCGTTTGAAAACCTTTGGAAAGGAAGGCGTTTTCTTCTTCCGCAGGCTGTTAATTGATTTTTTATAATATACCGCAAAAAAGGACTAAATTCCGGCTTAAAACTGGGCGTTTTTATCCGCTACCGCCCACCCCTTTTTTTTAGTGTTCAAATGGAAACTTGCAAGCTACTGATTTTAAATCTTTTTTCGGATTTTACTGTTCAAAGGCGTTCAAATCTTCCGGCCTGCTACCCCGTTTTTTTAAAAGCCCCCGGTATAACACAACTATGCAATCAGGAAGGGCCCCTTCCGGCGGCTCTCCCACACTGCAAGGCCATGATACACCGGGATGGCATGACATTGTCAATGCTAACGATGTCATACGCACGTCCAGAAATTATGCTGCCAGAAAGTAGTCCGCGGGGGAAAATACCATATGTATTGTGGGTGCAATGTATTGCCCATTGCCTTAAAATGCGTGATATATTATTGCAATGAAGCTAAAGAAAAAGGAACGGCCGTGCATACGAAGCGCCGCAGGGAATGACTATACCTTAATGGGTAAGCTCTGGATAGAAGGCCGCGAAGGAACCTTCCTTGGCCATGGGCGCATTGCACTTTTGGAACGTATCAAACAATACGGTTCGATATCGGAAGCTGCAAGGTCTATGGAAATGTCCTATCGTCATGCATGGGCTTTATTGGAAAATATGAACCGGCAGGCAAGATTACCGCTTATAGAAACTGCCATCGGCGGTGAAAAAGGCGGCGGTACAAGGTTGACAGAAACTGGAGAAAAAGCGATCGCTTTTTTCAAAGAATTAGATAAGAAATTCGAGCGCTTTCTTTCCATGGAGGCAAAAAGATTTGATTTCTAGCTTTTTTTGAAGCGCACTATTGCTTAAAAAGCAGAACTATATTTCCCATCCCCGAACGAAAAATATGCTTAACCGGCCAGAACCGGTGGGTTTTGCAGAGTAAAGGACACCTCATGTCCCACCTGGTCCTCCATAGGGCGATCGGCTATCGTCTCGATAGTTTGCCCTTGCGCAACGCGAAGACTAACTAAAAAACGGCCCTCATGCGGACAACAGCTTTTCACGATAGCCCGCCCGGCCGGGCCGGATGCTGGATTGGAACCCAGGTGGATGCGCTCTGGATGCAAGGCCACCAACCCCTCGCCCATGCCAAAGGCAGCGGCAGGCAAAAAGGCCGTGTAGCCGGCCAAACGGGCAACCTTGACTGAAGCGGGCGCGTCTACCAGTCCGGATGGACCGGCCTCCTGAAGGACCTCCCCATTATCCAGCACGCCAATGGTATGGGCCAGGCGCTGGGCTTCCGTCAATTGGTGAGTAACAAGGAGCATGGTTAGCCGGTATTCTTTCTGCAACGCAAGGAGCAGATCCTGCATCTCGCGACGGGCAGGCCGGTCCAGAGCTGAAAAGGGTTCATCCAACAGAAGAGCGCGTGGACGCGCTGCTAATGCTCTTGCCAAGGCCACGCGCTGTCTTTGGCCTCCTGAAAGAGTGTTGATTTTTGCTGATAGAAAATCATGCAGTTCCAGTGTCTTTACCAGACCCTTCGTGTAATCGTCCATCCTTTTATTTGGCAGAGCATAAGTGATGTTGCGCAAAACATCCAGGTGGGGGAAAAGAAGGGTATTTTGGGCCAGATAGCCCAATTGCCGCCTCCAGGCGGGAAGGTGCAACTGCATGGCATGGTCGGCAAGAACACTGCCGTTTAAGGAGATGAATCCTTTATGCAGCATTTCAAATCCGGCTGTTATGGACAGAATGGTGCTCTTGCCCGCCCCGGAAGGCCCAAAAAGGCAGTACATCCGGCCGGCTGGAATTTCTAGATTAACGCGGACGGCAAAAGACCGCCGCAACTGCTCAATTCGTATTGACAGCATGATGTTTCCGCCACAGAACTGTTAAAAGCGGTAACGGCAGGGAAACCAGAACTAAAATCAGGGCAAGCGGTAACGCCCAGCCCAGCCCCTGTTCCTGTAAGGCTACCCAGATGGCCACTGGCAGCCCCTGGGGATAGTAGGCGACTACTATGACGGCCCCGAAGGCGCCGATGGCCCTGGCCCAAGCCATGGAAAAGGCCACGGCAAGGCCAGGCGATGCCAGCGGCAGTGTTACCCGGGAAAACGTGCGCCCAGGCGGAATGCCCAGGCTGTATGAAGTGTGGATTAGTGCCCGGTCTACCTGGTCGAAGGCTGCCACGGCCGCCAGGATGAAGTAGGGAGCGGCCTCGTAAATTTCGGCCAATACCACGGCAAAGAATGAATTGCTGCCTGACAGATGAAGCATCGAGAGCAGATGGCCCAAAAAACTATAAGGCCCGTAGAGATAGACCAGAAGAAGGCCGATTACAAGGGGCGGCATCAAGAGTGGAATCATGAGAAGATACTCGACATTACGGAAAAATCCGCCCGGGGCGCAGTTGTCGAAAGGGACAGGACCAGAGGGGCAACTCCCCAACCCCGCCAGACATCGACCAGTTGCGGCCAGCTCGAATGCGCAACCAGCACTATCATGGGAAGCAGCAGAAATCCTGCTGACAGGACGGCCAGAAGGGTGACCATCCTGAATCCGTGGACAGGTTGACGGCTAACGGAGTTCGGCTTTGATCTCTTGCGGAACGGCATTGCTGTCACCCGCTACCACCGGTTTGCTCAATAGTTGATAACCGTGCTGCTGATAGATCTTTTTTCCGGCAGGCGACAGAAGATATTTTACAAAGGAGACCCCGGCCTTCTGGTGCGGCGTGCCGCTGATGGTGGTCATATACAGGACCAGCGCAGTTCCCTTGAATGTTTTGCTCCCGCCATTCTTCATGGCAACTGTGACGCTCTGTGTGTCGTAGGCGTGGGCCATGGCAGGATTGCCCAGGTTAATAGCGTCTGGCAGCTTGATATACTTAAGGTTGCGCTGAATGGCCTGGGGGAGGAAGGCGGAACACGCATCGAGCTGTCCGGCTTCCAGGCGGGACACCAGGGCTGTTTCAGCGAAAATCTGTGCGGGATTATTGATTTGACCTATGATCTTTTCCACGGTCCCATGTGGCAGGCCATATTTTTTGGCCGCCAGCTTCAGCATTATAATGAAAGCCTGGCCTTGTGGATCAGTTTGTGGATTAGTGCGGCCAAGGTGAAAACCTTTCCGGGCCATCAGGGTGAACAAGGCGGCAAGAGGTTTTTGCCCGGCCGCGATGGCATTGAGCTGGGAAGCGAATGGACTGCGAGGAGAATAAGCCACTACCAGAGGCTGAGACGCAAAGCCCGCTGACCATGATGTAAACTTGGGCTCAAGGGTGGCAATGGGAGCGAGCCCCACGCTTATAAAAACATTAGGTTGGATTTCTCCGGCTTTGATCAGATTGGCCACCCCGAAGGCACCGCCGGCATGGCTCTGATAGTTAAACCCGGTATCTCTTTTGAAAGCAGGCGCCAGATATCTGTCATTGACAAGCGTCAGAGAGCCGGCGTAAGCCACGTAGGCAATCTGTCCGGCGCCGGTGCCAGCCATGGCGCTTCCAATGTCCAATACACTGTCCATCAAACCTGCGATAACGACTATCGCCACCATAAGAGATGCCTTATTTCTCCCAAACCGGAATATTGACATTACCGCCTCCAATTTGCAATAAACAGTAGCGTTATGTTTTTATAAGCATATCGAACTGGAGGGCGGAAAGGCAAATAAAAAAATATTATTTAGATATAAGGCTCAAGCTTTCTTGACTGCGTAAGGAAGGACCGTGTTTCATAACCTTGACGAACAGACGGGCGGAGGCTAATTTTAAATAAACAGTTTCTTTCCTTCCAATTTATTTAGCAGAGGCGGAAGGGCCAATATGAACAAAGGGCGGATGGAGGCAGTCAGCAACGGCGTGATAGCCGTTGTCATCACCGTAATGGCGCTTGATCTGAAAATACCCCACGGTGCAGACTTTACCGCGCTGAGACCGCTAAGCCCGGTGTTTTTTGTTTGCCTGCTCAGTTTTTAGTCCTTGGCATCTAGCGGAGCAATCATCTGATTACCGTTGCCCCGGCCATCTCCCTTTTGCGGGCTTCCTCAACTATCAATTCGTAAAGGGGCCTGCCGCCAACCCTGTCTGCCTCACCTATAAATATCCTTAAAGGTTCAGATTCGTAAGGAGGTTTCGCCAGTGCCCCCTTTTTAAATTAATATCCTGCCGATAAACAGCCCCAGAAAGAAGACTGCCAGGCCGCCTGTATTCTGAATGATAATATTCAGCGCTGCAAACCCTATCTGGCCGTCCCTCAGGAACTGGCCGTTTCAAAGGTAAAGGTGGAAAAAGTGGTAAAGGCGCCCATGAACCCCACCAGGATTAGCAATCGGGTGTCCGGCGAGAGTATCTTACCTTCGAAAAGGGACCAGACAATCCCGAAAAGAAGGCATCCGGCCATGTTTACCGCAAGTGTGCCGAAAGGGAAAGAGGCGCCGCTTAATTTCTGTATGAGGCCGGCGAATGCGTACCGGGCAACGGCGCCTGCCGCGCCTGTCAGGGCCAGCATAAGTATTCTTGTTACCGGCTGCAAAGGATTAGCCCCGCCTTTCCGGGGCATAAAAAAACCTGCCCCCGTTATAAATATATGGAAGCAGGAGTCATAAGCCCCGGCAATACCGGAGACGGCCGAGGCGGTTAAAGGCGAACCCCATCGCCTGCAGGAGAATATCAGAGCAGTGGCAGGAAGTCAATCAAGGCAGATCGCGCCCCGAATTTATCTTTAAAAACCTGCGTTTTGAATTATTGTGCCACGTGGCACAATTTCATGCGGGGCGATTGGATTTGGCCACAAACTTCTCGATGGCCTGTTTAGCCTCCGGCGCTAAATTGAAAAACCTTATGCCGTATTCGTTCATTTTATGGTCATGAATGCACCGGGCTACCTCTCCTTCGCAGGTGACCCTTTCGGAATCCGGCAAAAAGAAGGAGCATGAGATAACATCGCCTTTGGCCAGGGTCTTGTCGGTCTCCAGCAGAAGGCCTGAGCTGCTTACGTTCTGTGTGGAGCCGAAGAACGGGGCCGTGTCGAATTTTCCGCGTACCGTTACCTTCACAAGCACGCGGAGGCTTTTCCTCTGGGGGATCTCCAGGAGCGTGCTGATCTTTTCCACAAGCTTTCTGGGTTCCACGGGCCTGGTGATATAGTCGTTTGCCCCGC
The DNA here is from genome assembly GCA_021813405.1 of Nitrospirota bacterium. Classification (GTDB taxonomy): domain Bacteria; phylum Nitrospirota; class Thermodesulfovibrionia; order Thermodesulfovibrionales; family JdFR-88; genus JAKAKS01. The sequence goes on from JAKAKS010000022.1 coordinate 143,499, forward strand.
AGTCTGCGCAGCGCTGCATATCGGCCTTTTTAAGGCTGGTCACCATCAGGATGGAGACATTTTTAAGCTTGGGGTCGGTCCTGATTACTTTTACCATCTCGTCCCCATTCATCTCCGGCATGTTCAGGTCCGCAAGGATAAGGTCCACAAGTTCACGGCCATGCACCTCTAGCGCCTCACGCGCGGAACGGGCTGTAAACACCTGCAGGTTCGCCCGGTTCAGGATTCCAGCCTCTTCCCTCACGAACGTCTCCAGATCGTCAACTATAAGCACTTTTTTCATGCGCCATTTTATCAGAAAGCGCACTACGAAATAAAGCTGGCAGGTCATGCCTGCCGGGCTAAAACAAGGGTATTTGTGATAATATAATCCGGCGTGGGGAAGGTAGTTGCCATAGTAAACCAGAAAGGCGGCGTGGGCAAGACCACCACCGCCATAAACCTTTCGGCATCCCTTGCGCTTGCCGGTGTTGACATCCTGCTGATAGACTCCGACCCGCAGGGCAATTCCACAAGCGGGGTGGGATTTACCAAGGAGCCGCCGGGGCTTTATGACGTTTACGCCGGGCGGGCCCGGATGGGAGACGTTATCCGGGAAACCCAGACGGAACACCTGTGGGTATGCTCTTCCACACTGGACCTGCTTGGGGCCGAGATTGAACTGGCCGACAAGGCGGGCCGTGAAAATCTGCTTAAAGATGCCCTTGCCGGGGTGCGTGAAATGTTCCGGTATGTATTTGTGGACTGTCCCCCTTCGCTTGGAATCCTTACATTAAACGCCCTGACCGCGGCGGATTCCGCGCTTGTGCCAGTGCAGTGCGAGTATTATTCGCTTGAGGGTGTCGGGATGCTGTCGCAAACGCTGTCCCTTGTGCGGGGCTCTTTCAATCCGGGGCTGGAGCTTGAGGGTGTGCTGCTAACGATGTATGATCAACGCAATACGTTAACCAGGCAGGTGGAACAGGAGTTGAGGGGCCATTTTGGGCAGAAGGTGTTTTCAACTGTTATCCCCCGCAATATTGCCCTGGCCGAGGCCCCAAGCCACGGAAAACCCGCCATGGTTTATGACGCGCGCTCCCGTGGCGCGCAGAGTTATTTCGCGCTTGCAAAGGAGTTTATGGCAACCAGATGAAACCCGCGCTTGGAAAAGGGCTTGAGGCGTTACTGCCAAAGAACACAGGGCCGGAGTCCAACGAAATGGACCTGGAGCGGATAACGGCTGCCGCCGACCAGCCAAGGAAACGCTTTGAGGAAAATGGCATAAAAGAGCTGTCCGCCTCCATAAAGGCAAAAGGAATATTACAACCCCTGATTGTAACGCCGAACGGGGACGGCTCCTTCAAGTTGATAGCCGGCGAAAGGAGGCTGCGTGCGGCCCGGATGGCCGGGCTTAAAAAAGTGCCTGTAATTATTAGAAAATCCGCCGACCAGGACAGGCTTGAGACAGCCCTTGTTGAAAACATCCAGCGCGAGGACTTAAACCCCATGGAAATAGCCAGGGGACTAGAGCACCTTCAGGGGTTTGGGCTTACACAGGAAGCGCTTGCGGAAAGGCTGTCCATGGACCGCGCCTCGATAGGCCATTACCTGAGAATTTTAAAGCTGCCGGAAGAGACAAAGGCGCTGGTGGCCGAGGGAAAACTCTCTCTTGGACACGCCAAGGTTCTGCTTTCGGTTGAGCGGCCCGCAGAGATAGACTCCCTTGCCGCACGCGCCATAAAAGAGGGCCTTTCAGTAAGGGCGCTGGAAAGACTGGTTAAGGAGTCGGCTGCCCAGGGAACTGGCCGGAATAAGGCGAAGGCGATAAAGGCAGTTGACCCTAACATCAAGGACCTTGAAGACAAGCTTTTAACCAGCCTGGGAACCAGGGTTAGGATAAAGCATGGCGCCGCAGGACGCGGCAAGATGGAGATAGAATATTACTCGCTGGACCAGCTTCAGGGTATTTTAGACAGGATGCTTTAGGAAACAGCATCTGCTTTTGTGAAAAATTTGGCTTTGAACATGCCAAAGAAGCCAGCCAGCCCCGCCCTAATCTGTTTTAAAATGAAAAAAAGATAAAGCGCCAGCACAGCTGCATCGCCAGTGCTGATCTTTTCTTTTGCCAAAAGACCTAAAGTGCGATAGCCCTCTTCATCGGACCTGATGTTATGCCGGCTCTTTATTGCATTCCAGGTCCCAGCCGCCACACAGTCCGGCTGAAGCCTGGCGCATTCCCGGACCCCTTCTTTTTTTGACACGGTATGAGGATTTATACATACGATCTCGTCCACAATGGCGGTTTTCCCCGGACGCATTTTTTCCATAATCCACCAATCCACGCCGAACCTGGACAAAGCAGGATCGTATATGCCCATGAATTCATCCAGCTTGCTCTTTAAAATCAGCGGGCAGGTCATCTCAACGAAATTTGTGTACCTGAGCATTGTAAACGGGCGCGCGCATGTAATCGGGATAGTTATTCTTCCCAGTGGGCTGAAGGCAGGCTGAAGCAGCCAGAGCCCGAACCGCTCTCTTATTTCAAACAAGCGGCTGATCCCGCGGGCATCGATAATAATGTCGTCGTCCATTATCATCACTGCTTCGTAACTGTCCAATATGTCTTTCCAATGCCGGTAAGCATAGTGCAGGTTCGGGAATTTCCCTCCTTTGCGGCGATTGTAAAAGTCAGATATCGCCTCAAGGTGGTCGCCCTTATCGCCGTAATAGGTTGTCCACAGGTCAAAATTCCTGTTGCCAATCAGCCAATTGTGAATATTGGAGCTGTCCCCGGCGGATGTAAAGACCAGGTTTTTGAAACGCGGCGCCCCATTTTTTGCGGTAAGTCGCCCAAATTCATGCATTGCGCAGCCCTTAAAATGCCCCATGGAATTTGCTTGATAAAAAAAACATGCAGCGGGGGGTTCTACGTTTGATTATCCCAAACGGATAGCCGCGGGTAATTAGTGAAATTGCCTTTTTTCATGCATTGATTGACTGAAAGGGAAACAGGAGTTTTACGGATGGGGCCGCTCATTCACTTTCAAAACCGGATTTCAACTAAGCAAAACATCTGTAAGAAGCAACTCGGCATCTGCAGAAGTTGAGATTCGAATATCCATAGGGCCTATGGCTCTGGCCGCACCTGATAAATGCTTTCGGGCTTGCGCACATAAATACCCTGCTTCACGGTGGCTGTTTTCTGGTTTGACATAATGCCCCTTTCAGTTCTTACGAATTCCTCATCCAGAGCATATCAAACCGGAACGGATAAACAAGCGCAGCCTCCCCAAGCAGCTTATTTAACCAGCCCTTTTTCCTTAAGATACTCCATAGTGGGCACCTCGATGGATGTTATGGCTGCGGCATCTGAATACATTAGACAGCCGGTATCGATCAGGGCGCGAAGGGATTTCTTCACGTACTCCGGGGTTTCGCCGGTTGCAGCCGAGACCCCTTTTATTACGTCTTTTTCCTTCAATACTTTTCTGCCCTTGGCCGCCAGCACGAATTCAAAAATTTTATCCTGAAGCTCTGCCTGACCCATTTTGCGCCTCCAATTAAAACCTTATAAAAAATTTTATCTTCCTTGCCCGCCATTTAATATGATTTAAATCAGTCGGGCGCACAATTGGTGAGAAACACTATAATATTCAGAATAAAATTTCCGGAGTTGATCAATATGCCCAAGGTAATGATGCAACCGGCCTCTTACGAAGACTTGCGCCCGGCAATAGACCGGGCCTTCGAACTTTTTCCGGTAAACCTGCGCGGCAAAAAGGTGCTTATAAAGCCCAATGTCCTCAGGGCATCCGAGGCGACGGAAGGCATAGTCACCAATCCCGCCGTGCTTCAGGCCGTGGTGGAAAAAGTGGAATCCGCAGGGCCGGCCTCGCTGATTGTTGGCGACAACCCGGGGCTCTTCGATTACGGGGCAAACGAAAACAGTTTCATAAAAACAGGGCTTATGGAAGCGTGTAAAGGTTATTACCGGAATATCGGAAACGACTCCGTAAAACTGCCTTTTAACCCTGCGTTCATGCCTTCGGTAAGCGTATCACGCGCCGTAACGGAGGCCGATATAGTCATCAGCCTGCCAAAGTTCAAGACGCACGGACTAACCGTGATCACCGGGGCCATAAAAAACAGCTATGGCATTCTGCCGGGCGCGCAGAAGGCGACGCTGCACAAATTGTCGGGCGGCCCGGAGCGCTTTCAGGAAATAGTGGTGGACGTCTTCAGGCTGCGCGTGCCCGATTTATTCATAGTGGACGCGATTGTAGGGATGGAGGGAAACGGCCCCGCGTCGCCTGAGCTGAGGGACATCGGGCTTGTGCTTGCATCCGATAACGCCGTGGCAATGGATGCGGTTATAGCAACAATGATGGGGTGCCAGCCAGGCCGTCTGCGCTTTCTGCAAAGGGCCAAGGAGCTTGGGCTGGGGGATTACGACATGAAGACGATTGAGGTAATCGGCGAACTCAGGCCGCTGCCCGGCTTCAAATTGCCGCCGCTGGGCGGCGAGGCCCTGCTTGCAAATGAAAATATCCAGGCAATAATCCGTGGCCGGGCGGCACTGCGGCCAAAAGCCGATCCCGCGCTGTGTATCTCCTGCGGAATCTGCATCGGGCATTGCCCTGTGCAGGCACTGTTTTTAAAAGACAATCTGCCGGAGGTTGCCCGTGAGAAGTGTATTGCCTGCTTCTGCTGCCAGGAGATGTGCCCCGAGAAGGCGATTACGCTTCAGTAAATAAGGCATAAGAACAACTTGCCATTCAGCTTTTGGTTCTGCTGGTTTTTTTACCTTTACAGCCCTCCTGTTTTCTGCTAATATCCTGCCCCTCACATAAAAAACCTAAACATTCCACTTTAAAAACAATAAGTTATTGTGTGCCATTTGACGCAGTGATAATTGTGAATTGCCCCTGCTTCTCTGAAGTTTGATATCAAGAAGAATTCTTTTGACAGTTGCCGGTAAATAGTAACAGAGTGAAAAAAATATAAAAATGAATAAATCTTCATTTTTGGCATAGAAACTGCTAGTTGCACTGAAGTTGAATTTTTTTCCTAATCTCAGTAGATATGGGCGCGAACTCCGACGCGCCCATATCCAAATTTGCGTGTTCTGGAGGGGATGGGGCCCGCGTCCGCAATGGCGCGCGCCGGGAGGGGACTTTATTTTGGTAACAAAAGAAGTCATCTGAGCTTCGGGTAAACGGACGTATTTGTAATAAATTTCACGGAAGGGGGAAGTAATGAAGAAAGCTTTATCCTTATTGAGTTTTTGCATGGTTTTTCTGCTTGCCCTGTTTTTTTCAGGTATACAGGCACAAGCGGAGAGTAACGGCGGATACGCAGGCCCCAATACCTGCAGGAAATGCCATGAATACGAGTACATGGCTTATTCGCAATCGGTTCACGCCAAAACAGCCGTACCCAACAGCCCCGCAAATGTGCATGCGTGCGAAACCTGCCACGGGGCGGGCTCTGCACATGCGGCACAGGGCGGCGGGGGCGGCATCTTTGCGTTCAACAAGGAACACAGCGCAAAGGAAAAAGCGGCAAAATGTCTTGCCTGCCATGCGCAGACCACATGGGCCGCTTTCTGGAGCCAGGGCAAGCACGCAAGGGAAGGCCTCGCCTGCACAGACTGCCATTCCATGCACCACGGCGGCTGGAAGTTCCTGAAGGGCGTAACTGGCAAATATGACGTGTACAATCTGTGCTTCCAGTGCCATAAGGACATAAGGAACATGGTGCACAAGCAGTCGCACCATCCGATACTTGAGGGGAAGGTGTCCTGCGTGGACTGCCACAACCCGCACGGAACGTTCAATCGCCGGATGCTCCGGGGCGACAGCGTCAACGAGCTTTGTTTCAAGTGCCACCCGGAAAAGAGGGGCCCGTTCATGAACGAGCACCCGCCCGTGGAGGAGAACTGCCTTACATGCCATACTCCTCATGGCAGCAACCATAACAAGCTGCAAACGGAAAAGATAATGGTCCTCTGCCAGAGCTGCCATGTTATCGACGGCCATCAGACCGGTCCGTTCACCTCGTTCCAGTCGTTTAATCCGCCGACTACGGGCCCCAGCAATCTGTATGCAAGCCCCAGGGTTGTAGGGCGTATGTGCACTAACTGCCATACAAACATCCACGGATCGAACTACCCGGGCGAGCTCGGCGAATGCTTCATAAGATAGGAGGGGGGACACTAATGAAATTTAAAACAGCAATAGCAAGCGCGGCCCTGGCACTGCTGCTGATGGTGACCAGCGCGTTCGCCGCCGATTTCAGTTATTTCTCATCCGGGGTCCAATTAAACGGCTCAGCAGCGGTCGCCAATGCGCCGGAGGGCCAGGTGCACGGGAATGTAAACCTGACACCAGCGCTGATTGACATTACTGGCAATAAGGCCCAGTTCAGCCCGTACAGGGACATTACCGGCAATGGCGGGTTCTATACGGACATCCATCTTGGCTACGACAGCAACAATTACTGGTGGAAGCTGGACACAACGGACCTGGGCTACAAGGATCAGTTCGATCAGCTAAGCGGCGGCCTTTACGGAAGGCTCCAGGGCAAGTTGTACTTCGACCAGATACTGCACAATATCACATTTGGCGCCATAACCCCGTTTGCCAGCCCCGGCAGCACTAATCTTGTCTCCGGCGATGGGCTGTGGAACGGTTCCAATCCTGTTGGTGAGCCATATCTTAATACTTCCACCTGGCACCCGTTTGACTATTCAACCCGCAGGGACCGGATTGGCGGCAGCCTGAAGGTAAACCTGGCGGATGACATTTACGCTGAAGTCAGCGTGATGAACGAGCATAAAAGCGGCTTATATCCGATGGGCGGCTATTATATAGAGGTGCCGGCCCCCATAGACTGGTGGACGCAGGACTATGATACAGCAGTGGTCTACCAGGCCAGGCCCCTGTTCCTAAAAGCCAGCTTCAATTTCAGCGACTTTACCGACAGCCTGCAATCCATTCAATTCCAGGTGCCGCACCAGAGTACTGGGTCCAGCTCATTGCTTGCCAGTGGTTTTCTGCAGGACACGCTGACCATGCCCGGGGACAACAAGGATTATAAGGTAGGCCTGGAGGGCTCACTGGAGCTGCCTTATTACTCACATTTCAACTTTAACGTCAACACCTCCCATGAAACGTCAAGCGCGAATCTGATTTCGCCGGCCCTGGCCAACATCTTCCAGGGCTCGAACGTTAACCCTGCCAACGACCACTATGTTGTAAGCGAAAGCTCATCTACCTTTGACGGCACGCGCAATGTCACCGACCTGGACTTTGCGCTTACCAGCAATCCCATGAACTGGTTGTACGGCAGGGTATTTTACAAGTATTACGACTCCAAGAACGACTCGCAGGACGTGGTTGTATTAAACGGCGCCGGCCAGTACCTGGACCCGTTTGTTTTCAACTACAATACGAACACCGCCGGCGCAAACCTGGCCTTTACACTGCCGGCGCATTTCCATCTGGACACGGAATACGAGTTCGTCAAAACGGCCAGGCCGGATACCATATGGAACCTCCCCAACACCAACGACAACGTATATTATGCGGAACTCAGGTGGACCGGGATGGACATGATTACGCCCAAGGTCTCCTTCCGGGATTTCAACAGGACCGGCGCGGGGATAGGCGTACCATCGCAGAACAGGGCTGACGTTGACTTTACCTCGGCGGATAGTTACGCCACTGAAATGGAGTGGTTCAACATAGCGCGCCGGCACACCAAAACCTATAAGGCTGGTGTCGATATAACCCCGAATGATGCGCTGGATGTGGAGCTGGATGGCCTGTACACCACGGATTACTACCCCAGCACCATCATCGGCGCGCTGTCTTCCAAGACTGCCGAGGCCGATGTGGATGCCAGCTACAAGGTGGCAACTATCGGTAAGCTTAACGGTTATTTCGATCTCCAGAACATAAGGAAGGACATATTCTTCAACAACAGCAACCACGGCAATTTTGCGGCAACTTCTCCGGAGACCACGTCGAATTACAACACGGACGAGTACGTAAAGGACAACGAGTATGAGTTTGGAGCCGGGGCCGAGATATACCTGATTCCTGACAAGCTCACGTTCAACCTCCGGTACGACTATATGAACTCCGACGGATTGAATGACGAGACCATTCTCCTCAACGGGGCCCTGGATACACTTGGCGGTGCAAGGCCGCCCTTCCCGGCGGGAGCCGACAACAACAACATAGACATGCCGTATGATCAGTACAAGCAGTCCTCGGTGAACGGAAAGCTCACGTATAATGTAACGAAAAACCTCGCGATCACCGGCGGTGTTGAGTTTGACCATTATACGTACAACGACTCTGCTTTCAACAACTATCAGAACGTGTACTACAACAACAATTACAATCCCGTGGGGCAGGTCAACAACGGCAACACCACATCCAGCACCTCAGCGGGCCCGTATCTGCTTGGCGGGGCATATGCGTCACCGGGCTTCAACGCGCATGTTGAGTTTGTGACGGTGGCTTACAGTTTCTAAAAGCGAACGTTTTCTGACTGATTAAGGGGGAGGGTGTAAAAACACCCTCCCCTTTTTTAATGTGTTTGCGGTTGCCCCTTAGGGGCCAGGCTTAAAAAGCGAATCGGGGATAGGCGGGTTGACTTGATAGGACTTAAAAACGGTTTGGGCTATTTTCATGCCGCCAGCATAATATGTTACCTTGAAGGGAAATACCGCGCCATCAACCTTCCTGAAGTCCGAAAATTCAGAAGACAGGGTGGCAGCCATGCCGGGGCCAAGGACAAAATGACCCGTAACCTTTACTATCAGGAACCTGCCGGCGTCAACATACGCGTCCATAGGCGGCCCTTCCTTATCGGCTAAATGCAGCACCAGTACCGGCCTTCCGTTCAGGGCCTCTTTGCCTTTAAAAGTTACCTTGTATGCGTTTTGCAGCAGGCCATATGGGAGGTCAAAATGCTTGTATTGGTAAACCATCGAAAGAAGCCGGTAACCATTCACCTTTGAAAGCGGGGCGTTATTCATTGTCCTGTACCCGGTGTCTCCGTTTAATATCCGCGTTTCGGAGGAACGCTGATATCTTGTTTCCACGAAAAGCTTGCGGGGTCTTTTAAAGAAAAGCCCGTAGCTGCCCCGGTCCTGCCGCATGAATGCGTCTATATGTCCAATGGCATGAACGGCCACGGTCCGCTCAAGTATTTTTTTGCCGCCATATGCCTTGATAATCTGCGCCCGGATATACGAAATGCTTTCGCCCTGATTGGCAGCACAAACGGGCTGAATAAAAACCGTGGCCAAGAGTATGGGCCAAAATATGAGGGCCGGCGTAGCAATCCTCATTCTGTTCAATATGCCGCGGCTTGCGGCGGTTTGATTTCCGTGCGTATTAATTTTGGGCCTCCTGCTGATGGTTTTGAATGGTTCTCCGGTTTCCATTTAATCCGGCTATCGATAGTGTACCAGAATTGTCCTGATTCTTTTACAGTACAAGGCAGGTTGCAACTATTGCAAAAACCGTTGCAAAAACCGCCCTGCCCGGTTGAAATACCACTTGCAGACAGGGTACAATTAATGCGTTGCAAACAGGAAAAGAAATCATGTTTTGCAGTAATGCCCCCCGTATAAGATGTCTTTTTGCCGGCCGGGAAATTCCATCATGAACAGCGCAAGAAAACCCTGCAATACGGAATTGCTGGTGGAATTCAGGGATGAGATTGCCAGGGAGCAGGTGCGCATCGCGTTTGCGGACCTCCCAACGATGCAGACGGCCTCTTTCATTGTGGCCCTTGTTCTTTCCGGCCTGGTCCGCAATATTGTTGCCCACGCAAACATTCTGGCCTGGAATTCAATGATTCTGTCGGTTGTAATTGGCAGGGTTGCGCTTTTTTACCGGTTTAAACGGGTGCGGGAAGGCGCGTTTGACGGGCAGTACTGGGGCAGGGCATATCTGGGCCTGGCGCTTTTATCGGGCGTGGTCTGGGGGCTTTCCGCATTCATAATCTTTCCGGCTGGCAATCCGGCGCTGATATCACTTTTTCTGCTGACGATGTTAAGCCTTTCGGCCTCTACCGTAATATCCCATTCATCGATAAAGCCGGGCCCCGCCGCATGGGTGGCGCCAACCTTAACTCTGTACGCAATCCGGTGCGCTATGGAGAAGGGCGCTTTTGGGTATCCCGTAAGCTTTTTAATAATTCTTTACATGATTACCGTGTTGCGCTACGCGGTTGTCAACAACAGGGCCGTTGCCTCCGTTGTCTCGCTGAAGTTTGAAAATCTTGGGCTCCTTAAAGAGCTGAGGCAGAAAAACGAAACGCTCCAGCGCGCAAACGAGGCCGCCCTGGATGCCAACATGGCGAAGTCACGCTTTCTGGCGATGGTAAGCCACGAACTGCGGACACCGCTGAATGCTATCATAGGTTTCGGGGAGCTGGCCCAGGAGCAGGGCGCCTCCGGCCAGACTGCCCAATACCTCGACATCATAGAAAAATCCGCCATGCACCTGCTGGAACTGGTAAACGATCTTCTGGACCTGTCACGCATAGAGGCCGGGAAGATGGAGATTGCCGCCGAGGTATTTGACGTGCGGGACCAGATCCGCTGCCTGGAGGCGGTCTTTGCGCACCAGGCCGCCAGAAAGGGCGTTGCCTTTTCAATTACGGTTGGCGGCGGCACCCCCCCGCAGGTTACAGGCGACCCTTTGCGCTTGAGACAGGTCTTGTCCAATATAATAGGGAATGCGCTGAAGTTTACGGAAAAGGGCGCGGTGGAAGTAAATGTAACAGCCCATCCGGATGCCGGGAAGGCCTCAATCTGTTTTGCCGTCCGGGACACGGGGATCGGGATACGGGATGACAAAAAGGCAAGCGTTTTCGAAAGGTTTGCCCAGGCCGACCCGGATATAACCAGGCTTTACGGCGGCAGCGGCCTGGGTGCGCCGGTTGCCAGGCAGCTGGCGCGGCTTATGGGCGGAGACATCACCTTTGAAAGCCGGAAGGGCGAAGGGAGCGTTTTTTACATTACAATTCCCTTTGCGCAGGCAGCCAGCAATGAAGCGCCGGTTTCTACAGACTGCCCGCCGGCCAGCGCAAGGGGAGATGCGCGCAAAAACCAGCTGCCGCTTAAAATTCTTGTGGCGGAGGACAACCAGTTCAACCAGCGCTTTATGGTAGATGCCCTTGTTTTAAGAGGCCATGCCGTTACGCTTGCGGGTGATGGCAAAGAGGCGTTTGAAAGTTATATTCAGGCGGATGGAAGTTTCGATCTGGTATTGATGGATATAATGATGCCGGTGATGGACGGCTATGAAGCGGCCCGGAAAATCCGCGAGGCCGGGATGCGCCGCGCCGCACCTTGCCGCACCCCGATGTTCGCGGTAACCGCAAGCAGCGGCAGCGCTGTCCAAAAACAGTGCCTTGAAGCCGGCTTTGACGGCGTAATCGAAAAGCCGGTTACTTCTGCCAGGCTGGATTATCTTCTTAAAGGCTTTTCCGGGCCTGAAGACGCCGGGGGTGGATGCTCAGTTGACAGCATTTGCACAAAGACGGCAGCCTGGTATGATGATATTTTTGATTCTGAAATGCTAAAGCCGGTCTCTGACAGCCCCGAACGCATGGCCCGCTTTGCCGGCCTTCTGCTTAAGGACCTGGATCGGGGGATGGAACTTCTGCATCAGGCATTGGCCTCTTCAGACCACTTGGGCATAGCACGGGCGGCCCATGGCCTGAAAGGGGCAACACTGGCCGTTAAGGTTTCACAGGTGAGCGCGCTTGCCGGGGAGCTTGAAACCTATGCAAAAGAAGGAAATAATGTCAGAATAGAAAATGCCTTTGCAAGGGTGAGGGACGCCTGCGGGCAACTGCAGAGCCGGTTAAGGAAAATGGGGGCGCCGGAATGACGGCACGGATATTGATAGTTGAAGATAATGCCAGTTCGGCCTTCGCGCTGGAAAGCCGTCTTCATGACCTGGGATACGTGGTAAATACGGCACATTCCGCCGATGAAGCCATGGCCACGCTGGCCCAAAAAGAAATCGACCTTGTCATCTCGGACCTTATCATGCCGGGCATGGGCGGGGTGGAGCTGCTTGAGGCGGTACGTCAAAAAGGCTTTGATATGCCGTTTGTTATCCTTACGGCCCATGGCAGCGTGGAGTCCGCTGTAAAGGCGATTAAAAGCGGCGCGTTTGATTATCTGCAAAAGGACTGCTCCGAAGATGAGCTGGCCATCATTGTAAGCCGCGCGCTGGAATTTGGCCAGCTTGCCAGGGACAGCCAATTCCGGGAGCATGTGGTCAAGCGGCATGCCTTCCAGATGATAAGGACAAACTCGCCCGCAATGGCAGAGGCCCTGAGGGCCGCTGAAAAAGTGTCGGCTTCTTCCCGCACTACGGTTTACATATTCGGAGAAAGCGGTGTAGGAAAAGAGGTGCTGGCCAGGTCCATCCACTTTTCGGGCGGCGGCCTGCCATCAAATTTTGTGGCGGTCAACTGCGCGTCGATACCGGAGACACTCCTTGAAAGCGAACTCTTCGGCCATGTGAAAGGTGCATTTACCGGGGCCGAAAAGGACCGGCAGGGGAAATTTGCAATGGCCAAAAAAGGCACTATGCTGCTGGATGAGATCGGGGATATGCCGCTTGCCCTTCAGGCAAAGCTGCTGAGGGTCTGCGAGGAGCGCACATATTGCAGGATAGGTTCCAACCAGCAGATATCGGCCGACTTCCGCATTATAGCCGCCACCAACCGGGCCCTGGAGGTCCTTGTGCGGCAGGGCAAGTTCAGGGAGGACCTGTATCATCGCCTTAATGTGTATCCAATAATAATCCCGCCTCTTCGCGAGCGCAAGGAAGACATCCCCCTGCTTGTGGAGACATTTTTCCCGATCTTCCGTCAGCACCTGGGCAAACCGATTCCGGGGATTTCCAGCAAGGCCATGAAGGTGCTGATGGCTTACGACTGGCCGGGAAACGTCCGCGAGCTACGAAATTGCCTGGAGCGAGCCGCCATCCTTGTAAACGATGAGCTGATACGGCCGGAGCACCTGGTGATACATGGGGCTGGGGGCCCAAAGGAGCAGCCTGCCGGCTATAAGGCGTCATCAAAAGATACGGAACTGCGTCTTAAGCTTAGCGACGGCGATTTTTCGCTGGAAGCCATCGTTAACAAGGTATTAAAGGAAACACTGAAAAATTGCGGGGGCAATAAATCCCTGGCAGCCAGCCGGCTTAAAATCAACCGCAAGATGTTCAACAGGAAAGGCATAGAAGAGAGCCGGGGTTGATCCGGCGCGTGTGCAGGCGCGGCGGTCCTGCAAGCCACCCCCTTCTGCCAGCCAGAGTCAGCGCCTATTCCACCGTATCCGTTTTGCCTTCGTAATTTCTGGCCTGGCTGAACAGGCAACGGCGCGGTGATATTTCGCCGTTTCTTACCGGCATAGCCAGACCTCTGCCGCAACCCCATCCGCTTATTTCCAAACATATAACGCAAGCTTTCCAGTGACGGGCATCACATTTTTATGGCCCAAACGGGGCCGCATGGCCGTAAATGGGCCTGAATCGCAGTGCGCCAATTTTACTAACCCTTTGTTTTTACATCATTTTTCCTTTGGCATGGCAGTTGCTTTATTAAAAGCCAGTGATTTAAATCACAAATAAAAACAGTGGAGAGTTCTATGTCACAAAGGGCGGTTGAACAATTCATAGGCAGGTTGATTACGGATTCCGACTTTCGCCGCAGAGCGGCCAAGAACATCGCTTTGGTTTGCGAGGAGGAGGGATACAAGCTTTCCAATGCCGAAATCCGCATATTGGCCTCGCTTGACTACGAACGCCTTGCGCGGACCGAGGAGTTCTGGCTTGATGACGGCATCAAGAGGTTTACCGTTGGAAGTGGAAAAGTGCTTTAAAAACAAGGATTAGCACGCATGAATAGCTATTTATTAGATGTATGTACTTTTAATTGAGGGGTGTGATATAAATTACAGGCTTGAATTTTAAAAAGAAAACGTTGGGAAAAGGAAAAAAACATTGCATGGAGGGGGAAAGGAGACAAGCTTTGGAGAAAAAGCCTTTTTTATCAAACAGAAGTCTGAATTTGCTTAGAGCCGCTCTGTTTTTAATTGCCGCTGTTATGGTGAGTCCGGCCGCTTCCGGCTGGGCGGCCGTTAAGGGCCCCGTAGCTGTCAAGCTTACGCAGAGGAAGGTCGTGAAAGGGCCTGGAGGCAAAGAGACCTATACCTCGGCCGCAAAGGCCAGCCCCGGAGATGTTATCGAATATACGGCCGCATATACCAACAACGGAAAAACCGCGGTCACAAACCTTATGGGCAAGCTGCCGGTGCCGGCTGGCACGCAATACGTCCCCGGCACGGCCAGGCCCGCGAAAGTAATGGCGAGCATCGATGGCGAAAAGTTTTTGCCGGTGCCGCTGAAAAGAAAAGTTAGACTACCAAACGGGAAGGAGGCTATACGCGACGTCCCTTACAGCAAATACAAGTTTTTGGGCTGGAAACTGGGCGAATTGCCGGCGGGGAAGACTGTTACGGTCAGTGCCCGGGTCCGGCTGGTCAGTGCTCCGGGCAAATAGCCTTCGGCTAATCCGGAAGCCTGTTTTATATTCATCATTTCAAGTGGAGGATTTATTATGAAGAGATATCGAAAGCCACCGGTAAAGACCATACTGGCGGCCCTGTCATTAGTGTTTTTGATTGCCCTGGCGGGCAGCGCATTTGCAACGCCACCGGCGGGCACGACAATCGGGAACCAGGCGTCGGCCACTTATACGGACGGCTCCGGTATATCCAGGACGGCAACTTCCAATACTGTGCAAACAGTGGTCCAGCAAGTTGCGGCATTTACTCTTACCACCACGCCGCAAAGCAAGAACGGCGCGCCTGGCAATACCGTGTATTTCCCCCATACCCTTACCAATACCGGAAACGGCACGGACACGTTTACCCTTGCCAACTCCATTAACGGCGGCAATTCAATGACTCCTATAATCGCCATCTATCCGTCCACGGCCTGTAACGGCGTGCCGGATACCGGCGCACCCGCGATAACCAGCACACCTTCGCTGGCATCAGGGGCGGCCTTTTGCTTTGTGGAGGCCGTAACGGTCCCGGGCAGCGCGGTGGCGGGCAATACCGCAACGGTTGCGGTTACGGGCACAAGTCAGTTTAACAACACTGTGACCGCCAACAACCAGGACACTACAACCGTAACCGGCAATGCGGTCATAAGCGTAACCAAATCGCTTTCATTAAACTCCGGAGCACCCGGCACCGGGCCTGTAACGGTCACCCTTACTTATACAAACACCGGCATTAACACAGCTACTAACGTAAACATTACGGACCTGATCGGTTCTGGCGCCACTGCCGGCATGACGTATGTGGCCAGCAGCGCCAAGTGGAATGGCACAGCCCTTAACGACAGCAACAGCGGCGAACCGGCCGGGATCAGCTATTACGGTTACAACCAGCCCGGCAACTCCAATATCGCCAACGCTGTAATAGCATCCGTCGGCCCCAACGTTACGGGCACCATTACGTTCCAGGTGAATATCAATTCCGGGCTGGCGCCAGGCACGTCCCAGACGTCCAACACCGCCTGCTATGCGTATTACGACGGCGCCGCGCAGCAGCCGGCCTCAGGTTGCACCGGCACCAACACCGCCGCATTCACGGTCACCCAGACAGCGGGCGTGGTTGCCAACGGCTCCAATTCAGTCAGCACCAACGGCACCGGCGAGCCTGTTACGGCCCCCTCCGCCAGCCAGGGCGCAACCGTGTCGTTTAACGATTACGTCTGGAATACAGGAAACGGCTCGGACTCCTTCAATATTACTCTGGGGTCCTCCTCGTTCCCGGCAGGCACTACGTTTGCACTGTTTAAGTCCGATGGCGTGACACCGCTTACCGACACAAACGGCGACGGCATACCGGATACCGGGCCTGAAGCTGCGGGCACCAACTACAAGGTGGTTGTAAAGGCCACTCTTCCTACTGGCGTGTCCGGCGGCGGGCCTTATTCCGTTACGCTGACGGCCACTTCAGTATTCAACAACACGGTCTCGGACACAGTCATCGACACTCTTACAACGATAACCGCTGACACCGTGGACCTCTCGACAAATACATTTGCCGGCGCAGACTCCACAAGCAACGCGCAGGGGGGGCCGGTTGCCACGCAGAGCGGCAATCCCGGCGCAGCCCTGGTGTTCCCGATGATAGTCAACGACACCAGCCCCACCGGCACCAACGATGCCTATAACATCCTGGTTAGCCAGAGTGACCCTGGCAACGGCACGCAGATATCGTCCAACAACCTGCCTGCCGGGTGGTCCGTGACGTTCAAGCCGGACACCTCCGTGGCGCACGACTGCTCCTCCGTCGGCGCAACCGAGACCAACACGGGCACTATCAGCGGCAACGGCGGCATTTTTGTCGCGGGTGCGGCCAACGAATATATTTGCGCAATCGTTACCACCAGCGCGTCCTCGAGCGCGGGCAACACGCAGCTTTATTTCCAGGTTGCATCTCCCACTACCGGGGCATATGACAAATTGCACGAGCAGGCCACCATAAACGTGGTGCGCTCCCTTACGATTACGCCCAACTCATCAAACCAGATTTATCCGGGCGGCACGGTGACGTATACGTTTACTCTCACAAACAACGGCGACGTTACGGAAGGCGACGGGATAGGCAGCACCATCGCCCTTACCAACGCGGACTCGCTGTCCGGCTGGACTTCCACGATGTACTACGGCGCTACCGTAGTTACGTCGGGAGAGGCGCTCAATGCGGTCCCCGGCCTTTCCGGCGGGCTGGTTAACGGCGCAAGCATAACACTTACGTTGAAGGTGTTCGCGCCTGCAAGCGCCAACGTAAACGACCAGAACATATCCACGATTACCGCCACAACGGCCAACAATGGCTATTCAACCCCGGTGCCAGCGGCAGCAAGCGCAACCGGCACCACCACGGTTATAGCCGGGCAGGTGAGGTTGCAGAAGTATCAGGCGCTTGACGCCACATGCAGCGCAACCTGCAGTTCCGGCGGCGGCTGCGCGCTTACCTGGACCCAGAGCCAGATAACAACTGGCGCTGTTCCGGGTGCGTGCATCAGGTATGAAATAGTGGCCACAAACGAAGGTACTGCCGCGGCCACCAACCTGGTAATATCGGACAGCACGCCGGCCAACACCGCGCTTAACTGCGGAAGCGGCAACAGCGCGCCGGTGTGGTCCACCACAAACGGGACCCTGCCGCCCAATACGGCCAATTTCACGGCGCCGGCATGCGGCGGGACGGGGACTATTTCGGACACCATAAGCTCCCTTGCTCCGGGCGCGTCGGAGACGTTCTACTTTGGCGTCCAGATAAACCCGTAGCGGGGCTGGAACACTCGGGGGAGGCTGTTTTAACGGCCTCCCCCAGCTACTTTTGAAGAAGATGAAAAAAGTCCCGTTTATAAAACTGCCGGCAAGAGAAGCAGAATATCCCAGGATACTGCTGGCGGGACTTCTTTTTTTATTTTCATTCCTTATTGCCTCTGCCGGGCATGCCCAAACCGCTCCGGGAACTGTAATAGACAACCAGGCATTTGTGACGTACACGGACGCCGGCGGAAACAATCAAATCATATATTCAAACAAAGTTGAAGCAATAGTACAGCCGGTGGTCATCGGCGCGCTTGTAAAGAGCGCATCCAACTATAACCCGCTGCCAGGCGGCGCGGAAACATTCACTCTTTCCGAAGACAATCCCGGCGCCGTGCCCATCACAGGCGCGGACGTTACAATTGACGGCACTCCGCAACAGCTTGTTATCATCAGGGACCAGATCCCCGCAAATTCAACTTTTTCTTCATTCGTAAGTTCGGGCGGCGGAACGCCGCTCTATCACGCCCTTGGGGCCCCGGCGCAAACGTATACCACTTCCGCACCTGCTGGCACCATAGACGCGGTGGCCTTCGGTTTTTCAAGCATCGCCCCCGGCGTTACGGTAAATGTTTCCTTCAGCGTGCAAATAAGTAATGTAGCCTCCGGCACCATAATCAACACAGGCCAGATTTATTATTCCGGCGGCCCGGCATCCGGCAGCAATTCCAACACAATCACGCTTAGCGTGGCCGGCACCG
Organism: Nitrospirota bacterium; assembly: GCA_021813405.1. Lineage (GTDB taxonomy): Bacteria > Nitrospirota > Thermodesulfovibrionia > Thermodesulfovibrionales > JdFR-88 > JAKAKS01. Next base: position 161,648 of record JAKAKS010000022.1, read on the forward strand.
CCACAATCCAGTTTTACTCAAGCAGTTCTTTTACAAATTCAATTGGCGCCGTGCCCCTGGGCGGCCCCTTATTCATTCAGGCCAAGGCGGCGGCGTGCAATACAAATCCCGCCCAGCTGGCAACAGCCCAGATTACGCTGGCCGACAACCAAACGGGCGACGTGGAGACGTACACGGCAACGGAAACCGGGCTCAACACGGGCGTGTTCAGGATTTTTAACTATTCATCTTCGGGCCTGGCGCAGTATGTGGCCACTGCCAATGCCGCAACTACCCCGGTGGTAAAGGGAGACGGGATTATAGAAGCGCTCCCTGATAACACGCTGACCGCCACCATTACGGGATGCGGATACAGCCCCACCTCCGCCCAAAGCATAGTGCTGGTGGACCCTTTTGGAGTGGCCTTCGATTCCGGCACCAACGCGCCAATCGCAAACGCTGTTGTTACGCTTGTTGACGTTACCGGGCAGGGCAATGGCGGCAACCCCGGCGGCCCCGCCAAGGTATTCCAGTACGATGGGTCCACGCCGGCGCCTGCCACCATAACGACAGACCTCACCGGCACATTCCAGTTTCCCCTGGTGCCGCCCAGCACTTACAAGATTTCCGTTCTTGCCCCCAACGGCCATTCGTTCCCGTCAAAGTTACAGCCTGGCCAGCTGCCGGCCGGAAGGACGGTACTTGTGCCCGGCTCCTACGGGGGCAATTTCCAGGTTGGCCCGTCCATGGAACCGGTGAAAGTAGATATCCCTCTGGATCCTGGACCGGCAAGCGGGCTTTTCATTAACAAGACGGGTTCTACCCAGACGGCCGAGTTAGGCGATTTTGTGGACTATACAGTAACAATCAAAAACAGTTCCGGCCTTCAGATGACAAATATCATACTGTCAGACAATCTGCCCGCGGGATTTGTATATGCTAACGGCACCGCCAGGCTGGACGGCGCGCAAATTCCGGACCCGGCGGGAACGCCCGGCCCCAATCTGATATTCCAGGTTGGCACCATGGCCAGCGGCGCCAGCCACACGCTTACTTACCGTGTAAGAATTGGTCCAGGCGCTTCAAACGGCAACGGGACAAACACGGCCGTGGCCACGGCCTCCGGCGGGACCGTATCAAACGAATCCCAATGGACGGTAACGCTTACAGGCGGGGTGTTTTCCGATAAAGGGATAATCTTTGGCAAGGTGTTTGCCGACTGTAATGGCAACAAGACGCAGGACAAGGGCGAGCCGGGCATTCCCGGGGTTGCGCTCTATCTGGAAGACGGCACCTATGCCATTACGGATTCCGAAGGCAAATACAGCATTTACGGCATAGACCCGGCCACACATGTATTGAAAGTGGATAATACCACCCTGCCGGAGGGGGCGCGGCTTGAGGTGCTCACCAACAGGAACGCGGAAGACCCAAACAGCCTTTTTGTGGACCTGAAGGCCGGGGACATGCACAGGGCGGATTTTGCAGTAAAAGGCTGTCAGGGCCCGTTACTGAACGTAATAAAATCGCGCATTGCGCAGAGCGGCGGCGTGCTTACGGAAGCGGACAGGCGCACCGGCCAGCAGTTGCAGCCGGAACCGGCCCAGACGGACAGCGCATCGCTTCCGGCCAGCGGGCTTGCCGACAGCGGGATAAAAATGCCGGATTACAAGAATAAGCCGGCCGTTACAAAGGCCGCCGTTGATGACGGAATTTTGCCTGATGACGATGAGCAGGACAATTTTGATCCGGCCAGGCTCAAGGACATGGATAATACGCTTGGCTTTATTGATATGAATGACGGGGACGTTCTGCCTTACAGCCAGATGAATATAACCGTGAAGGGCGGCATAGGCAGGTTCCAATTAAGCGTAAATGGTGCTGTGGTTCCGGAAAGCAAGGTGGGCCTGAAATCGGTGCTTCAGGCTAAGCAGGTGCAGGCATGGGAATATATCGGGATAGACCTGAAACCGGGAGTAAACGAGCTGAAGCTGACGCAGTATGACCAGTTTGGAAATAAACGCGGAGAGAAACTGATTAAAGTGACCGCCCCCGGCCCCCTGGCCAGAATACGCCTGACCCTGCCCAAGGGGGATTTGAAAGCGGACGGGAAGTCCATATTGCCGGTAAAGATAGAGCTGCTGGACAGCCAGGGGCTGCCGGTGCTTATAAAAACGGCGCTTACCCTGAAGGCAAATGGGGGCGCTGTCTGGCAGGTTGATAAAAAATCCGCTGACGGCAACCAGGCGGGCGCAAGCCCCGTAAATGGTGCGGCCAGCGAGGTGCATGTATCTATTGATGGCGGGAAAGGCACATATATGCTTCTGGCCCCAAACGGCCCGGGCAATACGGTCCTGACTGCCGGGGCTGGTGACGTCAAGTCGGAGCAGAAGGTCTTTTTCGGCCCCAACCTAAGGCCCTTTATGGCAGTTGGCGTTGTGGAAGGCAGTTTGGATTTGAGCAAACTGGACCCAAGCCATATAGTGCCGGCCCGCCAGTCCGACGGCTTTGACCAGGAGTTAAGGAACATCGCGTTCAACTCGGACGGCGGCAAGCTGCACGGGGCGGCACGGGGGGCGCTCTATTTAAAAGGTAAGGTGCTGGGCAAATATCTTCTTACGCTGGCTTACGATTCCAACAAGCAGGCTGGCGAGCGTCTTTTCAGGGACATCCAGCCGGACGAATTCTACCCCGTGTACGGAGATTCCTCCATCAGGGGGTATGACGCCCAGTCCACAGGGAAATTATACGTGCGCGTGGACGAGGGCAGGTCTTATATGCTTTATGGGGACTATGCCACCGGCGCACAGGACGACACTGTAAAACTGGGGGCTTACAGCAGGAGCTTGAACGGGGTGCAAAGCCATTACGAAAACAAAAAGGTTACGGCCACCGCCTTTACAAGCCAGAACACCTCCAGGCAGGTTATTGAGGAGATACCGGCCAACGGCACATCCGGCCCGTACCAACTCTCAAATACTGACATCACGGAAAACAGCGAACAGGTGGAACTTGTTACCAGGGACCGCAACCAGCCCTCGCTTATATTGGCAACGGTGGCAGAGGCCCGGTTTACCGACTACGAACTGGAGCCCTTCACCGGGCGGCTGCTCTTTAAAGCACCCATACCCAGCGTTGACGAAAACCTGAATCCTGTTTTCATACGAGTGACCTACGAGGTGGACCAGGGAGGCCAGAAGTTCTGGACCGCCGGTGCGCAGGCGCAGGCGAAAATCACTAATGCGGTGCAGGTGGGCGGGGCGTTTACAAAGGATTTTAACCCGCAGGGCAGCACTGAAATAGAGAGCGCCGACAGCAAGGTAAATCTTGGTAAGGGCACGTATGTTACAGGCGAGGTGGCACGCACGGTTACAACCACCGGTATTGGCGGGGCAGAAAGGGTGGAGTTCTTTCACGAAGGCGGCGGGCTTACTGTAAGGGCAAACGTCGTGCGGACCGGGCTTGGTTTTAATAATCCCTCCTCCGGCTTCTCGCCGGGGCGGCTTGATGCCATGGGCAAGCTGGATTACGTTCTGTCCAAAAGGGACCTGCTGAAGATGGACCTTCTGCACAGCCAGGATTTGACCACCGGGGGCAGGCAGGAAGGCCTCTACGCCGGTTATGTGCGCACATTTAAATACCTTGCGGCCGAGTTCGGGATGAGATACGCCAGGGAAACAGCGGCTACGGCGCAGGCCACAACAATTGGCGCAACTCCGTTTGAGTACGAAAGCGCCAGGCTGAAGCTTTCCGGGCAGGTGCCACAAATACCCAAACTGGGGATTTCGGCGGAATACGAGCAGGCGCTTACGGATTTTGGGAAAAAAGAGGCCTCCCTGGGGGGCGACTACCAGCTTCCGGCCGGAAGGGTTTATGTGCGGCACGAGTTTCTGTCCAGCCTGGAAGGCCCTTACTCATTAAATGGAGTACAGCAGCAGAACACTACCGTTATCGGCATAGACAGCGGATACATGAAGGGCGGCAGCGTATTCAGCGAGTACAGGATGCAGGACGCGATGGGCGGAAGGGATGCCCAGGCGGCCATCGGGCTTAGAAACGCCTGGGCGCTTTCCAAGGGGCTTACGCTGAATACAAGCCTGGAGCGCGTTCAGCAACTGGGCGGCCCGGCTGCCCAGGGGACCTCTACCGCTGTTACAGGCGCGGTGGAGTACACGGCGGACCCCAGATGGAAGGGAACGGCCCGGCTGGAGACCCATATCTCCAGTACGGATTTCAGCGTGCTCAATACCCTGGGGCTGGCTTACAAGATCAATAATAATTTCACGTTCCTGGGCAGGAACCTTATAAACCTGGACAACGGAAGAAATGGCACTGGCGATAACAAGACACAGGAGTGGCTGCAGCTTGGCATGGCTTACCGCCCGGAGGCCCCGGATGTCTGGAACGCGCTTGCCAAATACGAGCTTAAATACAACAAGGACGAGGCGGCCGGGGAAAACACGCTTACGCATATCGTTTCGGCCAATGTTAATTACAGGCCGTTTGCGCCTTTTGTGCTAAGCGGCAAGTACGCCGGGAAATTGCTTCTGGACAATTCAAACGGACTTCAGAGCGTTTCCAATACACACATGCTGGGGCTCTGGAGCACTTACGATATTAACAGCCACTGGGACGCCGGTGTCATGACATCCGCGCTTTTCACAAATTTCCTTAAGGAGCTACAATACGGTGCCGGGCTGGAAGTAGGATACCTGGTGGCCAAAGATGTCTGGCTTTCGGCCGGGTACAACGTGTTCGGGTTTAAGGACACGGATTTGGCCGCGGAGGACTATACCAACCCTGGCGTATATATGAGACTGCGGATGAAGTTTGACGAGGGCATATTCGGAATGTTCTCCGGCAAGGACAAAAACAATGGCTAAGGGGAGAAATAGCGAGAGGCCCTGCTTGAGGCCGCGGAAGAAATCCGCGGCCCTGGCGCTGTGCGCCGCCCTGGCGTATGTCATTTTATTCCTTAACGCGCAGGCCGCATGGGCCGCCCAGGTGTGTTCCACCCCCGGCTCGGACGGCCCCGGCAGCATTTCGGGTGTCATCAATACGTATTTTCCCGGGGCCGCCTCCGCGCCTTCCGGCGCCACAACCATTACGGTGGGGGCAGCTGCTGCAGGCGGCGCGCAAACGCCGATTGCCGCTGGCGACCTGCTGCTGATAATCCAGATGCAGGACGCGGACATCGATTCATCAAACACCTCCAGTTACGGCTCCGGGGGGCTTTATCCCGGTGCGGGATACACCAGCCTCAACAGCGCCGGGCTTTACGAATACGCCGTTGCAGCCGGGCCGGTCCCGTTGACTGGCGGCACGCTCACGCTTACGGCCCCGCTTATAAATTCATATCACTCGGCCGCATATGGTGCGGCAGGACAGAGGACTTTCCAGGTTATAAGGGTCCCGCAGTATTCATCGGCCACGCTAGCTGGCGGATTAACGGCCTACCCCTGGGATGGCTCAACCGGAGGCGTGCTGGCCTTCGACGTTGCCGGGCAGCTCAACTGGAATGGGCAGATGATAAACCTTACCGGTTACGGCTTCAGGGGAGGCGCCGGAAAGGAGATGTTTGGTGTGGGCACAGGCACCGGCTTACAGCCTACCGATTACCTGACATCTTCGAGCTTGCAGGTTAACTCCGCCAAGGGCGAAGGTATCGCGGGCACGCCCGAGTTTGTCTTTGTCCCCACTACTCCGGGAGGCAACCAGAATCCGGCAGGCTCCCTGTTGGACACCGGCGTTGAAGGATATCCTAACGGCAGCATGGGCCGCGGCGCGCCCGGCAATGCAGGCGGCGGCGGCACTGATGGTGACCCGCCCGCCAACGACCAGAACACGGGCGGCGGTGGCGGATCCGGATATGGCACAGGCGGAAGCGGAGGTTACGCATGGGACCCCACCCAGCCTCCACCAGCACTTGGGCAACCTAATGCACCCTGGACAACGGGCGGTTTCGGCGGCATAGGCATCCCGATGACGCCCGGCCTTATTGCCATGGGCGGAGGCGGCGGCGCGGGGACCAGCAATAACAATACATCCTGGCCGGGCGCAAATGGCCTGGGCAGCAGCGGTGCGGCAGGCGGCGGCATAGTTATGATACGCGCCGGTTCCATTACCGGGACGGGGACGATAAACGACAACGGCGCCACGGGATATTATGATGACATAAACTCCAACCCCTCCAACACCCCCTCAAACGACGCCGCCGGCGGCGGAGGCGGCGGCGGTTCTGTGCTGGTTTATTCCGCAGCCGGTCCGGTGGGCTCCCTTACCGTAAACGCGCAGGGCGGCGGAGGCGGCAGCGCTACTGGATGCACCAGCACTACATACTGCGTGCAACATGGACCGGGCGGCGGAGGCGGTGGCGGTTATGTTGCCCTTTCGGGCAGCGCCAGCGTAAATGTCAGCGGCGGCGTCCACGGGACAACGGTATCCAGCACAAATTACGGTACCGATTACGGATCAACATCCGGCGCTAACGGCTACTGGACGTCTGGCCTTGCCGCAAACCAGATACCCGGGGCAGGCCCTACCGCTGCCTGCATGCCCGTATTGACGGCAACCAAGGCGGCGGTAACGCCAAACGCCGTGCAGGGCGGCAGCGCCACGTACACCATAACTGTTTCAAACCGGGCGGGCGCTGGCGGGGCCACGGGCGTTTCCGTCTCCGACGTCCTGCCCGGCTCTCCCTCGCCGTTCATGTACGCATCCACAGGTAATGTTGCATTGATTAACGGCACAACCCGCCCAACAACAAACAATCCGGCGGCTGGAAGCGCAACGCCTGCCTGGAGCAGCTTCAATATACCAGGCGGCAGCTCGGTGGCGATAACCTTCATAGCCAATGTGCCGGCCGCAACCACTCCTGGAACATACCGTAACCCTGCCAATATCACATTTGCAGACCCCACAAGAACATCGGCTGGGCAGACGGTCTTCCCGGGCGGCACTTACGCTGGCGGCGGGACGGTCGGCGGCAGCAATTATGTGCCTCAACCCTCGCCCACGCCAGATGCGTGTACGATATGGAAGCCTGTATCCATATCGAAGAGTTTCAATCCCGGCGGCATACCAGCGGGCGGCACGTCTGCATTGTCGATAATTCTTGCCAACCCCAACCCGGTGGCAATTACCAATGCCGTACTTACGGACACGTATCCGGCCCAGTTGGTAAACAGCGGCAACCCCAGCGCGGCCATAAGCGGCGTGGGGTGCAGCGGAACGGTTGCTGCCTCCGCTGGCGGCGGCGGCGTGGGCATTACCAATACTACAATCCCGGCAAATGGCAGTTGTACGGTAACGGTAAATGTGACCACCCAGGCGGATGCCACCTATACAAACACAATACCGTCCGGAGCGTTTTCAAGCGACCAGAACATGTCCAATATCGCGGCAGCCAGCGCCACGCTTCTGGGCAGCCCGCAGATAGCGTTGTCTTTCACTCCCTCTGCTATTGCCGTGAACGGAACAAGTATGCTGAGCTTTAATATTACAAACCCCAACGCGGGGCAGGCGCTGACATTAAGCAATTCCGCATTCACGGATAGCCTGCCGTCAGGGGTGGTTGCAGAGGGCGGGGCCGTCACAGTAACCGGAACGGGCTGCACCGGGTTTACGCCTGCTTCGATCGGGGCGGGCGCTGCGTCCTTCACTCTTGCGGGCGGAACACTGCCTGCCGGAGGCTCCTGCACGGTATCTTTCGCGGTCACAAGCGGCACTGCCGGAATGTACACGAACTCCGCCAGCGGCGTCAGCACCGCGCAAACGGCAACCGGCGCGCCTTCGAATTCCGCAATCCTGGCGGTGGGCCAGTCGTTTACCCCGCCGTCAATCGCGGCGGGATTCAGCCCGGCAACGATCGGGGCCGGCAGCACCAGCACCCTTACGTTTACCTTGACCAACCCCAACCCTATAACCGTTACTGGCGCGGCATATTCGGACAACCTGGTAAACATTCAAACGGGGGCATCCGGCGCAGCCGGCGGGACTTGCGCAGGCGCAAGCGGCAATACATTTAATTACGGGGTTTCCGGGCCGCTCTCCTTCAGCGGGATATCCGTTCCCGCAAACGGCAGCTGTACGGTTACGATAGCTGTAACCAGCTCAAATACCGGAGTGAATCCAAACTCCGCCGGAGGCGTTACAACAGACCAGACGCCAACGGCGGGCGCGGGTTCCGCCGTTGCGGACCTGACGGTAATCAATCCGCCTCAGGTAAGCGTTGCTTTTTCGCCTGGCACGATAATGGTCAACGGCGCCAGCACGCTTACAATTACGCTTACAAATGCTAATGCTGGAACCAATCTGGCCAATGTGTCTTTTGCCGATAATCTTACTAACATGCAGACAGTGGGAGGGGCCGCGGGGGGGACTTGCTCCGGCGCCTCGGGCAACAGCTTCAGCGCGGGCCAGACGGCGCTTTTATTTTCGGGCATAACGGTAAACCAGAACAGCAGTTGCACAGTAATCGTGAACGTTACCAGCAGCGGCATAAGCCCGGCTTCCGGTTTCCCGGATTCCACAAGCGGAGCAACAAGCAGCCAAACTCCCGTTGCCGGACCAGTTTCAAACACCGCATATTTAAATGTGCTTGCGCTGCCCACCATCACCAAATCCTTTTCGCCAGGGGCCATCCGGACCGGCAACACCTCCACAATCACATTTACCCTTACTAACCCGGATTCACAGGCGCTGACCAACGCTGGCTTTACGGACACATATCCGAACAATTTACAGAATACTAACCCCCCAAACGCAATAACAAACTGTACCGGAGGCACAGTGACTGCGGCTGCTGGCGGCGGCTCGGTTTCATTAAGCGGCGGGACAATACCGGCCAATGGAAGCTGTACGGTCACGGTGGACGTGACAAGCGGGCAGACCGGCAATTACACCAATACCTCAGGCGGAATCACAAGCGGCGAGACACAAGGGACCGGCCCCGCCTCCAATGCGGCAACGCTTGCCGTAGGCAGGATAGGAATATCCAAGACCTTCTCACCGTCCATTATCGGGCTGGGGGGGACCAGCACCATCACATTCACCCTGAACAACCAGAGCGGCGGGAACAGGACCAATGTCCGCTTCACCGACAACTTCCCCTCCGGGATGACCATATCCTCGCCCGTTACTACAACAAACACCTGCGGCGGCACACTGCAAAACAGCGGGGGCGGGACGCTGCAAAGCGGCAACACGGACGTAAGGCTTTATCGGGGTTACATGCCAAACGGCGGCACGTGCACCATCACTTTACAGGTGACTACGAATGCGACGGGCACTTACGCCAATACATCCACAGGCGTTACGGCCCAGAACGTCAATACAGGCCCGCCCAGCAACACTGCGGTGCTTACTGTAGTCAATATGCCAACCATCTCGGAGGCGTTCAGCCCGGCTGAAACAGGGGTGAACGGCGTTTCCACGCTGGCATTCACGCTAACGAACCCCAACGGCACGGCCCTCACCAACGCAAATTTCACGGATACGCTTTCGGGGATGAATATTGCCAGTGCGGTAATTGGCGGCACGTGCCCGAACGCTTCGAATTCGCCTGCGCTTGCGGTGGGCGCAACCAGCCTTAACCTGACCGTGCCCAACCTGCTGCCCGGCAGTTGTACGGTTACCGTGCAGGTGGCCAGTTCTGCCGCCGGAAACTATACAAACGGCGCAAGCGGCGTGACAACGGACCAGACGCCTGCCCCCGGAACAGCGTCAAATGCGGCAGCTCTTTCGGTGGTGGGGACAAGCCTCATCAAGACGTTTAGCCCTGCCTCGATACAGGCGGGCGGCAGTTCCGTCATGACGTTTACTGTGGCAAACGGCAGCGGCAATCCCGCGCAGAACGGGCTGGCGTTCACCGAAACCTTGCCCGCTAATGTCACGATTGTATCGCCTGTGGCGGCATCGCAATGCGGCGGGACTGTAACCAGTCCCGGGGCCAATACGCTGACGTTCTCCGGCGGCAGCATCTCTGCCGGAATTGCCAATTGCACCATCACCGACAATGTGACAAGCTCCCTCAGCGGGACATATCATAACGCAAGCTCCAATATTTCGGGGGCATCGGCCGGGATGGACACCAGCCAGGTTAACGCCACCCTGACGGTGACAGCTCTTTATCCACCAGAGGTTTCCAAATCGTTTGCTCCGGCGCAGATAAGTGTAAACGGCACATCCGTACTTACAATCACGCTTACAAACCCAAACGCTTTTAATATTGCCGGCGCGGCCTTTACGGACACATACCCGGCCAACATGATAAATACCAACACGCCAAATGGAATAACAAACTGCACCGGCGGCACAATCACCGCTGCCGCAAACGGCAGTTCACTTTCTTTAAGCGGCGGCACTATTCCGGCAAACTCAAGCTGCACAGTCACAGTGAATGTGACAAGCGGGACGGCGGGCAATTATACGAATAATACTGGTCCGGTTACAGCCACTAACGCCGGGACCGGCATTTCGGCCAGCGCAACCCTTACGGTTACATCAGCCGGAATAAATATTCACGGTACCGTTTACAACGACGCCAACCACAATTTCATGCAGGACTCTGGCGAAAGCGGCACGGGGCAGACGGTGTATATCAAACTGGCCGCCAGTTCCGGAGGCGTATGCGCCAGCACTGCCATCTCGGCCACCCCGGCGGACCCGTCCACCGGGCAATATACCATAAGCGGAGTTTCGTCCGGCAATTACTGCCTTGTAATAAGCGCCAACTCCACTTTGTCCATTACGTCCCCGTTATATCCGGCGGGCTGGACAGGCACCGAGGCGTCAAGCGGCGTACGTACCGTTGCAGCCGGCGGCCCGGATATTAACCAGCAGGATTTCGGCCTGTATTACGGCACAAGCATCTCGGGGGAGGTCTTTGTCGATACCGGAAACGGCGGCGGGACACCAAATGACGGGAGATTAAACGGGCAGGAGGCCGGGCTGGCCGGTGCTGTAATGAAAATGACCAGCGATTCAGGCGGAACAGTCTATGACAGCATGTCTACCGGTGCAAGCGGCATTTATAAGCTGTATATCCCCGGCACGGTAGCACCGGGCACGTATATTAAGATTATTGAGGCTAATCCCGCAGGGTACATATCCACAGGGGCGGACCCCGGCAATTCCGGGGGCGTTTACGACAGGCCTTCAGATACCATCAGGTTTGCAGTTGCCTCCGGCACGGTTTATAACGGGGTGAATTTCGGGGATGTTCCCGCAAACCAGTTTATTACCGACGGAGCGCAGACCGGCTCACCGGGCACTACGCTTACTTATTCCCACACATATACGGCTGGCTCTGCGGGAACGCTGAATTTCAGCACCACGGCTTACGCAAGCCCATCGATGTCCGGCTGGGGAGAGGTTTTATATCAGGACACCGGCTGCACCGGCCATTTTGCCGCGGGGGACCCGCAGATAACGGCCCCAATAAGCGTGTCCGCCGGGCAGAAGATCTGCATACTGATGAAGGAGTTCATTCCTGCGCAGGCGCCGCTGAATGCCCAGGACAAGGTGACGGTTACAGCGCAGCTAAGCTATTTGAATGCTAACCCGGCCCTTACGGACACGCAAACCCGCACGGACCTGACAACGGTTGGCACCGGGGTGGCAAACGGGCTTAACCTGTCAAAAACCGTTGACAAGACCTCCGTGCTGCCCGGCAGCACGATTACCTATACCATAACTTACTCAAACCAGAGCGCATCCGTGCTGACCAGCATTGTAATAAATGATGCCACACCCGCATACACCACATTCCAGAGTGCATCCTGCGGCGTGCTTGGCGCAGGGCTGACCGGCTGCCTGGCTTCCGGGCCGTCCGTTGGGGCCCAGGGCTCCATATCCTGGACGCTTTCGGGCGGGCTGGCCGCCGGAGCATCCGGGACGGTTTCCTTTACCGTGCAGGTCCAGCCCTAACGGTTTTCTTTTCCCCGTACTTTTAAAATAAAAAATTCCAAAGCGGTTGTGTTATACAACTTAAAGTGGTATTATCTGGGCTGAACGGAAGGGGCGCCATGAGGGGTGTTCTAAAAAAACCGGCCAGCTACGACATAGGAAAGTTCACGCTCCGGGAGATGACCGAGTGCGGAAGCGCGCTCCGCCGGATAAGCGAAGGGGCCCAAAGCATGGAAGAAGCTGCGGGCAGGATTTCGTCTTATCTTTATGAGAGTCTTATTGATGGCTGCACCGGCAAACCGGCCCCGGCGCTGGTGCGGTTCTTCAAAACCCATCCTTTTAGCGGCCTTCCGCAGGACCTTCAGGTGTTTGCCCAGGACATGCTGAAGGACAAGCCGGCCTTGCCTGAAATGAAATGCATGGTGCTTCTTGGCACAGATGGAGATGAACCGGCATGGCGTACCAGGCAGGCATCGAGGGGGCACAAGGCCATTCCCCTGCCAAGCGAAGAAGCAATTACGCAAATACCAATGTTCCTGCTGCTTTTAAAGCAGTTCTGCATGAATGCGGAAATAGTTGTTGCGCCCAAGCCGGAACTTCTGCTGCTTCACGAGAGCCGCCCATATAACGTTTTCTATGTGCCGGACCCGGAAAGCAACCCTTTTATAACCTCGCAAAAGGAATTCATTATTCCTTACGGCATAAAAACAATTCTGGGTTTTGGCGGCCTTCTCCCTTCAGGAGACATGTTTGCGGTTTCCATATTCTTCAAGGTGCGCGTGCCAAAGGAAACCGCCAGCCTTTTCAGAAACCTGGCGCTGAACGTGAAACTGGCCGTGCTGCCGCTGGAGAGTTCGGTTTTCACAGCCGCAGATGGATTGGGGGCTTGCCATTCAGAAGCTTGGGGACAGATATGCGGCGAAACCGAGCTCAACATACTTAAATCGAGAGTGGCTACGCTTGAATTACTGCTTGGAACATATGAGGCCACCGCGGTCACACAAACAAATAAACAGGCGCGCGCCGAACAGGCGCTTCAGACGGCCAAGGAGGCCGCAGAGGCCGCCGCAAATGCCAAATCGGACTTCCTGGCCAATATGAGCCACGAAATACGCACCCCGTTGAACGCTATCCTTGGCATGGCGGACCTGCTTGGAGAAACACCACTTACAAAGGAGCAGGCTGAATACATAGCCATATTCAGGGATGCGGGTGAAAACCTTCTGAATCTCGTAAACGGCATACTCGATTTTTCCAAGATAGAGGCCGGCAAGCTGGAACTGGAGGAGGTTGAGTTCGATCTGCCGCGGCTGGTGGAAAGCGTCTGCGAGACTCTTGCCGTGAAGGCCCATAAAAAGGCGCTGGAGTTCGCCTTTGAGATCGATCCCGGCGTGCCCGCCAAACTTCTGGGCGACCCCACGCGCCTCAGGCAGATACTTTTTAATTTATTGGGCAACGCAATCAAATTCACTGAGCACGGGGATATTGTGCTGGAGATTAAAAGATATGCCAGGTCGGAAACCGGGATAACCACGCTTTTATTTATGGTTTCCGATACCGGCATAGGGCTTTCCCCGGATAACCTGAAGACGGTGCTGGGAAGCAGGCAGGGTTTTGTGCAGGCGGATTCCTCCGTCACAAGGAAATACGGGGGAACGGGGCTGGGGCTTGCAATCTCAAAAAGACTGGCCGGGATGATGGGCGGCGGGCTTTGGGCGGAAAGCGAAGAGGGGCGTGGCAGCAGGTTTTATTTCACCCTGGTATTCAGGGATGCGCGGAAAGAGGCGGAACCGGACATCCAGATCTGCCTTAAAGGCATAAAGACCCTGATAATCGACGACAACACCACTAACATCCTCATCCTCAAGAAACTACTGGACTGCTGGGGTATGCCGTCTTTTGAGGCATCAGGCGGAGAAGAGGGCATTACGATGCTGGAGGGGGCGGGAAAGACGGCGGAGCCGTTCAGGCTAATCCTGCTTGACAACAGAATGCCAGGGATGTGCGGCTTTGAAGTGGCCGCATACATAAAATCACATCTGAATATTAACGCGATAATTATCATGCTTACCTCCGACACACGGAAAGGAGACGTGGAGAAAGCCAGAAGGCTTGGCATCAGCAGTTATCTTATAAAGCCAGTCAGCAGGAAGCGCCTGTTTGAAGTGATAGTGGAGGCCTTAGGCATTAATTATGGCAACCATCAGATGCCGGCCACTCCGGAACCTGTCTCCGGCTCAAAGGCTCCCCAGCTTGCGGCCATCTCTTCAAGGCACATGCATATCCTTTTGGCGGAGGACTCCGAAGACAATGCGCGCCTGGTGCAGTTTTATTTGAAAAATTCCAACTGCACTCTGGACATTGCTGAAAACGGGCTTGAGGCAATCGAAAAATTTACTGCCAGCCATTACGACCTTGTCCTTATGGACGTGCAGATGCCCGGAATGGACGGCTACACTGCTACAAGACGGATAAGGGAGATGGAGCGCCAAAAAGGGCTGGTGCATACGCCAATAATCGCGCTTACAGCCCATGCAATCAAGGGCGACGATCTTAAGAGTTTCCAGGCCGGCTGCGACGGCCACATCACAAAACCCGTCAAAAAAGAAACCCTGCTGGAAGCTCTTGCGGCACTGGAAAGGAGGACAGATGAAAAAGGAAAGCATTATCGTAACGATGGAGCCTGATCTGAAAGAGCTTTTGCCGGGATATCTTGAAAACAGGCGTAAAGACACGGCCCGGATATGGCGCGCCCTTGACGAAAAAAATTATGAGGAAATCCGGATAATCGGACACAATATGAAGGGAAGCGGGGGCGGGTACGGCCTTGATGCCCTAAGCAAATTCGGCCAGCAGCTGGAGAGCGCGGCGGCCATGCAGGAACCCGCCAACATAATAAAGACATTGGCCGAAGTTTCGGATTTTCTTGAACGGCTTATAGTGCTTTAAGGCCCTACGTATGCGGGGCCGCAATCCGCCGGCGGGCAAGGCGCTTCCATGGTGGCTGCCGGATCTGGCCGTAATGCAACGCTATGTTTCTTTCAGATAGCGTGCCATGGTCATGACATTGCGCCCGTCAATGGAACAGTAAGAAACCTCGTCCATGGTCTGCCTTACTATATAAAGGCCCATGCCGGATTCAGGCAAGCTGCCGGTCTTCATTGGATCGAAATCCGTCCAGGACTTGCCGTTGCTTTTCATCGGGGCCCCCGAATCCTCTACCCGGAATTCAATCTTGCCCTGGTCCACCGTCAATATTACATCAACCTGGTTGCCTGCCTTGTTTCCGTATGCGTACTTTATCGCGTTTGTGGCGCTCTCGATTACAGCCAGTTCCGACTGATAGCTGTCTGTTTCATCCATGCCGGCCTGCGAACACACAGCCCTTATCGCCACACCCAGGATGGCCAGGTTTTCCAGCCGGCTTTCTATTGAAAACCGGATAGCCTTCATTCCCTGCCTCCCCGGATGGCGCCAAGCGCCTCTTCGTTATAATCGTAAATGCGGAAAACCCTGTTCATGCGGGTAAGGCAAAGAAGGCTCATCACTCCCGTTTTCACCCCGGAAAGCACAAGGTCGCCCTTGCCTTCCATGGCCTTCAGCGTTGAAATGATAACGCCCAGGCCGCTGGAGTCCACGAATTCAACATTCTGAAGGTCCAGCACTATGCGCTTGCACCCTTTGTTAATCCATTCTCCAAGGGCGTTTTTAAAGAAAATAGACGAGGCTGCGTCAATCCTGGCATCCAATGGACGCGCAATCAGAACATCACCTTTAAGATTGCATTCCAGCCGCATGTTACACCCCTTTCTCCGAATACCGGAGCCCCAAAAGACTTACGTCGTCCTGTATCTCCGTTCCGGACGTGAATTTTTTCAGCTCCTCCATTACCGTGTCCAGCAGGCCAGATACGCTTTTATTCTTGTTTGCCTGCAGCAGCCCGTAAAAACGGTGCTCGCCGAAAGCTTCGCCTTCAGAGTTGCACTGTTCTATCAGCCCATCCGTATAAAGCACCAGAGTGTCCTTGTCCTGAAGCGGCAGCTCTTCTTCTTCAAAATCAGACGCGGCGCCTACACCTATTGGCGGACCTCCTTTCTCCAGCAATTTAAATGAGTTTTTTCTGGACAAAAGCACGGGCGGCCAATGGCCCGCATTGGAATACCGGATAACGCCTTTTTCCGTATCCATGATCAGATACACCATTGTGAAATACCTGTCGAAACGGGATATGGGATAAGCCCCGTCCAGAAGGGCAAGTACATCGCGCGGAAGCTGCACTGTTTCACCCCTGCTAGACGCAGGCATTTCCTTTTTAACAGAAAAACCGCTGTGAGGGTCCAGCGCCTGGGCAACAGAAAGCGTCAAAAGAGCGGCTGGCATGCCGTGGCCGCTGACGTCCAGCATGTAAACGCCGATATGGTCTTTGCATAACCCCAGCACGTTAAAGATGTCGCCTCCAACATACTGCGAAGGCAAAAACCCCCAGGCCATCTCCAGGTTTTCCGCGTATGTTCCAACCCCTGCAATAGGAAGAAGCGATTTCTGTATGCCGGAAGCCGATTTTAATTCTGCCTCTATATTGCGCTGCTTCTCAGCAAGGTCCAGGTTCATCCGCACCAGTTCCGCAGTCAGGCTGCGTATTTTCAGCTGGTTTCTTACGCGCGCTATTACCTCGGCCTTATCGAACGGCTTTACGATGTAGTCGGCACCTCCGATTTCAAGCCCCTTCACCTTGTCCCGGCTTTCAGAGCATGCAGTAAGAAACACTACCGGAATATCGGCCAGCTGGCGATGAGACTTCATTACCCTGCACACCTCGTAGCCATTCAAATCCGGCATTGTTACATCCAGAAGCACAAGATCCGGCTTTACAAGGGAAACTGCCGACAGGCCTTTCGTCCCGTCGGCAGCAAAAAAAACATCATATCCAGCCCTATGCAAAATGGAGCCCAGGAGCGCCCGCACGTCTTCACTGTCATCAACTACCAGTATTTTCCCGGCGCTTGAGACAGAAGCGGTTTCCAGGCTGGTTTTTCCCGCCTGCATCGTACCCCTCCCCGGCAAGTATTTTCCCCCTAACCTGATCTTAGCAGATAAAAAGCCTCTTTGCACGTAAAGGTTGTGGAAGGCGCGAAGCCGGTTTTTACTGGCGGCATTAAGAACATGATAAAACAAGGGGCTGCATCAGAGGACAAAAATGCGAAAATTTATTCTCTTATCGTTTTGAACAAGGCTAGCGATACGGCAGCAAACAGCGCGGGGACACTCCAGGCTGCAACCAGAGGAGGCAATACCCCGGCGTAGCCAAATGACAGGCACATTGTATATCCAAACCAGTAAACAAGGCTTACTGCTATCCCCAGCGAGGCGGCCGCAAGCCCGCCCATTCCGCGGCGCGTTGCAAGGGCAACGGCAAACAGCACCATGAAAAAATTCACAAGCGGATAGGAGAGTTTGGAGTTCATATCCACAGTCAGTTTGAGGTTCCTTATCCCTGCTTCCCTGAGCCTTTTGGTGTAATCATAAAGCTCCGTAATGCTCATCTCCTCCGGAGCCCTTACCTGTTTATCCAGGATACCCGGTATTATCAGGTGCTCTATTGTCATTTGCGGCGCGTCAGCAACAGTGCCCGCCAGCAAATCGTATGTCCTGGTCTTTTTCAGCACCCAGCCGCTTCCGTTATAAACAGCGCCGCCGTCCGCATCGATTCTGGAGGCCAGTTCCTGCTTGCGGTTAAACTTGAATATCTCCACCTGCCTTGCGGACCTGGTGTCTTTCTGATACAGGTAAAAACGCACCAGCGAACCGTCATCGGCCCTAAGCCAGATTGCCCCTTCCCTTTCTATGGAAGGCCCGGCCTCACCTGTCATTATCTTTATCTGTTGCATCGCCGGGGGCGCAACGAATTCGGCCATCAGAAAACTGGCCGCCGTCAGGGCCAGCCCCATGGCCACAAGGGGCAGAAACAGCGTCCGTGTCCTGCCGCCGGCAGACATCACGGCTATGGTCTCTCTGTTTCTTACGGCCTGTCCGATTACGAAAAGCCCAGCAAACAGCCCGGCCACCGGCATTGTATAAACAATGTACTGGGGCAGGGCGAATATCAGATACTTAATGTACGTTCCTGCGCCCCCGCCGTGTATCTTGTTCATGGCTTCTATCAGGTCCGCGGAGCCTAGCATCAGGGAAAGCCCGGCCAGCACCACCGCTATCGCGTTTGCAAATTCTTTAACGTAAAGCCGCTTAAGCAGATTCATCTCTTGTCCGCCCGTAAGAAAAGAAGCCACGAGATTATCAGAAAAAGCACAAGCGGGCTCCAGCCGCCAACTGCGGGCGGAACCTTGCCCGAATCGGCCAGCCGTTCAGAATAGCTAAGCGCTATGTAATAAGCGGAAAATACCATGGTCCCCATCGCAAGCCCGCCCAGCCGGGCCCTTTTGCCGGAATAAAGCGCCAGGACGGGTGCCAGCAGCATCACCGCCAGATTGAAAAGCGGAAAAGTGATACGCCTGTATAATTCCAGCCACCTGCTTATGCCGGGTTCGCCGGGCATTGTGCGGGCCTGGGCCAGAAGTTCTCCAGGGGTAAGCTCGCCCAGAAACATGGCGGGCTCTTCCAGCGACAGGGGCAGCACCAGATTATAATCTCCAAAAAAAATCTCTATGAGCCTGCTGCCCCTGGCTATATGCACAAGGCCGTTTTTCAACCTGAATAGCAGGCCTCCAAGTTGAGGCGCGCCGGTCACCTGGCCGCTCCCGGCGTAGATGACAACCGGCCTGTCTGGTTTGCGCTGATCATAGATAAAAAGGCCGTCCAGCCGGTCATCCGTTTTTTCACGGGCGTAAACAACAACGTCTTTTATTATCAGATTGAATACTCCAGGCTCTATGGCGCCAGGCGCCCTCTTTTCAAGCGTTGCAGATACGGAAGTGCGCACGGCCCTTTTCCCGGCAGGCTCCAGGCGGAAACTCACGAAAAGGCCGATTATTATGCAGAGCATGCCCAGCACAAAGGCTGGTATGGCCGCCTGCCTGAAGGGCATTCCGCTTGCCTTGACTATCATAAGCTCGTTATCGGCATTCATCTTGCCGTACGTATAAAGGACAGACAGAAGAAAGGCCATTGGTATGGTAACCAGCAGCAGTTCCGGCTGAGTATAAAGGATTATGGAGAACATCTCGCGGGGGCTGGCCCCCACACTGGAAAGTATCCTGCTCAATTTCATGATCTTCTCCATCATCAGCACAAAATTGAGCACGGGGATGCTTACGGCCATGGATACCAGCAGTTCCCGCAGAATGTAACGGTGTACGAGCTTCATCTGAAATTTTAACATGACGTCTGTTTACGAATTCTGAAGAAGGTAAAAACGGCCGGTGATATAATGGGCATTAATACAGGAAAGGAGCAGATTAAATTATGCCAAGGTGGATTATAGACTCCGATCATTCAGTTGCGGAATTTTCCATAAGATATCTCACCATTGCCCATGTGAGGGGCATATTCGGTGCGGTCACCGGCACGATAGATTTAGACCCTTCTGACCTAACCATGCTTTCAGTGGAAGCCCGTATAGACGTAACCAGTGTACGCACGGGCAACAGTAAAAGAGACGCGCACCTTGCTACGGCGGACTTCTTCGACGCCGCCAGATACCCCGATATTCTATTCAGAAGCACTGGCGTGGAGCTTGTAGGCGGTTCGCGTTTCAGGCTTTCCGGTGAGCTTGCCATGCACGGCATTACACGCCCGGTGAAACTGCACTGCGAATTTGCCGGCCCAGTAAAAATCCCTGAAGCAATTGGCGGGGAGACAAGCATCGGCTTTATGTGCGCCACCCGGTTAAACCGTGAGGAGTTCGGCATCACCTGGGGAATAACCCCCATGCAGGGCGGCATCATGGCGGCCGGGGAGGTGCAGATTATGCTGGATGTCGAAGCGGATCTTCAGGGGTGAAAGGGGATTCCGGACAGCCGAAGAAACATAACATGCAGCTTTAATAAAGAAAAGAACCAGGGGATATCAAACTCCCCTGGCCCAAACCCTTAAGCCCTTAATATTATTCGCCTCGTTACCCGGGCTTAAGCATCCCATTACCTTCCCAAGCAGGTACATACTAAGATGCAATTATGATGCCATTTCAAAAACCCTTGTTTTTTAATGAAAGTGCTAATACTCACCTCAATTCTGGTTCGGGCGATATGCCCGAAGGGGAAGGAAAAAAGCCCGATTAGCTCTTTGACTCTCATATGAGGCACCTGTTAAACTTTCCCCTATGGAGATAGTGGTAGCTACTAGAAACAGAAAGAAGCTTAACGAGCTGAACCGTATGCTGGGCGGATTAGGCGTAACCCTTCTGGGGCTGGATTCCTTTCCGGAATTTCCAGAGGTTGAGGAAACCGGCTCTACTTTTGAAGAGAACGCGAAACTGAAGGCCGGGCAAGCGGCGCTTTTCTCAGGCCGATATGCCCTGGCAGACGATTCGGGACTTGAAGTGGACGCCCTTGGCGGGGCGCCGGGGGTCTATTCTGCCAGGTATGCGGGGCCGGAGGCCAACGACAAAAAAAATCTTCAGCTGCTGCTGCAAGAACTGGCCGTTGTACCCGAAGGGCGCAGGGGCGCAAGGTTCAGGGCGGTCCTTGTGCTTGCCGATGCATCGGGGCGGCCCGCCGCCGTCTTTGACGGCAAGGTGGAGGGCCGCATAGGGTTTGAACCCAGGGGAGACAACGGGTTTGGCTACGACCCGGTCTTTTTCCCCGAAGGCCATGACCGTACTTTTGCGCAGATGGCCGCATCGGAAAAGGACTCCATGAGCCATCGCGGGCGCGCGCTTGAGAAGCTGAAAGAATATCTGGCCGCAAAGTAGCCTGGCGGCAATCAACCCCGGCAGCTCTCACCTTATATGGAAAGTAATATCCACAGAGGCATTTAGCCTGGTCTGTCCCGCTTCTATCGGGGTTTGCTCCTTCTGGGCCTTTGCCGCCAGCATCATTTCGCCCCTGAAAGCTGGCTGGTAGGCCCCGCAAGAGGTAGAGGCGCTCTTCACCCGGCCCAGTTTTACCCCAAGCGATAAGGCAAGCGCCTGGGCCTCCGCACGGGCTTTTGCCCCGGCTTCGGTAATTACCTGCCCGCAGTCTTTGGTTTCATTCGCTATTGAGAAGTTAATGGATTCCACCCTGTTGGCCCCGGCGGCAATTGCCTCGTCTATCAAGCGGCCAATCTGGTCCAGCTTATGTATTTTTACCATTATCCCGTTTGTTGCCATATAGCCCGTAAGGATACTTTTTTTCTGAGTATCGTCCCATTTGTAAACGGGCTGAAGGGAATATCCCGATGTGTTTAGCGAATCTCCGGCTTTCTCATTTATCAAGGATTTTAATGTGCCAAGCAGTTTCTGGCTTATCCGTGCATTCTCTACCGCTGCCTTATCCGCGCTTTTTTGGGTGGTCTCCACAGTCAGCCCCACTTCGGCGGTGTCTGGCTGGTAAAAACCGGACTGCGATGCCGAAATTGAAAGCGTGCCACCGGCTGGGCCAGCGGCAAATACCCCCGCAGGCACAAAAAGGAAACATACGAATATAAGTATGGTTATGCGGTTCATCTAAACCCTCCTTCATTTTGCATATGATAGTACATAAATGGAGGGTTCCAAAATCGACGAGCGCCTCCTTATAAGTAAAAATTAACTAACGATTATAATTTTTGTATTGCAAAATCTACCGTCTGGCGATATATTACCTTTCGTTCTGGTTTTTCCGTAGAGAAATTATTTTTATTTCCAGGAGGGCTTTAAATGAGGATAGTCATGCTCGGCGCCCCGGGTGCCGGCAAAGGCACGCAGGCAAAGAAACTTATTGAGAAATATAAGATTCCGCAGATTTCCACCGGTGATATACTCCGCCAGTCGGTAGCTGAAGGCACCCCGCTTGGCAAAGAGGCCAAGGGCTTTATGGACCGTGGCGAGCTGGTGCCCGATAAAGTAGTGCTGGGGCTGGTTGAGGAAAGGCTGGGCCAGCCGGACTGCAAGGCCGGGTTCATTCTGGACGGCTTCCCCAGAAACACCGCCCAGGCTGCCGCCCTGGATGGCATGCTTTCCAAGATCGGAAAGCCGTTGCAGCTTGCCATCAGCGTGGATGTCCCGTTTGAGGACCTGATGAAGAGGCTTACCGGCAGGCGCACCTGCCGTACGTGCGGCCAGATGTACAACGTCTATTTCAATGCGCCTGCCAAGGAAGGCAAATGCGACAAGGATGGCGGTGAGCTTTATCAGCGCGATGACGATAAAGAAGAGACGATCCGCAAAAGGCTTCAGGTATACGAATCCCAGACTGCCCCGCTCATAGAGTATTATGGCGGAAAGGGGATAGTCCGCAGGATAAAGGGAACCGGGAGCATATCGGATATTTTTAACGCGATAACAGCTGAAATAGACAAGGCAGGCGGCAAATAAGCCTGCCTCCAAGGCTAAGATTTTAATCTATAAGCGTTTTTTATCGCTGGATTTTATAAATTAACTTGCTAAATAGGCCTTAAGGCACATATCATTGTCCTTTAGGCCTGCCGTTTTGCAAGAGCGCGGGGATAAATAAGGGAAAGAACGCCCTGCCGCGCCCGGCATGCATTATGGCCCCGGCGCAAGCATGTAAAGATTTACGCAATTTGAAACAAAGCAAAGGAGGACTTTATAAGTGGCACTTGTAAATCCGCACGGAAAAGAAAAAAAGCTAAAACCGCTTCTTCTTACGGGCGCGGCCCTGGAAGAGGAGAAAAAGAAGGCAAAAAGCCTTAACCAAGTCCGGATCAGCTCCCGCGAGACGGGCGACCTTATAATGATGGGTATCGGCGGGTTTACGCCGCTTACCGGGTTCATGACCAGGGCGGACTGGGAAGGCGTTTGCAAAAAGTTCACCATGGCCGACGGCACATTCTGGCCCATTCCGATAACCGTCTCCACCACAAAGGGGCAGGCGGACACCCTGAAAGTTGGCGAGGAAGTGGCGCTTGTCTCCGAGGAAAATGGCGAGCTTATGGCCACCATGAAGATAACGGAGAAATACGAACTTTCCGCCAAGGACAAGGAATTCGAGTGCCAGAGCATATATAAGACCACCGATATGGAGCACCCTGGCGTAGCCATGGTTATGAAGCAGGCTGAAGTGAACCTGGCCGGCCCCGTTAAAGTGCTTTCCCAGGGCGCATTCCCCAAGGAATATCCCGGAATCTATCTGACACCTGCGGAGTCCAGGAAGCTCTTTGAGGAGAAGGGCTGGTCCACAGTGGCCGCTTTCCAGACCAGAAACCCAATGCACCGCTCCCATGAGTACCTCACCAAGATAGCCATTGAAACCTGCGACGGCGTGTTCATCCACATGCTGCTGGGCAAGCTTAAACCCGGCGATATACCGTCGGACACCAGGCAGAAGGCAATCGACACGCTTATAGAAAAATACTTCGTGAAGGACACCGTTCTGGTTGGCGGCTATCCGCTGGACATGAGATATGCCGGCCCCAGGGAGGCCCTTCTGCACGCACTCTTCAGGCAGAACTACGGCTGCAGCCACCTTATCATCGGCAGGGACCATGCTGGCGTGGGTGACTACTACGGCCCGTTCGATGCGCAAAAGATATTCGACGAGATACCGGCCGGGGCGCTCGAGACGAAGCCCCTCAAGATAGACTGGACCTTCTACTGCACGAAGTGTGACGGCATGGCATCCATGAAGACCTGTCCGCACGGCAAGGAAGACAGGCTCATCCTCTCCGGTACCAAGCTCCGGAAGATGCTTTCCGAGGGAACCGAGGTTCCGGACCACTTCAGCAGGCCCGAGGTGCTTGAGATCCTGCGGGCTTATTATGCCGGGCTTACCGAGAAAGTTGAAATAAAAACGCATAAGTATTCTGAAGGTGCGTAGGAGCCCTGAAAAAGGGGGAAGTAGCAGTAGAAGCATGGGGGCCGGTTCGGCTTCCGGGAAGTAAAACAGGGAAATCTCCTGCCTTGGGCAGGGATATATTAACAAGGAGGTCCAAGATGCCTAGTTTCGTAATAACCGAAAAGTGCGATGGCTGCAAGGCGCAGGACAAGACCGCCTGCCAGTACATCTGCCCCAACGACCTGATGAAGCTTGACAGGGACAAGATGAAGGCTTTCAACCAGGAGCCGGACCAGTGCTGGGAGTGCTACAACTGCGTTAAGATTTGTCCCCAGCAGGCCATTGAAGTCAGGGGTTACGCCGACTTCGTTCCGCTCGGCGGCAGCGTTATCCCGATGAGGGGTTCCGATTCCATAATGTGGACTGTAAAGTTCAGGAACGGGAAGCTCAAGAGGTTCAAATTCCCGATCAGGACCACCCCGGAAGGGTCTATTAATCCGTATGCCGGCAAGCCCGAGGCTGATATCAACAATTTAAAGAAGCCGGGCTACTTCACACATCACGGCGCGGGCAAGTCTGTGCCCACGCTGAAGAAGTAGGAAAGGAGGCCAAATAACATGGAAAAAGAAACCTGTACGTTTTCATACTGCGCAAGGCCGGAAGTAGTTACCGTTGAGTCCGACATTCTCATCGTCGGCGGCGGCATGTCCGCCTGCGGCGCGGCCTTTGAGGCCGTAAGATGGGCCGAGGCAGTCGAGAAGGCTGGCAAAGGCAAGCTCAAAATAACACTGGTGGACAAGGCTGCAATGGACCGCTCCGGCGCCGTTGCGATGGGTCTTTCCGCCATCAATACCTACATGGGCGAGAACGATCCCGCTGACTATGTCCGTTATGTCAGGGGCGACCTGATGGGCATCATCAGGGAAGACATCGTTTATGACCTGGGCAGGCACGTTGACGATTCCGTTGAGACCTTTGAGGAATGGGGCCTCCCCATCTGGAAAAAAGACGCAGACGGCCATACCCTGGACGGTGCCGGCGGCGGCGCCAAACTGAAGGACGGCGGCAAGCCGGTCCGCTCCGGCAAGTGGCAGATCATGATCAATGGCGAGTCCTACAAGGTGCTGGTGGCCGAGGCCGCCAAGAAGGCCCTCGGGCTCGAAAACATCTATGAAAGGGTGTTCATAACCAAGTACATCCTCGACGAGAAAGAGGACAACAGGATTGCCGGCGCCATCGGCTTCTCTGTCAGGGAGAACAAGGTTTATCTCTTCAAGGCCAACGCCATCCTCTCTGGCTGCGGCGGTGCGGTTAACGTATTCAGGCCGCGTTCGGTTGCCGAGGGCCAGGGCAGGGCTTGGTACCCCGTATGGAACTCCGGCAGCGGCTACGCCACCGGCGCAATGGTCGGGGCCGAGATGACCATGATGGAAAACAGGTTTGTTCCGGCCAGGTTCAAGGACGGTTACGGCCCGGTTGGCGCATGGTTCCTGTTCTTCAAGGCGAAAGCCACCAACGCTTTCGGCGAAGATTATTGCGCGGGCGAGAACTTCGAGGAGACCAAGAAGCTCTACAGCCCCTATGCCGAAAAACTTGGCACCTGCATTCGTAACCACATGATGATGATGGACATGAAGAGGGGCAAAGGCCCGATCCTCATGAACACTCACAACGCCATGGCCGAACTCGCAAAGACGATGGACGCCAAGCAGATAAAGCACCTCGAGGCTGAGGCCTGGGAAGACTTCCTTGACATGTGCATCGGCCAGGCTGGCCTGTGGGCCGGTATGGATATCGAGCCGGACAAGGTACCTTCCGAGATCATGCCCACCGAGCCCTACCTCCTCGGCTCTCATGCCGGCTGCGCGGGCTTCTGGGTAAGCGGTCCGGACGACCTGGGCGCTCCTGCCGACTGGAGCTGGGGCTACAACAGGATGTCCACCGTCAAGGGTCTGTTCATGATGGGCGACATCTGCGGCGCCTCCGGCCACAAGTTCTCCTCCGGTTCCCATGCTGAAGGCCGTATTGCCGGTAAATCGGCCATCGCCTTCGTGCTGGACCACAAGGACTTCAAGCCGACCATAACCAAGCCGGCCGACGAGATCACGGCCGAAATGTACCTGCCGTTCGAGGTGTACGAGAAGTACAAGAACCACTCGACGGCTCCTGAGATCAACCCCCACTACATTAAGCCGAATATGGTCCAGAAGAGGCTCCAGAAGATCGCCGACGAGTACTTTGGCGGCGTTTCCACCTGGTATATGACCAGCAAGACCATGCTGGAAGAGGGCCTGAGGCAGCTCATGATGCTGAAGGAAGACGCTGCAAGGACCGCCGCTAAGGACCTGCACGAACTCCTCAGGGCTTGGGAGAACTACCACAGGATATGGGCCATCGAGACCCATGCCAGGCACATCCTCTTCAGGGAGGAGTCCAGGTACCCCGGCTACTACTACAGGGGCGACTATCTGGCCATCGATGACAAGAACTGGAAGTGCTTCGTCAACTCGAAGTACGACCCGAAGACCGGCCAGTGGTCTGTCTTCAAGAGGGACTACGTCCAGCTTGTGCCCGACGGAGGATCCGCTCACTAATCCTGGCTGTTTGCGTTCGATCACGGGGAGGCAGAAATGCCTCCCCGTTTTTTTATTACTTTGCTCTTTCAGGCTACCCGATCCATCCTTTTCTTTTTATATGTTCCGTCCTTTCAGGAATTTTGCTTCATTTCCGGCAAGTTAGGCCCGGTTTTTTTGTTCCGGCTGTTCCATTTTCCATCTTCCCCGGAACAATATCAGATACAGTCTTTTCAAAAAGCGCCGGAGGGGCGCACCTATCCGCCGTCCCATTAATAACATTATTAACCATGAAATAGTACATATGACATATTTCATATTGACAATGTCATGGGCCCCTTTACTAGCAGGTAAGTACGGCGGAATGTACTATAATTTGAAAAGACGGAAGCGGGACTGGCATGGGACTGCTCAATAAGATGAGGATGAAGAAGGGCGCGTAAGGAAGAACGGCTCCGGATTTAGTAGCGGCATTTTAACGAAGGCCTGCATACCCGGATAATCAACTGCCTGATATCGGAACATGTTGCGCGGCCCAGGCCTTTAGTTATCTAAGCGAGCCCGCTGCGCCACTACCTGCTTCCGAGTTGTCCTTTTCATCAAAATCCAGCTAAAAGACCACTAAAAAATCCCTTTTGCCCACAAGAAAGCCTGCCCATTTTTTAAGAGATGCCTACATTTCCGTACCGGGACGCGCTAAAACCTTTTTAATCTCTTCGGCCAGTTGCGGGGTAACGCCTCTTATCTCGGTCAGTTTCTCAATTGGGGCTTCGCGCATTGCCTCTACGGAGCCGAAGTGCCTGAGCAGTTCAAGCCTTCTTTTTCTGCCTATCCCTTTTACAGACTCCAGCGGGGAAGCGAAAAGCCCCTTGCCGCGCAGCTTCCTGTGAAATGAGATTGCAAAGCGGTGCACTTCGTCGCGGATGCGCTTAAGGAGCAGGGACGAGGGGCGTGCATCCTCTATTGCCAAGGGCTCCGGTAATTGAGGCGAGAATACGCGGTCCGGGTCCTTGGCGACGGATATCGCCTCTGGAATATCCTGCCTGGCCAGCCCGGCAAGCGCCTTCTGCGCAGCCTCAAGCTGCCCTTTTCCGCCGTCAATCAGGATCAGGGCGGGCAGGGCGTTCAGCCCGTCCAGCACGCGCCGGACGGTCTCTTCCATCATCGCGTAATCGTCCATCCTGCCGGCAAAGGACTTCATGTTTACATGCCTGTAATTGTCTTTTACAAAACCTGTCTCCTCCCACCATATAAACGCGCCAACGGACTGCGCACCCTGAATTGTGGAAATGTCGAATGCGCCGATTGAAAACGGCCGCACTGATTTGGTCTTCTGTTGCAGGGGCAGCCGTGCCTTCAATTCTTCAAGCGCGCCGGTTTCGGGCAGGGCCTTTCTGATGCGCATGGCCTCATCCGCATTTTTAAGCGCCATCTCCAGGAGTTCCCGTTTCTTCCCCTTCTGCGCACGAATTATTTGCGTGCGCCCGCCCCTTTTTGTTGAAAGCCATTTTTCAAAAGCTTCAGAGTCGTCAGGCATCTCCGGGACAAGCACCTCCGCTGGCGGGATTATCTCCTTGGAATAAAACATCTCGATGAATGCCGAAAGGAGCTCCTTGCCGCTTACGCCCTCAATATCCTTCAGATAAAAATCCTTAGCGCCGATCATTGCTCCGTTTCTTATGAACAGGACAATTATAACCGCCTCCGCCTCGCGCCGGCTTACATTTATTACATCTACGTCACCAAGTTCCGGGGAGACTATCTTCTGCTTTTCAAGGGCAAGGCTTACCGCCGCCAGCCGGTCTCTCACCTTTGCCGCCTCCTCGTACATCTGCTCTTGCGAAAGGGTGTACATCCTGCGCTCAAGCTCCCTCACCAGATCCCCTTTGCGTCCTTTAAGGAAAAGCTTAACCTCCTCCACGGCCTTAATGTACTGCTCATGCGAAATACCGCCTTTTTCTCCGGCGCAGGGCGCGGGGCATCTGCCCATCTGGTGCTGGATGCATGGGCGCATCACCTTATCCAGCTTGTAGCGGCAGGGCCTGATGCCAAAGTGCCTTCTTACAAACGCGAGGGTCTCCCACATCGCCCCGGCGGGTACGAATGGGCCAAAATAGATGGAACCGTCCCGGACGATTCGCCTAACCACCTCCAGCCGGGGCCACTCCTCTTTCACCGTCAGTTTCAGGTAGGGATAGTTTTTATCGTCGCGGAAGATGACATTGAAATTGGGCCTGTGCTGCTTTATGAGGTTAGCCTCCAGCGCCAGCGCCTCCAGTTCCGTGTCCGTCACAATGTAAGAGAAATCCCTTACCCTGGCAACCATAGCCCGCTTGCGGTCATCCAGACCGGCGCTCTTTTGGAAATAGCTCCGCAGTCTGTTTCTGAGGTTTTTGGCCTTGCCCACATAAAGGACTTTTTGCTTTTCGTCCTTGAAGATATAAATCCCGCTGGACAGGGGTACACCGGATAGTTTTTTTAAAAGGTCCGCCCAGGTTTTAGACGGGTTTTTTTCTTCTTCCAGGGAGGTCTCGTCCACGTCTTTATTCTATTGTGAGCTGATGGAAATTAAAATGCTCAACCCTTCTGTTCGGGCACGCGCATTATTTGCGCACCAAGATGGCGGAGCTTTTTCTCCATCTTTTCGTATCCGCGGTCCAGGTGGTAGAGCCTGTGTATCTCGCTTTCGCCCTCGGCCGCAAGGGCAGCCAGCACCAGCGATGCGCTTGCCCGAAGGTCCGTGGCCATCACCTGCGCGCCCTTCAGTTTTTCCACGCCTGTCACGCTGGCCATTCCGCCCTGCAGCACTATCTGCGCGCCCATCCTCTGCAGCTCCGGCACGTGCATGAAACGGTTCTCAAAAACCGTTTCATTAATAATGCTTGTGCCGTTTGCAACGCACATGAGCGCCATGAACTGCGCCTGAACGTCCGTAGGGAAACCCGGATAGGGCATGGTGGTTATGTTTACAGAGGCGGGCCTGCCGGAGTTGCCGTTTGCTTTTACGCGCAGGCCGTCCGGCGTTTTGACGGCATCCACGCGGGTTTCACGCAGTTTGATCATGATTGCGTCCATGAAATCCGGGCGGGATGTCTTTATACTTACGTCGCCTCCGGTTATGGCAGAGGCGATAGCGAAAGTAGCGGCCTCTATCCTGTCGGGTATTACATCGTAATCATAAGGGCGAAGCTCATCCACGCCCTCTATTTCTATAAGGCTTCCGCCGGCGCCTTCTATCCTGGCCCCCATGCGGATAAGCGCTTCCGCCAGGTCTACAACTTCAGGCTCACGGGCGCAGTTTTCCAGTACCGTGGTGCCCTTTGCAAGCGCGGCCGCCATCATCAGGTTTTCCGTGCCCGTTACAGTTGGGACATCGAAATATATGGAAGCGCCATTCAGGCTTCTGGCCCTGGCCTTTACATAGCCTTCGGCAAGCTCTATCTCCGCGCCCATGCGTTCCAGCCCCATCAGGTGCAGGTTTATAGGGCGGGCGCCTATCGCGCAGCCGCCGGGAAGTGAGACCCTGGCCTGGCCATACCTGGCCACAAGCGGGCCCAGCACCAGCACAGAGGCGCGCATCGTCTTTACCAGTTCGTAAGGGGCGGTAAATTCGTTCAGCCCGGAAGTGTCCATATCGCAAACGGAATCGCGCAGGGAAAACCCGGCCCCCATCTTTTTTAGCAGGGAGCCCATTGTAAGCACGTCCCGCAGCTCCGGCACGCTGCGCAATACGCTTTTGCCTGCGGCAAGGATTGAGGCCGCCATCAGAGGCAAAGTGGCGTTTTTGGAGCCGCTTATATTTACCTCGCCGCGCAGCGGCACGCCTCCGGCGATCACCAGTTTTTCCATATATTTAGGATAACATTTTCACGGACAAAGACAGGGGCCCGCAGAGACGAGCGCTCCGGGGCCCGGATGCGTCAATTAAAGGCTTTTCATTAAAGGGACCATTATAGCTATCAGTATGCCCAGCATCCCCAATATAAGGCCTGCCAGTACAAGTATGCTTACGAATTTCCAGTACGATTTCTGATACCTGACAGCATTCTCGATGGTCTGGGCGTCCATGGAACCGGCCAGGATATTTTTTAAAGCTCCTGAGTATTTGAAAAGGTAAACCGACGGGATCAGGACCAGGGGGATTTCTAACATATATATAAGGCCAAAAAATGGGGGCGCGGTATTGCCATGCGCATAGTTTCGAAAGAACGAAAGCCCAATCGTAATTATTATCGCAAAAATAAACATGAAACCCACACCGATAAAACCCAATATGGATAAAAACCTGGTCCATCCGGCCGTGGACCGGATATAGTCCCTGATGTTGCCCGGCATTTGCAAATTCGGATTTTCAAGCATGCTTTCCCTCCGGTTTATGTTTTGATTGCGCCAGTGCGGATATCAGAATATGGCAAGTCATTTCCATTTGCCCCCTTTTTCTCAAACAGAAACGTGCATAAAGTTAACATAACGCCCGCCGGAAAACAATTGGAAAAGTTTGCGGCTGGTTGAAAATCACCCGATAAAAGCGCATAGTATTCTGAAAATTGCCTTGCATAATGGAGGGTTTATGAAGGGGATTCTCTGCGCTGCCCGAATGGGTCCCATTTAAAAAGAAGCGTCAGCCGGAATTGACCGCCGGGCAGGGGGGCTCTAAAAATAAGAGTTTGGAGTGGCTGGCAAAAAATAAAATTTAGGTGAGGGTAAAGCCCATATGCCTGAAAAAGGAATCCATGCGGTAACCGGGGCGTTCGGGTTTTCGGGGAAGTACATAACCCGCAGGCTGCTTGATGCCGGGTGCGAGGTGCGCGCCCTTACGAACTCGCCTCAGCGCAAAAACCCGTTTGGCGGCAGGGTAAAGGCATATCCGTATGGTTTTGATAATCCCGATGAGCTGGCGGAATCACTTGATGGAGTTTCTGTACTGTTCAATAATTATTGGGTAAGGTTTAACTGGAAGGCCAATGCAGGCGGTTTCAGTTATTGCCAGGCTGTTGAAAATACGTACAAGCTGTTTGAGGCTGCCAGCAGGGCCGGAGTAGAAAAAATAGTGCACATAAGCATAACCAATCCCTCGGAGGATTCCCCATTCGAATACTTCCGGGGTAAGGCAAAGCTGGAGCGCGCACTGATGGAAACGGGAATACCATACAGCATACTCAGGCCGGCCGTGCTCTTTGGCGCGGAGGATATTTTAATAAACAACATCGCCTGGTTTTTGCGCAGGTTCCCGGTTTTCGGCGTTTTTGGAGACGGGCAATACAGGCTTCAGCCGATTTACGTGGATGACCTTGCGGAACTGGCCGTCCGCGAGGCCGCACTAGACGGCGATCACATAATAAACGCAATAGGCCCGGAGACGTTTATGTACCGGGGGCTGGCCGAAGTGATAGGCAGGATAATCGGAAAGCCCAGGCCGGTAATCTCATTGCCGCCCATTCTCGGCTTTGCCGTTGGCGCGCTGATTGGAAAGATAATGGGTGACGTCGTTATAACCCGCGATGAGATAGGCGGCCTTATGGCCGGGCTCCTTTACACGGATTCAGCGCCAACCGGCAATACAAAATTAACTGACTGGGCCATGGCGCATTCAGATACAATAGGCACACATTACGCAAGTGAGCTGGCAAGAAGGAAAAACAGGGTGTCCGAATATGAAAAGCTATGACCATGAACAGCCACATGAAAAACAGGTTGAATACGTGCAGGTGCTCTTTACTTACAATGCGGCGGACGTGGCGTTTATCAAATCACTTCTGGACGGTGAGGGTATCGCGTATTATTTCCTCGGCGAGGAATTCATGTACGTGCGCCCCTGGGTTGAGCCCGCCCGGCTGATGGTAGACAAGGAAGAGGCGGGCCAGGTCAGAGCGCTTTTAAAGGACGCCAATCTTTCGATTACGGCGCCAAACCGGAGCGGAAAAAAGAAGGAAGATTGAAATAAAGGAGGCCAAAAAATGGAAAATGAAACCCTTGAAACCATTTACACAAGGAGAAGCGTTCGCAGCTACACGGGGGAGGCGGTGCCGCGTGAAACCCTGATGAAAATCCTCAGGGCCGGGATGTCGGCGCCTTCGGCCAGGAATATACAACCCTGGGCTTTTATCGTGGTGACAGACAGGGGCAAGCTGGACAGCCTGTGCGCAAAACTTCCTTATGCAAAGATGCTGGATAAGGCCGGGGCGGCAATTGTGGTGTGCGGCGTCCCGGAAAAGGATAAGGTTTATGGCGGAAAATACTGGGTGGAGGACTGTTCCGCCGCAACTGAAAACATCCTGCTTGCCTGCCACGCACTTGGCCTTGGGGCCGTGTGGACTGCGGCCCATCCCAATGAGGACCGCGCCGCAACCGTAAGGGAAATATTAAATATCCCGGAATCAGTTATGCCCCTTAACGTAATCCCGATAGGCGTGCCAAAAGACAAGGGACACGTTATTGATAAATTCAGGGAAGAAAATATTCATTGGGAAGGTTGGCAAGGATAATTTAATCCGCAAGGAACCCGGACAGCCGTTTTGAAAGCTTTTTTATGTCCTTGGTTTCACATTCCCAAACCACGCATGTTTGCCAGCCAAGCTTTTTAAGCTTGCGGCTGTTTTCCTTGTCACGATGTTTGTTCTTTGCCAGCTTCGGAGCCCAATAGTTTATCCGGGTCTTTGGAATATGAGAGTCGGTACAGCCCGGATGCTGGTGCCAGAAACAGCCTCGGATATCTATAATCTTGGTTAGACGGGAAAGCACGATATCGGGTTTGCCGGGGAGTTTGGAAACATGGAGCCTGTAACGATAGCCCATAGCGTGAACGATCCGCCGCACGATTAACTCAGGCGAAGTATCCTTGCTGCGAATCCGGCTCATATTTATAGAGCGGCGTTTAGGCGGGATTGTATCCATAATTCAAATCCGAGTTAAATTACTTTTGATTATTAGACAGGATTTCAGCCGTCTGCTTCGGGAATTTCCGTGCAAGCCAACGTAGCACTTCAACCTGATCGGCACCTGTAGCTCGCCTTACCTGAATCAGCAATTTTTGAAGAGATGGCCGGTCAAGAGTAAGATTGCGCGCGCCTTCATTGCAGACCGAACATATTGCCCTGAGGTTTGCAGGGGCGTCACTGCCACCCATTGATTTATCAACAATATGGCCGATCTGGAGCCGTGTCTTTCTTGAAGGATCAAACGGATGGGGTTCTCCAGCAACCGCTCCACACATCATGCAGGTAAAACCGTTACGGTCCAGAACAAAAGCGCGTGTCTCTTTTGATATGCCGCGCTCAAATGCAGGCAGAGGTTTGGAATCCAGCAATAAATATTGTCCTGGTTTTAAATCGCTCCGGTCGTTATGGGTAAGGATTTGATATCCTTCTTCAGTGCGGAGCTCCCGAACACGCCTTGCCCATTCACTGGCATTTCCTGAAGCTGCCTGGAGTTCTTTTGATTCCAGTATCCGTCCAATATTGGCAAGAAAATACGCCCGGAGTTTTGCGCGAGAGCCATTGCCATGTTTTAAAGCCAATTTTTTAACCTGCTGCCTTTGCCAGATGTGGCGTACTGAGACATGCCTTTAATTGCCGGGCCATTGTACGCGCAAACGGCGGCGGAAAGGCATTGCCAACCTGACGGTATGATTGTGTTTTTGGTCCGGCAAATTGCCAGTCATCAGGGAAGCCTTGAAGTCTGGCTACCATTCGGACTGTGAGCCGTGGCATTCCGGTTATTGGGAAGTCCTGGTTTGGTGCTTCATTTGCTATCGAAAGACCGTCCACGCGCAGTGACGCCCATGCTTTCCGTGCCCGCGTAGGCCCAAGATCCGGCCCGCCATGTTTATGTGAGCCTCCTACGACAGTCGGAGCGATCTCATTGGCTTGCTTTGCCCATGCCTTTGCGCCCCGCCATCCGTTTGCGGCCATCAAATCACCTAAAATTTCTCCTACCGTTTTGGGCGGAAATTCAAAAGGCTGAGGCCATGAAAAATGTTCCGACAAAGCTTTTCGGACGGCAACGATAATAACCCTTGGGCGCAATTGAGGAACGCCGAAATCGGAAGCGTTCATAAGCTTCCAGCCCGATTCATAACCGAGTTTAGCCAGCTCTTTGCGTATATAATTCCGGTAATCTTCAAAGATGGCATCCAATATCCCGCGGACGTTTTCGATCATCACTGCCTTTGGCCGGATCTGGTCAATAAGACGGATTGCGGCCGGAAATAAGTTGCGCTCGTCATTTTTCCCAAGTTGCTTGCCGGCAACGGAAAAAGGAGGGCAAGGAAGTCCGCCCGTGATAAGGTCTATTCCCTTAAAGGGCGAACCGTCAAACTCATTAAGATCACATTCCTGCACATTCCAACGAGGACGGTTCAAACGAAGGGTGGCGCAAGCGTGTTTGTCAATTTCCACCAAACCTGCATGTTCGAAACCGGCTTGGTCGTATCCAAGCGCTTGTCCCCCAGCTCCCGCACAGAGTTCAAGGACTGTAAGCCCATTGCATTTGACCTCTTTAACAGGCGCTGTTGGCCAGGGATTTCCCGGGCCTGACGGCAAACCTGGCAACATTAATTTAATCTTTGAGTCCAGCTTCCTCATCTATTTAAAATATTATTTCTCCGCAACTCTTTTCAACTCCAGGCTTGCCCTTCTCATGCCGTAGCCGAAATAAATGAAAAAGCCGATTACAAGCCAAACCACAAGCCTTATCCAGGTGTCTTTGGGAAGGCCGGTCATAAGGTAAAAGCAGGAGATCATGCCAAGGATAGGGGTAACGGGGCCGCCGGGGGCCCTGAATGCCCTCTTCATCTCCGGATTGGTATACCTGAGCACCAGAACGCCGCCGCATACGATAACAAATGCAAGCAGCGTGCCGATGCTCACAAGCTCGCCCACTATGCCTATGGGCAGCAGCGCCGCCGCCACAGCGGTTATTACGCCGGTTATTATCGAGTTTATGTAAGGCGTTTTGAAACGGGGATGTATTTTGGATGTCCACGGGGGAAGCAGCCTGTCTTTGGCCATGGAGAAGAAAATCCTCGATTGCCCCAGAAGCAGAACCAGTATTGTGGAGGTAAGCCCCGCAATGGCACCAACCTTTAAAAGCGGGCCAAACCATTTTATGTTCATCGCATCCAGGGCCACGGCAAACGGGGCCGGCACGTTCAGCTTGTAATATGGCACGATGCCGGTTAGCACAAGGGCAACTACCACATAAAGTATGGTGCATATCAAAAGACTAAGGAGAATGCCGACAGGCATGTCCTTTTGCGGGTTCCTGGCCTCCTGGGCGCAGGTGGAAACGGCATCGAACCCTATATAGGCGAAAAATATCACCCCTGCCCCCCGCAAAACGCCGCTGTAGCCAAAGACGCCGAACTGCCCCTTGTTGGCCGGGACAAACGGGTGCCACAGCCCGGGGTTTATGAATTTCAGGCCGATCAGAACGAAAAGAACTATGATGGCCACTTTTACAAAGACTATAAATGCGTTGAAGGTGGCTGATTCCTTTATTCCGATCACAAGGATGGCAGTTATGAAAACAATAAGAAGGGCAGCGGGCAGGTTAAACATGGCGCCGGTGGATATCCACTTGTTTACCAGCGCGTCATAATTATAAGGCGGATTTATAATGGCAGCAGGCGGATTGATCCCCAGGTCTTTCAGGAAGCTCACGAAGTAGCCGGACCAGCCGATGGCAACCGTGGTGGAACCAAGTGCGTATTCCAGAATAAGGTCCCAGCCTATTATCCAGGCTATGAACTGGCCCAGGGTTGCGTATGCGTATGAATAGGCGCTTCCCGCAATCGGCAGCATGGAGGCGAACTCCGCATAGCACAGGCCGGAAAAGACGCAGGCTATGGCTGAAAGGATAAAGGAAACGGCTATTGCCGGTCCGGCGTTCTCCGCCGCCGCATGGCCCGTAAGCACGAAGATGCCGGCCCCGATGATGGCGCCGATGCCCAGAAGCGTGAGGTTTACCGGCCCCAGGGTCCTCTTCAAGCCGCCTGTCTCGGCCTCCTCGCGTATGTCCATGATGGGTTTCCTGCTGAAAAGTCTTTTCATTTGGAGCCCTTACTCCCTTTCTTCCCGCCTTACCCCAAAAAAAGCATCAGCTTTTTAAGGGCCCCGGCCTTGGGCAAATTCAGCATATCATACCGGAATCAAAGGTTTTTTAAAAGGACGGACTTCAGAAGGCGACGAGCCCGGGGAGGCTCCCCTGGCGCCTGCCTTGCACACTTGAAAAAAACCGTTCAAAGAAGCATATTACATATGGGGGGAAGTATTGGAAACAAACAGCCAAAACAAACACAAGGAAGAAGATTTGAATACTGGCGGCTCCGCATCTGAGGGCGGCGAAGCGGGTCTGCTTTACCGCACCCTGTTTGAGCAATCACCGGACGGCATTGTTGTAATCGATACAGGCGGCACGGTGGTGCAGTTCAACGAAGCGGCCCATACCCAGATGGGATACACAAGGGAAGAGTTTGAAGGCATCCATTTATCCAGGCTAACCCTGTCGGGAAGCCGGGAAGAGATCCAGGCAAAAGCCAGGGATATAATCAAAGCAGGCAAGGCTGAGTTCAGGATAAAGCGCAAGACCAAACAAGGGGACATAAAGGATATCCATGTAATTACCCAAACGATAAACCTTTCCGGTAAGGCGTTTTTCCACAGCATCTGGCGCGATATTACGGAGCAGAAAAAAGCCGAGGAAGCGCTTTCCGAAAGCGAGGATAAATACCGCGCACTGGTTGAAAGCACGGATGATTCAATCTACCTGGTGAACAGGGATTTCAAATACCTGTTTATGAACAAAAGGCACACTGCCCGGCTGGGAATACTGGGAAATGAGTACGTTGGGCGCACTTATGGTGATTTCCATACGCCTGAGGAAACAAAGGCGTTCATAAAGGAGGCTGTAAAGGTTTTTGAAACCGGCGAATCCGCCCAGCATGAGTATAGAAGCGTAAGGGACGGCGGGTATTTTGTACAGACACTGAGCGCCGTTAAAGACAAGGCCGGCAAGACCGTAGCGGTTACAATAGTTTCAAAAGACATAACGGAACGCAAAAAAATGGAGGAGGAACTCCGGGTATTGTCGCTTACGGACGAACTTACCGGGCTTTACAACAGGCGGGGGTTCCGCCTGCTTACGGAGCAATACCTGAGGTTATGCAAACGCCGCAAGCAGGGGGCGTATATGCTGTATGCGGACGTGGACGGACTAAAGCGCATAAACGACGTGTTCGGGCATCAGGCGGGCGATTCGGCGCTGATCGATACGGCCGAAATCCTGAAGACCACCTGCAGGATTTCCGATATTATCGCCCGTACCGGCGGGGACGAATTTGTGGTAATCCCGCTGGGCATTTCGATGGACGATGTCAAAAAGATTATCAGCCGGCTGGAAAAGAACCTCGCAATTCATAATTCGGATAAAAGGCGCGGTTATGCATTGGCTATCAGTTTCGGCATTTCCTATTACGCCCCAGAGTCCGGTACGACACTGGATGAACTTGCGGAACAGGCCGAAAAAATGATGTACGAACAGAAAAACAGCAAGCGCAAGGCCGGATAACAACCTGTCTTAAATTAAGGGTTTTTTTTGTTTTTAAGCAGGCACACCGCCATCACGGCAACGCCTTCGCCCCGTCCGGCAAAGCCCATGCCTTCGTTTGTTTTGGGCTTGATATTTACAGGCGCGCCAATCACTGACGACAAAGCCTCTTTCATCGCGGGCAGATAAGGGGCGAGCTTCGGCTTTTCAAGTATTACCGCAGAGTCCACCGATTCAATGCTGAAACCTCTTTCAGACAGGTGCAAAACGGTTTTTTTAAGCAAGTCCATACTGGATGCATTTTTATAAGCCGGATCTGTGTCGGGAAAATGCTCTCCTATGTTTCCCTCACCCGCTGCCCCAAGCACGGCATCTATTATTGCGTGGATAAGGGCGTCGCCATCGGAGTGGCCCAGAAGTCCTTTTTCAAAAGGGATATCGATGCCTCCAAGCATAAATTTCCTGCCGGGGACAAGCCGGTGGCTGTCGTATCCTATCCCGATTTTATCAGCCAAGGGTGCCGGTTCCCAGGGGGCCAGCCAAAGCGGACCTGAAGAATTCTTTTGCCGTTACTATGTCTTCCGGCGTAGTCAGTTTTATGTTGCCGGGCTCGCCGGGGACAACCCGCACCTTTCCGCCAGCCGCCTCAATTAGCGCCGAATCGTCAGTAGAATAGAAGCCTTCCTTTGAAGCCCTCTCGTACGCGGCCTTTATCGCCTGGCACCGGAAAACCTGAGGCGTTTGCACGGCCACAAGCCTGCTGCGGTCCGGCGTGGAGAGCACAAACTGCCCGTTATCGGATGAGGCCACCTCTTTTATGGTGTCCCTTGGCATTATGCCTGGGATTACGCCGTCAAACGGGGGTTCGAGCGCTGCGATCAGCCGGCTTATAAATGCCGCTGCGGCAAAGGGGCGCGCCGCGTCATGGATAAGCACGATGCCGGCCTCCGCGGGCACAAGCGCAAGCGCGTTGCTTACAGAGTCCTGCCTTTCCTTGCCGCCCCGTGCTATACGCCTTATCTTGTTCAGGCCGCCGGAGCGGGCCATATCCAGCGTCTGTGCAATGCGCTCTGCTTTTACGGCCGGGATTATCTCATCAATCTCAGGCACGCGCTCCAGGGCGCGAAGAGTCCAGAATAAAAGGGGTTTTCCCTCAAGCTCAAAAAAAGCTTTGTCCACCCCGGCCATTAGCCTGGTGCCGGAGCCCGCCGCGGGGACCAGCGCGATTATGCTTTGCCTTTGCACGGTCAACGGTTACCGGGCCGCCCTGGCCTCCTCCCGGTCAAATTCCTCTTTAGTCTTGGTGAATATCATCCGCCCGGCGGTAGTCTGAAGGACGCTTGTCACGCTTACCTCGGCATGCTTGCCGATGAGCTTCCTTCCATTATCAACCACCACCATTGTGCCGTCGTCCAGATAGGCCACACCCTGGTTGGACTCCTTGCCCTCCTTGATAATAAACACGCTCATAGTCTCGCCGGGCAACACCACCGGCTTAAGCACGTTGGCCAGCTCGTTTATGTT
The DNA here is from genome assembly GCA_021813405.1 of Nitrospirota bacterium. GTDB lineage: Bacteria > Nitrospirota > Thermodesulfovibrionia > Thermodesulfovibrionales > JdFR-88 > JAKAKS01. The sequence goes on from JAKAKS010000022.1 coordinate 201,045, forward strand.
CAGCACCGATATTCCCTGAAGCTCCGCTACCTTGTTCAGGTTAAAGTCGTTTGTGATTATCTTGGCCCCCATCACCTTTCCCAGGGCAACCAGCTTGGCGTCCACCTCTTTTATCTTGGGGAAATCCTCCTCGATAATCCTGATTGTGATATTGGCCATCTTCTGCATCCTGTGGAGGATATCAAGCCCACGCCTGCCCCTTGCCCTTTTAAGCGGGTCCGGGGAGTCGGCGATGTGTTGCAACTCATGAAGAATAAACTGCGGGGCTATGAATGCCCCCTCAATGAACCCAGATTCGCATATCTCGGCTATCCTGCCGTCTATTATCACGCTGGTATCCAGGATCTTCAGGTTCTGCTCCTGGACTTCGCCGCGGAATATCCGGAACAGCCCGGGTATAGTAAGGTTTTTGCCTCTTTTCAAGCCCAGGAAGAAACCTCCCCAACCAAGAAGCCCGGAAAGAAGAAAGATAAAAATTTCCCTTGCATCGACGGGCATAATGCCCAGCACCGGCAAAAGCAGCAGCCTTGCAAACAGCAGGCCCAGAAAAAGGCCAATCAGCCCGCCTATTATGGTGCCAAGTGAAATCCTGCGCAAAAGGGCCTCTACAATGAAAGTAATAAAGCCAAGGGCAAGCCCGATTATGCCGCCCAGCGCCTGGTTTCCATATCCCTGGCCCAGAAACACGCCTGCCACTGTAAAAATCAGCACGACGGCTATTCTGAATATTGCGATCATGAATAAATTCCCCCTCTTTCCGTTTACCGGCCCTGCTTTAATGTAGTATAAAAGCTCTTGCCCGCCCTGGATATAAGAAAAAGCACGGTCTTTTCATCAGCGGGAGTCCTTGCGGCCAGCCTTTTAAAATCGGAAATGTCCCTGACCGGCCTCTTCTCTATTTCTTCTATTATATCTCCGCGTTTAAGCCCGCTATCAAATGCCGGCGTGCCGTCCTGCACGACTATAATCACCACTCCCTTTAAATCAGGCCCAAGGCCAAGCTGCTTCGATATGTCGCCGGTGAGGTCCATTACCCCCAGCCCGGAAAATGCGCTCTCGTATTTCTGGCCGCCTGCCACGGCGTTTATCCTAACCGGCCCGGAATCCAGATCGCCTATACGCGCCCTGATGGAATACCGCATACCGTTTCTGATTATGGTCATGCCCACCTCGGAGCCGGGGGTGGCCGCCGCTATCATGTTTTTTAATGAAGCAGGGTCTTTTACCGGCTTGCCGGCAAACCCGGTTATCACATCCCCCCTGCGCAATCCGGCCTGGGCCGCCGGTCCGCTTGCTGAAATATCGCTTACAAGCGCGCCATCCATGGACAGTTTATCACCGCCCTTTGTCTTGCCCGCCTCCTCGAATTTCTCGCTTAGATCTGGCGTCAGGTCCTGAAGGCTTACGCCAAGCCAGCCCCTCACTACCTTTCCCTGTTTTACAAGCTGGTCCATGATAGAGCGCACCATATTGGCTGGCACGGCAAACCCAATTCCCTGATTTCCGCCGTCGCGCGAAAATATGGCGGTGTTTATCCCGATTACATCTCCGTTTTCATCCACAAGCGGCCCTCCGGAATTCCCCGGATTTATCGCTGCGTCCGTTTGTATGAAATCCTCATAATCGGCAATGCCCACACTGGCCCTACCCACGGCGCTTATTATGCCCATGGTGACAGTGTGGCTAAGCCCGAAGGGGTTGCCGATGGCAAGCACAAACTCCCCGGGAGCGATGGCGTCGGAATCTCCCCATCTTATCACCGGCAAGCCGCTGGCCTTTATCCTGAGGACGGCCATGTCGGTTTTCGGGTCCGCCCCCACCAGGGTTGCCGGGAAGCACCTTTTATCCAGAAGGCATACTTTAATATCTTCCGAATCCGCTATCACATGATAATTTGTGATTATCAGGCCGTCCGGGGAGACCAGCACTCCGGACGCCATGCTCTGCTCGCCGGGTGCGGGGCCCCTGCTGTCAGAACCTGAATCAGAATCTGAGGAGGACGGCCCTGTATCCGCGCCGGCGCCCCGGCAGGAGATATTCACCACGGACGGCGACACGGCAGCCACAACCCTGGCAAAACCGCTGTTTGGTATTATCGGGGGCGAAGGCATCCCGGCGCTTAATTTGTCCACTCCGGCGATGCGGACAGAACCAAGCAAGGACTTTAAAGTGCCGCCCTGATACAAGGCCGAGGCTACCCCGCCCAGGGCAAACCCTGCCAGAAGAAGCGCCAGCCAGGGGGAAAATATCTTCCCCAGGACCGGTCTGAAACCGGACTTTTTCACCTCTTTATTATAATCCTGTATTTATAAGCCATGCAAATAATTACTAATTTCAGCGTTTTACAATCTGCTGGCTTCGCTTGCGCATGGGACATGTGCGCGGAGTTTTTTTGACGGCAGAAGAAATAATCAGTCTATATTTTTTAAAATCCCGGCGGAGTTTTCCACGATAAGCAGTTTTTCCATGTTCTTCAAGGAGCGCTCATGGCCTTCCCTGTCCGGCGAGGAAACACAGTCTCTTATCACCACCGGATAAAACCCCCTGTTCGAGGCGTCTCTGGCAGAAGATTCGATGCCGATCTCGGTGGCTATCCCGGTAAATAGCAGGGTTGTTACGCCTTTTGCCCGCATCATGTTCTCGAAATTTGTCCCGATGAATATGCTTGCAGCGGGTTTCTCCAGCAATATGGCGCCTTTCTCAGGCCGCACGGCATCGGCTATCTCCCGTTCTTTTGAACCCGGGGCCATGAATGAGGGCAACTGCTCCGGCTCCTTTACATTGAAGCGCCTCATCATGGCGTAGATGTGCCAGGAGGACCGGAAGGCAACCGGAGGCGGAGTAATAAGCGTATATACAACAGGCATTTTATTTCCCAGCCCTTTTAAGAGGGCCTTTAGATTATTCAGGAATTCTTCCTTATTGAATATCCTGTCTGCAAGCCCGTTTTGAACGTCCCATACTATAAGGCAGGAGTGTGAAGGCGCGATTATCTCCCTGAGATTTTCGTAAATTTGCACTCCGTTTGCTTCTTTCATATTCCTGGTGGCCCCCTTGAAATAATGATGTTGCGGCCCAGCATGATAGCAACCGCCTTAAAGGCGGACAAGTTGACATCCCTGCGAATTATGATAGCTCTATATAAAGGCTTTTAAAAGAAAAATTGAGTGATAACGGGAGGCCCTCATGGATTTTGAGACCCTTTGCATAAATACCATCAGGATGCTGGCCGCTGATATGGTCCAGAAGGCCAACTCCGGCCATCCTGGCATGCCCATGGGGGCCGCACCCATGGCTTACGTGCTTTGGTCCAAGGCCATGAAATACAATCCTGCGGACCCTAAATGGCCCGACCGCGACAGGTTTCTTCTTTCCGCCGGGCATGGATCGGCGCTGCTTTATTCCATGCTCCACCTGACAGGCTACGATCTGCCGATGGAGCAGTTAAAAAATTTCAGGCAGTGGGGCAGCCAGACCCCCGGCCACCCCGAATACGGCAGAACCCCGGGCGTGGAATGCACTACCGGGCCTCTTGGGCAGGGTTTTGCAAACGGCGTGGGTATGGCCATTGCGGAGCGCCATCTTGCCGCCCGGTTCAACCAGCCGGGGCATGAGATAGTGGACCATTATACTTTTTCCATAGTGAGCGACGGCGACATTATGGAGGGCATAGCCTCGGAAGCGGCCTCGCTTGCAGGGCAGTTCCGTTTGGGCAAGCTCATCTACCTTTATGACAATAACCATATTACACTTGCCGGAGAGACATCGCTTACGTTGTCTGAAGACGTGGGAAAAAGGTTTGAGGCATACGGCTGGCATTTCCAGGCGATAGAAGACGGCAACGACACCGGAGCAATTTTAAAAGCGATAAACGCGGCCAAAGAAGAAAAGGACCGCCCGTCACTCATATCGGTGCGCACGCATATAGGATTTGGAAGCCCGCACAAGCAGGACACATTTGAGGTGCACGGCTCGCCTTTAGGTGAGGACGAATTGAAGGAGACCAAAAAGAATTTGGGGTGGCCCGTGGACAAGCCGTTTTATATTCCTGACGAGGTGCAGGATTATTTCAGAAAGGCAACAGAGCGCGGCAAGGCCGCCCAGGACGGCTGGGGAAAGGTGCTGGAATCATATGGCAAGGCATCCCCGGAGATGAAAAAACTTTGGGACCAGATGATGGGCGGAATGCTTTCCGCGGACTGGGAGCAAAAACTGCCGTCGTTCAAGGCAGGCGAGAAAGTGCCCACCCGCAAGGCAAACGGAAAGGCCATGAACGCCATTGCCGATTATGCCCCATTTTTAATCGGGGGTTCCGGCGACTTAAACCCTTCCACATTCACCCAGCTTGACGGCAAAGGCACGTTCGAGCCGCCGCGTGCGGGGGGCGAAAAAGTGCAGGGCTCCGTTGGGCCGTGGAGCTACGCTGGCCGCAACATTGCATATGGGGTAAGGGAGCATGCGATGTGCGGGATCACAAGCGGGCTTGCCCTGCATGAAGGGCTTGTGCCCTACGCCAGCACGTTCCTTATATTTTCGGACTACGCCAGGGCCTCCATCCGGCTTGCCTGCCTAATGGAGCTGAAGGTGATTTACGCATTCACGCACGATTCCGTTATGCTTGGGGAAGACGGTCCTACCCATCAGCCGATAGAGCACCTGGCATCATTGAGGGCTATGCCCAATATGACCGTTATCCGCCCGGCCGACGCCAATGAGGCTGTGGAGGCATGGAAGGCCGCGCTCCTGCATGAAGGCGGGCCGGTAAGCCTTGTCCTTACAAGGCAAAAGCTGGATGTGATAGACCGCTCCAGATACGCCGCTGCTGACGGTCTGCACAAGGGGGCGTATATATTGGCCGGGGACGCGGAGGAAATCCCGGAAGTCATTTTAATAGCAACTGGCTCGGAGGTGAATCTGGCCCTGGCCGCATACAAAAAACTGGCCTCCGCGGGTGTGAAGGCAAGGGTTGTGAGCATGCCATGCTGGAATTATTTTGACAGCCAGCCGGATTCGTATAAAAACAAGGTGCTGCCGCCGGAAGTTACCGGGCGGGTGGCGATAGAGGCGGCTGCCACTCTGGACTGGTATAAGTACGTTGGGCTTGACGGAGCCGTTGTCGGCATAGACGGCTTCGGCGCGTCCGCGCCCGAAAAGGTGAACCTGGAAAAATTCGGCTTTACCGTGGACCACGTGCTCCATAAGGCAAAAGAGGTTATGGCCAGGAAAGTGGCTCATTAAGTATTCAGCAAGTATGTGCGTGAAAGTTGGAAAGGAGCGTTACATTGGCAAACCCATTGGTTGAACTTACCCGGCAGGGGCAGAGCGTTTGGCTTGATTATCTCAGCAGGGACATGCTCAACTCCGGTGAGCTTAAAAGGCTGATAGATGAGGACGGCATTACAGGCGTAACATCCAACCCGTCCATTTTTGAGAAGGCTATTACGGGCGGCAGGGCGTATGACGGCATAATTCAGGGTTTGATAGCAAAGGGTATTACAGACCCCAAGGAGATGTTCATACAAATAGCGGCTGCTGATGTCGCGGACGCGGCAAAGCTCCTTCGGGGCGCATACGACAAAACAGGAGGCGCTGACGGATACGTAAGCATAGAGGTCTCCCCGGACCTGGCCTACAATGCCGAAGCCACCATTGCGGAGGCCAAAAGGCTTTTTTTGCTGACGGGCGGCGGCAATGTTTATGTTAAAGTCCCGGCCACAAAGCAAGGATTGCCGGCCATCAGAAAGCTTGTAAGTGAAGGACTGAACATAAATATAACCCTGCTTTTTGCGGTACAGAGATATCAGGAAGTAATGGACGCCTATTTAAGCGGACTGGAGGACAGGGTTTCCAAAGGTCTGCCGATAGATAAGATTACATCGGTGGCAAGCTTTTTTGTAAGCCGTGTGGACACGCTGGCAGACACGATGCTGGACCGTCTTTACCAGGAATCCGGCGTTTCCGGCAAGGAAGTGATCCGGGGCTTTTACGGCAAGGCGGCTGTTGCCAATGCAAAGATAGCCTATAAAAAATACCGTGAGGTATTTGAAAGCGACCGCTTCCTTTCAATAGAAGAGAAGGGTGGCCGGGTACAGAGGATACTTTGGGCCAGTACCAGCACAAAAAATCCGGATTACAGCGACATTAAATACGTTGAGGAGCTTGTCGCGCCGGACTCAGTAAACACCATGCCTGAAAACACGATAACGGCATTCAAGGACCATGGCAAGGTGCGAGTATCCATATTTGACGGCATGGAGGGCGCGCAGAGGATTGCGGACGAACTAAAGGACGCCGGAGTGGATATGGATTGTGTGACAGCGGAACTGGAGTCCGAAGGGGTGAAGCTCTTTTCGGACTCGTATTTCTCCGTGCTTGAAAAGGTAGCCAGGAAGAAAGAGAGTTTGCTTAGCAAAGCGGGGAAATAAAAACCCCGCCTGATTTTTTTGTATCAATTCCCCTCTTTAATCTATGCAGGTTTTTTCGTGCGGCGAAAACCGGCACCAGCGGCTTTCATCTTGCAGCGGCATTCGCCCATATCCTGATTTTTCTCATAAGCTTTACTTTTTCCCGCGGGCGGTGTTCGTCTGTGTTAGGGCGCGGTCTTATCCACCAGGTTCGCCGTGGTGCCGTGTACGGCTTACATTAATACGGCAAACCATCACCGCTTGGCACCGGCAGATCCGCCGCGCCCACTTTGCTCAGCCGCCACGCGGTACCCGGTAAAATCAAAGCCAGGCATGGGGGAGTGAAGAGAATAATTACAACACATCCAAAACCGGAAGAGATTAAGGTCCTATTTCGCCGCTTTCCCGCCGTTGCCGGCCGCGGTTTTTATTGCATGGCCGCCAAACTGTTTCCTGAGCGCGGCCTCCAGCCTGAAGGCAAAATCGCTTTTCCCCCTGGATGTAAACCGGCTGAAAAGCGACGCGGCTATTACAGGCGTGGGCGTGCCGCTTTCAACCGCGTACTGGAGCGTCCATCGCCCTTCGCCTGAATCTTCAACATATCCTTCAACGCCGGCAAGCCTTCCGTCTTCCTCAAAAGCCCGCTGCGCAAGCTCCAGGAGCCAGGAGCGCACAACGCTTCCGGTATTCCAGAGCTTTGCGATGCCCGCGAAATCGAAATCCTTCGAATATTCCGAGGCCTCCAGAAGCGAGAATCCCTCCGCGTATGCGGACATCATGCCGTACTCGATCCCGTTATGCACCATCTTTACAAAATGCCCCGCGCCGGAAGGCCCGCAATGCAGATAACCGGCTGCCGGGGCAAGGGCCTTAAGATATGGCGAAAGCATGTCAAAGGCCTCCCTGGGCCCGCCAAGCATCATGCAATAGCCTTCTTCCAGCCCCCAGATGCCGCCGCTAACGCCGGCATCCACATAGTAAATTCCGGTGCCGGCAAGGTCGCGCGCCCGCCTAACGTCGTCTGTATAGTGGCTGTTGCCGCCGTCTACAATGATATCGCCCTTTTCAAGCAGGCCCTTGAGTTTGGCGACAGTATCATCCACGGGTTTACCGGCAGGCAGCATTATCCACACAGCCCTTGGGGCTGCAAGCCCTTTTACAAGTTCCTCCAGGCTTGCCGCGCCTTTGGCGCCCGCTTCAGCCAGTGTCTTTATCTTGGGGGCGTTCCTGTCGAATACGGACACGCCAAGCCCGCCGCGCAGTATCCTCCTTGCCATATTGCCCCCCATTTTCCCAAGTCCGATTATGCCTAATTGCATTTGATAGACCCTCCTTACCGCGGTAATATTGAAACCTTTGCCTCAATAACAGAAGCCGCGTCCTTATCCGCATAGAAGACAAGTTCGCCTGTTTCCGGTTTTACAAGCGAGGCCGGCAGCGCAGCCTCCGGCGGCGCCGACAGCACTTCATAAAGGACCTCCGCTTTTTTGCCGCCGCTTACCAGGAATATTACTTGCCGCGCCCTGTTTATTGCCGCAAGGGTAAGCGTTACCCGGTCATTTTTCTGCTTGCTGGAAACCGGGGCCACAAGCATGCCGGCTTCTTTGAAAACCGGGTTGTCTTTTCCCGGGAAAATGGAAGCGGTATGGCCGTCCTGGCCCATGCCCAAAAGCACAAGGTCAAAGCCGCCTTCTTCCATCACATTCCTGATCTGCCGTTCGTAATCCAGGGCGCTTTCCTCAAGAGACAGGGAGGTGTTTACCGCATGGATATTTCCGGAGAGGGCAGGCACATGGTCAAGCAGCAGGCGCCTGATCATGCCCATGTTGCTTTCCGGGTTGTCCGCCGGGACATGCCTTTCGTCCACCTGGAAGATATGCGTTTGCCCCCACACGGGATTGCCCTTCCCGGCCATCGCAAGCTCCCTGTAAAATCCCGCGGGCGTTTCTCCCCCGGAGAGCGCCGCCGTGAACGAGCCTTTCTCCCTGATGCGCTCTTTTGCCAGGCGCAGCCATCTGGCCGCAAGATCGCGCACCATTTTGCCGTAGCTGGCAAAGACCATCACGGACTTCCCGTTTATGTTCAGACTATGGCCGTTCCCCCGTTTGTTATCCATTTTCTGTTGTCCCTTGCCAGAAGTTCCATTGCTGCCTGGGGGCCCCAGGAGCCCGCCTTGTAATTTGGGAAATCATCGGGAGGGGTTTCTTCCCACGTCTTGATAATCGGGTCCACAACATCCCACATCGCCTCTACCGAATCCTGCCGCACAAAGAGGCTCTGGTCCCCCCTTATAACATCCAGCAGCAGCCTCTCATAAGGGGGCTGGAAGCTGGTCTTGAAGACCTGTGGATAGCTGAAGACCATGTTTGTGTAATATATCTGGTTTTCCGAGTATGGATATTTTACGCCAAACCGCATCGATATGCGCTCATCGGGCTGGATGGAAAAGGTGAGTATGTTTGGCTCCATGGTGTCGCACTTCTTGCCGAAAAGCCTTAGGGGGCGCTGTTTGAACTGTATGCATATCTCGGTCACCCTTTTCCTCAGCCGCTTGCCGGTGCGCACATAAAAAGGCACGCCGGCCCACCGCAGGTTGTCCACGTAGAATTTGGCCGCAAAGAATGTGGGCGTAACGGAGTCCCGCGCAACTCCCGTTTCGTGCCTGTACCCCGGGACGGCGGCGCCTTTTACCTTGCCGGGGGCGTACTGTCCGCGGACAGCACATTTCCGGATATAACTTTTCCCGCACGGGTGGATTGCGCGGAACACCTTTGTCTTCTCGTCCCTTACAAAATCCGCCCTGAAACTCACCGGCGGTTCCATCGCAATCAGCGCCAGAAGCTGAAGCACGTGGTTCTGCACCATGTCCCTTACAACGCCCGTCTCCTCGTAAAACGGCCCCCTGCGTTCTATCCCTATCTCCTCGGCCGCGGTTATCTGCACGTTGTCCACGAAATTGCCGTTCCATATCTGCTCGAATATCACGTTTACGAACCTGAAGAACATGATATTCTGAACGGGTTCCTTGCTAAGGTAATGGTCTATCCTGTATATCTGGCTCTCATCGAATGCGGACGTAAGCACCGTGTTCAGTTCATGCGCCGATTCCAGGTCCCGCCCGAAGGGCTTTTCCACAACCACCCTGGTTGAAAATTCCCCTCTGGCCAGATTGTGGGCCTTTAATTTTTCCACTATCAGCGGCATTACACTTGGGGGCACGGCCATATAAAAAATGACGCTTTTCTTCTTGCCCGCCGCGCCCTTATGGCCTGAATCCCGGAGCCGCTGTTTCAGCGTTTCATACCCGGCATCGTCCTCAAAGCCGGCCGCATGGTAAAAAAGGTGCTTTTCGAAATCCTGCCATTTGGCTTTATTAAAGCGCTCATCGAACTTGCGGACGGCCTTGCCCATGAACTCCCTGTATCCGGTATCGCTGTACTCAGGCATGCCCGCGGCAAGTATGGAAAAATCCGCAGGCATTTCGCCGCCCGCAAATATCTGAAGCAGCGAGGGCATCAGTTTTATCTGCGCCAGATTGCCCGCCCCGCCAAAGATTATCATGGTGAAAGGCCCCACCCTGCCGGCCTTTCCTGGTGTTTCCATATCGCAGCTAAGCAGGTGCTTGCTCTCGACTATCTCCCGAATCAACATTGTTTTTTTTCAGCGCCCTCCGTTTCCATATACCTGGCCTCGATTTTTTCAATCTCGTCCAGCCTCCTTAAATGCCTTTCAGCTCCGGAAAATTTAGCTTCCACAAACCTTATGGCCAGCTCCTTTGCAAGCTCTTCCCCAACAACCCTCTGGCCCAAGCATAACACGTTTATATTATCGTCTTCGACCCCCTGATGGGCGGAAAATATATCATGGCAAAGGGCCGCGCGCACGCCTGGGAACTTGTTGGCCGCAACCGACGCGCCCACGCCGCTTCCGCATACCAGTATTCCACGCTCCGCCCTTTTCTCCAGTATCTGCCGGGCCACAAGGGCCGAGAATTCCGGATAATCATCGCCGGGCTCCAGCCTGTGCGCGCCTACGTCCGTCACCTTGTGCCCTTTTTTCCCCAGGAAATTCTTCAGGACTTCCTTGAGGGCAAACCCGCCGTGGTCCGCGCCGATTGCTATTTTCATGTAATCCTCCGGTTTTTACGGATTCCTTTTTTAGGGTTTGTATGATTCTATCACCGGGCATATGGGTGTCAAGAAACGGCGGAAGCAAACCACGGAGCATCTGGCCTTCTGAAGATATAGCTCTTGACTTCATGCAATCGCGGAGATATATTGTTTACAACCTAAGCGTGCAATGGGCGGGCCGCGGGAAAACACAGAAAATTCACAGGGAGGGTAAGCGCATGAAGGCATTGAAGTGGACGGTAGTCTCATTTTTCGGGCTGTTGGCCGCACTGGTTATTTTCAGTTTTGCAGGCTGCGGCGGCGGCAGCGGAACGGCATCGCCGGCGGCGGGCGGCGCATCGGTAAGCGGTTTGGTTGCCGACGGAGCTGTGGCCAACGCCACTGTTACGGCATACAACGATATTGGACTTACAAACCAGATAGGTTCCGGCTCTACAGATGCAAGTGGCAATTTTTCATTTAACCTGGCTGTGACCCCGGTGCCGTCAATCTTGTACCTGAGGGCCACAGGCGGCATAGACCTGAGCACCGGTTTGCCCGCGCCCACGATGGTGTTTGCAGGTGTTACCAATGGCGCCGGCATTAATATAACCCCGCTTACAGACTCTGTTTACCAGTTAAGCCTTTCCGTTGGGCTCAATAACGCGATAACAACCATTTCAGGCCAGCTTGGCGTTACCAACAGCGAGATATACGGCGGCGTTTCAAACCCGGCCACAGCCGCGGCCGTAAACACGGTGGCTGCCTCCGGCTCGATGGCGGCTACGCTCCCGGACGGTAAATACTACCTTACAGCCATCCATTTCGACGGGCATGAAATAGCAAATCCCAATCACAGCTTCAGCGGCATCGCGGACATTCTTAATAACAATACAGCAGTGATGGCTTTAACTGTTTCCGGCGGGGTGGTAACAGGCACAACACCCAATGGAAGCGGCGGTACAGAAACTGTTTCGGGAAGGGTGAGCGGCAACGCGGTGGTTCTTATAATAAACAGCAGCACAGGCGAGAATATCCATGTGGCCGGGACCATAGGCCGGCTTGGCGGAATCACCGGCACGTTTTTAGATATCGACCCTAATTCCACCACGCCTTTGCGTCCGGGCGTTTTCGCCGCTTCGGCTGTCCCGCAGGGCGTAAACGCCACAATGTTTGCAAACGCAGTAGGCGCGGCCTATGCCGGGCCGTTCAATTTTATAGCCAGGGGCCTCTTTGGCGGCCATAACCTTATCTGGGGCGCGGAGCCGAAGCAGCCACTGCCCCACACGGCCGGCGGCTCGTTTACGCCTGCCATGTTTGCGGTAAACTCGGATGACGGCTCCGGCATAAATCCGGGCGCCAACACGCTTACAGGCGCGTTTGGCAACATGGTTTCCAGCAACGGCTTGCCTACAGCCCTGGCAGTGATGGAATATACCACCGCAGGCGGAGATAACGTATTCATAGTGCAGCCCGTAGGCAGCAGGAGCGGCATCTGGCTTTCCGCAGACCCCACAAACAGCAACGAGGCGGACGAAATAGGCGACTTCTCAGGCACCCTGCCAGGAAGCGTAGGCTCTCTGGCTGCCAGCAGCTATAACATCTATGTTGCGTCGATTGATCCCGGCAGGCTTGGCCAGGCCAGGGACGCGGTATTAAACGAAATGGCCATGAACAATTCCGTTGGCGTGGCTGATTTCAGCGGATGCACCGGCACAGGATATTGCACAAGCGCTACCGGCTTTGGCGTTGGCGGCGGCAATGAGCTTGGCGTATTTGCCGGGGACGTGCTTGGCATGAAGAAGGATGACGACAACATATGGGACGGCGCCGAGCCTGATGAGCATATAAGGCTGTTGCATTTCTTTGGCAGCGGGGCGTTTGCCGGGGCCGAGGAGCGCCCGGTGAACGCATCCATGGTTAACGGCGGGGCCATGAGCGGCATAGGGAATTACCCATCGTCTTTCGTCGGGATAGCCGTGCCCTCGGGAAGCACGGCGCCGGGTTTTTCAGGCACGCTCAACTTTCTGGCCAGAAGCCTTTATACGATGGATGGCGTTTACGATTCCGCCTGGGGCAGCATCACCATTTCCGGGGGCGGCGGGTCGATTGCCTTTACATCTTCATCCGGCAGCACCGGCACGGCGGCATTAACGGCCATCAACACAAACGGTATTTACCATCTTTCCTTTGCAAGCGGCAATGGCACGGTAGATATCTTCTGGCCCGTTGGCGGGCGGCTGGCCCTTTTCTTCGAGGCTGACGGCAGCGGCACAATAGGCAGAATAGGTGAGGCCTATCTGACGCAGTAGCCTCCGCATTGCGGAAACCACAATCGGGGGGGCGCGCCATGCGTCCCCCTTTTTTTCGCCGGCAACGGGCTGCGCATTGGCGAAAAACCGCGGTAAAATGTGGGCATGAAGAAGATTTGCGGCATTGCACTCATGTTTTTTCTGCTTTTGTCCTGCGCGGCAAACCAGCTTGAAACGCGCCATACAGACTACGCGAAACCGATAGAAGGCGATACCCTATACACGGATCTTTTCTGTGGCGGGGCGCACCCGCCTGGGCCGGAATCCATCGTTATACTGTATCCCGAAAACGGCCCGTATAAAATAGTGCCCTCGTCCAAAGACGTGGGCTACACAAAAAAAGAGCACCTGAAACCCGCGGAGGCCCTTTTGCTGGCTTATGATTACCTGGGTTATAAAAAACATCCGGAACGGCTTCAGATGAGGACGATCAAGGACAGAAGAGGCACGCTGGCCGGATATGACCTGCGCCCGCCATTTTATACCACCTACGGCCAGCCCGGCGATATTATAGACGCGAAATATTATCTGAAGGGAAACGGGATTGTGGAGGCCTGAATATCCTTTCCCATTCCCGTTCCGCAAGGCAGCTATTGAGACCGGCGCGGCAGCGCCATAAGGCCGCCGCGCTACGGGACCACCAGCACTATTTTCCCACGCACATGGCCGGCCTGGCTCAACTCATGGGCCCTGCCAGCTTCTGAGAGGGGCATAACGGCGTCCAGATGCGGTTTAATCCGGCCGTCGTCTATCATGCTTGCCAGGCGGGTAAGCTGTTCGGAATCCGGGTGCACCAGTATCGAAGTTGCCCTCACATCATGCTGGGCCGCCTGCTCTTTTGACGGCGCGCCAACTATCGACACCAGGATGCCGTCTTTCTTCAGAACCTTCCAGGAGCGCTCCTGAACATCGCCGCCCAATGTGTCAAGCACTACGTCGGCATCTTTTACGATTTCATCGAAGCGCCTGGCATTATAATCGATGGCCTCATCGGCACCAAGGCCGTGCAGGAACTCCAAATTTCCGGCCGAGGCCGTGCCGATCACTTTTGCTCCCTTCCATTTGGCCAGCTGCACCGCCATGTGGCCCACGCCGCCAGCGGCGGCATGTATCAGGACGGTCTGCCCCTTGATAAGCCCGGCTGTATCGAAGAGGGCCTGCCATGCAGTCAACGTGGCAAGTGGAACGGCCGCTGCATTAATAAAATCCAGGGTGGCAGGTTTTTTTGCGAAGTAGGAGGCCTTTGCCGCTACGAACTGGGCGTACGCCCCGGACTGTCTTAAGTCCAATAAACCAAACACCTGGTCCCCGGCCTGCAACCCCATTGCGTTTGCGCCTTTTTTTTCAATTATTCCGGCAACGTCCCATCCCGGTATAAGCGGAAGCTGGTGGTGCAGCCAGTTTTTGGCAAGTCCTTTGCGCACCTTCCAGTCCACAGGGTTTACCGCAGCCGCGTATACCCTTACCAGCACCTCGTCATCCTTAATAGACGGCACCGGAACGTCTTCGTATCTAAGTACTTCCGGCCCTCCATAATCATGCAGCCGGACCGCTTTCATAACCGCTGTTGCAACGGGCATGACGAAATCCTCCTCGTTTTTTTACATTCTATCTCTATCGGGGCGGCCCTGGAAGGGTTTTTTGCTGCATGTGGTTTTAATGCGTTCATGCTTGCTTCTGGTGTGGTTGCTTCAAAAAGTGGCGCTCTTGCGGATGGGGATTCCGGCGGCCCTTTCAAGAGGGCCGCCTTGTTTGTAAGCGCGGTTTTATATTTAGGCTTTACCGGGTTTCCTGTGTGTAGGGGTGAAGCGGCCCTGGCTGTTTATTTGCGGCGTTCGCCGATATGCCTGAATCTTAATAGCCGGGTTTTATTTTTTTCGCGGGGCGGTGTTCGTCTCCGTTTGGGCCGCGTCTCACGTTATACAAGCCTTGCGGCATTACCCGCGCCGGAGCTGTTTCTGGTAAGGCACTTGCAGACGCACGCACGCGCGGCCCACTGCGCTCACTAACCGCTCCCGCATTGCCAGGTACTTCAAAGGCAAACCCAAACGGCTAATAAAGGGCCCTTTTTACCCGCAGGGAAGCCTGAAGAGCCTATATTTACTCCCGAGGCCTGGCGCGCCGCCCTGTTTTCTTTTTTACAGAAGATTTTTTTGCGCCATTTCCGTTGCCTGCTATTTTCACGTCGCCAGTCACCTTTGGGGCGGGGAATTTCTGGGCCTGCCTCTCCACAAAAGAATGATATGCGTTGGGGTATTTATAATGCTCTTTCCTGTAATACGCGATCAGTTTTTTTACGAGGACGGCCGGGTTTTTGTCGTAAAGCACGCGCGCCCCAGTCTCTTTTTTAATCACCTTGATGATGTTTCTTATCTCGGAGGTTATGCCGCCGGTGCCCATTACAACGCCTATCAGCTTGCCTTCATCATAGGCTATGGAAAATTCGCCCAGCGTTCCGGACCTGCCCCCGATTATTACAACAATATCGGAGCTCCTTATATTTACTACTTCACGCCCCATCAGTCCGCTTCCGGTGAATATTAGCAAGTCGTGAAAATCCACGGGGGAGCGGTATTTGTTGATGTGCTCCCATTTGCTGAGCCCCGGCGATATGCCAACCACCAGGCCGCCCGCCTCGCTGGCCCCTTTTGCCGCCTCGAAGGGCAGGCCGGGACAGGCGCCGGTCACGGTGATGCAATCGTGCCCGGCTATTGCGCGGCCAAGGTCGTAAGCCGTTTTTAACTGCTTGTCGCTGAAATGATTTATTGCCGCGCCCATAACGCCTATTTTCAGTTTCATTCTGCTGGCCTCTCGTTTAAAAAATTTCCTCATATATTAACGTGAAGGCGTATTTTTATTCATCCTTTGCAAAGGCCCTTGCGCTGGAGGGCGCAATTGAGATAGATTTAAATTTGTGTTTGAGGATGCCATGATGATAACCCCGCCGCACTTGAAAGGATTTTTTAATGAATAACAGGCTTCAAAAAACGGCTTTGCTATTATTGGCTCTGGTACTTGTGGCCGCATTTGCGCCGGCCAGGCCCGCAGGCGCGCAGGAGGTGCTCCGGGCCAGGCTGCATAACGGCCTTAGGGTGATAATCGTGCGCAACCCGCTTGTGCCCGTGGTTTCAACTGTTGTCAATTACCTTGTGGGGGCCGACGAGACCCCGCCCGGATTCCCCGGCATGGCGCACGCGCAGGAGCATATGATGTTCCGCGGCAGCCCAGGGCTTTCAGCGGACCAGCTTGCGCGCATTTCCGCGGAGATGGGCGGCGACTTCGATGCGGACACCCAGCAGAACGTCACCCAGTATTTCTTCACCGTGCCCGCTGACGACCTGGACCTGGCGCTGCATATAGAATCCATCCGGATGAGGGGCGTGCTGGACAGCGACAAGCTTTGGGACAAGGAAAGGGGCGCGATAGAACAGGAAGTTGCGTCGGACCTCTCCAACCCGGAATACGTATATTACAAAGATCTGCTGAAGATACTTTTTGCGGGTACTTCATATGAGCGCGATGCGCTGGGCACCCGCCCTTCTTTTAACAAGACCACCGGAGCAATGCTCAAGAAGTTTCATGACAAGTGGTATGCGCCAAATAACGCCGTGCTGGTAATCTGTGGCGATATAAATGTTAAAAGCACTCTTAAAGAAGTAAAAAAACTTTTTGGCGGCATACCGGCCAGGAAACTCCCGGAGAGAAATATAAATATAGCCCTGAAACCGGTCAAGCCAACTTCTCTTAATTTAAAGACGGACCGGCCCTACGGACAGGTGTCGATTGCGTTCAGGATGCCTGGTTACGACAGCCCGGACTTTGCGGCCTCCGTTATCCTGTCTGATGCGCTCAGCAGCCAGCGGTGGGACCTTTACAGGCTGGTGGCTCACGGCAAGGCGCTGTTTACATATTTTGCGGTGGACCCGCTTTCAAAGGCCGGCCTGGGGTATGTAGTTGCGGGCTTTCCCGCCGGGGCCGACAGCGCCAAACTTATGGCCGAAATGAAGAGCGCCCTTGCCGGGGCGATAAAAAACGGCGTCCCTGCGGACCTGGTGGAGGCGGCCAAACTCCATGAAATTACCGATGCGGAGTTCGATAAGAACTCCGTAAACGGGCTTGCCATGAGCTGGTCGCAGGCGGTGGCGGTGGAGGGGCGGCACTCCCCCGACGACGATATAAACGCTATCCGGAAGGTCACCGTGGCGGACGTAAACCGCGTGGCCGCCAAGTACCTGGACCTGGCCCACTCGGTTCAGGCCGTGCTTACACCCGAAGTTTCAGGAAAGCCTGTGGCGTCGCATGGGTTTGGCGGAAAGGAGTCCTTTGCGCCCGGCAAGCCTGCCAAGGTGAAGCTGCCCGGATGGGCAAAAAAGGCCATCGGCCGCCTGGTTATCCCGCATTCCGCGCTTAATCCGGTTGTAAGCGTATTGCCAAACGGGATTCGCCTTGTGGTGCAGCCGGAGGCCATCAGCAACACCGTAAGCGTTTACGGGCGGATAAAGAGCAATTCCGACATGCAATCGCCGAAAGGCCAGAAGGGGGTGGCCCGCGTCCTTTCGCAACTGTTTTCATACGGCACCAAAAATTTGTCCAGGGTGGCCTTCCAGAAGGCGCTGGATGATATAGGCGCCGAAGAGTCCGCCGGGACGGATTTTGGCTTAAAGACGGTCCCCGGCAAATTTGACCGCGGCGTGCAATTGCTTGCAGACAATGAGCTTAACCCGGCATTGCCGGAAAGCGCGTTTGAGATTGTGCGCAGGCAGGCGGCCGCCTCCGCCGCTGGCGAACTGCAGAGCCCGGACCACCTTGCCGGGCAGGCCCTGAAGGCCGGTCTTTTCCCAAAAACGGACCCCAGCCTGCGGCAGGACACACCCAAGGCGATATCCGCACTGACAATTAACGAAGTAAAAAAATATTATTCAAGCGTGTTCAGGCCGGACATGGCCACCATTGTTGTAATAGGCAAGATAACGCCGGAAGATGCCAAGAAAGTAATAAGCAAGTATTTTGGGAACTGGCAGGCATCAGGCAGGAAGCCGGACACGGACCTGCCCGCGGTCCCCAACAATAAACCGGCATTCCTGGCTGTTCCCGACGCCAGCCGCGTTCAGGACAACGTCACCATGGCGCTTGCCATGCGGCTTACACGCAAGTCCCCGGATTACTACCCCCTGGAGCTTGGCAATAGCGTGCTTGGAGGCTCGTTCTATGCAACCAGGCTTTATAAGGATTTAAGGGAAAACACCGGGCTTGTTTATTATGTGGGCTCGCAACTGGAAGCCGGGAAAAACAGGTCCGTCTATTTTGTCTATTTCGCCTGCGATCCGGACAAGGTGGGCAGGGCAGCGGCCATCGTCAGGCGGGATTTGCGGCAGATGGGCAGAAAGGACGTGCCGCCTGCCGAGCTCAGGCAGGCAAAGGCAATACTGCTCAGGAGGATTACACTGGCGGAGTCCAGCGTGGACCGGATTGCAGCAGGCATACTGGACCGGCTTACAAACGGTCTGCCTGTTGACGAGCCCGTGCGCGCCGCAAAAAAATATCTGAAACTGAAGGGCCCAGCAATCAGAAAAGCCTTTGCAATCTGGATACACCCGGATGATATGGTGCAGGTGGTAAAAGGCCCGCAGCCAAAATGAAAAAGCCCTGAAGGAAAACCAGGCAGGATAAGGCGCAAGGGAAATTTTCCCTTGCGCCTTTTTCTTTTAATTTTTTCTTTTTTGGGTTGCAGGCTGGTATTGTTGGTTCAAGGAAAAGGCGATATACTGGAAACAAGAAGGGGACCCAGTATGAGCAGACCATCCAACCCCGCCAAGCCTGTTTTTTTCCTTTCCGCCGTGCTGATTATGCAGATGTTTTTTTTTGCAGCCAGCCCCGGCAAGCAGGCCGGAAACGGCTTTTCCGCCGACATGATAGCCAATGTGACTGGCGGCAGGGAAATCCTTGGTAAGGTTTACATAAGCGGGGAGAACTCAAGAATTGAAAGCGACGGCATTGTAACCATAACAAGAACGCGGGAAAAGCTTGCGTGGATATTGCTGCCCTCCTTCAAGGTTTACCTGGAACACCCGATTACGCCGGAAATGTCTCCCTCAATAGAAAAATTCCCCGGCGAAACGGCGAGAGTTTTCCTTGGAGAAGAGAACGTGGACGGCAGGCAGGCGAAAAAATACAAAATAACATTCCATGTAAAGAACAGGCAGCAGGTGGTCTATTGCTGGGTGGACGACCAATTTGGCGCACCCATAAAGACCGTAAGTGAAAAAGGGGACTGGAGCGTGGAGTATAAAAACATAAAACCCGGCGAACAGCCAAACGCGCTTTTTGAACTTCCACGCGGGTACAGAAAACTTATTTTCAACCGGCGCCCATCCAAGGAACCGCCGGAGATCAGCAGCCCAGGCGGCAAAAAAAGCATGACCATGACAGTTCAGCCCGTGCGGACATCATAAAAGTCTTAACGTTATGGGACGGCATACAAACTGACCGCGCAAAATCCGGATTTAACAGGGCCGGTTTTAAAACGGGTCCCGTTGCCTTGCTTACTTTCAGCCCCGGTGATAGGCTATTCCTACATTACGCATAATGGAGGTCTGTTAAGATGAAGAAATACGCACATATTTTTTTAATGGCAGCGCTTGTCTTGTTCTTTTCATCCGCAATGGCGGCAGCCGCCGGCCCGCCGTCCATGCCAATCATGCCCGGGCAGATGTTGCCGTCGCAGCCAGGAATGCCGAATTTTCAGGACACGCTTGGCAAACTGATAATGCTGCAACAGAAGATATCGGACCTGGTTTCAAATCCTCAAATCCCTACGGATTCCATGCAGCTCTCCGGAATAATGACCGAGATATCCCAGGAACTCGGTGAATTGGCAGGCATCATGCAAAAGGGCGCCATCCCGCCGGCGGGAGACCTTGCCAACCTGAATATTAAAATAGACCAGACGAACCAGAAGCTTTTGTTTATCACGGGAGGCAGATAAGCCACACAGGCCAGGGAAACAGATAACGTCAAAGGGGGGCTTTTGCCCCCCCTTTGACGTTATACTACCGCTGATGCGGTTTGTTTCTAGTACATCCCTTCCATGCCACCGCCGGGGGGCATTCCGCCGGGCATCTTTTTCTCCTCTTCCGGAAGCTCCGTAACCATAACAGCCGTGGTCAGCAGAAGCGAAGCCACGGAGGCCGCGTTCTGGAGGGCAAACCTTGTGACCTTTGTGGGGTCTATGATGCCTTCCTTCAGCATGTCGCCGTACTTCTCGCTGGAGGCGTCAAAGCCGTAATTGGCGTCCTTGGAGGCCTTTACCTTCTCCACTATTACCGCGCCTTCCAGCCCGGCATTGGCCACAATCTGCTTTATCGGCTCCTCGACGGACTTTTTCACTATGTTCACGCCGATCTGCTGGTCGTGCTGGGGCAGCTTCAGCTTGTCCAGCGGGGGCAGGCACCGCAGCAGGGCCACGCCGCCGCCGGGGACTATGCCTTCCTCAACGGCTGCCCTGGTTGCGTGCAGTGCGTCTTCCACGCGGGCTTTTTTCTCCTTCATCTCGGTCTCGGTTGCCGCGCCAACATTGATGACGGCCACGCCGCCAACCAGCTTGGCAAGCCTCTCCTGAAGTTTTTCCCTGTCGTAGTCAGAGGTGGTCTCCTCTACCTGGCTCTTTATCTGCTTTACCCTGCCCTGGATATTGCCGGGGTCGCCAGCGCCTTCGATTATCGTGGTGTTTTCCTTGTCTATGGTGACCTTGCGGGCGCGGCCGAGATCGGTCAGCTTCACGCCTTCAAGCTTAAGCCCAACTTCCTCGGCTATCACCTGCCCGCCGGTAAGCACTGCTATGTCTTCCAGCATGGCCTTGCGCCTGTCGCCAAAGCCGGGGGCCTTGACGGCGGCAACATGCAGAGTGCCGCGCAGCTTGTTGATTACCAGGGTGGCAAGGGCCTCGCCTTCCACGTCCTCGGCCACAATCAGCAGCGGCTTGCCCATCTTTGCAATCTGCTCAAGTATAGGCAGCATGTCTTTCATGTTGGAGATCTTTTTGTCATGTATCAGTATGTAAACGTCCTCCAGGTTGGCTTCCATCCTGTCGGGGTCTGTTATGAAGTACGGGGAGATATAGCCGCGGTCAAACTGCATGCCCTCAACCACGTCCAGAGTGGTAGCCATGCTCTTGGCCTCTTCAACCGTGATAACGCCGTCCTTGCCAACTTTGTCCATGGCCTCGGCGATAAGCTCGCCAACGGAGGCGTCGTTATTGGCCGATATGGTGCCCACCTGGGCAATCTCTTTCTTGTCCACAACTGGGCGGGACATTTTTTTGAGTTCTTCCACAACGCTTTCAACCGCTTTGTCGATGCCCCTCTTTATGTCCATCGGGTTTGCGCCGGCCACAACGTTTTTAATGCCTTCGCGCAGTATGGCATAGGCCAGAACGGTGGCCGTGGTGGTGCCGTCACCGGCCGCATCGGAGGTCTTGGAGGCAACTTCCTTTACAAGCTGCGCGCCCATGTTCTCCCACGGGTCCTTAAGCTCTATCTCTTTTGCAACGCTAACGCCGTCCTTGGTTATCGTGGGCGCGCCGAATTTCTTGTCCAGGATAGCGTTTCTGCCCTTGGGGCCAAGTGTGGATTTAACCGCATCAGCCAGCACCGTTACGCCCCTGAGCAGCGCCTGCCTGGCCGGTTCGTCAAAAAGAAGCTGTTTTGCCATGTATTTAAATTCCTCCTTATATTTATTACCCGATAATGCCGAGTATGTCTTCTTCCTTGATTATGAGGTGCTCTTTTTCATCTATTTTCACCTTGGAGCCTGAATATTTATCAAAAAGCACCGCATCCCCAACCTTTACTTCCTTCACCTCGGAGCCCACGGCCTCCACCTTGCCCTTCTGGGGCTTTTCCTTGGCTGTGTCGGGCACGTAAAGGCCGCCCTTTGTCCGCTCTTCTTCTTCGGCATAGCTGACAAAAACTCTGTCTTTCAACGGCTTAAATTTCATAAATCTCCTCTCCTTTCAATTAAGTTGCCTGGTTGTTAGCACTCTATTTAGATGAGTGCCAAAGACAGTCATAATTATCCGATAAGATGAGGCGCTGGGCAAGCCAATTTATAGTTAAATTTAGGTAAAATACGGGCATTTTAGCCATATTTGCCCGTTTTTCTTACAATTTCCCATTTTTACATTATTTATAAAAAAATCAGAACTTATTCTCAAAATATACGTCGCTGCGAAGAAGGGAAGAAGCCTGGAAGACAAGGAAAATTTGAGATAAGTTCTAGGCGAGACCGAGAGCTTTTTTCCTGCTCTCGATGAAATTGTCCATGGCTTCCTGGAAGAAATCGCCCCGGTTTCTGATTTCCTGCGGGATGCGGTTTTCATAGAGCTTTTTGCCTTCCCTCAGTTCCGAGGCGAATATTACGGCAAAATTATTGTTGCGAATTGAGGAATCCACCTTATCCGGGCTGTATAGGTTTATATCGGCCATGATAGTGCGGGCAAGCCTCTTGGCCCTGGCCAAGAACTGGTCTTCTACGATGCCGCCGGTTTTTTCAGGCTGTGCAGACGGCTGCGCCGCAGCTGGTTGGGTAGTACCAGCCGCCTCCAAAGCGGGGTTTGCAGCTTGCAAACCCGCATCTGTTCTGGCGGCATCGCCACATGCAGGCTTTCTGTGCTCCGGTTTTGCGGGTTCGGGCGCGGCTTGCTCAGGTTCGGGCTGGGGGCGCGCAGGTTCAGTCCGCACAGGCTCCTGGGGTTTTTCTGTTTCAGATGGCCCGGCTGGCTGGCTGCCATTACCGCTTAAAACCTTCAGCTTGCCCGGAAGCAGACTTTCTATCTCATGCTCATCTAGGTAATCATCAGCGCCATGCAACGAAGCGGGCTCCCGCCTGTAACGCCTCTCGTCGTAAACAGAGCTTAAAAGGACGGCCTTGACCCCCCTGAGTTCCGGCCTCTCCTGCACCCGCTTAATAAGCTCAAACCCGTATATTCTTGGCAGGGCCACATCGGCCATAATGATAAACGGAAGCTCTTTCATGGCCTTAACAAGGGCGTCCACACCATCAAGGGCAGTAATGGCCAGGTATCCTTCACTTTCGATAACGGATTGTATTCTGCCCGCTATTGCAGGGTCCGCATGGGCCACCAGTATCTTTTTTCTATTCAGAGCGGCCGGGGTTGGAGACGGGCGCACCGGCGCCTGCGGCTTTGGGGCTGGGGCCTGCCCCGTCTGGGCCGGTTTCCTTACCAGCAGCAGCACGCCGCACTTTGGGCACTTGAACTTGGTGCCCTGAGGGGCAATTTTCTCATCAGGTATGTTAAGCCGGACCTTGCACTTGGGGCAGCCTACTACCAAGACCTTCTCCTCCCTGCCGGAATCCAGAGCTTTACGGTAAACAAGCCGAACAAAAAGCCCCCGATATGGGCAAAGTATGCTATCCCTCCACCAGGGCCAAGCCGGCTAAAGATTCCGCTTGCAAATTGTATAATAGCCCAAAAACCTATAACAATTAAAGCAGGCAGCCTTATTACCTGAACAAAAAACCCCAAAAACAATATTGTATAAACCTGGGCGCGAGGAAAGAGCAGCAGGTAAGCCCCCAGCACACCCGATATCGCGCCGCTGGCCCCCACCATCGGCAGCCCGGAATCCGGAACCGCTATGGCGTTGGCGTAAGCCGCAATTACCCCGGCTATTAAATAAAACACAAGGAACCTTAAATGTCCCATCCTGTCTTCTATGTTTGTGCCGAATATCCACAGATAAAGCATGTTGCCCGCGATATGGAGGAAGCCGCCATGGATGAACATGGAGGTGAATATGGAGGTAATGGGGCCTACAGGCTGGGCTGAGGAGAGGGTGACAAGGTTATAAGGGATCGCGCCGTAATTGTTTGCTATCCACTGGATTCCTTTGGATGCGTTCAGCTCGATTATAAAAACAATTACGTTTGCCGCTATCAGCAGCCAGGTGACAAAAGGCGTGGTGACTCTGGGGTTGTCTGCCTTGTACGGGATCAAGTGTTTTTGTTTTCCGGGTGCGGCTGGGGTTCCAGTGGCAGCGGGATGATACCCTCACGCAGCAACAATTCGGCCGTAACACCGGTACCGCTTATCTTCCGCCCTCCTGAATGTACATAACCCGTGCCGCAGGATGGGCTGCCGTCTTTCAATATGGCCTCAGCGGCCCCATACAGGCGGGCTATTCTTAAGACTTCCTGCGCGCCTTTTAAAAGGGCCTGTGCATAGGGCTGGCTGCCGGCTTCCGGGATATTTCTTAAGCGGATAACACCGGGCTTGCCCGCAAGGGCGTCCTTTCCGTCACCAAAGGCAAACTCTACCGGCTCACGGGGTATTGAAAGCCCGCCAAGCTGCTCCGGGCATACCGGGATTGCCTTGCCGGCAAGCACAAGATTGCGGACCCGCTCATCCAGGCAGTCCGTGCCGTCATATCTGGTTTTAAATCCCGCAAGGCATGCGCTTACTATATACATAGGCAGATTATATCACGGGGGTTTGGCAGGGATTGGAAGAATTGATGATGTGAATTTTTTTATTGCGGGCACAGCGCGGCGATATCATCGTTGCCTGGTCATTCCGGCTTGCCCGGAATATCAGGAGCTGCCCGCGGCAACAGTTCCCGGGGTGAGCCAGCCCCAGGCGCAATGCCACCTCCCAAATAACATGAAACGCTCTCCATGTGGCCATAACCATGACATCTGTCATATGGACAATGTCATGCCTGCCCGGGTTAAGGTATGGCGGCGGGAAGGCCGCCAGGGCTGCGGAGTTTCAGCCCGGCCCCCGGCCGTGCTCTTTGAAAAAACAAAACGGAGTTCCGGTTGCCGCTAAAATTCAGGCCGGAACAGCTGGAACAAACGGAACAGAAATTTGGCCGCAACTCATTGAAAACAAAAAGAAATCCAAAAAAAACCGGAACATATAAAAAAAAGGGGCTGCAACGGGGGGCCTGTGGTGGTCAGCTTTTCTTTTTTTTCAGGCAGGAGGGGCAGAGGCCAAACAGGTCCATCTTGTGCCCTTCCAGGGCAAACCCGTAACGGGCGGCCAGTTTCTCCTGGAGCTTTTCGATCTCCTCGTCCACAACCTCTATGGCCTTGCCGCAGCTTACGCAAATAAGATGGTCGTGGTGGGCATGGCCATATTTATGCTCGTACCTGGAATACCCGTCGCCAAAGTCCACCTGGTTTGCAAGCCCGGCCTCCTTCAGGAGCTTAAGCACCCTGTAAACGGTGGCACGGCCAATGGAGGGGTATTTTGTCTTTACGATGGAGTAAAGTTCCTCTGGCGAAAGATGGCCCTCTTTCTTCAGGAAAACATCCAGTATGTGCATCCGCTGGCTGGTCATCTTGAACCCTTTGGCCGCGATGAAATCGTGGAATATATCGCCGGCAGGCCTTCCAGCGTCCTGGCCCATCTACAGGCTTCCTCCGTGCCCCTGCCATACACCTGCAAACACCGCAAGAAGGCTGATGCCCAGCACCACCCAGTGGAATGCCGCCAGAAACTTAAACACCTTGGCGGAATCGAAGCGGTCCGGCTTGCCGAATAATTTTTTGAAGATCCTTTTTTCAAACAGGAGCACCAGAAGATAAAAAAACCAGGCGAAAAGCATTATGGACACGCCTATGGTCTGCCTGGTAAAAAGGATGCGGTCCATTCCAAGCATATGCAGCAGCCAGAACCCGGTTATGCCCGACAGCGCAATATAAATCCGCGCATGCCTGGCAAAGCGGTGCTCCACTCTCTGAAAAAGAAGCACCTGCTCCAGCGAATCCCCGGTAGTTGCGATGATGGGGAATATGATCAAAGTAACAAAGGCCACCCCGCCTATCCAAAGCAATATGGTTACTACGTGAACGGCAATAAGAAGCGCGGTCCAGTTCATTATTCCCCCCTAGTCCGGATGCTCATGTTCCTCTTCATCATGATGTTCATGCCCTTCTTCAACCTCGCAGAAGATGCCCCGCCCCTCGCACCCAGCGCATTGAAATTCAAGCGTGGCATGGCCCACGCCCATTGCGGCGAGCCGGGACTTGATTCTATGGCTGATTTCCTGGAGTTTGCTGAGCTTTTCGTCCTGCACCCAGATGTGCGCCGAAAAAAAGACGCTGCCCCTGGTAAGCGACCACAGATGAACGTCGTGCACGCCCATTACGCCGGACATGGAGCATATCTCCTTTGCCAAATCATGCACGCTGATGCCCCTGGGCGAGAGTTCCAGGAAAATACCTGCGGACTCGGCTACAACCCGCAGGCCTCCAACCAGTATTATACAACCGATGACAAAGCTGATTGCCGGGTCCGCATAGGCCCAGCCGGTAAAGATTATTATAAGGCTGGAGGCCAGGACCCCCGCAGAGGACAGGAGATCGCCAATAACATGCATCCATGCGCTGCGGATGTTCAGATCGTGATGGCCATGCCTGAGGAGCATGGCCATTGCGGAGTTTGCAGCCATGCCCAGAACGGCCACGCCAAGCATTACGCCGGCCTTCACATGCGGCGGGGCGGCTAGCCTTCTATACCCTTCATAAAAGATGAGGAAAGATATGGCAAACAGGGCAAGCCCGTTTATTATGGCCGCCAGCAGGCCAACCCTGTGGTAGCCGAAGGTGGCCCTGTGGTCCGGGCTGCGGGTGCTTATGCGCGCAGCCATCAGGCTCATGCCCAGGGCAAATACGTCCGTGAACATGTGGCCGGCATCGGAGAGCAGGGCCAGGCTGTTTGAAAAGAATCCCCCGGCCGCAACTGCCAGCATCACAACGCAGGTTATCAGCAGGCTTATCCCGAGGCGGCCTTCATTGTGGTGGTTGTGGTTGTGCGCCATGGTAATTTAAATTATCACATAAAAAGGCGGGGGATTTCTAAACAGGGTTTAGGCCAGGGCCCGGAAGAAGCCAGGATGAGCGGAGGTGTTGAATATGAAAACCTCCACTATTGCGGGGTCGAACTGTATCCCTGAGTACCGGGTGAGCTCGTTCAATGCCTTTTCATGGGTGCCGCCGCTCCGGTAAGGCCGGTTGGAGACGATTGCGTCGTACGTGTCTCCTATCGATATTATCCTGGAGTAAAGCGGGATTTTCTCCCCGGCCAGGCCGTGCGGATAGCCAGAACCGTTAAAATTTTCGTGATGATGGAGGATTGATGGCAGTATGGACTCGAATTGCTTCAGGGGCTTGAGTATCTCCACCCCCTTGCCGGGATGGTCCCGCACAATCTCTAGTTCGCTGGCGTTCAGGGCGCCCTCCTTGGCCAGGATGAAATCGCTTATGCCTATCTTGCCGATGTCGTGGAGCATGGCAGCGGTCTTAAGCTCGTCCAGGGAATGGACGTCCATTCCCATGCCAACCCCGATCAGTTCAACGCACTTCTTTACGCGCTGGCAATGTCCGAATGTACCGGTGTCCCGCTTCTCCATCGCCTGCGCAAGCGTGCTCAAGACGGAAAAATAAACGCCCCCCAGCTCTTTTATCTTTTCGTCCAGTCTGAACTCCAGTTCCAGGAGCATCCGCTGCCGCTCCCTCTCGTTTTCAATCTTGTGCCTTATGCGCTCGATGCATTTTATCAGGTCTGCCGTTGAAAAGGGTTTTTTAATGAACTCGGCCCCTGCCCTGAGCGCCCGGATCTCCAGTTCCTGGCTGACCTGGCCGGTTATTATTATGAAGTGGGCGGAAGGATATGCTGGGGCAAGGCGGCTCATCAGCTCCACGCCGCTGGTCTCCCTGAGGCATTGGTCCAGGAATATTATTTCAAAGTTTACCCTGGATAAAAGGTCGAGGGCTTCCCAGGTGTTCGAGGCTGTTTGGACATCATAGCCGGATTCATTGAGCATGGCCGCAAACACTTCGCGGATGACTTGCTCGTCGTCAATAAGCAATATCTTCAAAGACTGGTCCATTAGCTCCTAGGCGGCAGGCCTTGTCCCCAATTCAGTTTCAGGCAAGGATGCCCATCTCCCGTTTAAGGGCCGGAATGGCAAACGGCTTGAAAAGGCAGCCAGCCGCGCCAAACCTTATGGCCTCCTCCACCTGGCTTGCCCCGGCATTGCCAGAGATGGTTAGCACCCTGGTCTGGGGTGCAAGCTTTTTTATTATACGCAGGGCTCCGATCCCGTCCAGTCCCGGCAAATTGATGTCCAGAAGGACAAAATCAGCGGGCCTGTCGATGAAGCCCAGCACAGCGTCGATCCCGTTGCTGGCCAGTTCCACTTCATCGCCGTCCTCGGAGAGCTCCCTGGAAAGCATGAACCCGAAATTTTTCTCGTCCTCGGCTATAAGTATCCTCATGGTTTATCGCTCCCCCCGGCCCCGGCTTTTTATCCTCGTCTGCCTGTTGCTTTGGGTACGGCAGAAACGGCAGAAGAGGCCTGTTCGTATCTTCTGCGGGCTTCCCTAAGTTTTTCCTGCATGGTCGACAATAACTGTAACGCTTCGCCTCTTTCTGCCTCCGGCAGATTTTGTATGCGGGCAAAGCCGGCATTCACCCGGCTAGAGGCATCCTCGATTTCTGTTATGTCTGTTATCTTTTCAGCGCCTTCGAAATTTATCACCTGATAACCTCCTCAAGCTTGTGACTATTATCACAAGCAAATCCGGTGCCTTGAAATAAGACTTTAAAAATCGCAAGTTTACAGAAATCTGGACAAAGCGTATCCGGAAAAACGCCCGGAGCTTAGGGCATAATGCCCGAAGTGATTGAGTTAGAGGCTTATTTTTATGGTGAAATCAGTACCTCGGCCTTCTGCGGAGTCGAAGTAAATCTCCCCTCCGTTTCTGGCCACTATCTTCTTTGCAATAGAAAGGCCAAGCCCGGTTCCGCCTTTGCCGGTCTTGGTAGTGAAAAATGGGGTGAATATTTTGTCGCGGATGGCCTCCGGTATGCCGGGGCCTATATCTGAAATCATTATAAAGACCGAATTGTCACTGGCCCATGTCCTGAATTTGAGAGAGCCTTTTGGGCCCATGGCGTCAAGTGCGTTTGTAATAAGAATAAGGAGTATCTGCTTTAAATCCCCCGCACCCAGGACTGCGTGCGGCAAATCCGCTTGATATTGCTTGTGCACCTCAACCCCCTTAAGCCTCCCCTGAAGGCCGATGAGTTCCAGGGCTTTGTCGATTGTGTCATTTATATTAACAGGGCCCTTTTCAAAAGTCCGCAGGCCGGTAAACGAGAGCGCCTCGCCCGTTATCGATTTGCACCTCTTTACCTCTTCTTCGATTATCCTTAGATACCGGCTGAAGAGTTCCGGATCGAATTTCTCCTTTCGCATCCTTTCAAGCAGCGCCTCCGCGCAACCGCCTATGGAGGCAAGCGGGTTATTTATCTCGTGGGCCATGCCTGAGGCTATCTGGCCAAGGGCGGCCAGGCGTTCCGTGAAAATCAGCTGCATCTGGTTTTCACGTTCCTCAGAGATGTCCTTCATTATATGTATGGAGCCCGCCACCCCGTCTTCTGAAAACAGCGGGAATGTGCGGATCAGAAAGAGCCTGCCCAGGATTGGCTCATACAGTTCTTCGGAGTGGGACAGGCCGTCCTTCAGGGTCATTGTATGCGGGCATCCCTGAACAGGCTGGTCTGTTGCATGCAACAGCTCGTAGCATTTGCATCCAATAATCCTGTTTGGATCGCCGCCGAAGCAGTCAAGAAATTTCCTGTTTGCCTTTATGATCCGGAAATCCTTGTCATGAATTGATATCATGTCAGTTATGCTGTCGAATGTTTCCTGCCAGTGCTGCTTGGACTCCGCAATTTTCCTTAGAAACTCGTCTTTTTCCCTGTCCCTTTCCTCGATGGATTCAAGCATATCGTTCAAACGGCCTTCCAGCATGGTAATTTCATCGCCGCCTTCAACCGTTATCTTCTGTCCGAAATCCCCCTCTTTTATCTTTTTTACCTTCTCCATAATCCCGCCAAGACGCCTGCTAACTAGTTTATTTCCGATAAAGAAAAGCGAGAGCGATATCGAGGAAATTATGCCCACGCTGAAAAAGACGATAGTCCATAACTCATGGCTCATGTGCCTTTTCATGATTTTCGGATCGAAATCTATGACCAGGACGCCGTTATATTTGTACAAGTCGCCATGGCATATATGGCATTGCGGCTTGTTTTTCACTGTGGCCACCCACCTGTAAACATTTTCATTGCCAAGCAGAATGCCGTGCTGTTCCGCATGGCATCTGGGGCACCCGGGATGTCCGTAGGCAAATCTCAGCCCAAGCGCGCGCTGGTCCGTTGCGGCCCTGGCAATACCTTCCCTGTTAAGAAGCACCACATCCTTTACCGGAGCAACCTTTGCAACGGACCGCACGGAGTCCTTTAGTACCTGAAGGTCCTGCGAGAGCATTGCCCGCTCTATCCTGCTGGTCATGAACCGGCCGGCGGTAGAGCCTATGGCCTCATAAGCGTAAAGGTGGTCTGCCCGGTCCAGATTGAAATAAAAATAGGTGGAGATTCCACCCATTACAAATATTACCGGCAGGACGTAAAAAGCCAGCTTGCGCCCGATCTTCACATTTTTATACCGTATTGGATTATTTTTCTGTACAGCGTCTTGGGGTCTATTCCCAGAGCGATAGCGGCCCTGCCCCTGTGCCCGCCACTCTCACGCAGCACCTTCATTATGTGTGTCTTTTCCACTTCGTTTAATTTCAGGCCTCCGCTTCCCTCATTTGCGCCGCCAAGGATATCAGCAGGCAGATCGTCCCTGTTCACAACATCCCCGGGCGAAAGCAGGAGCGCCCTCTGGACCACGTTTTTAAGTTCCCTTATATTGCCGGGCCAGCCGTACCTGCATAATGCGTCTATTGCCCCGCCAGAGAATGACTTGTGCTTGTGGGCAGGGTCCATCTGGCGGAAATGCTCAACCAGAACCGGGGTATCCAGAGGCCTTTCCCGAAGCGGTGGAATACGCAGTGAAAGCGCACCTATCCTGTAATAGAGGTCTGCACGGAACCTACCGGCTGCTACATCGGCCTGCAGATCCCGGTTTGTGGCCGACAGGAATTTAAGGCTGACCTTGATCTCCCTGGTACCGCCAAGTCTGAAAAAGGAATTCTCCTCTATGGCCCTCAGCAGCTTGGATTGCAGTTCCATCGGCATTTCCGCTATTTCATCCAGAAACAGGGTGCCTTCATTTGCAAGCTCCATCATGCCTGGTTTTTTCTGGACAGCCCCGGTAAATGCGCCCTTTTCATGACCGAACAGTTCGCTTTCCAGCATACTGGATGGTATAGCGCCGCAGTTGATTGCAATAAAGGCCTTTTCCGGGTTCGGCCCCCATTCGTGGATGGCCCTGGCAATCAACTCCTTCCCGGTGCCGCTTTCGCCATATATAAGCACCGGAAGCGGTGAACTCGCCAGTTTGGCCGCATTTGCAAGCACCTCGTCCATTACAGGGCTAGCCGTTACGATCCGGCGGGACTCGTTTTGCATCCTGATTTGTGCTTTAAGGGAAACATTTTCGGCTCGCAGAAGCCTTTTTTCATGGGCCTTCCTGATTATGGCCTTTAGTTCCTCGAGCTTGAAGGGTTTTTCAATAAAATCGTATGCCCCCAGTCTCATGGCTTCAACGGCGGATGCCACTGTGCCATGCCCCGTCATTATGACGACCTCTATGGGAAAGTTCATCGAGGACACTTTCCGCAATATGTCCAACCCGTTTGCGTCAGGAAGATTTAAGTCCAGAAGAAGCACGTCATATCCATCCAGGCTGTGCGCGTTGGACTCCCGGCCCAGCCCTTCGGCAGAGCGGACCGCCATTCCCTCATCCCGGAGCTCGCTTTCAAGGATGTCCCGGAAATTCCGGTCGTCTTCTATAATAAATACGTGCGGAGCGGGAGACATATAATATCAGACTTCCTTCCCGGCCGCGGCCGCTTCTTGCGGGGCTGGCCCGGTTTCACCGGATGGCAAAATCATCTCTACAGTGGTCCCCTGGTTCAACCGGCTGTTTATGTGAATGTTGCCGCCCATTTTAAGCATCATCTTTCTGGCTATCACCAGGCCCAGTCCGGTCCCATGAGACTTGCTGGTGAAAAACGGCTTGAATAGGTCATTCAGCGCCTGCAATCCCATGCCGGCCCCATTATCAGACACCCTGATTGTTGCATCCGCGCCTGTCCTGGCCACTTCTATTCTTATCCGGTTGCCTGACTTGGGAGAATTAAACGCATCCATGGCATTTGTGATTACGTTAATAAGGACCTGTTGAAGGGCCCTTGAATCCGCCATTATGCTGCCAGCATCTGACGACACCTCAATAGACATTGAAATGGATTTCCGTGACAGGTCCTCGGATACAAGCTCCAGGAAATCCCGCAGAAAAGATCTGATGTTTATTTCCCGGATATCCAGATTTTCATATATATTAAACCCTTTCAGCGCCCTAAGCAGATACTCGATCCTGGCAAGCTCCCTGGATATAAGGCCAGTCTGTTTCCTGATATCATCCTTGGAATAAGTGTCCAGCCTTGAATCCAGCACACCTAATGTGGTTTTTATTGAGTTCACCGGATTGCCAAGTTCATGCCGTATTCCGGAAAATATATATCCGATATTATTCATTACGTTTACCGCCTCGGCCACCGACTCCAGGCGGACCTTCTCCGTAATATCACGGCAATTCAGAACAATGGCGCTTACAACAGGGTCCTCCGTGCGGTTCAGGGCTATGGCCTCCAAGAATTTATGCGGGCCGCCGGGATTTTTAATCCGTAGCTGCCTGGCGGATTTTGTCTCAACCAGGCACTCGTCCACAAGGCTCTGAAATACCCCCTGATCTTCTTCAGCAAGGACCTCCAGAAAATTTTTACCGATCAGCTTTTCTGATTCGCGCCCAAATATGTTGTAGGCCGAGGCGCTCAAATAGTCCACATTGCCATTACGATCCAGCAGGACGATGCCATCCGATGAATTCTGGATCAGAGACCGGAAACGCCGCTCGCTTTTCGCAAGTGTTTCCTGCTCGGCCATCTCCAGTTCCAGCTTTTGTCTTTCGTCCTTGTATTTTAATAATAAAAGACCAATCGTGATCCCGCTTAATAAAAGGAAGACAGCCGCCCCGGTTCTGGCCTGTCTATTGGCCCTGGCCCCCAGCCCGGTATAATACTGGTCCGCTTCCAAATGGGCCTGCTGGAGGGAATCAAAAAGGCCCTGAGCTGTGTGTGAATAGGCTTTGGCTTTACCGGTCGCCCCTGAATTGATGGAGGCCATCTCCTGATTTACCGCGGATTCGTACAAGTAATAATGCTTTTTTAAGTTGGCTGCGACCCTACCCGGCCCCCAATCTGAAATCTTCTGGATATCGCGGTGTATTTCAGATTCTGCCTGGGCAAGATTTTCATTTCTCCCGGTGGGCAGATGCATCGCCGGGTCTCCCGTCAATTCCGTAATTCTCATAGCATTCAGGTATTCGGAGAATCGGGTTATTAAAAGTTCGGCCCTGTAGGCCCGTCCGGCCCTGGCCTGAAGATATGAGATGCCCGCCCCAGTTCCCAGCGCTACCAGGATGCCCAGAGCAAGGGCAAGCCATCCGGAGTTGTTTAACTTCGGGCCCATGGAACGAGCTTAGTATACCGCCCCCTGATTGCAATTATCAAATGAACATGTGCTGACAGGACGCTTGCAAAAAAAGGCTTGACAAGATTTTGCATCGTGATAGGCTGGAATCAGAGATAAGGAACTGCCACCCTATAAAATGGCAAAATGCAGGTAACTGCATGACGCAAAGCCACCTTTCTGAAAAGAAAGAGGAGCTGCTGGGAGTGGCAGCAAATATAATGGAAAAAACCCGCATCCAGCGGGTTTTTTCTTGGGCTTCCGAAAACTGCATGCCCGCAAACACTAAGATACTCATACGCCCGTCTATAGAGCTGATGGGCCGATTCAGGTATCGCCAGAAGATGGCCGCCCTCGGGTTTTTCCTTCTCATCCCGCTTGCCGTTTTTCTCCTTCTATTGGTGTCCCGGATAAATTACAGGCTAACGCTTGAGAGGTCCAAGGGTGACGGCCTTGTTTATGTAAGCCATTTGTTAAAGCTGCTTCAGGATGTACAGCAGCACAGGGGGCTTTCCGCGGCATACTTAAGCGGGGGCAAGGGTTTCAAGCGGCTTTTGTACGAAAAGGAGCAGGCCGTACAACAAGATATAAAAGAGCTGGATGCCGTTGATAAGCTCTATGGCAAAAAATTTGGCTCCTCTGCCGGATGGAGACAGATCAAGCAAAAATGGCAGAACCTGCTTTCATCCGGCCATGCAGCCTCAGGCATAACGGGGCTTCAGGGCGGCAATGGTTATAACAATGGAGCTTCAGCCAGCATCGAGGCCCACACAGATATGATCAATAACATCCTCTCACTCATCTCCAACATAACAGGCTCTTCCGGGCTTGTGTTAGGGGTACGCAGAGATAGTTTTTACCTTGTGGACGCAGTCTCGGACAAACTGCCCCTAGCCTTTGAAAATGCCGGACGGATCAGGGCACTGGGGCTCAATATACTTATAACTGGCGCAACCGTTAAACGGCAAAGGGCCGAGGCCGCCGTTTTTTCCAGCCTTGTACGATTGTCACTGAACCGGGTACAGGAAGACCTTAGGCGGGCCATAGATGCAAACCCCCGGATCGGGCCAGACCTCGAACCATTCACGGCTGGGCTTGCAAGCACCGCAGACCAATTTGATGTGATATCACAGGAGCTTTCGGGCGGCCGTGTGCCTGCTGCCGCATCACAATTCTATAGCGCCATGACAAACACAATCAATTCGGGATACCTTCTGGCCAGCCAGGTTATGATGGTCCTGGGCAAAATGACCGCAATAAGCCAAACCAGGCTTGCCGCTGAGAGGGATGTATTGGTTATAGCCGCTTTAATGTCTTTCCTGTTTATTTTTTACATGTACCTGGGCACGTCCATATCCATACTGGACTCTCTTAATGCGCTTGTAGCCGCTTCAAGGCGGATGGCCTTGGGGGACCTGGATGCAAGAGTGCCCGTAAGCACAAGGGACGAGATGGCGCTTGTAGCCGCCAGTTTTAACGATATGGCCGGTAACCTTAAGGAGCAGACAGAAACCTTAAGGGCTAAAACAGACCAATTGCAGGAAAGCAATCTGGAGCTGGACCGTTTTGCCTCCATCGCCTCGCATGACCTGCAGGAACCACTTATTGCGCTTGCAAGCAATCTGAAACTTTTGGAGCGCAGGATGCGCGGTGCGGACCAGGACGCCAAGGTGCTCCTGGAAGACTCCCTGTTGGTGGCCGGAAGAATGCAGAACCTGGTCAGAAATCTACTTCAATATTCCAGAGCGGGGTCGAGGGCCGGGGACAAGGCGGCATCTTTTGAAAAAATTGAATCCATGGCTACGCTTCGCTCCGCTCTTGTTTCTTTAAGCGCACTGATAGGGGAATCCGGGGCCCTGGTCACTTATGGGGAACTGCCGGCTGTTCCGGCAGACCCCGTGCAGTTATCACAGCTTTTTCAAAACCTTATAAGCAATGCGATAAAATTCCGCGGGCAAGCCCCTCCCGAAGTGTACATTTCAGCGGAAAAAAGCAGCGGGGAATGGGTGTTTTCTGTAAAAGACAACGGCAAAGGCATTGCGCCTGAGCATACCGGCAGGATATTTGAAATGTTCTTCAGGGAGCCCGGAGGCGGGCAGGTGCGGGGCTCCGGCATCGGACTTGCCACCTGCAAAAAAATAGTGGAGCGGCATGGAGGCCGGATATGGGTGGAGTCTGTGCCAGGAGAGGGCTCGGTCTTCCGTTTTACCATCCCGGAGATAATCCGCAAAACAAATCCCTAGCATACCCTGCCATATTTCCCCGATGCAATTGCCTGTTGCAATCAGTCTTTTTGAAGGGTATACTGATTTCTATGCAATCAGAAGTTGTGTCAACCCGGCAAAAAACCGCTAATCAATGCAGAATATTACAATCTACAATAGAAAGGGAAGGGGCATGCCGTGAATATTCATCATTTAAAAGTATTCTGCTCGGTCTATAAAAACAGGAGTTTCTCCAGGGCCTCGGAAGAGATGTATCTCAGCCAGCCTACAGTAAGCGACCATATAAAGACCCTGGAAGAGACCCTCGGCGCAAGGCTTTTTGACAGGCTGGGAAGGAGCATCGCGCCCACGCCGGAATCCAACCTGCTTTATCCCAGGGCCATAGAAATAATAGAAAAATTCAATTCGCTGAAGGGCGAAGTTTTCGAAGCGACGGATGCGCCTGCAGGTGAGATCCTGGTTGGCGCAAGCTCAGTACCGGGCACCTATTTTCTGCCCAGAGCGGCGGCGGACTTCAAAAAACTTTATCCGGGGATTTCAGTGAAGGTAGTTGCCAGAAACTCAAAGGAGATTGCCGGAATGATTGCCGGAAACGAGCTGCCCTTGGGCATAGTAAGCGGCATCTGGGAGCGCAAGTGCCTTAAGTTCATGCCGCTTGCTGATGACGAACTGGTCTTTGCGGGTTCCTGCGATTTCGAAACAAAGGGGTTGGCTACCCCTGAGGCGCTCTCGGCTTTGCCGTTTGTTTTGCGCGAGGAGGGGTCCGGAACAAGAAAAGAAATGGAGGCGGCGCTTTCCACGCTGGGAATACCGGTTCCCAGACTTAAGATTACGGGGACTTTTGAATCGCTGCCCTCCGTGCTTGAGGCCGTAAAGTCCGGACTGGGGATTAGCGCATTCTGGAGGACTTCCATATCTGATGAATTAAAGAGAGGAGTTCTCGCCCAAATAAAAGTGAAAGGGTTCAAGGCTGAACATAAGTTCCATATAATCTGCCACAGGAAAAAAACTGTCCCGCGGCCGGCGCAGATGTTTATCGAGCATTTAAGCATGCTGATAGAAACCAGGGGGCCAGCGAAGGAAAAGGCACGAGGGTTCAGCTTCAAACGGGAGATGCTTAAGGAAATTCAGGGGACATCGTTTACTGCTGAGGAGCTGAGAAATCCGTCCGAAAAAGACCCTTATGTTAAAATTTAACATGATACTGGATGTAAGAGGCCTGCCGCGGAGGGATGCTTTTATCAGGGTCCGGGATGGCCTGAAAGAAATGAACGATACGGAACTCATAACTGTGATCGAATCATCAGAACCTGATGCCAAAAAGATGAGAAGCTTTCTTGAGATGTCCGGAATGCCCAGCAGAATATACCAGGAAAATGACCACTGGGCCGTTGCTTCAACGTGCGGGAAATGCCGCTGCGTCTGACAGGAATTGGCCCGCTAGTGCACAGGGATATGCGTACCTTTCCGGACAAGCCTGGGGAGATTCGCACATAGGGCCTTGCCAGAGCGAAGCTCTCTAAATATTTTGACCTCCTTAACGAACTTGCCTATGTTCCATCCGGGGAATCCGGTTTCCCAAAGCTCCTCATGCCTTTGGACAAGGGCCAACCCCGATTTCAGCAGTTTTGCCGCTCCAGTCTCCTCCTCCCTGATTAAATGATGGAACGCCGCCGCTATTTTGATCATCCCCTGGAATAATCCTTCCCGCCGTTGTCCTCTTCGGCCCGCCAGAGCTTTTCCCAGCTTTCGTGGGCATCAAAATACAAGCCTTTATTGAATTTCTCCACGTCCC
The DNA here is from genome assembly GCA_021813405.1 of Nitrospirota bacterium. Classification (GTDB taxonomy): domain Bacteria; phylum Nitrospirota; class Thermodesulfovibrionia; order Thermodesulfovibrionales; family JdFR-88; genus JAKAKS01. The sequence goes on from JAKAKS010000022.1 coordinate 238,462, forward strand.
CATCTGCGCTGCCCATACCCGGATTATACTGTGCAAACCACCCGGCAAAAATCCGGCGGCAAAATTCTGCACTTGCGTTCCCTTTACGTTTCAAATAAAATAGTAAGACTATTAAAAAGGAGGAGTCTCGAGTTGAAGCAGGGCATACATCCCGATTACAAAGAAGTCAAAGTAACTTGCGCCTGCGGCGAGGTCTTCACGACCAGATCCACGCTGGATGAGATACGCGTGGACATCTGTTCCAAATGCCATCCGTTCTTCACCGGCAAACAGAAGATCGTGGACGCCGAGGGCCGTGTGGAGAAATTTAAAAAGAAATACGAAAGAAAAAAGAAAGAGAGCTAAATTTTCTTTCCATTTCAGGGGCCGCCCCGTATATTTGCGCGTGGTGGCCCCTTTTGCGCTCCGCAAAGGGAAACAAATTTGAGATTCAAATTTGAGAGTTGAGAAGAATGGAAAAGCACCAGGCAAGTAATGATTTAAAAGGCATTGGCGGGCAGGCTGTTATAGAAGGCGTCATGTTCAAGTCCAAGAAGGGCTGGTCCGTTGCCGTAAGAGACCCCGCAGGCGTCATCCACCTGAAAACAGAACCCCTTAAGCCGCACAGGTTGGAAAAAACACCCTTGTTCCGGGGTTTTTTCATCCTCTTCTATACGCTTTTGCTGGGCATAAAGGCATTGGAGTTCTCCGCGCAGATATCGGGCGGCAAAAAAGAAGGGGATGGCGAAAAACCCATATCGCCTATTATGATGGCGGGCACGCTTTTAGTTTCTGTGGGGGCGGCGCTTGTGCTGTTTCTGTTCGTGCCGCTTTTGATAGCCAAGCTTGTTGGCTTTCTGATTGCGCCGGTGGCGGCCAGCAGCCTTCTGTTTAATGTGGCCGACGGCATTTCCAGGGCGGCCATATTCCTTCTGTATGTTTGGGTAATAGGCTTATGGAAGGAAACCGGAAGAATTTTTGAATACCACGGGGCGGAGCATAAAGTGATACACGCCTTCGAAGACGGCGGACTGGACATGGAAAATATAATCAAGGCCAGCCCCCGCCATCCCAGGTGCGGTACAAGCTTTCTGCTGATAGTGATGGCGCTTAGCATTATTGTCTTCTCCTTCATCCCGCAGCACTGGCCGCTGTACTTCAAGTTCCTTTCAAGGCTGGTCCTTATACCTTTGGTAGCCGGCCTGTCTTACGAGGTGCTGAAGCTCTCTGCCAAATTTGAGAAAAACCCGTTTATGCGCCTGATGGTCCTGCCGGGGCTTGCCCTCCAGAAGCTTACCACCAGGGAGCCAGACCAAAGCCAGATAGAAGTATCTCTTAAGGCGCTGGAAGGCGTAATGACCTTAGAGGAATCTTGAAATGGACTTGCTTGAAAAATTAAAGAACGTAAAAGACAGATACGCGGAGCTTACCGGGGAGCTTGCCAATCCGGAGATCATCTCCAACCGGGAGCTTTATATGAGGCTTGCACGCGAACAGGCGGAGCTTGCCGGCCTTATCGATGAAATAGCAAAATACGAAAAACTCATCTCGGATATGGAGCAGGACGAGGAGATGCTTGGCTCCGGCGATCCTGAGATCGAAGAGATGGCCAGGGCGGAACTGGAAGAGCTTAAAAAACTCCGGCCGGAAGTGGAAAAGAAACTTACCCTTATGCTCATCCCCCCCGACCCCCGGGACGAAAGAAACGTAATACTGGAGATCAGGGCAGGCACAGGCGGGGACGAGGCGGCCCTGTTCGCGGCAAACCTGTTCAGGATGTATTCAAAATACGCGGAACTCAAACGCTGGAAGGTGGAGACCATAGACACCAGCGCCACCGGGCTTGGCGGGATAAAGGAAGTTATAGCCTCCGTGCAGGGCAAGGGCGCGTACAGCAGGCTCAAGTACGAAAGCGGCGTGCACAGGGTGCAGCGAGTTCCGGCCACGGAGGCGTCGGGGCGCATCCACACATCCGCCGCAACAGTAGCTGTGCTGCCAGAAGCGGAAGATGTGGACATAAAGATCGAGGAGAAGGATTTAAGAGTGGACACGTTCTGCGCCTCTGGCCCAGGCGGCCAGGGCGTCAACACAACATATTCGGCCGTAAGGATTGTGCACGTGCCCACCGGGCTTATCGTCCAGTGCCAGGATGAGCGCTCCCAGATAAAGAACCGGGAAAAGGCGATGAAGGTGCTCCGGGCCAGGCTTTACGAGGTTGAGCAGGAACGGCTTGAAAAGGAAAGGGCGCTTGAAAGAAAAACAATGGTTGGCACCGGGGACCGCAGCCAGCGAATAAGGACCTACAACTTCCCGCAAAACAGGATTTCGGACCACAGGATCGGGGTTACCCTGTATAAGCTGGACCGGTTCATGGAAGGCGAAATGGATGAAATGGTGGACGCCCTTACAACCCACTTTCAGACGGAGCGGCTGAAGGAGATGTCACATGCCGAAGCCGCCGGAGACGGCAAAAGGAAGGAAGCCGCAGAAAAGCCGGAATAATGCAAGCTCACGAGGCCCTGAAGAAAGCGGTAACCACCCTCTCCGGGGCGGGTATCGCAACTCCCGAACGTGAGGCCTCCGCGATACTAAAAGACGGGCTGGGCATCAACAGTCTGGCTGTGTTTAAAGACGACCCCACTCTGGCCCCCGGCCAGGAAGAAAAGCTGGAAGAGATACTTAAAAGGAGGGTTGCCCGTGAGCCTCTTCAATACATACTTGGGTTTGTGTGGTTCTACGGCATCAAGATAGAGGTGGGCCCCGGCGCGCTCATACCCCGCCCCGAAACCGAGCTTGTGGTGGAAGAAGTGGTGAAAGGGGTTTTCCCCAAAACAGAGGCCGTAAGCATACTGGACCTCTGCACGGGAAGCGGGGCGATAGCAATAGCCCTCTCGCTGAACCTGCCCGGTGCGGATGTAACCGGTACGGACATCTCGGACAATGCCCTGCTGTGGGCAGGGAAAAATATGGCGGCAAATTTCGACTCGGCCTCGCCGCACAAAATCCGGTTCCTTAAAGGCGACCTGTTCGCCCCGGTTGGAGATTCCAGGTTCGATATCATTACCGCCAACCCGCCTTACATAAGGGAAGATGTAATTGAAACGCTCCCCCCGGAGATATGCTGCTGGGAGCCCCGCATGGCCTTAAGCGGAGGGGCGGAAGGGCTGGACGTGGTAAAAAGAATAATCGCAGGCGCGGCGGGGCATCTGCGCCCTGATGGGCGCCTGATAATGGAAATTGCCGGCGGCACCGACATTGCCGCCCTGGACAGAATGGCCATTGAGGCCGGCCTGCGGCCCGAAAAAGTAATAAAAGATTATTCCGGCTGGGACCGGGTTTACATTGCCCGCACATGAATGTTGAAATGTTGGCGTTCTATCCGATAAACTTTAACTCATGGAAAAATTCCCTATAACGCCGGAAGGCTACAAAAAGATGCAGGAGGAACTGGACCGCCTCATAAAGGTGGACAGGCCCCGCAACATACAGGATATCGCCGAGGCCAGGGCCCACGGGGACCTGTCTGAAAATGCCGAATACTCTGCGGCAAAGGAAAGACAGTCCTTCATAGAGGGCAGGATAATGGATTTAAAAACCAAGATCGCGATGGCCCAGGTTATAGACACTTCCAGAGTCAACCAGAGCAAGGCCGCCTTCGGGGCGAAGGTGAAGGTGCTGGATACCGAAAGCGACAACGAATATCTATTCATGCTCGTAAGCACCGAGGAGGCCGACGCCAAAAGCGGCAAGATATCCATCAGCTCTCCCGTTGGCAGGGCCCTGATAGGCAGGGAAGTGGGAGACGTGGTCTCCATAAAGGTGCCCGCCAGGACAATCGAATACGAAATCCTTGAGATCAGCTTCTAGCGGAAACGCGGCGGCCCCTGTCATACCCGTCCATAGCAGGGCGCAGGTCCGCTCCAACAGGCAATTAAACCCGGCACATTATCTCGTTACAGTAAAGCCTGAAAAGGAAATACCCATGCCAATGCCAGGCCAGTTCTTCATGGTGGGGCTGCCCGGCAGGCTGGACCCGCTTCTAAAAAGACCTTTCGGGTTGTTCCGTCACGAAGACGGACTGTTAAGCTTCATGTACAGGGTGCGCGGAAAGGGCACGCTTATAATGAGCGGGCTTGTACCCGGAGACACCGTGGAAATACTTGGGCCACTTGGAAATCATTACCCCTTGCCGGAGGGGAAATACCGCATAAGAAAACCACTGCTTGTGGCCGGCGGCACCGGGGTTGCCTCTCTGCTTCCGCTTCTTCGCGAATTGAAGAAAAATTCCATATTCGTGTACGGCGGCAGAAACAGGGACGAGCTTCTGTGCATTGACGAAGTGCGCGGGCTTGCCGGGGAGTTTATCGCCGCCACGCAAGACGGTTCAGAAGGCGTGCGGGGCACGGCAGTGGATGTTGTGACAGACCTTATTCGCGGCAGGGACAAAGACGGCTTTCTGCTCTATGCGTGCGGGCCTGCCGGGATGCTTAAGTCGCTTCAGGGGCTTGGCCTTCAGGGGTATTGCGCCATGGAGGAGAACATGGCCTGCGGCACAGGGGTATGCCTGGGCTGCGCCGTGAAGACCAGCACCGGCTACAAAAGGGCATGCACCGAAGGGCCGGTGTTCGATATAAACGAGGTGGTATTTGAGCGGTTCTGAGCTGAATCTTTCCGTAAATATCGGGCAAAAATTGCCCCTTAAAAATCCGGTGATGACCGCATCGGGCACTTGCGGGTACGGCGCTGAGGTTGCCCGGTTCTACGAACCGGCGAGGCTGGGCGCACTTGTACTGAAGGGAATATCCCTTACCCCATGGCCCGGAAACCCCTGCCCAAGGATTACCGAGACCGCCTGCGGGATGATAAATTCCATAGGGCTCCAGAATGTGGGGCTGAAGGCATTCATAAAAGAGAAGCTGCCCGTTGCAAAAGCACTTGGCAGCCCCATAATAGCCAACATCCTGGGCGGCTCCGCCGGCGAGTACGTAAAGATAGCCCGTGCGCTGGAAGAGGCCGGCGTGGACGGGATAGAGCTGAATGTTTCATGCCCCAACGTGAAAAAAGGCGGTATCGCATTCGGGCTGGATTTAAAATCCTTCACCAAACTTATAAAGGCCGTACGCAAGGACATTAGCGGCCCGGCTATTATCGTGAAACTTTCCCCCGGCGCCCAGCCGATAGAGGCATTTGCCCGCGCCGCGCAGGAAGAAGGGGCGGACGCCGTCTCGCTGATAAACACTGTACCTGCCATGGCCATAGACGCGGACTCCAGAAGGCCGCTCATCCGGAACATCGTGGGCGGACTTTCCGGCCCTGCAATAAAACCCATAGCACTGTGGCTTGTATATAAGACTTCCAAGGCCGTAACCATACCGGTAATAGGCATTGGCGGCATCAGGACCGGCCGGGACGCAATCGAGTTCATATTGGCCGGGGCAAGCGCCGTGCAGGTAGGCACGGCCTCCTTTGTGGACCCTGCCGCACCGGTGCGCGTGCTGGAAGGCATTGAAGGCTACATGCGGGAAAAGGGGATAAAAGACATATCGGCCCTTGTGGGCGGGCTTGTCACGGGATGCTCATAACCCTTACAACCGACTTCGGGAACAAAGACGGTTTCCCCGCCCAGATGAAGGGCGTGATACTGGGGATGAACCCCGATGCCCGCATAATAGACATAACCCATCAGATTGCGCCCTGGAACATAGCCGGGGGTTCGTACATACTTAAGACCTGCTGCCGCTACTTCCCGCACGGCACTATCCATGTGGCCGTGGTGGACCCCGGTGTAGGCTCCGGCAGGAGAAGGCTGGTTCTTAGGTCCGGCGGGTGGATATTCATAGGGCCGGACAACGGCCTTTTTTCCCCGTTTCTTAAAGGCGCCGACGAGATAAGGGAAATCACAAACCCGTCGCTTATCCTGCCGTCGCTTCTGGAGTCCGGCCACCATAGCACATTTGAGGGAAGAGACGTGTTTGCGCCCGCCGCGGGCTGGCTTTCCGCCGACAGGAAGATGCCCATGGCCGAGTTTGGCCCGGAGGTTACAGACCCGGTTATCATCAAGAATATACATGGCCTCATTTCCTCGGACGGAAGCTTTATAACCGGCGAGGTCCTGCACATAGACCGGTTTGGCAACTGCATAACAAACATTTCCGGCGAGCAACTGAAAAACAATACCGGGCTGGCCGCAAGCGTTGAGGCGGCCGGGCGCCGGTTTGGGCTGGCAAGGTTCTATGCGGAGGTTTCGGATGCAGCCCCCCATGCACTTCTTAATTCCGAAGGGTTTCTGGAAATATTCTTTTTCAAGGGCAACGCCGCCGTAACGCTTGGGTTAAAACCAGGAGACCCTGTAAGAGTAGTTTTTGCCTGATTTCGGCTTTTCTTTTTATATGTTCCATCCGTTCCGGGATTTCCTTTTGTTTTTAGCCAGTTGGGCCTGATTTTTTTTGTTCCGTATGTTCCATCCGTTCCGGACTGCCTGGAATCATTTTTAGCAGACCATCTTTTCAAAGAGCATGAAACCCGCGCAACAAGGAGGGGCCCCTCATATGCCGCCCCATCATAACCCGGCACACCATGACATTGTCAATATGACATATGTCACCCTGATTCACCATCAAGGAAAATAAAAAACCCCCGTTTGTCCCGCAGGGATGCGGTGTTAGAATAAACCAAGGAGTTTTTTCCGCAAGGCGGCAGCGGAAGTTCATGAAGAGCAATGGCAGCCACTTGTGGCTTGAAATAAAAGCTGTTTTGCCGGAATATATTTAAAAACGAAAGGCCCCTTAAATGACAAAACGGCTTAAATGGGAAATTGTTATCGGCTTACTGCTGATAGCGCTGTCTGCAATCCTTTTTTTTGCGCAGGCCATTATATTTCACAGGACAAGAGACACTTTCTTTCACCTCTTGCAGAACCTTGCCTTTCTTCCCATAGAGGTCCTGCTGGTTACGATAATACTGGACCGGCTGCTTGCCTTCAGGGAAAAACAGGATGTAATGCGGAAGATCAATATGGTGATAGGCACGTTTTTCAACGAGGCTGGCACGGACCTCCTGGTCTTTTTCCTCGGGTTCGGGCCTTTGCCCGCCCCCATCAGCAATGAACTGCACACCTCAGACGCATGGGACAACAGCCGGTTTGCCATGGCAATAAACATATTAAGGGCGCATAAGTACCATGTTGACGTGGGGCCGGAGAAGCTGGAAAGCCTGAAGCACTTCCTGCTGGGCAAGAGGGAAGCTCTTTTAACTATGCTGGAGAACCCGGCCCTTGTGGAACACGACTCCTTTACGGACGCGCTTCTTGCCGTTTTCCATGTGGCTGACGAACTCAGCCACAGAAAAAGCATGTCCGGCCTGCCTGAAAGCGATTACATGCACCTGGCCGGGGACATCCAAAGGGCTTATCACCTGCTGGTGCTTGAATGGCTCTACTACATGAAGCACCTTAAAAAGGAATATCCTTATCTTTTCTCGCTTGCGGTCAGGACAAACCCGTTTGACGCCAGCGCGTCCGTGATTGTAAGACAACAGAATAAATAAAACTCTGCTTGACACCGGCAGGTCCGCCGCGCCCGCTCCGCTCAACCGCCACGCTCCCCCAGGTACGTCAATGGCTGCAAATCCAGAAAGCAAAAGGGATATGGGGTTCGCTATTCGGCTCACGCTTTCTCTGAAAGTAAAAGCTATAAGAAACAGACCGGGCTAATAAAAAAATCGCCCTTTCATCTCAATTCTTTTAATATATTGAATGAAATGCGATGTTCTTATTATCGGGGCCGGGGCGGCGGGGCTGATGTGTGCGTCCGAAGCCGCCAGGCGCGGCCGGCGGGTGATAATCCTGGAGCATGGCAAGCCCGGCAGAAAAGTGCTTGTCTCCGGCGGGGGGCGGGCCAACTTCACTAACCTTAATGTATCGGCTGAAAATTACCTTTCGGGAAACCCCCACTTTCCGAAATCCGCGCTGGCGGGATTTCCGCCTTCCGCTATCATCCAGTCCCTTGAAAGTCACGGCGTGCAGTCCCATGAAGAGGAAAGCGGAAAAATGTTTTTAGACGGGCGGGCCCGGCAGCTTCTGGATTTACTGGTGAAGCAATGCAAGGACAACGGCGCGGCCATAATTACGGGTGTTAAAATAGGCGGCGCAAGAAAAAAGGCCGGGCGGTTTTCCGTAAACATTGAAGATGGACAGTTTGATTCTGAATCGCTGGTGGTGGCAACCGGCGGGCTTTCTTATCCGGAGCTGGGGGCCACAAATCTTGGCTTAAAAATAGCGGAGCGGTTCGGGCTGCGGACCACGCCGGTAAGGCCTGCCCTTGTGCCCTTTATATTCAACCCGGAGGACATGAAGAGATACGGCGAATTAAGCGGCATATCCTTGGAGGCTGTAATCCGATTTGAAAGCAAGGGGAGGAAAAAACTTGTGAGCGGGGAGACGCTTTTTACCCATAAAGGGTTGAGCGGCCCGGCCATTTTGCAGGCCTCCTTATATTGGACTGGCGGCGGGCTTTCGATAGACCTTTTACCCGGCATGGATTTAAAAAATATGCTGGCAAAAGACAGGGCGCAAAACACCCGGATGCATAATTACCTCTCCGGCCTGCTGCCCCGCCGGCTGGCCACGAAATGGTGCGAGCTGTTTTTAAATTCAATGCCTCTGAATCAATATCCGGCCAAGAGGCTTGAAAAGGCCGCCGATGAACTGCATAACTGGGCCATTCAGCCCTCAGGCACCGAAGGATACAAAACGGCCGAGGTGACGGCGGGCGGCGTGGACACCAAAGAACTTTCCTCCAGGACGATGGAGAGCGTGAAGGTGCCGGGCCTTTTTTTTGCCGGGGAAGTGATGGATGTAACGGGCCAGCTTGGCGGATTCAATCTGCACTGGGCATGGGCGTCCGGCTTCGCGGCGGGCAGAAATGCATAAGGCGCAAAACAGGGGGAAAAAGATAATACTTGCTTCCGCTTCGGAAAGAAGGAGGGAGATTCTGGGATTGACGGGGCTGCGGTTTTCCGTGGAGGAAAGCGGCGTGGAGGAAACGATGCACGCCGGCATGCCGCCTCAAAGGCTTGCCCGCCTGCTTTCCAGGCAGAAGGCAACTGCCGTTGCGGAAAGGAGGAAAGGCAAGGACGCTTTAATAATCGCGGCGGACACGTTCATGGTAATTGACGGCAGGTATCTTGGCAAGGCAAACGATGCCGCAGAGGCCAGGGCGATGCTGCGGGCCTTGAGTGGAAGGCGGCATATCGTTGTGACCGGCTATACCGTGGTGGATTCGGCAACCGGCAGGCGGGTTTCCGCGGCCTGCGAAACGAAGGTCTGGTTCAGACGGCTTGGCCAGGGCGAGATAGAGGGCTATATAAAAACAGGCGAGCCAATAGGCAAGGCCGGGGCGTACGCAATACAGGGGCTTGGCTCTATTTTTATCAGGAAGATAGAAGGGGACTTTTTTAACGTGGTGGGCCTGCCTTTAGGCCAGCTTGCCATAACACTGAAAAAATTCGGCTTGAGCCCGTTTAAAGCCTGATTATCACTGGCGGCCCGCACAAAAGCTGATACAATCTGGATATGAAAAGGTATGTTCTTTTTGCAAGTCTGCTTGCCGTACCGTTTTTAAATGCCGCATGCCATCATTTTTCGTATCAGCCACAGACCCCTGTATATTCCGAGCACAAATACCTGGCCCCCTTGCCGGCCGGGCTTGTTATAGGCAAGGCGCCGCTTATTGAAAAAGGCGCGCCTCCGGAAGAGATAAAAAAGTCTCTTTCGCCCTTGCCGCCGCTTTTGCTCCAGACCGGCAGGCCGGTATACTTTTATAACGGCCTTTATTATTATTTGTGGCAGAAAAGGTGGTATTTCAGCCGGACAAGGACAGGGCCGTGGTATGAGCTGCAGGTGGAATTCTATCCTAAGGAAACCGTTCTGGTGCCTGCGGGCATAAACGCCCCGGTGATGCCGTTGAAGTCTTCCATAAGGCCTTAAAATCAGGGTTTTTGGTTCAGACTGCATACAATTGCGGTCTGTTTGTCATCGCACTGCGGCTTGCCAAGCCCCCGCCCGCGCCAGAACGTGTAAATAACCGGGTAGATTATAAGCTCAAGGATAGTTGATGTGACCACGCCGCCTATCATGGGCGCGGCTATGCGCTTCATAACGTCGGAGCCCGCCCCGTGGCTGAACATCACTGGTATAAGCCCGGCAAGTATCACGCTTACGGTCATTACCTTTGGCCTTATTCTTTTTACTGCGCCGTTCATAACGGCCTCCCGCAGGTCCGCCATGCTGTTCATAAGCCCCTTTTCAAACCTTTCCTTATACGCAAGCTCCAGATACAGGAGCATCACTACGCCTGTTTCCGCATCCAGGCCGGCCAGGGCTATAAGGCCCACCCATACGGCCGTGCTCATGTTGTAGTGCAGCAGGTATAAAAACCAGAACGAGCCTACCAGCGAAAAGGGCACTGCCAAAAGGACTATAAAAGATTTGACCACGGATTTTGTGTTAAGGAAGATCAGCACAAAAATGATCAGGGCCGTAAGCGGAATTACCAGCTTCAGCCTGCTGGCCGTCTCCTGCATGTACTGGTATTCGCCGCTCCACTCAAGCCTGTACCCGGCAGGCAGTACAAGCGGCTTCAGCCTTGCCTGAAGCTCCTTTACAAACCCGCCGGTGTTGCCGCCCCCATAATCTATGTAAACGTATGAAACGGGAAATCCGGCCTCGCTTTTAATCATGGAGGGGCCCTTTACGAATTTGAAATCCGCAAGCTCCCCAAGGGGCACCTGGGCAACGGGCGGGTTGGCATAGCCGCCTGCCGGGGCCATTCCGGGAACTGTAAAGCCAGCCTGCCCCGGCAGTGACGTTCCGGGTATGCCTGTAGCTCCGGCCTCCATTGCGCCCTGAAGCGGCATGGCCACCGGCACCAGAACGTGTTTCAATTTGTTCAGGTCATCGCGCAGTCCGCGCTTGTACCTTACGTCCACGGGATAACGCTCCCGCCCCTCAATAGTTGTTGTAAGGTCCTCTCCGCCTATGGCGGACTGGATTATGTCCTGCACGTCCACAACCGAAAGCCCGTACCTGGCGGCTGCGGCGCGGTCCACTGTTATATCCAGGAAATAGCCGGAACTTGCCCTCTCCGCATATACGCTTCGCAAGCCGGGCGCGCCCGTAAGCAGGGCCTCTATCTCCTGCCCGATGGAGTCTATTACGTTTAAGTCCGGGCCAAGTATTTTTATGCCCACCGGCGTTTTGATACCGGTTGCAAGCATGTCTATCCGTGTTTTTATAGGCATTGTAAAATCGTTAGAGGTGCCGGGTATCTGCAGCCTGTTGTTCATCTGGTCCTCAAGCTTCTCAAGGGTCATCCCCTTGGGCCACTGGTTTTCTGGCTTCAAGTTCACAATGGTTTCAAACATCTCTATCGGGGCCGGATCGGTGGCCGTATCGGCCCTGCCGGCCTTGCCGAAAACAGTGGTTACCTCCGGGAATTCCTTTAATATCCTGTCCTGCAACTGAAGGAGCCTGGAGGAAACCCCTATGGACGCCCCAGGCAGCGTAACGGGCATATAAAGGATAGAGCCTTCGTAAAGAGGCGGCATGAACTCCGAACCAAGCCTGCTCCACGGAATATAGGTAACGGCCATAATAACTGCGGCGGCTATTATAACCACGTACTTGTGACGCAGGGCGAACCTTGCAACCGGCTCATAAACCTTGTGCAGGCATCTGCTTGCGGGGTTCTTCTCCTCCGGCCTTATCTTTCCCCTGATAAGCATGGTCATCAAAACGGGGGTAAGGGTTACGGCTATAAAAGAGGCAAACAGCATGGCAAAGGTTTTGGTGTAGGCCAGCGGTTTAAACAGCCTTCCCGCCTGTTCCTGAAGCGTAAACACCGGCAAAAACCCGGCCGTTATCACCAGCAGCGAAAAGAACAGGGAAGGGCCCACCTCCATGGCGGCCTCAAGTATCATGTTTGTCCTTGTTATGTCCCTTGCGCAGGCCTCGCATTCCTCGATTTTCTTGTGGGCGTTCTCCACCATTATTATCGACGCGTCCACCATGGCCCCTATCGCTATGGCTATGCCGCTTAGGCTCATGATGTTGGAGGTTACCCCGATATAACGCATGCAGATGAAAGACATGATTATGGCGATAGGGAGAGTGACTATCACCACCAGCGCGCTTGGGAAATCCAGAAGGAAGACAAGGCAGACCACGCTGACAGCAATGGAGAGCTTGATGATCTCCCATTTAAGCGTATCTATGGAGCGGTGGATAAGGTCGCTTCTGTCATAAGTGACTACCACCTTTACCCCCTTTGGCAGAGAGGGGGCGATCTCCGTGTTTATCTTCTGCTGAACGCGGTTGATTACATCAAGCACGTTCTGCCCGAAGCGGACCACCACGACCCCGCCCGCCACTTCGCCCTGGCCGTTCAGGTCCGCAACGCCGCGCCTCATCTCCGGGCCTATGCCAACAGTGGCCACGTCCTTCAAATAAATGGGAGTGCCATCTCCGTCCGTGCCAACCGGCATATAGCGGAGGTCGTCAAGATTTTTTATATATCCCCTGCCGCGCACCATGTATTCCACCCCGGACATGTCCAGCACCCCTCCTTCCACATCCAGGTTGCCCTTCCTTACGGCGGCAAGCACATTGGTAAGCGGTATGTTGTATGCCAGCAGCCTGTTTGGGTCTACGTTTATCTGGTACTGCTTTACAAACCCTCCGATGCTGGCCACTTCGGCCACGCCTGGCACGCTCTCAAGCGCAAGTTTTATGTTCCAGTCCTGCAATGACCTAAGTTGCGATAAATCGTGCTGCCCGGTTTTGTCCACCAGGGCATATTCAAAACCCCAGCCCACGCCGGTTGCGTCGGGGCCAAGCTGCGGGTTTACCCCCGCCGGCAGTTTTGATTTAACCGATTGCAGGTATTCAAGCACGCGGCTTCTTGCCCAGTAGATGTTTGTGCCCTCCTTGAAAATGGCGTAGACGAAAGAGGACCCGAGATAGGAAAACCCCCTTACGGCCTTTACACCGGGGGCGGCAAGCAGTGTTGAAACAATAGGGTAGGTAACCTGGTCCTCAACAAGATCAGGGCTTCTGCCCGTCCATTGCGTATAGACGATTACCTGGGTGTCGCTTAAATCCGGCAGGGCATCCAGAGGTGTCTTCTTAAGCGAATATATCCCCCATGTAATAAGGAAGACAAATAGGATAAAGACAAGCAGCCTGTTTCTGGCGCTTAGCTCTATTATCTTCCTTATCATAGGCGCCCTACTGGGTTACCCCTTCCAGCCTGGACTCCGAATCTATCAGGAAGGCTGCCTGCGAGGCCACTTTTTCGCCTGGCTTAAGCCCGCTTAGCACCTCGTCCAGCGTATCGGTTTTTACGCCCGTGGTAATTGCCCGAGGCTCAAAATTGCCCTGGCCCTGGTCCACGTAAACGATCTGCCTTACCCCGGTGTCTATGACGGCGCTTGAAGGGATGACCAGCCTTTTGCCCATATTTACATTTATAAGCACGTCCGAGTACATCTGGGGTTTCAGTTTTAAACCCGGGTTAGGGATTGAAAACCTTACCTTTGCAGTCCTTGTCTGCCCGGATATGGAAGGATACACATAGTCTATTTTTGCCCTGAAGATTTTTCCCGGGAAAGCCCCAAGGGTAATGTCGGCCCATTGCCCCGTGCCTATCAGGGCAAGATCGTCCTCGAAGACGTCCGCCAGTATCCATACCCTTGAAAGCCCGGCCACATTGAATAACGTTTGGCCGGGTTCCGCCTTCATGCCGTTTACGGCATCCTTCTCCACAACATAGCCGCTTACCGGGCTGTAAATAGTCAGGTCCCGGATGGGCTTGCCCGTAGTCTCGATATGTCTTATCTCGCTTTTCGGGATGTCGTAAAGTTCAAGCCTGCGCCGTGCGGCTGTTACCAGGGACGCCGCGTCTTTTGAGAGCATCGGGCCTATTGAGCCGCCCGTCTGGCCTTTCCCCTGGTCCGCCCATTTAAGCACGTTTAAATACTCCTGCTGTGTGGCGTAAAGCTCCGGGCTGTAAATAGTGGCAAGCGGCTGCCCCTTTTTGACGTACATCCCCGTATAATCCACATATAGCTTTTCAATCCAGCCCTCTACCTTTGTGTTTACAGTGGCAAGCATGGTCTCGTCATAAGTGACCACGCCCGTGGCGCGAATTGTCTTGTGAAGCGGCTCTATTTCAGCCGCAGTTGTCTTCACGTTTATAAGCTGCTGTTTGGCGCGCGAGATGTGCACGGAAGGCGCTCCGCCGGATGCTCCATTTTCCTCCCCCCAGCCGGAATCGTCTCCCCAGCCGCCGTTGCCGGAAGCGGCGGAATTGGAGTTGGAGGAATTTTGCACTGAGGAGTTTTGGGCCTGCGCCGCTTGCGGTGTTTCCGCCTGCCTTCTGTTTTTTAGTTTATAGGCAAACATGGCCCCTGCGATAAAAACGGCCATAACAAAAACGGCGAGGACAACTTTCTTATTTGTTCCCATTTGCGCCCCCCTCTGTTATATAAGAGGTCCTTCCGGTAAGTGCCTCTATTCCGGCTATGGCCTTTTGCCTTTCGGTAAACTGCTGCCAGTACTTGAATTCATAGTCCAGGAGCGCCTTCAGCCTGTTTATGGCTGTAAGGGCGGAAACCGTGCCTGAGGTATAGCCGGACAGGGCGGACTCGAAATCCTGATAAGTTTTTGGCACAAGCCCTTCCTTGTATAATTGCATAAGGCTTCCTGCGGACTGGGCAGCGGAAAAATAATTTTCTACCCCGGAGGAAACCGATAATTTTACGGAATCCAGGTCCGCCCTGGCCTTTTCCAGAAGCCTGTTGGCCTCTGCAACGGCCTCCCTCTGTTTTGTTTTGTAATAAAGGGGAATGTTTATGGAGGTTGTGAGGCTCCAGTCGTCCATGTATGCCCCGGCTTTCTTGTCCACCTCGCCCGCTACGGTAAAATCCGGGTAATACTGCTTTTGGGCGAAGGCCACCTCCGCACGGGCCTTTTCCAGAAGCCTTTGCTGCGCCTTTATACGCGGGCTGTTGCTTACGGCGGCGTTTACAAGAGGCGCCGCTGTTGCGGCGTTCAGGAGGCAGGCGGTTTCCCGCGGCCTGCCAAGCGGGGTTGCCGTATCTGTCCTGCCCAGCGCGGAATTCAATTGCGCGTTATCAGCAAGTATCTTTTGCGTGATCACCTGCTTTTTTTCCATCAGGGTATACTTTTCCGTTTGCGTGAGTATCACTTCCTCCTGAGGGGCCAGCCCGGCGGAGTAGCGCGCCAGCGCCGCCTTCTCAAGCTCCGTAAACAGACCGTACCGCTGGTTGATTATGTCCAGATCCTTGTAGTTGAGCAGCAGATCGTAATACAGGCCCTTTACCTGCCTCGCTATCTGTAATTTCAGGTCCTCATAGGACTGCCCGGCGGAAAGCGCGTCCTGGGCCGCTATCTTCCCCTGCAAGCCAAGCTTCCCCGGATACGGAAATTTCTGGGAGGCCGCAAACATCCACTGTGACATCTGCCTGTTGCCCAAGGAATATCTGTCCCATCCCTCGTTCTGATAGCCTGTGGTGAACATCGGGTCCGGAAGGCTCTTTGCCTGCGGTATCCTGTGCCTGCGCGCGGAGACCAGAAAGCCGTAGGAGGCTATATCCGGGTTGTTGGCCAGGGCTTCGCTTATAAGCGCCTGAAGAGAAATTTTTTGCGGCGCGGCCTCTGCGGCCACGGGCTGCCCCGGGGAGGCAGCGCCGGCCCGGTGTGCCGGGGAGAGCATAATCACCACTGCCATCATCGCAAGCCAGAGATTTTTTCCGTTCATGCTCCTACCGGGCGTTGATATCGAATCTTGCCGGCGGCAGCAGCCTGCCCGCGCGCTTCACCTTCACCATTACGTGCCATGTGCCTGCGGTCTCCAGGTTCATTACGGCATGGTATTCGTTTCCGGAGCGGGCGGCGTCTGCGTAACCTTCCATGCGGGCCATCGAACCCATCGGCGGCATCATCCAGTAGACCCTTACCAGGGCGTCAGTTACTGCCCTGCCGGAATTGTCCGTAAGCTGCACCCTTGCAAGATTCCGGCCGGCGGCCGGAGCTTTGTCAATCATGAAATTCACTTGAAGGTTTCCCGCCTGCCTCGCCACGCGCACGCCCGCCCCAAACGCGGTTGCGCTTATAAGCAACACAGCCGGTAAAACTAACAGGGCCGTAAGTTTCTTTTTCATGTCGCCTCCTGTAAAGCCATTTTGCTTAAAGAGTACCCCGGTGATATTAAGGAGTTATGAAAAACTTTGCAACTGGGAATTACGGCTCCGCAACCGCCCATCCACCGGAAAGCGCCCTCTTTCTTTATAATAAAATAAATGCCGGATGACGTTCTTTCCGTTCTCGTTGTCGAAGATGACTACAAGATAGCCAGGGTTGTAAAGGTTTATCTTGAGCAGGCCGGTTTCAGGATAACCGCTGCCTCTAAAGGACGCGACGCCATTGCCGCCCTGGCCAAAGAACTGCCCTCCCTGGTAATTCTGGACCTAATGCTGCCGGATATGGCCGGGGAAGACCTTTTTGGCGAGATCAAAAAGCTTGCGGACATCCCCGTTATAATTCTTACGGCCAAATCAGCCCCTGAAGAAAGAGTGGCCGGGTTTGCGCTTGGGGCGGACGATTATATAGTAAAACCTTTCAATCCGCGCGAAATGGTATACCGGGTTAAGGCCCTGCTTAAAAGGGCTGTTGCCAGGGAGGCTGCCGCCCCCGCGATGAGCTTCAATGAGGGCCTTATCAGTGTTGA
Source organism: Nitrospirota bacterium (assembly GCA_021813405.1). Classification (GTDB taxonomy): domain Bacteria; phylum Nitrospirota; class Thermodesulfovibrionia; order Thermodesulfovibrionales; family JdFR-88; genus JAKAKS01. The sequence goes on from JAKAKS010000022.1 coordinate 255,246, forward strand.
CGGGCAAAAACACGAAGTCAGGAAGCGCGGCGTCCCGGTAGATTTTACCCCAAGCGAATTCAGGATAATGCTTGCGTTTGCCTCCTCCCCGCACTGGGTTCTGACCAGGGAGAAACTTATAGAAAAAGCCTTCGGGTATCAGTTTGAAGGGTTTGACCGCACTATTGATGTTCACATCAAAAACATAAGGCAGAAGATCGAGGACGATCCAAGAAACCCGGCGCTTATAGTCACTGTGCACAGGGTGGGCTACAAGTTTGCCGCGGAGCGCGATGTTTAAAAGCCTGTGGCAGAAATTTTTTGTCCTGCTGCTGGCCGTGGTTTTAATCGCCCTTGCGGCGGCCTTCACATTAAGGCAGTTGATGATACGGGACTTCCGTGATTACGAAAACGGACAGCTTGAAGACAGGGTGTACTGGGTGATTGCGGACCTGGAATCCTCGTACCAGAAAAATTCCGCCTGGGGCCGGCAGGCCGCGGACAGGGACGCGATATGGGCGCTGATGATGGGCTTCAAAGTCCGGCTTTTTGACAGCCGGCATGTGCTTCTTGCCGATTCGGACAAGGCGCTGACCGCCCTTGCCCCACTGATTCAAAAAAGGGTTGTGGCCATATCCCGCCTGGATATGAGGGCAGGGCCGTCCGGTTATTATTCGTATCCCCTGTTTCTTAACGGCAGGCAGATAGGCACCCTTGAAGCAGGGTTCCTTGGGCCGGAAAGGGAGTCCGTGTTCGTCCGGCGTTCGGACCAGTTCCTGTTGTTTACGGTAATCGGGCTGGGCGGCATAGCGTTCATATTGAGCATCCTGTTTTCAAGAAGGCTTACTAATCCCCTTAAGCGGCTTGCGGCATCGGCGGAGGGCATTACCAGGGGCGATTTTTCACGCCAGAGCGTTTCGGGCCGGGATGAAGTTGCGCGGCTTGCGGCCGCTTTCAACCGGGCGGCAAAGTTCCTTGAGGCCCAGGAACAGTTGAGAAAAAAACTTTTAAGCAACGTCACACACGAGATCAGGACCCCTCTGGCCGCAATGAGAGGCGAACTGGCAGGCATGATGGACGGGCTTATACCAAATGACAAGGAGCAGCTCCAGTCGCTGTACGATGAAACCGTGCGGCTTGAAGGGTTTCTTGAGGGCATGGAAGACCTCTCGCGGGCACAGGCCGGGGCCGTCTTTCCGCAAAAAAAGGAAGCCAGGCTCAGTCTGCTTCTGGAAAATATAAAGAAGACCTTTGCTGGCATCATCCTGGACAGGCAGGCCACCCTTGAAATATCATGCCCCGATGATTTAAACGCGTACGCAGACCCTGAAAAGCTGAGCCAGATAATCATCAACCTGGTCAGCAATGCGCTTAAGGCCGTGCACAAAGGCGGGAAGGTTGCTGTAACGGCCGGGAAGTGCGGCGGGGGCGTTTGCATTGAGGTGCTGGACAACGGCTGCGGTATCGGCAAGGACGCCCTGCCTTTTATTTTCGAGAGGTTCTATAAATCCAGCGAAGGGGGCATAGGTATTGGCCTTGCCATCGTAAAGGAACTTGTGGACGCTCATGAAGGGCGCATCGAGGTCCGCAGCGAGGAAGGCAAGGGGACCGCATTTAAATTATTTTTACCGGACCGCAATATGGCTGAACGGTAATTCCTACATAAGTCCTTTATATTTTAAGGGTAATGTAATGGGCATGAAGCCTGGGACAAAAAAAGCGCTGCCGTATTTAATATTTGTGCCGGTAATTCTTGCTTTAGCGGGGCTTCTGGTCTATTCGTATTTGCCACGGCACACGGTGCAAAGCTGCGGGATGAGATGCTGCTGCAGCCCGTTTGGAGGATATTGCAAAGGGGCTGGCCGGGGATGGTACGGGGCTGACAAATCCGTTGAATCGGCAGATGATGCCTCCAAAGTAATAAGGCAAATATATCTGCCGCGTAAAGTTAGCGTAACCAATATCAGGGACGAAGCGGGTTTCTTCGAGGCTGACGTAAAGGACAGCAATAACAAAAAATTAGATACTGTTATCGTTGACAAGAGAACTGGCCGGATCCGTTCCATATATTAGCTCCAGTCAAATCCTTGCTCCCCTCAGCCGCAAGGCATTGCCTATCACTGAAACCGAGCTGAAGCTCATTGCTGCGGCAGCTATAACAGGGCTAAGCAGTATTCCCGCAAAAGGATACAGAATGCCCGCCGCGATTGGCACGCCGATGGAATTGTAAACGAAGGCGAAGAAAAGATTCTGCTTTATATTGCGCATGGCCGCCCGGCTAAGGCGGATGGCGCGCACTATGCCCCTCAGGTCGCCTTTTACAAGGGTAACGCCCGCGCTCTCCATGGCCACGTCTGTACCGGTGCCCATCGCTATCCCTACGTGCGCCTGGGCCAGCGCCGGGGCGTCGTTTATACCGTCACCGGCCATGGCAACCGTGCGCCCCTCGGTTTGAAATTTTTTAACAACATCCGCCTTCTGGTTTGGAAGGACCTCCGCGATCACCTCGTCTATGCCCAGTTTAAAAGCCACCGCCTCCGCCGTGGCCAGGTTGTCACCAGTGAGCATGGCAACCCTAATCCCTTGCCGGTGCAGCTCGTCTATGGCGTTTTTTGCGGTTTCTTTAATGGGATCGGCCACGCCGATAAGCCCGGCAGCCTTGCCGTCGATTGAGGCAAACATTACAGTTTCGCCCGCCTTGCGCATCATTTCCGCCCTTTGCGGCAGCCCGTCCATGTTGATCCCGTGGTCCTGCATCAGCGCCATATTCCCAAGCAAAACCGTGTGCCCGTCTACCACGCCTTCCACTCCCTTGCCTGCCACGGAATTAAAGGACGCCGCCGCGCCCGGTAAAACCCCTCTTTCAGACGCGCCGTTTACAATGGCAGCGGCAAGAGGGTGCTCGCTGTCCTTCTCAACCGACGCAGCATAATAAAGCGCCGTTTCTTCATCAAAGCCTTTTGCGGCCGCAGCCTCAATGAGTTTTGGTTTGCCTTCGGTGAGAGTGCCGGTTTTATCGACAACCAGGGTATCGATTTTTTTCATGATTTCTATCGCCTCGGCATTTTTAAAGAGCACCCCGGCAGTCGCTCCTTTGCCGGTTGCAACCATTATTGATACCGGGGTTGCAAGCCCCAGGGCGCACGGGCAGGCTATCATCAGCACGGCAACGGCATTTAAAAGCGCCAGCGCCATCCGGGGCTGAGGGCCAATGAGCGCCCAGACTATGAAAGTAATGATCGCGATGCTTACCACTATCTGCACGAAATAGCCGGAGACCGTATCGGCAAGCTTCTGTATGGGGGCGCGGCTGCGCTGCGCTTCCGCCACCATCCCGACTATCTGTGCCAGCAGTGTTTCGGCCCCAACTTTTTCCGCGCGCATCAGGAATGTGCCGGTGCCGTTTATGGTTGCCCCGATAACCCGGCCGCCGGGTTTCTTTTCCACAGGAATAGGCTCTCCGGTTATCATGGACTCGTCCACGGAGCTTGCCCCCTGTTCAATAACCCCGTCCACCGGTATCTTTTCGCCGGGGCGCACGCGGAGGAGGTCGCCTCGATTTACATTGCCCAAAGGCACGTCTTCCTCTTTGCCATCGGTGACCCTTCTTGCCGTCTTCGGGGCAAGCCCCAGCAGGGCCTTTATCGCCGCCCCCGTTTTGCTTCTTGCCCTGAGCTCAAGCACCTGGCCTAATAAAACCAGTGTTGTTATGACCGCGGCGGCCTCGAAATACGTATTTACATTGCCGCCAGTCCGGAAAGCCGCCGGGAAGATGCCCGGAAAGAGAGTGGCTATCAGGCTATAAACGTAAGACACCGCCACGCCAAGCCCGATAAGTGTAAACATGTTGGGGCTCCAGTTAACAACCGACTTCCAGCCACGGACAAAAAACGGCCAGCCTCCCCAAAGGACAACCGGAGAAGCGATGGCAAGCTCTGCCCATTTAAGCCATGCGGGATTGAAGTTTCTGGTTACCGGGAAATACGCCCGCATGGTTATTATTACAAGCGGGACTGTGAGGACCACGCCCGCCCAGAAACGGCGCGACATGTAAAGCAGCTCCGGATTTTCCTCTCCACGCGCTGAAACTGTCCGGGGTTCAAGGGCCATGCCGCAGATAGGGCATGCTCCCGGCGCGTCCCGGATTATCTCCGGATGCATGGGGCAGGTGTATATGGCAGACTCTTCAGGCTTCTTTAACGGCTCCGGTTCCGGTGTTGCCATAATTTTCACTGAATGTCTTTTTTCTTTTCTTCAAACTCCTCTTTGCTTATCTCTCCTTTTGCGTACCTTTTTTTGAGCAGGTCCAGCGCGGTCTCTTCCCTGGCCGCGCCATGCCTGGAAGATTGGGCAAGCCATTTTATCAGGTATACAAGCCCGATGAGGATAAGCACCCAGAACAAAAGCATCATAAGCGCTCCAACAATGCCCATTCCATATCCCCAGCCCATCGTGCCGGGGCCCATCCAGTATTCGTGGAATGAAAAAAAGCGGAAATCCGGCAATGAACCCGGGAGCGTCATCGCGTGCCTCCTTCTGTATAACTGTTAGCACCGGCGGGATGGAATGTCAATTAAACCGGAAGCCCGGACTGTTCAGACGGCGGGCAAGCGGATAATGACGGATGTGCCCTTGTCTTTCCAGCTTGCCACGCTTATATCGCCACCCATTTTAAGCAGCATCTTCTTTACAAGCACCAGCCCCAGGCCGGTCCCTTTCTGCTTGGTTGTATAGAAGGGCTTGAATATTTCTTTTTTCTGCTGCTCCGTCATGCCAGCGCCGTTGTCCTGTATCATGATGATAAAATCCCCTTCAGCCCTGGAAAGGAAAATATCTATCCGTGGGGATGGCGTGTCCTTCATGGCGTCCGCCGAGTTTATGACAATGTTCAGCAGTATCTGCTGCATGGCGCGGGGATCGATGCGGGCCAGCCCAAGCCCGGGTTTGGAATCAAGCTCCACCCTGATTCCCTTTCGGTCAAAATCGGCCCTAATGAAACGGATGAATTCAGCCAGGTAATCGTTCAGATCCACCTCGGCAATTTCCATCTGTTCATATATGTTGAAGCTTTTGAGGGACTTTAAAAGAAATTCTATCCTGGCCATGTCCTCCTGTATCCTGCCCAGATAATCAAAATAATCCGTGACCTCGCGCGCGGGCGCTTTTTCAAGAGCTTTCAGGAAAACGGCCACTGTCATTTTTATTGATTGCAGCGGGTTGCCGATCTCGTGCCTTATGCCGGAAAAGATATACCCTATGTTGTTCATCAGTTCCACGGACTGTGCCACCGATTCCAGTTTTTCCCGCTCGGTGATGTCGTGCTGCACCATAACATAATTGGAAATTTCCCCGTTAGGCCCTTTAACGGGAGATATGCTGCCTTCAAAAAGGAAGTAGTCTCCTTTTTTTGTGACCCCTGAACACTTGCCCGACCATCCGGAACGCGCCCTAATGGCCCGGGCAAAAACCTCCTGCACAGAAGGCCCCTCCGCCGCGGGCAGCGTAAGCCCCTGCCCGAGCACCTCGCCGCGCTGGTATCCCGTCATCTGCTCGAATGCCGGGTTGAGATACACTATTTTGCCCTCCGGGTCCGATATGATAACCGCTTCATTTGTGGACTCTACTGCTGCGGCAAGCTGGTTTTTAAACCCTTCGGCGGCCTGCCGCTGGCCTTCCTTTAACGCCAGCTCGTCAACCATCGAATTAAAAGCCTCGGCCAGCACTGTTATCTCTGAATCTCCCTTTACGGGTGTCTTTTCAATGCCGGTTAAGCTCATTTTTTTGATGCTGATCACGAATTCCTTAAGCGGGCCGATCAGCTTTTCCGTTGCAAAATAGGCGGCCACGCCTCCGATGATGATGAAGGCAACGGCCAGCAGAAAAGCGCTTAAGGCAGTATGGAAGGCCGCCGCCGTAATTTCGCTGCGGTCCAGCACAACCTTGACAAATCCCAGCAGGACCTTGCCTTTCCCCGGTTCCGGGTAAAGCTCCTCTCCGATATTGCTCCTGCTAATCATAACCGGGGCCCAGAACACGGCTTGCCCTTTGCTGTTGAAATGAAATGGCCGGCTTTCGATGTTGAGTTTATCGATTGCCGCGGCAGGGTTTCCTTCCGGCTTTACATTTTTTTTGCTCACGTTGGCCAGCAAGTTGCCGTTCTGGCCGTAAACTGCCGCCTGGAGCACCTCTGTTTGTTCCAGCATGCCTTTAAGGGCGCCAGACAGGTATTGGGTGTTTCCGCTGAAAAGCCCCAGCCTGGAGCTGCCTGCCAGCACGGAGCAAATCATATTGCCCCTGGCTTCCAGGCCGCTTTCCAGCAGGGTCCGCTCCCTTCTCATGTAAACAAACGCGAAACTGAAGGCTATCGCGGATATCAGGATGACTATGTAGGTGAATATACGTCTGCGGAAGGTCTTAACCCTTTTCATTTCACTATCTCCACAGCCGTTTTTATGGCCTCTTCAGGAACTTTTATCCCCAGTATCCTGGCTACTCTCAAATTTATCGAAAGCGCTCCCCCTCTGGCAAACTCCATCCAACCGCGCGCCTGGCGGCCGGAGAGTATCCTGTTTGCCATCTCGCCAGCCTGCCTGCCGATGTCATAAGGGTTCAGGCTCAGGGCCAGCAGCGCCCCGTTTTCAACATATTTCCCGGAGATGGCAAATACCGGCACCCGCCTTTCCAGCGAAAATTCCATCATGTACTCCAGATTAATCGAGTCCAGCACTGTGATGTCCGGCAGCATATAGAGCACGTCGATTTTACCTGCCAGCTTGTCCAGGGCGGGGGCAAACTGGCGGGGCCCGGAAACAGCAATTCCTTTAACAGCCATGCCCCTTTGCCTGGCCGCTTTGACAAGCGCCGAATAAATGTAACCTGTTTTCGAAACGGTATACACCACCCCGATCCTTTTTGCCGATGGCAGTACTTTCTTCAGGGTGTCCAGCGCAACCGGGGGGGCAATCGCCATCCCCACACCCGCAGCAGTTGGGCCAGGGGGGAGCGCCTCAGCCGGGTCCAAAGCCATGGCATAGAGTATCCGGGCGTCCATGAGGCCGCTTTTTTTCAGGGCTGCAGCGCGTGCAAGCGAATCCTGCCCTATTGTGAATACCAAGGGGGCAGCCGAGTCATGCACGGCCTCTATCAGCTGGACGTTAGCCTCCGGGCCGCTGCCGGGCTCAACAACTCTTATCCTTGCCTTCGTGGTGGACTCAAAGCCGCTCAGCACCTGGGCATATATCCTTATCCCGCGTTGTTTAACAACAATTATTTTCTCGGTGGCGGCAAAAGACGGTTTGGCAACAATGAAGCAAATGACCAGAAGCAGCGGGCAAGTAAAAAATAAATAAAGCGGTTTTTTTAACTTCCTGGTCCCCATTTGTCCCCTATGGTTATATTGCAAGGAAATAAATATAAATACCAGTTGAAAAATCCAGCGAATTCACATAATGTATTCATTGCCTTATTAAAGATTATAGAAAAAGCGGGTGTAGGTTTGAAAGCTTTCCCTTTAAAGAGCACAATAATTGTCCTTTTCCTCATTTTCGGGCTTTCGGCGGCAGCCAGGGCCAGTTCGATATCAAGTGAGGAGGAAAAGGGCCTCCTTATGTACTTCCCGGAAGAGGATGTGGTCTCTGCAACCCGCGCCGAAAAACCACTTGGGCAGACTGCCGAGAACGTAACAATTATCAAGGCCGACCAGATTAAACTCATGAACGCCCATACCCTTGCCGACGTCCTGTATTGGGTACCGGGGGTGGAAGTTGATCCAAGGGCCACGATACCGGGCTTTCCAGTAACGGCTGTGATAGACGGGTCCGAACCGAGGCACGTCCTTGTAATGATGGACGGGGTGCCGCTTAACAACCTTTCCGACAGCCTGGCTGACATAGGTTCAATCCCGGTACAGGACATAAAGAGGATAGAGATCATAAAGGGGCCGGCCTCCTCCGCCTGGGGCTCGTCACTTGGCGGCCTTATAAACATAATAACCAAATCCCCCGGCAAGTTTATCTCCGGTTCGGCCTCGGCTTCCTATGGCGAAAGGAATGCGACGGATTTCAATGCCGAGATATCAGGCCCGGCCGGCCCAATCGGTTTATATGCCCGTGCCGGGCACACCGGCAGCGATGGTTTTTATCCATATACGAGGGCGCTCACAAACGATTTATATGTGAAGGCCACCGCGGATATTGCTGAAAACCTTACTGCCTGGGGCGCGCTTTGGTACAACAATGCAAAAAGCGGCCTGGAAATACCTTTCTTCATGGCTGACAGTGCTTACACTCATGAATATATGTATGCCGCCGGAGGGCTTGATTACAAACCATTCGACGGAGGGAAAATAAGCCTGAATCTCAGAACATCCAAGTATGATATAAACAGGATACGTTCAATTGCCTCCCTGGGATTTTATCAGGAAACCCCGTCACGGAACGAGGACACGGGGGGCAGCCTGAAATTTACGTATGCAACAGGCGCCCACGCCATTGTGGCCGGGCTGGATCTGGAGCACGGAAGCCTTGAAGTCCCCTCGCCCGGCTTTGAACTGGGAATAACCAAGTATGCCGGTTATGTAAACGACACCATTACGATTGGCCGGTGGGCGGTAACGCCTGGAATAAGAGAAGACCATAATACCGTAAGCGGCTCGTTTACAAGCCCTTCGCTCGGGGTGACTTATGAGGCGGCCAGATGGCTGCTTTTAAGGGCCCAGGCATCAAGGGGTTTCAATGCGCCTCCGCTGGGCGTATTTGAGCCGGAGCTTTTTTATACGGTTAACCCAGATCTCAAGATGGAACAGGTCTGGTCCTATAATGCCGGGGTGGAAATCGCCGCCCCCGGCTTTTCAAGCATCAAGGCAACTGTTTTCCTTCATAACGTAAAAGACGAGATGGAAAATGTATATCTCTCTCCCACCTTGTTTACAGTTGAAAACATCGGCAAGACCAGGCACCAGGGGGCCGAGCTTGAGGTGAGGACAAATCCTGTTTATCATACGGACCTGTCAGCCGGGGTGGTCTTTATAGACTCCACTGACAGAACAATCGGGGAAGTGCTGAAAAACACGCCCAGGTACACCTACGACATTGGGGCGGATTACGTTACCGAGAAACTGAAGGCCGACCTCAGAGGCCACTATATATGGTGGAATGCGGACTCGCAAGACCCGCTGCCGCAGGCAAAATACAACGGGTTTGTCTGGGACCTTTCGGTAACGGGAAGGGTTTACAATGGCAACACACTTTCCGCCAGCCTTTTTCTTACGGCCCATAATATTTTCGACGTATCGGAGGACTCAAGCAGCATTTATCCAACCCCCCGAAGATGGGTGGAGGCAGGGACAAGGTTCGAGCTGTTCTAGCCGGGATTTGAGATTTCATCAAGTTGTGCTTTTTCTGGCGGGGCGGTGTTCGTCTCCGGCCGCGCATAAGGCGCGCTAATTGACGGAAATAGAATTTTAATTATTCTTCTCATTGGGGCCTCGTTTCGTCTCATTAATTAAAGGGCTGTGCGGCTTACATGAATAGGGCAAACGGCCACCGCCGCGCCACAGAGCCGTTACGGCTTGCTTGGCCACTTCACTCACCAACCGCTTTGCAATTTAAAAGCATGGCTTTGTGATCCGCGTCACAATCAATGAATTCTGAAAAGTGATATACATGGGGCATGGCGCAAGCCATAGCTCCCTTGAGGGGGCATGTCTTTTCATTGAGGAGGGTGTAATGAAAGGCAAAGGGCTCAAGGTGATAAGCAAGGGGCTGAATCCGGCGGCGGCCGGACCGGACAATCCGTGTTGCATAGTCGGTTATCTCTTTTACGTGTGGTAAAAAACCATTCCGGGGGAGGGGGCAATCCCTTCCCCGCCCTCTAAACCTATGCAATTATCTCCATATGCAAAGATATTCCCATACAAAAAAGGCCATATACTGTACTCTGTGCTGACATCCGCGTCCGTTCTTGCTGACGCAAAAACGCTGAATAGAACGCTTGCCGGCAAAAACCGGCCGGCAGAGCTGAAATCCCTCATTGAACTGGGAATAATCACTTCATCTTCAGAGCTGGACAGGCATTTGGCTTCTTCAATTATCGCAAACAGGGTCCGGAACTCAAATACGTTGCGGGCTGTAGTAGCCATGAACCTGGACTGCAACCTGGCATGTCCGTACTGTTTTGAGAAGGGGGTAAAGGGGGGAAACCTTTATATGGACCGGCGGACGGCAGGCCAGCTAATCGATTTTCTTTTAAAAAGACTTTCCGGCATTAAAATTCTGTCCGTAGATTTTTACGGCGGAGAGCCGCTTTTGAGCCTTGAGCTTATCAAGGAGATAGCGGCCCGGCTTCAAACAGAATGCGGCCGCCGGGGCGTGGGCTTCGTGTTCAGCATGACATCAAACTGCACCCTGCTTACCCCGAAGGCAGCAGAATCCCTGCTGCCGCTGGGTTTCAAGTCCGTTCGCGTTACAGTTAACGGCCCCAGGGAAATACATGACGGTATGAGGCCTTTTAAAGACGGGGCCGGCAGCTTCGATATCATAATGAGCAACCTGAAGGCCGCGGCAGGCAAGATAGCCATTGCTGTTACCGGCAGTTATACAAAGGACAATTACCGCTATTTCCCGCCCTTGCTGGACCAGATGAAAAAAGAAGGGCTTACTCCTGACAAGGTGGCGGCCGTACGGTTTGAACCCGTGCTGGCCAGCCAGAGCGATTGCGCAGGCGCCTGCGCGGCCCCGGACGAGCCATGGGTGGCCGGTGCCACCATCTTTCTAAGAAACAAGATGCTCAAAAAAGGATACAAGGCGCTGCGGACCAGGCCTTCGCCCTGCTCTGCCCATTTCAAAAACAATCTGGTAATCAACTGGGATGGGGGGCTTTACAGGTGCCCGGGATTCCTGGGCAACCTGCGTTTCCAGAGCGGGTCGCTTACGGAGGGGCCAACCGCCTTTATAAACAAACATTACCTGGGGGCCTGGAGGAATAAAAAATGCCTGCATTGCCAATACCTGCCCCTGTGTTTCGGAGGCTGTAAGTACATGAGATATTTCCGGACAGGTGACATAAAAGATGTCGAATGCAGGAAGGAATTTTTCAATGCCGCGCTGGAAGGGCTTGTGAAGCAGGAAGTCAGGTATCCGGGGAGGCTTATTTAAAAATCTGCAGCCTCCCCGGAGTTGAACTCACGCGTTTTTTACCGCCTTTTCAAGCTCCGCCTGCACCTTCCTGGCAAGACCCTCCAGGGCCGGGTTCTTCACCGCCTGCATAGAGGCTATCGGGTCGATTGCGGCTATTTCAACATCCTTGTCCCCATGCTCCTGAACTATGACGTTGCAGGGCAGCATCGTTCCAATCTTGTCTTCAGCCTGAAGGGCCTGGTATGCCGCCTGCGGCTTGCACGCCCCCAGTATCCTGTATTTCCTGAAATCAACGCCTATCTTCTCCTTAAGCGTCTTTTGCACGTCTATCTCGGTTATTATCCCGAAGCCCTCCTGCTTGAGGGAAGCCTTTATCCTCTCAATTGCCTCTTCAAAGGTCGTTTGCAGCCGTCTGCTGAAATAATATCCCATCTGGGTTTTCCTCCTTTCGCCTATTATAAGCGCTATTTCCCCGGACGGGAAGCATAAACAAGGAGCGGGCCTCTTACCGCTCCGTGATAATCTTAAGTTAAGCGGAGGTGAGAATATTTCATGGAAACGGAAGAAGCCAAGCTGGAGAAGGCTGTCTTTGCGGGCGGCTGTTTCTGGTGCATGGTGTCGCCATTCGATAAGATAAAGGGTGTAAAGGCGGTGATTTCAGGCTATACCGGAGGACACACTGAAAACCCCACTTACGAAGAGGTCTCTTCGGGCAAAACTGGTCATTTTGAGGCAGTGGAGATCACGTTCAACCCCGAAGAGGTCTCATATCAACAGTTGCTGGACGTTTTCTGGGGGGTGATAGACCCCACCGATTCCGGCGGGCAGTTTGTGGACCGGGGTACACAGTACAGTACAGCTGTCTTCTACGCTACACCGCAGCAGAAAGCCCTTGCTGAACAGGCGAAGGAAGCCCTGCAGAATTCCGGACGGTTTAAAACCCGTATAGTCACGCAGGTGCTGCCAGCAGGCAGATTTTACAGGGCGGAGGAATACCATCAGGATTATTACAAAAAAAATCCCCTCCTTTACGGTTTTTATTACTCCGGCTCCGGGCGGGGCAAGGCAGGAAAGAAGGAGTGACCATGGGAAAATCATCCGGGGAACTTAAAAAAAAGCTTACGCCGCTTCAGTATAAAGTAACGCAGCAATGCGGCACGGAGCCGCCCTTCATGAACGAGTTCTGGGCCAGCAAGCGGGAAGGCATTTACGTGGACATCGTATCGGGTGAGCCTCTTTTCAGTTCCGTTGACAAGTACGACTCCGGCACCGGCTGGCCCAGTTTCACAAAACCGCTTGACTACGGCAACATAATCGAGAATGCAGAAGAGGGCCCGATTGGAAGGACCGAGGTTGAAAGCAGGCAGGGCGGTTCCCATCTGGGGCACGTCTTTAACGACGGCCCCGCCCCAGCGGGCCTGCGCTACTGCATAAATTCCGCCGCGCTGCGGTTCATACCCAAAGAGGATCTTGAAAAAGAGGGCTACGGCCAATATCTGAAGCTTTTTGGCGGACAGGCCAAAAAGAAATAAACCTGTATAATGGGGCGTATGGCGGAGAAGGGGACTGGGCAGCCTGAAGCAGTGCAAAAAGCCATGCACCGCCGCGTGCATATGGCCAACGAGCGTACCTTTCTGGCCTGGATACGCACAAGCATCGGCTTAATGGCCTTCGGTTTTGTGGTGGAACGGTTTGCCCTTTTCATGAAACAGCTATCGTACTATTCCGAAAAGCTGGGGGTGCCGCTCAAAAAAAGTGGAAACGCGCCTGTTACCGCCGCCATACTTCACCCGCAGTCCGGATATTCTTTTGCGCTGGGGATTTTTCTTGTGGGGCTTGGCACTCTTCTGGCGGCGCTGGCATTTGTAAAATACAAAAGGACGCAAAAGCAGATAGAGGAAGACTCTTACGAGCCATCGGTTTCACTGGACGTAATCATGACTGCGGCGGTATTGGCGGCCGGGCTTTTCCTGCTTGTATATCTTGTCCGCAGTTCAGGGGCGTTTATTTCCTGAAAAAGGAAAAACAAGGGGAGGTAATAAAAGCGCCTCCCCATTTTTTAATCCAGATTTTGTGCAATTATTGAGCGGCAGGAGCGTTGGTGGCCGCCGGTGCATTAGTAGCCGCCGGTGCGTTGGTGGCCGGAGCCGCCGGAGCCGCAGGCGCTGCCGGAGCCGGAGTCTCTTCAGTCTTCTTCTGGCAGCCAACTGCCACGAGAGAGACCAGCGCCAAAGCGCAAGCCAAGCTGATGAGCTTTTTCATTTACAGTAACCCCCCTTTCTTTTTTGGAGTAATTATTATTCGATGTGCTGTTTTATCATATTTAGGCTTAAATTACAAGAGTTTTATGAAAAATTTTACTTTTTTGCCCGGCATGTTTTATTATCTCAGTTTATTCCCCGGACAAAAAATGAGGTTTGAAAGACTGATTTGATATTTATTTCAGGCTTGTGTCTTTTCGCCTTGGCGACGGGCCTTGCGGCCGTGGCCCCGGAAAGGTCTTTAAGGTATACATATCTTCTCATGTTTGTTGGGGCCGTCTTTGCGGGCGCGGGCTCTGTGCTTGCCGTTTACGCCCCGCCCACGGCAATCTGCGTCTCTTCCATAATAGAGTACATCCCGGTATCGTTTGCGGCGGGGCCGCTGTCGGGCTTCTTCGGCCTGGTGCTCTCCGCGATTGCCGCTCCTGTTTCACTTTACAGCGCAGGCTACTGCCCGCAGGGGCGCACGAAGGCCGTCCTTTACGGGCTGTTCGTCCTCAGCCTGTATGCGCTTTTCTATTCGGCCGATGCGGTTTCTTTCATAATCGCCTGGGAGGCGATGAGCATATTTTCCTACTTCCTTGTCATATCGCATACGGAAGATCAGGAGTCCGGCAGGGCAGGCCTGGTGTATTCCGTAATGACGCACGCAGGCACGGCCCTTATCCTGGCCGCCTTCTTTGCGGCCTATGCCGTAACAGGCAGATTTGATTTCGACGGAATGCGCGTGGGGCTTGCGGGCAGCCCGGAGTGGATAAGGTCCGTTATCTTCTGCCTCTCGTTTTTAGGCTTCGGGATGAAGGCGGCCATTATCCCGCTTCACCTTTGGCTGCCCAGGGCCCATCCGGCCGCCCCTTCCAATGTGTCTGCGCTGATGTCCGGCATTATGGTTAAGGCCGGGATTTACGGCATGCTGCTAATGGGGTTCTACGTGCTTGGCGCAAACGTAGCGTGGTGGGGGATGGTAATACTGGTGACGGGCATAATATGCAGCGTGCTTGGCGTGCTGTATGTGCTGATGGAGCACGACATAAAACGGCTGCTTGCCTACAGCAGCGTGGAAAATATCGGGATAATACTTCTTGGCATGGGGGCCTCGGCGCTTTTTGCATCGGCCGGCATGCGCGCGCTTGCCGGGCTGGCGCTTGCCGCCGCAATGTTCCACGTGCTTAACCATGCAATGTTCAAGGGCCTCCTCTTTATGGGGGCGGGGGCGGTGCACAAGGCAACGCATACCAGGAACATGGAGGAGATGGGCGGCCTTTTAAAGCGGATGCCCTATACCGGGCTGTTCTTTCTGATAGGCTGTGTTTCCATATCGGCGTTGCCTCCTTTTAACGGGTTTTCAAGCGAATGGCTTACATTCCAGTCGCTTATACTGGGCAGCCAAACGCCGCGGATTTACATGGAGCTGGCAACACTTCTGGGTGGCGCGGCGCTGGCGCTTACGGGCGGCCTTGCAGCTGCTTCTTTCATAAAGGCCTTCGGCATACCATTTCTGGGCCAGCCAAGGAGCGCCAAGGCTGAAAACGCTGATGAAAGCAACCGTCCGATGATCCTGGCCATGGGTATAGCGGCGGCGGCCTGCCTGGCGCTGGGCCTTTTCCCAAGCGGCGTGCTGGGGCTCATATCAAAAATACCTTTGAGCGGGCTGGACCAGGTATCAAAAGCAGGCGTGTATCCCGGGATGGCTACGCGTGCTCTTTTATCGCCTGTAAACGTGGCGGGCGGGTTCGCCCAGATCCAGCCGGCTGGCATCCTGGCGTTCATGCTTGCCGGGCTTGCGGCGCTTCTGGTGTTCCTGAAGATATTCTGGAGGCGGCCAAAGACGGTTTACCGCGACTCATGGGACTGCGGTATGCAGGCCCTTACCCCCAGGATGCAGTACACGGCCACAGCGTTTTCAAAACCGGTGAGGGTGGTATTTAAAAACATATATATGCCGAAAAAAGAGGTAAGCACGGTTTATGCCTTAAAACCCTTTTTTGTTTCCAGTATGGCTTATAAATCGCAGATAAGGCCTTTTTTTGAGGAGTTCCTTTACAGGCCTGCCCTGAAGGCGTTTGATAAACTGGCCATGTCCGCCAAAAGGCTCCAGTCCGGCAGCCTTCAGCTTTACCTGGGTTATATGCTTTTGACACTCCTTGCAATGCTGGTGCTGTGGGCATGATATTCAATAATTTCCAGTTCCTGATAATAGTACTTCTTTCGCCGCTTGTGCAGGGGATAATAAAAAAGCTGAAGGCGCTTGGGCAGGGCAGGGTTGGGGCCGGGATATTCCAGCCCTATCTGGACCTGATAAGGCTTTTCAGGAAAGGGATGGTCATCTCCAAAACGGCCTCGCGCGTCTTCCATGCCGCCCCTTTTGTGGTTTTTCTGTCCACCCTGGCGGCCTGCGCACTGGTGCCGGTAATAAGCGCCAATGCGGAGGTTTTTGGCCTTGGCGATGTTATAGCGCTGTTTTATACGCTTGCCCTCGGCAGGTTTTTTCTGGTACTGGCGGGGCTGGATGCCGGTACGGCCTTTGGCGGAGAGGGGTCCAGCCGTGAGGCGATGGTGGCCATACTTGTTGAGCCGATGATAATGCTGGCGGTCTTCACGGCGGCCGTTGCCGGGCATTCCACATCGGCGGCCCAGCTTGCCAGCAACCCGCATATATACAGCTCCCCGGCGTATGTGCTGGCCTTTTGCGCGTTCTATGTGGCCCTTATCGCGGAGACTGGCAGGATACCCGTGGACAATCCGGACACGCATCTGGAGCTTACGATGATACACGAGGGGATGGTCCTTGAATATTCAGGCGGATATCTTGCGCTTCTGGAGTGGGCGCACTGGATGAAACAGATGCTCCTCTTTACGCTGGCCGCGGACCTGTTTTTCCCTTTCGGCATCGGGATGGATCCCGTGCGGGCCTTTGTGCTTTACTCGGTCAAGATGGCGGTGCTGGGCGCGGCCCTTGCGCTTACGGAAACAAGCCGGGCGAAGCTGCGGATATTCCAGTTGCCCTCGCTTCTGGGCGGGGCGTTCGTGCTTGCGCTTTTATCCATCATTTCGGTAATAGCGCTGCAGAGGTAAGGGCATGCTGGCAAAATGGATAGGCCTTTTTTCAGTTATCGATTTTATTTCCGCGGGGATGCTTGTAAGCGTGGTGGCCATGAACTCGCTTAAAAGAATAGACGGCTGCATAAAGGCGTACGCGGCCAATTCATGGCTTCTGGCTTCGATGATGGGCGCGTCCGCCGTGTATCTTTCCGAGCCTCACCTTTACGCTGCCGCCTTCTATACCATAGCCGTTAAATGCATAGGAATACCCTATGTGCTAAAGAGGGTAGCAAAGGAGCTCAAGGTAACCAGGGAGACGGACCCGTACGTAAGCGGCCCCGTTTCCACCATGGCCTCTTTCGCGCTTGTTGGCATAGTGTACTCCGCCCTGTCCCGTGGCATATCGGTGACCGGCTTTGCCCAGAATTCGCTGGAAGTGGCCGTATCCATAATACTTGTAAGCCTGTTTACGATGATGATACGCAAAAAGGCCATTACCCAGGTTATAGGGCTTCTTTTTATGGAAAACGGGCTGTTTCTGGCCGGATTTTCCCTGACCAGGGGGATGCCCACGCTGGTTGAGCTTGGCGTGCTTTTCGACCTGTTCATGGGGGTTTTGATATTGGGTGTTTTCCTCTCGCAAATAAAAAAGACTTTTGTAAGCGTGGACCTGGACCGGCTTACAAACCTGAAGGGATAAGGCCAAGATGCTGTTACTGGTATTAATCCCGCTTGCGGCCGCCCTGGCGTGCCTGTTTTTGAAAGGGCGCGGAGCGCTTGAAGGCGTAACCATAGGGGCGCAGGGCGCCTTTGCATTGTGGGCCGCCCTGCTTGCCTTTGAGGCCTCAAACGGCGCCGTATACTTTGGAGGGGATGCGTCTGCCCCGCTATTTTATGCAGACGCGCTTTCAGCCTACATCCTCTGCGTAATCGCGGTCCTTTCATTTGCAAGCGCGGTGTATTCGGTTGAGTACATACGCTCGGAGGTGGCCCGCGGGGCTTTGCCCGCAGCTACTGCTAAGTACTACTACGTCTTTTTAAACCTGTTTGTCTTTACTATGGCTGTTGTGCCCGTATGCGGCAACCTTGCGCTTTTGTGGATAGCAATAGAAGCCACAACCCTGGTATCGGCCCTGCTGGTTGGCATTTACAGAAGGCCGGGCTCGGTTGAGGCGGCGTGGAAATATATTGTCCTTTGCACCGTGGGCATAACATTCGCCCTCATGGGCACGTTTATACTGTACTACGCCTCTTCGGAGGCGGGCAGCGGCTCGTTTGAATGGAGCACGCTCAGGCAGATGGCCGCCGGGCTTAACCCGGCCACGATGCGGCTGGCGTTTCTGTTTGTAATGATAGGCTACGGCACAAAGGCCGGGCTTGCCCCTGTGCACAACTGGCTGCCGGACGCGCACAGCGAGGCGCCAACCCCGGTGAGCGCGCTTCTGTCGGGCGTGCTTTTAAACTGCGCCTTCTACGGTGTTATCCGGGTTGCCTCCATTGCGCGGGTCTCCTGCGGGCCGGCATTTGTGCAGACCGTCATGATATCTTTCGGCATCATCTCCATAATGGTTGCCGCAGTGTTCATGCACGTGCAGAGGAACGCAAAAAGGCTGCTGGCTTACAGCAGCATAGAGCATATGGGCATAATATCCACCTCTTTCGGGGCTGGCGGCCAGTTTGGCGTTTATGCCGCGCTGCTGCACGTGCTTAATCACGCGATAGCAAAACCGCTCATGTTTTTTGTAACAGGCCGCACGTATTGCCGCTATCATTCGGTGGAGCGCGGCAAGGTTAAGGGGCTTATCAAGGCGCTGCCGCTTACCGCGGGGCTGGGGTTTGCAGGCATATTCGCCCTGGCTGGCGCGCCGCCTTCAGGGACATTCATAAGCGAGTTTCTTATGTTGCGCGCCCTTGCCGACGGGCGGCACTGGGCCGTGCTTGCCCTGTTCCTGATTGGCGGGACGATAGTTTTCTATGCGCTTGTAAGGAATTTCGGCTCGATGTTTCTGGGAAAAGAGGCTGAGTTGAAACCTGAACCCTCGAATTTTAAATTTACGCCGTGGAAGCCGGCCGGGATTGTCATACTGTCTTTTGCGGTAATAATCCTGGCGCTTGGCCTGCATGTGCCGGGCAGGCTGGATTCCCTGATTCGCCTTTCAGCGGGGATTGCGGGGCAATAAATTTGAGATTAAAATCATGACACCAAGGAATATTGAAAACTATCATCGCGTTCAGCCCGGCGAGTTTGCAGCCAGGTGCGCTGGCATATTTCACGCCGGGGGAAAGCTCAGGATGATGTTTGCCGCGGACGAACGCGAAACAGACGGCCGAATGAACATATATGCCGTTTTTTCCTCGATTGCAGACCACGGCAGCTTCGACATTATTACTACTGCGGTTGAAGATGAAGGCGGCTTCAGATACCAGAGCATCACGCCCAGGGTGCCTGCGGCCCACTGGTATGAAAGGGAGATGGCCTGCATGTTTGGCATTGTCCCGGAAGGCCACCCGGACCTGCGCCCGCTTGTATTGCACGGCATGTATCCGGAGGGGGTTTTCCCGTTAAGAAGAGATATAACCGCGGCGGACGTCCGCTCAAAGGTGGACCTGGCAAAGGATGACGCCTATCCGTATAAAACGGTGGAGGGCGAAGGGGTTTTTGAGATCCCCGTTGGCCCAGTTCATGCCGGGATAATAGAGCCGGGCCATTTCAGGTTCAGCGCGGTTGGGGAGAGCATATATTTTCTGGACCCCAGGCTCTTTTATACCCACAAGGGGGTGGAAAAGCTTTTCGAGCAGGTTGGGTTTGAGCGCGGCATCCAGATAGCGGAGCGCATCTCCGGCACCAGTTCCTTCTGCCATTCCACCGCTTATTGCCTGGCCGTGGAGAACATGCGCGGCGTGGAAATCCCCATCAGGGCCAAGGCGGTAAGGACATTCCTTGTGGAGCTTGAACGCTTGTATAACCATATCGGCGACATCGGCAACCTTTGCGCGGGCACGGGGTTTGCGGCCGGATACGCCGGGGGAGCGGAACTGAAAGAAAGGCTGATGGCCCTGAACCACAGGCTTACCGGCAGCAGGTATTTGCGGGGGGTAAACAGGCTTGGCGGGGTATCGCGTGACGTGCTGGAGGATGTTGAATCCATCTCCGCGGAATTAAGCGTGGTAACGGATGAGTTCAAGGCCGTAATGAAATTTATCATGTCTTCCATATCGCACATGGAAAGGCTGGAAGGGCCGGGGTTCCTGTCCAGGGAGGCCGCTGTAAAGCTGGGCGCAACCGGGATTGCCGCCAGGGCGTCTGGCGTTAACGATGACTTGCGCACGGCCCACCCAAACCTCTTTTACGACCGCATCATCTTCGAGGTGCACACAAGAAATCGCGGGGATGTGCTTGCCCGGATGATGCTGCGGGCCGATGAGGCCGCATGCTCATTGGCTATGCTGCGGTCCATACTGAGGAAGGCGAAGCCGCAGAAAAAAGAGCTGATGGCCGCGGATGCGCAGCAGGATGCCCGCCCGGCTGACATTGGTGGCGGGCGGCAGGCGCTTGGATGGGTGGAGGGGGCGCGCGGGAGCATCTTTTATTTCGTAAAAGCCGCGGCAGACGGAAAATCGCCGCTGAGGGTAAAGGTGCGCAGCGCGTCTTTTTGCAACTGGCCGCTGCTGCCCCTTGCGGTGCTGAACGATATTGTGCCGGATTTTCCCCTTATCAACAAGAGCTTCAACCTGTCTTATTCCGGCTGCGACATGTAAAGGACAAAAAAAATTCATGTTTGGGAAAATTTTTTGTAATATTATAAAAAGCAAGCGGGTTTTGAATGAACGCGAACTGGAATATAAGAATCCTGAGGAGGCGGCAGGCGGGCTTGTCCGCCGCGAGATTATCCCCGCATCTTTCCGTGGGTCCGTCCGGATCAGGCAGGTGGACGCCGGTTCCTGTAACGCCTGCGAATGGGAATGCATCGCACTTGCAAATCCAATTTACGACGTGCAGAGGTTCGGGGTGGATTTTGTGGCCTCGCCCAGGCACGCCGATATCATACTTGTGACGGGCCCGGTGTCCTGGAGCATGGCGCGGGCGCTGGAAAAAAGCTGGCTTGCGGCGGCGGAGCCAAAGATAGTTATCGCATGCGGGGATTGCGCTGCGGATGGCGGCGTTTTCAAGGGTAGCTATGCGGTTGCCGGGGGCGCGGACAAGATTGTTCCGGTGGCTTATAAAATATCTGGATGTCCGCCCTCGCCTGCGGATATAATCAAAGGGATCAGAGGCGCGCTTGCGCTTTTGTGCGGGACCCATAAGGGGCCCGAGCCGAAGTAAGGAGGGCATAATGGCGCCACAGGCCGCATTGCCTAAGGAAAAGGAAGAGCCTCCCGGTCAAACCCAAACGCAGTCAAAGGTAAGCCCTCCGGGGCTGCTCCCGCAGCGGCTTGCAGTGGAGCAGGCCTCCGCTGGAAATGCCGACAAAGGCCTGTTTGCCGGGGCCGACCTGGCAAGCAAGATATGGCCAGGCGCCACCGACGAACAATGGACGGACTGGCGCTGGCAGATGGTGAACAAGCTCAGGTCCATCGAAGGCCTTGCGCGGATAATGGATTTAAAGCCGTACCAGAAGCTCCGCTATAAAAGGCTTCTTGATGTCTTCCATTTCTCCGCCACACCCTACTATCTATCGCTGATCCAGGACATAAACGACCCGGCAGACCCCATACGCAGGCAATGCATCCCGGACTTAAAGGAACTGGAGTTTCAGCTTGTCGGGGACAATGACCCCCTTGAAGAAGAAGAGGACATGCAGGTGCCGGGGCTTGTGCACAGGTATCCGGACCGTGTGCTTGCCATAGTTACCAATACATGCAGCATGTATTGCAGGCACTGCACCAGGAAAAGGATTTGGCGCGAGGGCGAGTCTGTGATGACCAAGAAGGCCCTGAAAGGCATGGTCGATTACGTGCGCCAGACATCCGAAGTGCGCGAGGTCATCATATCCGGCGGCGATCCGCTTACCATGAACCTGGAACTCCTGGACTGGTTCATGGGCGAGCTTGGGCACATATCCCACGTTGAGGTGCTGAGGATTGGCACCAGGATACCCGTTGTGCTTCCCATGGCGGTAACTGAAGAGCTTGTGCATATGCTGAAAGGGCACAGGCCCCTGTGGGTGAACACACAGTTCAACCATGCCAGGGAGGTCACGGCCGAGGCGGCCCAGGCCTGCGACAGGCTGCTGACAGCGGGCATCCCCGTATCCAACCAGTCCGTTTTGCTTAAAGGCGTAAACGACTCCTCAGAGACGATGAAGGAGCTTTGCCACGCCCTGCAGCGCATAATGGTGCGTCCATACTATCTTTATCAGTGCGATCCAGTAAAAGGGGTGGAGCACTTCAGGACAAACATCTGGAAAGGCATGGAGATAATAGAGACGATGCGCGGCTATACGGGCGGGCTTACGGTCCCCACATTTGTGATAGACGCCCCCGGAGGGGGCGGCAAGATACCGCTTCAGCCTTTCTACCTGCTGTCCGTTACCGAAAAAGAGGTGCTGCTTAGAAACTACGAGGGGATGATAATCAAATACTTCAACCCAGACCTCTCAGAGAACGGGCGGACAAGGAAGGCCGGCGGCAACGGCAGCCTGGATGGCACGGCGCAGCTTCTGAAAGGCCAGGGCAAGGCGCTTGTCCCTGAACAGGCCCAGAGGTATAAGCGAAGGAAGCAGAAAAACATGCTCTTTGGCATGGAGAGTTAAATAGAATTAAGCATCCTGAAATGCTCATAGCTCTGGTTTACGATTTAAGGAAGGACTACCTGGCTATGGGCTTTGGCGAGGAGGAGACGGCCGAATTCGACAGCGATGCCACCATCTCCTCCATTGCCCAGGCAATCGAAGGGCTGGGCCATCAGGTTGAACGGGCTGGAAATATTTACGATCTGTCAAAAAGGCTTTCCGCCGGAGTGCGGAAAAACCAGCTTCCGCGCAAGCCGTGGGATCTGGTCTTCAATATCTCGGAAGGCCTTTCCGGCAGGAACCGTGAATCCCAGGTGCCGGCCCTGCTTGAGGCTTACGGCATCCCCTACACGTTCAGCGACCCGCTTACTCTTTCTTTAAGCCTGGACAAGGAGATGGCAAAAAAGGTGGTGAGGGCAGCGGGCGTGCCAACGCCGGATTCCTTTGTGGTGGAATCGGTTAAGGACCTGAAAAAAATCCCGCTTCAGGTGTATCCGTTGTTTGTGAAGCCGTTGTCCGAGGGTACCGGCAAGGGGATAACCCCTTCATCCGTAGTTAAAAACCCGAAGGAGCTGAAGGCGCAGTGCAAGAGGCTTCTGGGCGGATACGGGCAGCCTGTTCTGGTTGAAACATTCATGCCGGGCAGGGAATTTACGGTGGGGATAATCGGTACGGGCAATGACGCCCGTGTGGTGGGCGCGCTGGAGCTGGAGCTTCTGAAGGGGGCGGAGCCGGGGGTTTACTCCTACCTGAACAAGGAACTGTGCGAAGAACGGGTAAGATACGTTCTTGTAAAAAATAAAAAAATACTGAAGGAGCTTTCCGTACTGGCGCTTAAGGCATACAGAGCGCTTGGGTGCAGGGACGCGGGAAGGCTGGATTTCAGGCAGGACGGGGCGGGCCACGCCTCTTTTCTGGAGGCAAACCCCCTTGCCGGGCTCCATCCTACTCATTCGGACCTGCCAATACTTTGCCGCCAGGCAGGGATGCCCTATCCCGAATTGATAGATGCGATTATACAATCTGCGGCAAAACGGCTGCCTGAAAATAAAAGAGCCGTATCTTGAAAATTGCAATCCTCTACAGCCAGGACTGGGCGGACCAGTCCGCACCCGATGCTCCCCCGGCCCAGAACAGGCCGGATTGTTTGGACACACTGGACCAGGCAAAACTGATTGAAGACTCTCTTGTCCGGAAAGGGCATATAACGCGCAGGTTCGCATTAAAAGACCGCGCCTCATTCATGCCGCTGCTTGCCGGCATAAATGAGTTTGCCCCGGATGTTATTTTCAATCTGGTTGAATCAATTTACGGCAAAGAGGAACTGCATCCTTCGATGGCGGGGCTGCTGGAAATCCTGCGCATTCCTTATACGGGCTCGCCCTTGCCCGCGCTGGCTTCAACTACTGACAAGGCGGTAACAAAGGCGGTGCTTGCCGCTGCCGGCCTGCCAACGGCCCGGGGGAAGGTGTTTAATGGTGATGACGGTGGTGGATTAAATTTAGAAAACGGACTGGCCTGCGGCCCATGGATAGTTAAACCGGCCTGCGCGGACGCTTCCATTGGGATAGACGATGATGCGGTGGTAACTGATCCCGCCGCCCTTCTGCCCAAAGCCGCCCAGGTGAGCGCCAGGTTTGGCAAGACATTGCTTGAGCGGTTTATAGACGGCAGGGAGTTTAACATCTCTCTGCTGGAGATTCCGGGTTCCGGCAAAGCAGAGGTGATGCCCCCGGCCGAAATGGAATTTGCCAACTGGCCCGCGGACAAGCCCAGAATAGTCAATTACAAGGCCAAATGGGACGAGGCGGCCTTCGAGTATGAAAACACCGTGCGCACATTCCCCCCTGCCGGTGAAAAAACCCCGATAGAAGAGATGAAAAAGGTTGCGCTTGCCTGCTGGGATGTTTTCGGGCTCCGGGGCTATGCCAGGGTGGACATGCGCCTGGACCCGGAAGGCGGCATTTACATAATGGAGATAAACGCCAATCCGTGCATTGCCCCGTGGTCCGGGTTCATGGCGGCAAGCAAGCAGGGCGGATACGGGCCTGAACAGGTGATTGAAAGGATAGTCCTTTCCGCGCTGGACCGGCGGCTATAAAATGAAATCCTCAACAGTTATAAGGTGGCAGCCCATACCGGAAGACCGCGCGCACCTGCCGCACATACTTTTATCGAGCGGGATGTTTTACGATTTTGAGGTTGACGTTGCGCTTGAGCTTCTTGAAGATGCTCTTTTGAAGGGCGATAAAAGCGAATATATGTTCGCGTTTGCGGATATGGAAGGCAAGCCCCTTGGATATATCTGTTACGGCCCCATTACGATGACCCAGGGGCGGTGGGACCTCTACTGGATAGCCGTCCACCAGGATGCCCGCCGCAAGGGCATAGGAATGGCGCTGCTGGCCGCCGCCGGACAAAAGATGAAAGAGCTTGGGGGGCAATACCTGTATTCCGAGACTTCCTCCAGGGAATTATATAAACCCACAAGGGATTTCTACGTGAAGGCCGGGTTTATTAAGGCGGCCACCGTCCCGGAATATTACGCTGCGGGCGACCATAAAGTGATCTATATGAAGAAGCTGGATTGACCGGGCCTGTCCCAGTTTGTAGCCTCCCGTTTCGGGTGTATAATATGCTAGGAATTTTGAGGAGGAATACATAATATGAAACGGCTGATTGTAGTGCTGGCGCTTTGTTTTGCCATGTCTTCCTGCGTAACCCCGGTTTTAAGACCGGCCACCATGAAGGCCGGCCGCCGCGACGCTGACATGACCGTGCTTTCACAGCAGCCCACGCCCTATATAGGTAAGCTGTTTATCCTTGGCGGGGTGATACTGAAGACAACCGTAACCAGCGAAGGCTCGGTAGTGGAGGCCATGTACGTCCCTGTGGATGCCAACGGATACCTAAAGGATGTGCTTGAAAACGGCAGATTCCTTGCCATCTATCCCAAAAAAGACGGGATACTGGACCCGATGATCTACAAGAGAAAACGCGAGGTCACCATCGCGGGCTATTTTGAGGGGACACGGAAAGGAACTCTGGACAAGGCTGAATACAACTTTCCGGTTTTCAGGATCAGCGAGATATACCTCTGGAACCAGGAATACTCTTACGCCTACCCCTACTATTACTCGCCCTATTACTATCCGTATTACGGCGCCTATTACTCCCCCTGGTGGGGCGGCGGGTACTATTGGGGCAGCCCCTGGTGGGGATGGGGCGGCTACGGCGGTTATGGCTACGGCGGTTACGGCTACCGTAACTGGCGGTAGCAACGGCTCTGTAATCCAATAGGGCGGCAGTCCGGCAGATAAATTAAAAGTCTGCCGGACTGCCACTTTTCAGCTCTGTCACAACTAAAATGTTTGTCCTGATAGCTTCACTTATTCAAATAATAATTGTTCTTGCCCATCTGCTTGTTTACAAGGCCGCATTCAGGTTTATTGCCCTGCCAGCAGGGGGGCTTTTCCCAATTGTGTTCAGGGCACTCTTTTTTGTCCTGCCGTTCAGTTTTCTGGCGTCCTCTTTCCTGGCCTATGGGCATAACAGCCTGTTTACCCGTGTCTTTTACACGGCGGCCGCAATGTGGCTTGGATATCTTATTTATTTTTTCTTTGCCGCGCTATTTCTTTACCTTCTGCTTGGCCTTGCAAAATTATCCATATTGCCTTTCAGGCCAGCCGCGCCGCACTGGGGGATTGTACTGTTTTCAGTGGCCTTTGTTGCAGGCAGCCTGGCAATTGCCAATGCCAGGGCCATTCGCGTAACCAGGCTTTCAGTGCAGCTGCCGGGGGCGCCCCGGCAATGGATAGGCAGAAGGGCCGTGTGGGTGAGCGATCTTCACCTGGGGCAGATATTGGGGCAGGGCTTTTCAACTGGAATTGCGGACAAGATCAACCGGCTTGCCCCCGATATTGTCTTTCTTGGCGGAGATATCTGGGACGGGCTTGCGGCGCCCGGCCATGAGTTGATAGGCCCGCTGGCCCGCATGAAAACACCTTTGGGAATCTATTTCATCACGGGCAATCATGAGGAGTTTTCAAGGGCCGCAACGGCCGCGTATATGAAAATTGCCCATGAGGCCGGGGTGCAGATATTAAACGGTAGAAAAATCGAGCTGGACGGCGTTCAACTGCTCGGCCTTGGTTACACGGAATCCTCGGGGCAAAAGAGATTTGCGGCGGCCCTGGCCAGGCTTGGGCCGGACAGGGCCATGCCCTCCATACTGCTTAAGCATTCGCCGGCGAATTTCGCCGTATCTGAAGATGCGGGAATAACGCTGCAACTTTCGGGCCATACCCATCATGGCCAGCTGTTTCCTGTAAACCTGATAACGCCTCTGGTTTATAACGGGTACGATTCCGGGCTTAAAAAGGAAAGGGGCACGGTATTTTATACTTCAAGCGGCGCTGGGACATGGGGGCCGCCCTTGCGCCTTGGCACACGCCCGGAGATAGTTTTAATTCAGTTCAGATAGATCTGCAATTATCCCGCTGCTGGACTTCTTTACTATCTTCCTGCTCCGCTTTTCAGGGCGCTTGGGATTCTTTTGAGGTGCGGCCGGTTTTGCAGGCCCGCCTTGCTCCGCTTGCTTTTCCGGCTCCGGCGCGGGCTTTTCCTTTTCTATGTTGATCTCGTATTGCCCGGGCTGGACCGCCGGGTCCGATACGATCTCTATTGTTATCCTATACTCCTTTTCCAGGGCGGCCAGCTCGCCCCTCCTGGCGTTTGCAAGCATGTTTGCGCTTGCCACTGGCAGGCGGCAGGTGATGCCTTTTGTCCCTTCAAGGCTTGCCTTTGCGTGTATATCTCTCATTACGGAAAGGGCAAGCATTTCATCCGTTTTCACGGCGCCCTTGCCGGAACATGCCGGGCATTTTTTGTATGTGGACTCATGGTACGTCATCCTCATCCGCTCCCGGGTCATCTCCAGCATGCCGAACCTGGATATGCCGGTTATGTCCGTGTGGGCCTTGTCGTGGCTGAGGGCGGCTTTAAGCCTTGCCTCCACTTCCCTGCGGTTTTTGGATGATTCCATATCAATAAAATCGATTACCACCAGCCCGCCGATGTCACGCAGCCGCAGTTGACGTGCTATCTCGTCGGCGGCCTCCAAATTGGTGGAAAGGGCGGTCTGCTCTATGTTCTTTTCTTTCCTGCTCCTGCCGGAGTTGATGTCTATGGCCGTAAGGGCCTCGGTTTTGTCGAAAACCATGTAGCCCCGTGAGGGGAGGTTTACAAACCGCTCTCCCAGTTTGGATATCTGGTCTTCTATCTTGTAAACATCGAATATGGGCCTTTTTTCCTTGTAGAGCTTTATATTTATCTTCCGGAATGGCAGGGTTTGCCTTAGGAAATTCTTTACGGTTTTCAAAGTCTCGTTTTCATCCACAAGCACTTCATGGACGTCGCTGGTCAGGTAGTCCCTCACGGTGCGCACGGCGATATCGTGCTCCTTGTAAATAAGGGTTGGCCCATGCGTCTCCGCGGCTTTTTTCTTTATCCCGGCCCATAATTTGGTGAGGTATTTAAGGTCGTTTGAAAGCTCCTGGGCGGTCTTGTCTATCCCGGCGGTCCTCAGGATAAATCCCATCTTGGGCGGCAGCTTCAGCGTGCCAAACACTTCCTGCATCCGCGCCCGTTCCTTCTTGTCCTCTATTTTTCTGGAGATGCCCACCTTCTCCCTGCCGGGCATCATGACTATGTATCTGCCCGGCAATGAAAGATAAGTGGTGAGGTTCGCCCCTTTTGTCTCCCTCTCGTCCTTTTCCACCTGCACGATTATCTCCTGCCCCTTGGAAAGGACGTTTTGTATCTTCTTGTTTCTAATCCGGGGCTCTTCACCGCTGGCGCCGTCGTCCTCGCCGCCGGGGGCTTCCGCTTTTTGGCCCCCCCCCATGTACTCCGGCGATATCTCCCTTAGCTGGAGAAAACCGTGTTTTGCGGGGCCGAAATCTATGAACGCGGCCTGCAAGGAGGGCTCCACACTTTTTACAACGCCTTTATAAATGTTTCCCCTTAGCTGCTCCTTCGCGGAGACCTCCGCGTAAAAATCCACCAAAACGCCTTCTTCGATTATGGATACCCTTTTTTCTTCCGGGTATTTGGCATTTATGAGTATCAGCTTTTTTTTCATTAAAGGTTATATTGGTCCTTCCCGGCCAAATTTTTGATCATATTAAGTATATCAAAATAAGTATTCGCCAGTATGCTTAATTGTCCGGCGGGGCCTGATTTTTCTGCTATGAGGCCTTATTAGGGCCAAGCGGTTTTTTCAAAACCGTCTGCCCTGCCATATTCCCGGCATATTGCTGTGGGCCGGCCGGGGCGTCCTCCTGCCTTGAGGCGGGCGGCAGGAACCGCTCGAAGATTTTTTTGTCGTTGGCCTTCATGTGGGCTTCCTGTGGGGAGATTAGCTTCCTCATAAGAAATTCCATTATGGCCTGGTCCAGCAGCTGCATGCCTTCGCCTCTTCCGGTCTGGATTACCGAGGGTATCTGGAAGGTCTTGCCTTCCCTTATCATATTGCCCGTTGCGTTATTCACAAACAGTATCTCTATTGCGGCTATCCTGCCCGGCTTGTCCGCCCGTTTCAAAAGCTGCTGGGCCACCACCCCTTTCAGCGATTCCGACAGCATAGTGCGTATCTGGGCCTGCTGGCCTGCCGGGAAGGCGTCTATTATCCTGTCCACGGTCTTTGCGGCTGAGCTTGTGTGCAGGGTGCCAAAGACCAGATGGCCGGTCTCCGCGGCTGTAATGGCAAGCTCTATGGTCTCCAGGTCCCTCATCTCGCCAACAAGGATCACGTCCGGGTCCTCGCGCAGCGCCGCCCTCAGCGCCGAGGCAAATGAATCCGTGTGCGTTCCGCTTTCCCGCTGGTTTACAAGGCAGCTTTTGTTCTGGTGAACAAACTCTATCGGGTCCTCGATTGTAAGTATGTGGTCTTTGCGGTTCTGGTTTATATAGTCGATTATGGCGGCAAGGGTGGTCGATTTCCCGCTTCCGGTAGGGCCGGTTACAAGCACAAGCCCCCGGCTCATATTGGCGAATTTCAGCACCTGCTTTGGAAGCGAAAGCTCCTCTACGCTCAGTATCTTGCTCGGGATGAACCTGAAGACGGCCCCCAGGCCCCTTTTCTGCTGGAAATAATTGGCCCTGAACCGGGCCACGCCGGGCAGCTCATAAGCGAAATCCAGGTCTCTTTTCTGGTTGAAATGTTTTTTCTGTTCCTCCGTGAGTATCTCGAAAAGAAGTGCCTCCATTATCCCGCTGGTAAGCACCTGGTAGTCCATCTCCTCCAGTTCGCCGTGCCTTCGCAGCTTGGGCTTGGCCCCCACGCTCAGGTGCAGGTCGCTGGCGCCTTCGGAAATAACGGCTTTAAAGAAAAAATCCAGTTTAGCCATGGCGGTTTTTTAATTCCGAAGACGGATAAATACCTTCTATCCGGGCAAATGAATATCCAAGGCCGGCGCAGCTTTTGCAGCCTGCGCCTCCGCAATCCGGGCACAAGCCTGGCCTGTAACCCTTTACATGGCACCCGTCCACGCCGGCAGGGGCCGAGTCCGCCGCAAATATGGCCTTGCCATTAACCGGGCCGCCTCCAGTAAGACTAAAGTAAGGGTATTCTTCAAGGGGCCCGGACGAATAGAAAAAATTTGGCAGGCCGTTGACCTGGGCATCGGTAAGCACAATCTCATCGGGCTTGCAGAGGCCAAAAAGGCCCAGCACGGCCGGGTATCTTTCCGGGCAGGCCCGGTTCAGCACCGGATAGATGGATAGCACTGTGCCCTTGCCATCCGTGCCCTCGCTGTAAAGAAAAGGCACACGCATGGTCTCCAGCGCCATGAATATTCGGTCCGCCTCGAACTTTTCCTCTATCGGGGGCATGGGCCTGGTTATCCCGCAGCCCGACAGGCTGATGCCCAGGTTTGCGCCAAGCAGAAAATCCAGCCTGTAAAACGAGGTGTTATTTATCCTTGGGAAAAGCTCCTCCAGGTATGAGACAAGCGCCTGCTCGGCACCCCTGGGGATTAATTTTTTCAGGATGGCCTCTATCTTTCCGGCGTTGCCGGAGGATACGTGTATTTCCTTGCCGGACTTGTTTTTCAGGTAATCGAATGCCGGTGCGTTAAAAGGGTCCGAAGTAACTATCCATATCCCTGCTTCGGTCTCAAATACCGGCAATATGCTGTTTTTCAGCAGAAACTTTACAGGGAACCTCTGTACCAGTTCCATATCCAGCCCGTTTTCATCGACGAAAACATATGGGGTGTCAATCTGCTTGCTGAGCACCCATTCCAGGTCCTCCATGCTTACCTTCCGCATCCTTACAAGCAGTTCTCCAAGCCTCAGGCCGGTGGTTTTTTGCAATTTCAGCGCCTGCGCTATACTCCCGTTATCTATAAGACCGTAATCGATGAGCAGTTCGCCTATGGTCTTTTTAATTTTCATCTGTGGATGCCATTATGAATTATCTTTACGGCCATCCTATAAATATGCTCTTTTTACGCGGGTTTTTCAAATGCATGCACGGCCCCTGCGGCCCTTGCGGGCGGACATAGGTTATAGTTACAGCATGCCTTTTCACAGTGGAGCCCCCAAGGAAGATGCCCAATCCCGGCTTCCTTTTGAATGGGATGAAAGCGCGCTTGCAAACAAGCTGGCGCTGCTTACGGGCAGCCCTGTTTCACTTGCCATCACGTCCAACGGCGTAAGCGTTTTGCACGCAAGGAGGACGCCTTCCGGCATGAAGCTGCGGCTGCACAGGATATTTTTAAAGGCCGGCCCTGAGGTAATAAACGAAGTGGCCCGGTTTGCCAGGGGGCGCAAAAGGGGTGAGCGTTTTCCTGTTTTAAGCGGCTACATTAAGGAAAACGCCGGGCTCATAGAAAGAGAACGCGCCGGGAGAACAGGCAGAAAATCCATACTGCGGCAAATAGGCAGGTTCCATGACCTTTCGCAGATATACCAGGCCATTAACGAGGAATATTTTGATGGCAAAATAGATTGCGGTATAACATGGGGGAAAAAATCCGGCATAAGGGGAGCAAGGAAACAGACGCTTGGGTGCTATATATACCCAAGAAACGGGGCGAAGGGGCTGATAAGGATCAATCCGACACTGGACAGCAAAAACACGCCCGCTTTCTATATCCGCTTTGTTGTATATCATGAGATGCTCCATGCGGATTTAGGCGAGGCAAGGCAAAACGGCAGGCGGATTGTGCATGGCCCTGAGTTCAGGCGAAGGGAAAAACTGTTCAAGGAGTATGGGAAAGCGGTGGCGCGGGAAACAAGATAGCTGGAACTGGCCTGGAAAAGACGGTAAGGCTGCCGCACCTGCTGTTGTTGACACAAGACCCATCTCTGTTATTATATTTTGGTAAAAATTTATCGCTCGGCGGAGGGAAAAATGCCGTTTCTGAATTTTGAGCGCATGGGCGGGGTGCCGGACGGCGAATTCCGGAACAGAAAACCCTATCCCTGGGTGAATATAGAAGGCGGGCTGACGGCTGAAGGGTTCGATCAGCTCAGGGGCTCCATGCCCGATGCCTCCCTGTTTGAAAAATGGGAGAGCGTGAGGCGCGCCCACGGCCAGGGATATCATGACCGTTACATCCTGCACTACAAGCCGGGCGTCCCCCTTTCAAAACCGTGGCAGGGTTTTTTAGCGGAGATCAATGGGCCGGGCTATGACGCGTTTGTCCGCCGCATGCTGGGCCTGCCCTCAGATAAAAAACTGGTGCTTACATTGGAGTGGTATTATGGGTGGCAGGGCTGCGCCGTTTCGCCGCACTGCGATGCAATGCGCAAACTGGCCACGCATATCTTCTATTTCAATACCGGAGAAGACTGGAAAACAGAATGGGGCGGCAACATTTTAATTATGGACGACGGCGGGAAGCTGCGCCGGCATTCGGGCCCGTCCTTTGATGACCTGGGTGTGGCTGCCTCGCTGGACCCCAGGGGAAACGGCAGCCTGTTTTTCATGAGGACGGAACATTCCTGGCATGGTGTGCGCCCGCTGGAGTCCCCGCCGGGGCCGCTGCGGAAATTATTCATAATCACTGTAAACCAGGTTAATTACCAGGTTGTATGGCGGCGCCTGCGCGGCAAGGACCCGGACGGCTACAGGATCGGGCCATATCAAAAGCCAACGGGCCCGCACACGTCCTAGCTGCGGCATGATGATTTCCAAATACTTTGCGGGGGAAGATTCACCCATGGCCTCATGCGCGCAATATTCCCTGATGGACCTGGGCGGCACGCGCCGCCTTGTAACGATGATTACGCCTGAGGGGCGCGGTGATTTTATAAGCCAGGCAGGCGAAGGGCTTGCCGCCATGCAGTCCATCCTGCGGGAAAACGGGGCAGCGCCGGTATTTCAGACGGTTTTTTTGCGAGATGCGGGCGACCAGGGGCAATGCCAGAAGCTTCTGAGCGCCCATTATGGCACGCAAATTCCGGTCACCAGTTTTGTTTATCAGCCTCCTTGTACGGGCGCGGCGCTTGCTATGGAAGTATGGGCGATAGGCGGCCCTTCAGTCCGTATAGAGCGGTTCAGCCAGGGGGCGCTTGCGGTGGCCCATGACGGGGTGCGCTGGGTGTATGTCTCCGGCGCGACGCCAGGAGACGCAAACCCGTCTTCCGGGGCCCATGCCCAAACTATAAACGCGCTTGGCCGGATGCAGGATGCCCTTGTAAATGCGGGAAGCAGTTTCGAGAATGTAATACGCACATGGTTTTATATCGGGGGGATAACCGGGCCTGATAAAGCCGGCGCGCCCGGCCCGCAAAGATATATAGAGTTAAACCGCGCCCGGGCCGGGTTTTACCGCGGCGTCCGTTTTTGCCCAAACGTTTCCCATCCGGACAAATTCGAGATATACCCATCAAGCACCGGGATTGGCATGAAAGGCGAAGGGCTTGCGGCAAGCTGTCTTGCAATGGAGACCGGGCGCAGCGACGTCATGCTTATGCCTCTTGAAAATCCGCAGCAGACGCCGGCTTATGAATACAGCCGCGTCTACTCGCTTAAAAGCCCCAAGTTCTCGCGCGCTATGGCCCTTGCTATGAGTGATTACGTCACGATTTGGATTTCCGGGACCGCCAGCATTCTCAATTCAGAAAGCCTGTATCCCGATGATGTGGAAAAACAGACCGAACAGACCATAGAAAATATTGAAAGACTGATCTCCGCCGAAAACTTTGCAGTTCACGGGGCCCAGGGGATCCGGGCGGGCTTGCAAGATCTTGCCAAGGTGCGCGTTTATGTTAAACGCCCGGAGGATTTTGCCAGGTGCAAGGCCGTCTGCGACCGCCTCCTGGCAGGGGTGCCCGCCATCTATACCGTGGCCGACGTCTGCCGGCCGGAGCTGCTGGTTGAGATAGAGGGCGCGGCATTTGTAAATCGCAAATAAAAGAAGTTCTGAGATTCTGATCAGGCTTTTCACGCTTTCTCATGGGTAAAAGGAATTTCTTTATTGGCTGTTTGGGTTGTCTTTGACGAAACGGGGAGTGCGGGATCTAATCATTTTGTTGATTGCAGGTGATAACGGCCACTTTTGCCCGGCCCGTTGTATGTTCTATAATCAACTCTGCTTATGGAAAGGTTAAAAATACTTGCCCTGCTTCTTTTTCTTTTCCTTGTTGCTGATGTAGGCCGGTATCTTGTATTCCCGCGGATTTCCACGCTCGTAAAAACCGCACCCCGTGAATCCGCCTTTATGAAATATCGTGTAAGGCAATGGAGGCGGGACGGTATTAAAAGAAAACCGGTGCGGATATGGGTTCCATATTCAAGGATTTCCCCTTACCTTAAAAAAGCAGTCCTGATAAGCGAGGATGACAAGTTCTGGAAAGAGGGCGGATTTGACCTGGAAGCCATGCAGAAGGCGGCGGAAAAAGACATGGAGGCAGGCAGGTTCAAATTCGGCGCAAGCACCATTACACAGCAGCTTGCGAAAAATCTTTTTCTCTCCCCGGCGAAAAACCCCATAAGAAAGATTAAAGAGGCGATACTTACCTGGCGTCTTGAAAAGACGCTTTCAAAAAGAAGAATCCTGGAGCTTTATTTGAACTACGTTGAATGGGGCAACGGTATTTTCGGGGCAGAGGCGGCTTCAAGGCATTATTTCGGCAAACCGGCCAGCGCCCTTTCGCCCATGGAGGCGGCAAGGCTTGCGGCCTGCCTGCCAAACCCTATCCGGTTCAGCCCTGTTGCCCGGAAGGGCTTTGTAGAGCGCCGTTCGCAAACCATCTACAAAATCATGGCCAGAAGGGGTGTCATTCACCAGGAGCTTGAAAGGACCCTTGCCGGCATTGAAAACGGAGAGCAGCCCGCCATAAACCAGTCTAACGGCCAGCCAGCCGGTATCCCCGGCCTTTCAAATTCCGGAGCGCAGCAAGGAGTGGATGCTCCTTCGAACTCCCCCTCTGGAATTAGGAATTTTTCTTATAGAGCTCCAGAGGAAGCCGGGCCGGCTCCGTAAGGGGTAATTTTTCCGTTTCTTTACTTTTTTTGTTACTGTATAATTGATAAGTTTTTAACCAACAACGCCCAAGGAGGGAAAGATGGCGGTAAAGAAGAAGACAACAGGCAAGACGGCGTCAGCTAAACCTGCAAAGAAGGCCCCGGCAAAGAAGGCGGCCCCGGCTAAAAAAGCCCCGGCGGCAAAAAAGACGGCTTCCAAGAAAAGGGCGCCCAACCCGGCCTTCATGAAGGCAATGAAGCCCAGCCCCGCTCTGGCCAAGGTTGTAGGTGACAAGGGCTTGCCCAGGACCGAGGTTATGAAAAAACTTTGGGCCTATATCAAGAAAAACAAGCTGCAGGACGAAGAGAACAAAAGAAATATCAATGCGGACGCCAATCTCGCCGCGGTCTTCGGAGGCAAGAAGCAGGTGTCAATGTTTGAGATGACCAAGCTGGTCAACAAACACCTCAGCTAAGCCACTTTCCAAAAGGAAGGGGGGCGTTTGCACGTCCCCCTTTTTTGACCTTTCAGCTGGTTAAGCGCGCGCTATTCGCTCAGCCATTTTTTCAGGGTCTGGAGTTCGTCCTCCGATAAGTCCAGCGCTGGTGTTTCACCAGCTTCCCCTGTAAGCCCGTTCATTACTCGCCACATTTCTGTTTTTACTATCCCGTACTCGTCGGCGAAGGCCTCAAGGTTTGTCTCCATTGCGGGGATAACCGCTTTGAAGTCCTCAACCGCTTCATCCGCGCGCCCAAGCCTGCTCAGTGCAACTGCGCGGGAAAACCGTACAAATTCCACTTCAGGCTTTAATTCCAGCGACCTGCTGAAATCCTGAACGGCCTTTTGAAAATCGCCTTTAACCATGTGGGCCATTGCGCGATAATAAAAAGGCCTGTGGCTTGAACTGTTCTTTTCGATTGCGGAGCTGAAATCCGATATTGCCTCATCCATTTCCTTAAGCCGCAGGTAGGCCGCGCCACGCGCCAGATAGCACATGAACGGGTCCGCTCCGGCATCCAAAGCCCTGCTGAACGCCTCAACGCCCTCCTTGAACTTGCTTTCGATTAAAAGCAGCTGTCCTTCCTGAAAAGCCGTTTTGGCATCTATGTTTTTGACCGCGGTCATGATTAACCTCCTTCCGGCTGCTAATCGTTCAGAGCCGGTTTAAAACAACCCTCAATTAAATAATATTACCCGCAGGGGGCTGGCGCAACCGGGGAAACAGCCGGTTTTTCCTTAAAAACCGTCTTTAAAGGCATGGCTTGGGGGAACTAAAGGGGTATTGCCCGGAGGGATGAAATTGGATAAAAATGCTCTACTTTCTTCTGAAAATCTCCACCCCCGCGCTCCTTGCAAACCTTAGCGCGCCAGGCTTTTCAACCGTTACCCGGACGGCTTTTACATGCTGCTCTGAAAGGCAGATTTTTGCTACCGCTTCGGCCAGGGCCTCAGCCAGCCGGAAACTTGAGTTTTCGGCAAACCGGAGGACCTCTTTTTTTATTTTCCGGTAATCAACCGTGTCTGATATGGAATCGCTTGTGCCTGCTTTTTCCAGGTCCGCAAACATGGTTATATTGATCAGCACGTCCTGTTTTTCGCGCCTTTCTTCTTCAAAGACGCCTATTATGGCGCGGACAAGCAGGTCTTTAATCAGGATGCGGTCCACGCGTATACTCCCACAGGTGCCGTCCGCCGTCAACGCGCACCACTTCGCCTGTTATGAATTCGCTGGTTAGCAGAAATACGGCGGCCCCGGCCACTTCTTCCGCAGTGCCAAGCTTTTTAAGCGGCACGGTCTTTCCCATTTCAAGAAGATACTTCTCGTCTTTTCCGGGTGGTGGAAGGATAAGGCCCGGCGATATCCCGTTTACGGCGATTTCAGGCGCAAACTCTATGGCCATCATCCTGGTCATGGTCATCAGCACGTGTTTGCTCCAGATATAGGCCGCATGGTTCCAGTCGTAACCGGTAACCCGTGTGTCTATCAGGTTCAAAATCTTCCCTTTGCCGTAAAGCCGGGCAAAATCCCTGGCAAGCACGAAAGGGGCCCATGCGTTTAACTCCATGCTCTCATTGAAATCCTTCAGCGCCACATTGTTCAGGGTGCTGGCTGGAAAAATCGAGGCGCTGTTTACAAGAATTCCCAGGCCGCCGGCCAGATTTCCGGCCTTTTCAACAAGCCCTTCGTATCCGGCGGGCCTGCCCCCTGCGAAGTCCGCTTTTATGGGCCATGCCCTGCGGCCAAGAGTCTCTATTTCCCGGCAAGTTTCAAGGGCCGCCTTCTGGCTGGCAGAATAGTGCACCACTATATCGGCCCCTTCCCTGGCAAGGGCAAGCGCTATGGCCCGGCCAATCCTTTTGGCAGCCCCTGTTACCAGCGCTGTTGTACCAGCCAGGTCCCGGACCATTCTTATTTTATAGCGTCTATCCTTGCGGCCATTATGAAATCGTTTCTGGTAAGCGCATTTACCTTGTGAGTGAAAAAAGTAAGGACCACTTTATTGTAGGAAATGTAGATATCGGGATGATGGTCCTGCTGCTCAGCCGCTTCGGCAACCTTGTTTACAAACTCCATTGCCCGCGCAAAGTTTTCGAATTTAAATTCCCTCTGAAGCCGCTCGTCCCTTAGCCGCCAGTCCGGGATTTCCGCGGAAAGCCTTGCAGTCTCACTTTTTTGAAGAGGCTGAAGGCATGTCTCTTTAGGTTCGCATCTTTCTTTCAGAAGTTCCATTTTTACCCCTCCGTGAAAGCCAATGGACAAGGCACGGGAAACGCTATTCCCCGGCCTTGTCAAAACCGCCTATTTTTTGGCGGACTGGTCTGCGTGCTGGTCCGCTGGCCGGTCCACTTCCAACTCTTCTTCTTTCTGTCCGGACAATGCTTTTTTGAACTCCTTTATGCTCCGGCCCAGTCCGGAGCCTATCTCCGGCAGCCTGCCGGGGCCAAACAACAGAAGAGCTAGCGCAAGGATAACCAGAATGTGCATCGGCTGGAAAAGGTCCCTGAAAAACATATCTGACCCTCCTTTAATAGTCCTTATGTGTATCTTATAACAAATCCGGCGGGAAGTTTAGAAGAAGGCCCTGCAATATCACCTTGCCTGCATCAGGGCAAGCTTCTGCCTGATGGCCGGAAGCGCAGCTAGCGCGGCCTTTTCCCCTTCCATTATGGCGTCATCCCGCCTGGAGAAATCCGCCGCGCCTATCTCACCCACTTTGGGTCTTATCACGATATCCGCCTTGGCCAGCTCGGCGCCGCATATTTTAGAGTACATGATATCCACGGACCTGAGGATGGTGCCTATGGTTGAAGTTGAGGCGGCCTGGTCCGCATCGGAGGAGATGTCCACTGCTATCACAAAGTTGGCGCCGTATTTCCTGGCCACATCCACGGCAACCGGGCTGACAACCCCTCCGTCCACATACTGCCTGCCGTTTATCAGTTCCGGCCTGAAGACCCCTGGAATAGAGCAGCTTGCCCTTACGGCCATCCCGGTATTGCCCCGCCCAAAAACCACTTCGGAGCCGGACTGAAGGTCCGTTGCCACGATATAAAGCGGCACCTTCATCTTTTCAATGGGCGTGTTTTTGACCGCCCTGTTCACGAAGTCCTGGAGCCTCCGGCCCCTTATGAAGCCGTCGTCGGGAAGTCCGAAATCGGCTATATCGCTTTTCTGAATGGAAAGCGCCAGCTTCTGTATGTCGAACGGGTTATAGCCGTATGCATAAAGCGCGGCAACAAGGCTTCCGGCGCTGGTGCCGACAATCATGTTTATAGGTATGCCGTTGGCCGCCAGCACCTTTAAAACGCCTATATGCGCAAACCCCCTGGAGGCCCCAGCCCCAAGCACAAGGGCCACTTTGGGGGCAACGGGCGCGGCTGGTTTTTCCGCTTGCGTGGGAGCGCAGGAAACCGCTGTCAAAGCAAGAACAAGCAAGCAGGCCGGCAGAAACAGCAGGCTGCGCAAGCCAAGCCCTTCCGGGCCGAAGCTGTTTGATGCCCCGCTGCGCCGCAAATTCATTTTTCCGCTGCCCATAATCTTTAACACCGGCCCAACCCCGGATATAATTTAGTAAAATAAGCCGGGTTTTTTCAAATGCGATTGCGAACGGTTTGCCCCATGTGATATATTGAATTCCGCATGCGCAATATCATGAAAAATAAGCAGCCCGTCCGTGTAGGCATAGTAGGGTTTGGCACCGTAGGCAGCGGCACGGCGCGTATCCTGCTGGAAAACGCGGGGCTCCTGGAACAACGGCTTGGCTTCCCCGTCGTCCTTAAAAAGATCGCGGACCTGGACATCAAGCGGGACCGCGGCTTCAAAGTGCCTGCCGGCGTGCTTACCACAAACGCCGCCGATGTAACGGACAACCCAAACATAGACATAGCGGTGGAGCTTATTGGCGGGTTAAAGATGGCCAAGAGCATCATGCTGCGGGCGATACAAAACGGCAAAAGTGTTGTTACGGCCAACAAGGCCCTTCTTGCCGAACAGGGCACGGAGATATTCGAGGCCGCCAGCAAAAGAGGCGTATCAATCGGGTTTGAGGCCTCTGTAGGCGGCGGCATACCCATAATCAAGGCGCTTGGCGAGGGGCTTGTTGCTAACCGGATAAACGCGGTCTATGGCATAGTCAACGGCACTTCCAATTACATTCTTACCAAGATGACTGACGAGGGCCGCCCGTTCCAGGATGTGCTTGCCGAGGCCCAGAAGCTTGGCTATGCCGAGGCGGACCCCGCGTTGGACGTTGGCGGTGGGGATTCGGCCCATAAACTCACAATACTTGCTTCCATCGCCTTCGGGATACCGCTGTCTTATCCCAAAATCCATGTGGAAGGCATAACGGGAATAACCCCGCTTGATATCGCATATGCTTCAGAGCTGGGCTATAAAATCAAGCTTCTGGCCATAGCCAAAAGTGAAGACGGTGTTGTGGAGCTAAGGGTACATCCGACCATGCTGCCCAAGGAGGCCCTTATCTCCAGGGTGGACGGCGTGATGAACGCTATTTATGTAAACGCCAAAGAGACAGGGGACACCCTTTACTACGGCAGGGGGGCCGGCGATGTGCCCACGGGCTCCGCCGTGGTCAGCGACATAGCCGATATAGCAAGGGGGCTTGTCTGCGGGGCCTTGCCAAGCCCCGGCCTTATCCAGCCAGCCGGACGGCAGAAGGCCAAAATCAGGGACATGGGCGACGTGCGCAGTCTCTATTATTTCCGGTTTACCGCTCTTGACAGGCCCGGCGTCCTTTCAAAGATATCGGGCGTGCTGGGGGAAAATAATATCAGCATAGCGTCCGTCATTCAAAAGGGCAGGAGCAAGGTAGAGGCGGTGCCGCTTGTAATACTTACCCACATGGCCAGGGAAAAAGACGTAAGAAAGGCGCTTAAAAAGATAGACTCTCTCCGCTCAGTGGCCTCCGGAAGCCTTCTTATAAGGGTGGAAGGAAACGGGTAGGGGCCAAAGCCCCAAACCATTCCTGAAAATCTGCGCGCAGTTTTAAGCATACCGGGCAGTTTCCATGGCCTTGCAAAAAACCGCTTTTAAACTGCCTTTGCCCCCTGCTATAATTGAGCCGCATTCAGCTATTTGAAAACGCGGGCCGTCAGGAGGAAGGTGCATGGTCAATGGCAGACTATGGGAAGAACTGATTATCGCCAAAATGGCTCAAAAATGCGATATCAAAAGAGACCCCAATATTGATTCGGTTTACAAGCTGGATTTTGTAATCGACAGGTTCAAGGATGTGGCCCGTTCCATGCACATCGGCGTGCAGGTGACTACCAGGCTGGACGATATAGGCAAGCAGCGGGAGTTCATCAACGCCAAGGGCAGGGCGCTGTATGTGCCCAGGAGCGTGTACCTGGAGATCGAACCCGATGTGGATGTTTCAACGTTTGGAGCGGAATTGTCTTATATAGCGATAGCCGCGTTTGCATTTGGCCTTGAAAGAAAAGGCGCGGACCTGGTGGGCATAAGAATTAAAGGTGACTGCTCCTACGCTTACTTTGAAGTGGGTAAAAGCACGCGTGCCGCGCAGTTTCCCCGCAAGGGTTACGAGGCCGGCGGCGCCGCAAATCAGGAACGGCCGGAACGGCTGGAAGGGACCCTGTTTAAATACGTGTCCGACCGCGGGTTCGGGTTCATCAAAACCGGGCAGAAGGAAGACTTTTTCTTTCATATAAGCGACCTGGAAGAGGCGCTTAAACAGACGGTTGTCTCCACCCCGATGTCCGGCAGCTATCTGCAAAGCCCGGTAACGGTGTCGTTTCAGCCGGGGGCGCCAAAGAATGAAAACACAGCCCCTGTCGCACAGGACATCAGGGCCGCCAAAGTGGATGGAAGTACACGGGAACTGGATAACGGAAATGATTTTGTAAATTGATATTATGACGGCCCCCGGTTTTCAAAAGGAGCGGCGGTAAAAGGGGATTAAGGCCCGACTAAACGGAAGAAAAATCAGGCTTCTGGATAATCTGAGAGGGGACATATCTAAAGGGCATGCCTGAGCACAGGAAACAGGGTAGGGTAAGGCTGGACAGGCCGGTCCAGCTTAACGGGTGCATCAAGGTTACCGGCCTGGATTTGAGCGAGGGGGGGCTTTATGTCCATACTGGAAGGAACTTCCCCAAGGGCTCCATTATACAAATCAGCATAGAATTTGACAGGGGCTTGTTTAAAGCTGCGGCCAGGGTTCAGCACTCTGAGCCGGGCGTGGGCATGGGGCTTCAATTCCTGGAACTTGATCAAAACCAGACGGCGATGATACGTGAGTTTCTGGACCTCAGCAAAAACCAGCCGCAGGATGGCTCTGGCAAAAAAAAGGTCCTGATTCTCGATGAGGCGCCGGGTTCGTCAAACAAATATAAAAGCAGGCTGGTGCTTGAAGGTTATTCCGTCTTTGAAACGGCCGATTGCGATTCGGCCCTGCAGCATCTTGCCAGCGAAGGGGCGGACCTGCTGCTGATAGACCCGTACATGAAACAGACCGACGGGTTCGAGTTTCTTGCCAGGCTCCGGGCCATTCCGGCGCTGGAAGCGGTCCCTTTCCTGGTGCTTGCCTCCCGGTCCGTCCCGGCCGACATGGAAAAAGCGAGGGGTTTGGGCGCCCTGGGTTTTGCGGCCAAGTCAACCTTTTCCCCTGTTAAACTTGCAGAACGCGTTAAAGCCATAATCAAGCCTTAAAAAGCATCCTAAGCAAAAAATAAAATTGAAAACGCGCTGAAACGCGCTACAATGGATTTATGAAAACTACATTCTTCAAAGCCGGAATTGCCGCCGTCCTGGTCTTGATGCTTTCCGCGCCCGCATTTGCAGGCCGTACCTATATAGTCGGCAAACTGGGCGGATACACGCCGGAATCGAGCGACCTTTCAGGTTTTTCAACGGACTTTAACGGGGAGCTTGCGATAGGCAATTACCTGACCCGCAACATCGCCGTGGAGCTTGGGGTGGGCCACCTCCAGACCTCGTCCACGTTCTTTGACCCCACAGTCGGCTACTTCGATGAGGACATAGACGCCACTTACATCGACGGAACGGTAAAGCTGGTCTTCCCAATAGAATATGCCGGCTACAGGCGCCTTGAAGAACCTTTCATGGATTTATACGTGGGCGGTGGAGGCGGCATATATTTTGCGGATGACAATGCTGACGCAATCGGCTTCCACCAGAGTGATACCGCAGGCGGGGGGCATGTGCTTGGCGGGATGGATTTCAATCTTGGCGGGGGCGCGTTTCTGGGGGCTGAAACCAAGTATATCTTTGTGCAGGCTTTTCAAAAGCTCCCCACGAAGCTGGACGGTTTTATCTTTACTGTCAATTTAGGGTATAAGTTGCCGTGAAGGGTATCCGCGAAAATTGCCGGCGCAAAACACCTAAAAAATAAAACACGTCTGGCTGAAGCAGGAGGCATCATGAAAAAATACTGGCGCGCCCGGCGGGCTGCAATCTCAATCGCTGCCCTGTTTTTCCTTGCAGCGGCCGTCTCATGCGCAGGCCCCCAGAGGCAGGTATCCCTCAATGGAATAAGTAAAAAACATGTCCTGGATATAAAGGCATCCAATTTCAAATTCGAACCCAATAATATAAAAGTTTTCCGGGGCGACAAGGTTACATTCAGGATTGAAAACACTTCGGACACCCTGCACGATTTCACGCTTAAAGACCCTGGGGGCAAGATTATCCGGGACGTTGATTTGCCCGCCGGAAAGACGGTGGTGGTGCCGGTTGCCTTCGAAAAAACCGGCATATACACGTTCTATTGCGACAGGCCCTTTCACAAACAATTGGGCATGAAGGGCCAGGTGGAAGTGGTGGCAAAATAAAAACCGGAAGCCGCCGGCTGGCTGGGTTCGCTTTATGAAAGCCCTGATAATCGCGGCCAACCGCAACATCTATCCCGAACCCGTAATGCCCATAGGGGCGTGTATGGTTGCCGAGGCGGCCCAAAAAGCCGGACATGATGCAAGACTGATTGATCTCATGTTCGCGCCCGATCCCATAAACTCGATACGCTCCGCCATAAAAACATTCAACCCGGATGTTGTAGGCCTCTCGATTAGGAATATAGACAATAACGACCTCTGCGAACCGGCCCGGCTTTATGAAGGCCCAAAAGAGATGGCCAGGGCCATACGGCAGGCAACCCGCGCTCCTCTGGTGCTGGGAGGGGCCGCGGTATCGGTAATGCCAAGGGAGCTTCTGGCTGAAACAGGGGCGGATATTGCCGTGCTGGCTGACGGGGAAAGGGTTTGCCCAGCCGTGTTCGAAGCGTATGCGTCTGGTAAAGGGCCGTTCAATATCGCAGGCGCGGCAATGGAAGGAACCGCAATGCTTAAGGATGGTGTTTATATCTCAACGCCTCCGGCGCGGAACAAATCCGGAGCGTGCTTTTGTCCCCCAAGGTATGAAAAATGGCTTGATAAGAGGCGCTATCTTTCAATGCTTTCGTCCGCGCCAATGCTTACAAAGGCAGGCTGCCATTTCGATTGTGTCTACTGCACGTACAAGAAACTGCCTGGTGGCGGCTATGAGCTTATGGCCCCGGCGGAGGCGGCCCGCGAAATAGAACGCCTGTCTCAAACGGGGTTCAAGGACATCGAGTTTGTGGACAATGTGTTTAACTCGCCCCCCGGCCACGCACTTGGCGTATGCCAGGAGGTGATAAAAAGGAACATCAGGGCCCGCCTCCATACATTAGAGCTGAATCCGCTTTATATAACCGGGGCGCTTGTAAGGGCAATGGAGCAGGCAGGTTTTGCCGGGGTGGGCATAACGGCCGAAAGCGCTTCGGATACGGTGCTGGCAAACCTGAATAAAGGGTTTGGCGTTCAGCACGTGATAAAAGCGGCGGAGATACTTCGGAAAAGCAGCCTTCCATGCCTCTGGATTTTCATGCTGGGCGGCCCTGGTGAAAATGAAAAGACAGTGCGCGAAACGCTCCGGTTTGCCAAAACATACCTGAAGCCGCAGGACGCCGCCTTCTTTAATTTAGGCGTAAGGATTTATCCCGGCACGGGGCTGGAGCGCATTGCGCGGCAAGAGGGCCTTTTATCGCTTTCAGCTTCGGAGATGCTGGAGCCGGTCTTCTATCTTTCCCCCGGCCTGAATTTCGATTGGCTTTTCAGGGAGGTGGAATCAGCAATCGCCGGGAATCCCAATTTTATTGATGTGCGTTCCATGCAGTCCAGACATTTGCCC
The DNA here is from genome assembly GCA_021813405.1 of Nitrospirota bacterium. Classification (GTDB taxonomy): domain Bacteria; phylum Nitrospirota; class Thermodesulfovibrionia; order Thermodesulfovibrionales; family JdFR-88; genus JAKAKS01. Next base: position 299,583 of record JAKAKS010000022.1, read on the forward strand.
CGGATTAGAAAATTATGCAAGATGATCGGGATAAAACAGCCCTTATGGAGGCACACGGCCCGCATACGAAAAGGGCTCAGGCTCCTGGGGCTGGAGGCCAGATGAAGCCCTCGCCAAAAATCGCGGCGGTATCCACGGCCACTCCGGAGTTCAGGCCCACGCAGGATGAGGCAGCCGGGTATATACTGGACAGGTTTTCCCCGCAGCTTGGCCGCAAGGGGCGGCTGCTCCTTAAACGCATATTCGGCCACCCTTCCATCAGGACCAGGCATTTCGCCATTGATGACCCGGCCAGCTTCTTTAACGAGGGCCCGGATGCCCGCATTGCCAGGTTTACTGAAAAGGCGCTGGAGCTTTCCTGCCGCGCCCTTGAAGACGTCCTTGCAAAGGCCGGAGTGGGTGCGGGGGAACTTGACGCACTGATTGTTAACACCTGCACTGGTTATATCTGCCCCGGGCTCTCCACCTATCTGATTGAAAGGTTGGGGCTGCCGCGGGGCATAAAGGCCTTCGACCTTGTGGGGGCAGGCTGTTCCGGCGCGCTCCCGAATATGGAAATGGCCGCCATGATAATCAACTCCAATCCCGGCGGCATCGCGGCATGCGTGTCCGTGGAGATATGCAGCGCAACATTTGAAATGGGCGGCGCGGATGACTACGGGCTTATACTGTCCAACGCACTTTTTTCAGACGGCGCGGCGGCGGCTGTTGTCTGGGACCGCCCGCAGGGCCTGGAGGTGGTTGCCAGCAAGGGGCGTTATGTGCCTGAATTGCGGGAATCAATCCGTTTTGTCCATAAGAACGGCAGGCTGACAAATCAGATATCGATGGAACTGCCGGGGCTTGTGGGAGGGCACGTAAAGGGAGTTGTCATGGACGCCATTGCCGCTAGCGATATTGGCGTTAGCGGCGCCGGCATTGGCGGTATAGGCCACTGGGCCATTCACGCGGGCGGCGAAAAGATAATAGATGCCGTCCGTGACGCGCTTGAAATCCCGGAGGAAAAAACCGGCCCGGCCAGGAAGATATTAAGCGGGCACGGCAATATGTCTTCAGCCACGGTCTGGTTTGTCCTTGAGAAGATAATAAACAGCGGCGTGCAGGCCGGGCAATATTGCGTGATGGCATCCTTTGGCGCCGGGCTTTCGGCCCATTGCGCCATTTTGCGGCAGAGGTAAGGCGGATGGGCCAGCATTAAACCGGCCCGTAAAAAAGTTTTCCTCCGCCGGATTGCTACAAATGCTTCTGGATGCTGCTCCAGATAGTATAAGAGTAATCCTTGTTCCCCAGGGAGCCTACTTTGATGGACACATCTGTCCTTTGGGGGTTTGCGGACTTAAGGTCTGTAACCACAACGTCTCCGTTGGCCAGTTTTCCTTCCACTTTTCCAGTTAAGCTATCACTTTTACTCTTGGTAATTTCGATGCCAAGATCCTTATACCCCGCTACAGTGGCCTTCCAGACGTCAGGGACAGGCTTGTTCACCATTACCAGGAGGTCCCCCAGACTATAAGTGGGTATGCCCGATGACGGGGGTTCCCTTTGGACAACCGAACAGCCGGCAAATAAAAATACCCCCGCCGCCAAACATAATAAAATAAATTTTTTCATGCTCTCCTCCTCTTTTTTTAAAATTATATCCCATTGATTTTTCTGGTCAAACCGTGGATAAGCAGCAATATAACCAATATTTATGATCCTATTCTTGACAAGCCAATACCCGTAAAGTAACATAATGCGGATTTTCACTGAAGGAGACTGGACTAATGAACGAAGCTACATTGATGGACCTCATAATAAATCCAGACAAGGTCCCCCCGTATGTATCATTTGCAATTCTGGCCTCGCTGCTGCTTATAATTCTCGCGCTTGTCGTTCGCGGGGCGATGGCCCTGGTGCCAGGTGGCGTTCAGAATGTGGTTGAGGCCGTGGCGGAGTTTGTGCTTAAGACCTGCCACGACAGCATAGGTGAACAGTGGGGCGACAGGTTTTTCCCGCTTATAGGCACGCTTTTCATGTACATTCTTCTGTGCAACTATATGGGGCTTATTCCCGGTTTCATATCGCCCACGCAGAATATAAACATGACTGCGTCCATGGCGGTGCCGATCTTTTTGGCAACGCATTATTACGGGCTGAAACTGCACGGGCCGATGTACGTAAAGCATTTCCTGGGGCCTATAAGGTCCATGGCGGCATTGCCCTTGATGGGGTTCATGTTCATTATAGAAATAATAGGCCATATAGCCAGGCCGATCACGCTTTCGGTAAGGCTTTTTGGCAATATGTTTGCCAAGCACCTGATGCTTGGAGTGCTGGGCCTGCTGCTTCCAGCTGTAGTGCCGGTTCTCGTCCTCGGGTTGGGTGTGATCGTGGGAGTGCTTCAGGCTTACGTTTTTGCGCTCCTTAGCATCCTGTACCTGTCCGGAGCGGTTGAAGAGGCCCATTAGGCTGGTTTCAGGCGGCCAGGATGTTAATACCGCCGGCACACTAAAAACGATCATAACGAAAGGAGGAAATTTCATATGAAGAGACTTTTATCCGTGTTCCTTCTTGCTTCAGTGCTGCTTATCATGGCTGCACCCGTTGTCTATGCTGCTGACGCCTCGGCTCCGGCCGCCGCGGACGCAGCCACTGCCGCGCATACCAACAAGATGCATTATTACGCTCTGGCCGTCCTTGGAGCGGAGGTGGGCATCGGGCTTGCGGCTTTGGGGACAGGTGCTGGCCAGGGCTCGGCCGTTAACGGCGCGTGCCAGGGCATAGCAAGAAACCCGGGCGTTATGGGGAAGATCATGACCACGCTTATCGTAGGTCTGGCCATGATAGAATCCCTGGCAATTTACGCCCTGGTTATCATATTCCTTGTTTTCTTCGCAAATCCGTTCAAGATTTAACAAGTCTGGCGGAGGGTACACCGCTGACGGGGCCGCCTTGAAAAAGGCAGGCCCCTTTTTCTTTTTTGGTTCTTCAGGCTTTCTTGCGTATAAAGGGATTTCTTTTAGTGGCCTTTTAGGTTGATTTTGACGAAACGGACAATGCGGGAGCGGTTGGTGAGCGCAGCGGCCCAGCGGGCGGTTTCGAACCTTTGGCGCGGCGTTGGCCGTTTGCCGTATTCATCTGAGCCGCGCGGCTAAAACGGTGAATTTGCGGAAGCGGGACGAGGCCCGGCGGAAAAAATAAATCCCGGATGTAAAATTTCAGGCATGCCGGAGAATGCCGCAAATAAACAGGCAAGGGCCGCTGCGCCCCGGCCTGCCCGCATGAAACCCGGAAGAGCCGCAATCCAAAAAGGTATTTAACCCCCAAAAGCCTGCCTGCCAAATGTTATAATATCCTACATGTATGCAGCGGTCATAATCCCTGCACGATATGAGTCCACACGGTTCCCCGGAAAGCCCCTCGTCCCTCTAAAAGGCAAACCCATGCTGTGGCATGTTTATAAGCAGGCGCTTGGGGCGCAAATGGCAAGCGAGGTGATCATCGCAACCGAAAGCCCCCTTATAATGGAGGCCGCACGGTCTTTTGGTGCAAAGGCGGTCATGACCAGCGCGTCGCACGCCTCCGGCACCGACAGGGTGGCTGAGGCCGCAAGCGTGGCCGTCCCGCAGGCCGATGTTATAGTTAATCTGCAAGGGGACGAGCCGCTTATAAGACCTGAAATGATTGACGATGTTATAATGCTCATGGCCGATAGCCGGGCGGATATGGGCACCCTTGCAAAAAAGATAGAAAGCCCGGAGCAGTTTGAAGACCCCAATGTGGTCAAAGTTGTCTGCGGCCTGGACGGGTATGCGCTTTATTTTTCCAGGGCGCCTATACCGTATTACCGCGACGGATTGCCGGGCGCTCAGGCAGGCCCGGTTTACGGATACAAGCATATAGGCATTTACGCCTACCGGAAAGAGGGCCTGAAAAAGCTGGCAGGGCTGAAACCGGTTCCGCTTGAGGAAGCCGAAAAGCTTGAACAGCTCCGGGCGCTTTCAAACGGCATGAAGATAAAGGTGAAAGAGACTTCTTTTGAAACAATAGGGGTGGATACCCCTGAAGACCTGGCAAAGGTGGACAAATGGCTAAGTACATATTCGTAACAGGAGGGGTGGTCTCCGGGCTGGGCAAGGGGATTGCGGCTGCGGCCACAGGTGCGCTTCTGGAGGGCATGGGTTTCAAGGTTACCATCCAGAAGCTGGATCCGTACATAAACGTGGACCCCGGCACTTTAAGCCCGTTTCAGCACGGAGAGGTTTTTGTTACGGACGACGGGGCCGAAACCGATCTGGACCTGGGCCATTATGAGCGGTTCACAAGCTCGCGCATGTCCAAGGACAACAACTACACCACTGGCAAGATCTATTTTAACGTCATAAACAAGGAGAGGCGCGGGGACTATCTTGGCGACACCGTGCAGGTTGTCCCGCACATAACCGACGAGATAAAAAACTCCATAAGGTCCGTGGCCCCCGGCAGGGACGTTGTAATCGTGGAGATAGGCGGCACGGTAGGCGACATAGAGGGGCTGCCTTTCCTTGAAGCCATAAGGCAGATGCGTTACGACGAGGGCAGGGAAAACGTGCTTTACATGCACCTTACACTTGTTCCTTTCATAAAGACCTCCGGCGAACTCAAGACAAAACCCACTCAGCACAGCGTTATGAAACTGCGGGAAATAGGTATCCAGCCCGACGTCCTTCTGTGCAGGACGGACCGCGCGCTGCCGGATTCCATGAAGAAAAAGATAGCCCTGTTTACCAACGTGGATCCGGAATCGGTTGTGGCCGCCCTGGATGTGGAGCACATCTACGAGGTGCCGCTTGTCCTGGATGCGGAGGGGCTGTCAAGGATGATAGTGAAAAAGCTTGGCCTGCCCGCCAGGCAGCCGGATTTGGAGAGCTGGCGCCAGGTGGCCGCCAATCTGAAGGAGCCCGCACATCAGGTGTCCATTGCGGTGGTGGGCAAATACATAGAGCTGCAGGACTCCTATAAAAGCCTTGTCGAGGCGCTCCGGCACGGCGGCATAGCAAACCAGGCCGCGGTAAGTATCCAGTGGGTGGACTCCGAACAGATAGAGGCCCACGGGCCGGAAAAATATCTTTCCGATGTGGACGGCATCCTGGTGCCGGGCGGGTTTGGTTCCCGCGGGATAGAGGGCAAGATAGAGGCCATACGGTTTGCCAGGGAAAAGAAGATACCGTTTTTCGGCATCTGCCTTGGCATGCAATGCGCGGTTATAGAATTCTCCCGGCACGTGTGCGGGCTTAAGGCAAACAGTTCAGAATTCGACACCGCCTGCCAGGACAAGGTCATCTACCTTATGGAAAAGTGGTTCGATTTCAGGACCAACAAGGTTGAGGTGCGAAACCAGCACTCTCATCTTGGGGGCACGATGCGGCTTGGCGCATATCCGTGCCTGCTTACCCCCGGCTCGGCCGCAATGGAGGCATACGGGGTCCGTGAGCTGTCGGAAAGACACAGGCACCGTTACGAATTTAATAACATATACAGGAAGGAACTGGAAGCCGGAGGGCTTGTCATATCCGGCACAAGCCCGGACGGCGAGCTTGTGGAGATTGTGGAGCTTCGGGGCCATCCCTGGTTCCTGGGCTGCCAGTTTCATCCGGAGTTCAAATCCAGGCCGGCCGAGCCGCATCCCCTGTTCAAGGCGTTCATCGGCGCGGCGCTGAAAGAGAAAAGGTCCCTGTTTCCGCAGATGCCGGAAGGCGGCAAGGCCCCGGAACAAAAAAGGCCTGCGTAAGGCCGCGGATTTTATGGGACAGGCAAAGCCAATGAGTACCCGGAAGATCGAATTGCCTTTTGGCCAGTCCGCTGGCGGGGGAGGGCCGCTTCTGGTAATAGCCGGCCCGTGCGTGATTGAAAACCGGGAACTGGCGTTTGCCACAGCCCTTCGCCTGAAGGAAATATGCGCAAGGCTGGCCCTGCCATATGTATTTAAAAGCTCCTACGACAAGGCCAACCGCACTTCGATAAGGGGTTTTAGGGGGCCGGGGATAAAAGAGGGGCTCCAGACGCTTGCGGACGTGAGGGCCTCGGTTGGGGTGCCGGTTATATCCGACGTGCATACCCCGGATGAGGCCAGGGAGGCCGCCCAGGTGCTCGATATCCTCCAGATACCGGCGTTTCTTTCCAGGCAGACGGATTTGATACTTGCCGCCGCGGGCACCGGCAAACCGGTGAACATCAAGAAAGGCCAGTTCCTCTCGCCCTGGGACATGAAGGGCGTAGTGGAAAAATTCACATCTTCCGGCAACCAGGCCCTGATGCTTACAGAAAGGGGCAATTCTTTCGGATATAATAATCTGGTTGTGGATATGCGGGGCATCCAGGCGATGAAGGCCCTTGGCCACCCCGTAATATTCGACATTACTCACAGCGTGCAGCTACCCGGCGGGCAGGGGGACTCTTCCGGCGGGCAGCGCGAGTATGCCTTTACGCTTGCCAGGGCTGCCGTTGCCGCTGGAGCGGACGGGGTTTTTCTGGAGGCCCACCCGGAGCCGGACAAGGCGCTCTGCGACGGGCCAAACATGATACCCCTGGACGAGGTGGAAAACATGCTGGCAACGCTCAAGAGGATCTCCGGCGCGCTTTAGTTATTAGTGGCCGGCCCGGCAGCAATATGAAGACAAAAGACTCAAACGGGATAATCGAAGAAGCAAAACGGGTGCTTAAGACCGAGGCCCAGGCGATACTGGAGCTGGCCGGAACGCTGGACAGCGGTTTTGCCGCCGCGGTGGACCGTATTCATTGCTGCAAGGGACGGGTAATAGTAACCGGGATGGGCAAATCTGGCCTGGTAGGCAAGAAGATTGCCGCCACCTTCTCTTCCGTGGGCGTTGCTTCCCATTTCCTCCATCCGGCGGAGGCCATACACGGGGACCTTGGCATGGTGAAGGGCTCCGACCTTGTGCTTGCCTTGTCAAACAGCGGAGAGACCGAGGAAGTGGTGGCCATAATCCCGCATCTTAAAAGGTTCAACGTATTTCTGGTGGCCATGAGCGGCAACCCGGCCTCCACACTTGCCGGGGCGGCGGACATCCACATATGCGTAAAGGTGCGGCAGGAGGCCTGCCCCATGGGGATAGTGCCTACATCTTCCACAACGGCGGCCCTGGCGATGGGCGACGCCCTTGCCGTTGCCCTGATAAAGAAAAGAGGGTTCGGGGAGGAAGATTTTGCGTGCCTTCATCCCGGCGGAAGCCTGGGTAAAAAACTGCTGATAAAAGTGGGCGACCTCATGGTCAAGGGCAAAAACATACCGCGTGTGCCGGAGGCCGCGGGTATGAGCAAGGCGGTTGTGGAGATATCCTCCAAGAAGCTTGGCCTTGCGCTGGTGACGGACAGGGCCGGGGCCGTAAAGGGCATTATCACGGACGGGGACTTAAGAAGGGCAATAGGGCGCCACGGCAAAGAAGTTTTTGATATGAAGGCGGCTGACGTGATGACCGGAAACCCAAAGACAATACGGGCAGGGGAGCTTGCCGCAAAAGCACTTTCAGTGATGCAGGCCCATTCGATAACCAGCCTGGTTGTGGTGGACGCGGCCGGCATGCCGGAAGGGATAATACACATCCACGATATCCTGAAAAAAGGAATAGCATAAAGGTGGCAGGGACAACACAAAATATGCAAAAGGCCAGGCGGGCCGCCAAAAGCATTAAGCTTGTTATCTTTGATGTTGACGGGGTGCTCACCGATGGCGGCATCATCCTTGACGGGGACGGCACGGAATATAAAAAATTCAATGTCAGGGACGGGCACGGCATAAAACTTCTGATGATGTCCGGCATACAGGTGGGCATCATAAGCGGCAGGTATTCAAAAGTGGTGGAAAAAAGGGCCAGGGAACTGGGCATAACCCAGGTGCGGCAGCGCTGCCTGGACAAGGCGGGGCCTTATGCCGCCATGAAAAAAGACCTTGGCTTGCAGGACGCGGACGTGGCCTACGTGGGGGACGACATTATAGACATCCCGGTGCTTATAAGGGCCGGCCTGCCGGTTGTTGTTGCGGATGGGGACGGCGAGGCCAAAAAACACGCTTCTTTAATTACCAGGGCAAAAGGCGGCTATGGGGCCGCCCGCGAGACAGCGGAATTTATCCTGAAAGCCAAAGGGCTGTGGCATGACCTCATCGGCGCCTACCGTAAAATTTAACCTTCCAACCATACTTACTTTAAGCCGGATATTGCTGATACCGGTCTTCCTGCTTATTACCCCGTACCACCCTTACTGGGGCGCGATGGTATTTGCGCTTGCTTCAATGACGGACTGGTTTGATGGCTACCTGGCCCGCAGAATGGGCGCTGTTACCAAATTCGGGATAATCATGGACCCCATAGCGGACAAGTTCCTTGTGATATCAGCGCTGGTGCTGCTGGTTAACATGGATTTGCTTTCGGTCTGGATAGCCGCCATCCTTATTGTAAGGGAGTTTCTGGTTACGGCCTTACGGGCGGTGGCGCTTTCAAAGGGGACTATAATTGCCGCCGAGATGGGCGGGAAGATCAAGGCGGCGTTGCAGTTCATCGCGATAATATGCCTGGTGCTGGACCAGCGTTTTCTTGGTGTGGACCTTTTTGACATAGGCACAGTCCTCATCTGGGCGGCCCTTGTGCTTGCCGTGGTTTCGGGGATAAAATATACAGTCTTGTTCTGGAAGGCGCTTTAAACATGCCTGCTTGCCTTATTTCAGCCTTGCCGGTCCTGGCAGGATACCTGATGGGCTCTATCCCGTTTGGGCTTCTTCTTGCCAGCGCAAAAAATGTGGACCCAAGGCGCGTGGGCAGCGGCAATATCGGGGCCACAAACGTGCTCAGGGCCGCGGGCAAACTGCCGGCGCTGCTTACCTTGCTTGCAGATGGCCTTAAAGGAGCTGCCGCGGTCGGGCTGGCCCGGCTTGCAGGCCTTGATCCGTTTTGGCAGGGGATTGCCGGCCTGGCCGCCGTGGTGGGCCATTGCCTGCCGGTATTCCTTAAATTCAAAGGCGGAAAGGGTGTGGCAACCGGCCTTGGCGTTATCTGCGCTTACGCCCCGCTGATGGGCGTTGCGGGGCTTGCCATATGGATATTGACGGCTGCCGTTTCCAGGTATTCTTCATTGTCCGCCCTTTCGGCGTTTGCCCTGATGCCTGTTGCCGGATTTCTTTTGGGGGCCGGGAAAGCTAAAATACTTATTGTGATTGTCCTTTTTGCTTTTATTCTATGGACCCATCGCGGAAACGTAAGAAGACTCCTTGGCGGCACGGAGCGAAAAATCGGTGAACGGGAAAAAACGGCTTAGCGCGGCAGCGGCCGCTCTGGTTTGCGTGCTGGCTTTTGCGGCAACGGCATTTGCCGGCAGCCTTGCCGGCCGGCAGGCAAAAGGGCTGAGGAATTACGAGCCTTATACGGCGGTGCAAATGAAGAGGGCCGGCATAAACCCGGCAGACGCTGAACCTCTGCTGGAAAAGGGCCTTGCAGCATCGCCGGATTTCCCGCCCGTCTACTTCCAGCTTGCCAGAGAGTCGCTCCGGCATCTGCCCGATGGGTTTTCCAAGTGGGTTTATTATTCGGTGGAGGGCATCAGGGCTTACGGCAGGAACTGGTGGTGGTCTTTGAGCCTGTCGGGGCTGGTTACGGCAAGCCTGGCCGCCTCCTTTGTTGGCTCTCTCCTTTTAACGGTGCTTTTGCGGCTTCCAAGGGAATTCCCTCTTTTAAAGCACGATACCGAAGAAAACCCCCTGCACCTTTTTGTATGGCTTGGCATGCTGGTGATTTCCGTATTTTTCGGGGCCGCCTTTTTCCTGGGCACGCTTCTTATGCTGCTTGGCCTGTATTTTGGGAAACGCGACCGGCTGCTTGTTTATCTTGCCCTTGCGGCGCTTGTGTTTCTGCCTGCCGCCAGTGGATGGCTGAAGGCGCTCTCCAGCGATTCCAGCACGGAACTGCGGGCTGTAACCGCTGTAAACGAAGCCAGGGGCGATTCGCTTGCGCTTTCGGCGCTTGCCAACAGCACGGACTTTGAAGGCGCATTTTCATACGGGCTTGCCCTTAAACGCGAAGGCAGGCTCAATAATGCCGTTTCCGCATTTTCAACCGCCCTCAGGAATTCAGGCGGCAAGGACACCAGGGCGTATGTGGACCTTGCAAACTGCTACCAGCTGCTTGGCAACAGCAGCTCCGCCCAGCAGCTTTATGAGTCTTCCATCGCCATACGGCCCAATGCGGAGGCATTCTACAACCTTGCGCTTCTTAACAGGAAAAAATTCAATTTTGAAAAAGGCGATGAGCTTTTCAAGCAGGCGCTTAAGCTTGCCCCTGGAAAGGTGTCCGCCTTTTCCAGCTATGCCGAAGGGGCGCCTGATGCCCCCATGGATTCCACCCTGGGGTTTAATGATTTTTACCGGTTGCTTCTGGGGCCGCACAGGATTGCCTGGATGGCCCCGCAATCCTATGCCGCAATCCTTTGGATGCTTGTGTTTGCCTTTTATGCCCGCGCGGGGAAACTGAAAGCCTTCAGGTGCTCCCGGTGCGGGAAGGTCCTTTGCTATGGCTGCGAAGGTGAAACATACTGGGGGAGGATGTGCGGGGACTGTTACCGCAGCCTTGTAAAGCTGGAGGCGCTGGACCCTAAAGAGCGGGTATCCAGGCTCCTTAAAATACACGGCTACCAGCTCAAAAGGGGCGGCCTCATAAGGGCGCTGTCGTTTGCGCCGCCCGGCATAGCATATATATACGCAGGCAATGTCCTTCAGGGCATGCTCATGTTATGGGTTTTCCTGTTTGCCGTTGGCCTGCTGGTT
>JAKAKS010000026.1 GCA_021813405.1 Nitrospirota bacterium
TAAGCCGTATACCTGATTCTTTCCGCACGCCCTCATACCGGAAAGACAACGCCGTGGTCTGCCCATTGCCCGTATCAGCCCTGTCCCAAAATATCAGCTTTGGGGCCGGTTTGGATATCGCCTACAGGCCGGGTTAAAATGCCTCTTGTACGGGGAATTTGCCCCTTCTTTGCTCTTTGAAAATTATGCCCGGAACGCTGGAAAAAGCTGCCCAAAAAGTGGTTTTAAAAAGCCGCGGGTTTGAACGGGTTTGAACAGTGGAAACTGAAAAACTGCATAAAATCAGTAAGTTACAGGTTACGGTTTGAACACTAAAAAAAGGCGCCCAGATAGGGGCTTTTTACAAAAAAATCCAGGCGGAAGGACAAAGGAAGAAGACCCCGGGCGAGCCGGAATAAAAAAACCCTTATTCGAAAATGCACAGGCTGCCGGTTTCTAGCTGAACAGAAAATACAAAAAAAAGTAGTAAGCAGTTGGAGAGAAAAAACAGCGTGGCCTCCGGTCTTTACGGCCGGAGGCCACGCTGTCTCTTACCACATTATAAGCTTGTCGTGGGACTCTATCAGGGCCAGAAGCTCGTCCGCGGATTTCTCCTCCAGATGCACCGCGGTAACCTGGTTGGTTGCCTTGTGCCTCTCCAGGATCTTTTTCCCGGTCTCGTTAAGGTCCCTCTTAAGGATGTACAGTATCTTCACTTCTCCTTGCCTCCGTGCCTCTTCTTGTGATTAAGCCTGCGCCGCTAAACTCAATACGGGTCTATAATGTCGTATTCCAGAAGCTTGTCGGCCAAGGCCTCGGTATCAAGGTACTGAAGCCCGTCGTTCTCCTTGTTGTTGGTGAACATGTTGAGGCCCAATTCCTTGCAAAGCCCGTAATTTCTCTGCGTGTCCTCGTCGGCAGCTACCTTCCTGTCCAGCACGAAGATGTCTATAACATCGTCCAATACGGTTATCCCCGCGCTTATCCTGAAAGCTTCGCTCTGCCGGTCTCTTACCAAAACAGCTACTTTCCTTGCCATTGCTCTCTCCTTAAAAGATCAGCACTTTGTCGCATTCGTTGTGGATAAGCGAGTTCTGATACTGCGTACCGTTTGTGATGCCTTCCGGCACCTCTTCACTGGCCAGGTTTCTGCCCTGAGCGCTGTAATTGCACAGGCTCATCTCTACATTATCGAGTTTCCTCAAGCCGGCAACCGCCGAGTTCTTCACAAGGTAGATGCCGTCATCCGTCATGAATATATTGACGCTGTGCCCTTTTTTAACGGCGGCCTGCGTCAGCTCTATTATCTTTTTGGCGTGGGCCGTTTGAGTAATTACAATGCCCAGGTTCATCTTTCTGCTGTTATTCCTCCTTTATTCCTGTTTCGAAAGCCTGGTCTGCAGATGGTTGCTGGAATAAGCTTCCAGCATGCATTTCTGCATGTTCTTGGCCAGCGTGGCCATGAATATCATGCCCTTCTGCACCTCCGGGTCCCGCATGGTGGATATAACATTGCCAAGCCCTTTCTTGGGCGGCTCATGCGAGAACTGGGCAATGGTGCTAAGGACGCACTTGGTTGTGTTTCTTAAAATGTCGGTAACATCCGGCGTGCTGACCTCCTCCACAAAGGCGGAGACGAAAGACGCCATCCTCTGAACCATGCTGTCGGTAGCGGCGTTGGTCATAAACGAAATCATATACGCGGCTTCCGCCAGCTTGTCCAGATTGCCCGACCGCTGAAGTTCCTTGAGCGTCTTCAGGGCCGCCAGTGTTTCAGGGGCCGCCGCCTCATCGGCCATGGCATACAGCTTCTCCATAACCACGGCGTTTCTTTCGATCATCTTCTCCGTGGTGGAATTCAGCATGAATGCGATTGTGTCGGTGAGATCGAAAAGGTCCTTCACTTTACCGGCACGGTGGATTTTCTTGACCTCTCTCACCGTGTCCAGTATCTCAGGGCTAGCCGCCTCCGACGCGATCTCGCCAAGAGTAGAGGCCATGGCCGCGTTCTTGTTGACCATCGTGTCGGTAAGCCCGTCCTTCATGAAAGTTACAGCCTGTACAGTCTGGAAAAAGGAATCCAGCACGCCAGTTTGACTGAGTTCTGTCAGACGGTCTACCAGGTTTGTAAGGGCTTTAACGGTTTCCGGGTCTGACAGCCGGTCTGCCAATTCCGTGCCCTTGTTTTTGCCCTCTTCCATCTTACAGAACTCCCTTGGCCGAAAGCCAGTACAGCCTGTTATAGCCAAGCTTCATCCAGTGGAGCATCTTGGAAGGCGGCGTAGGCTTGGGCGGATTTTTATAATTGAACCACACGTAGGTGGCTTCGTCAAAGCCGGTTTCAACAAAGCAGACAACCTTGCCGTCGTAACGGGTGGAGGTGCTGCCTTCCTGTATCTGTGACGAGATGCGCTCGGCGATTACGTCCGCCTCAAAATGCGCAGTGGAGCCCGCCTTGCTTATCGGGATGTCCGTGGTGTCGCCGCAGATATAAACGTTGGTATAGCTTTCGTTGTTGAGTGTCTGTTTATTGGTGGCAACCCAGCCGTTCTTGCCCATGCCGGAGTCCTCGATAACCGGAGCGCCCTTGTGCGGCGGGACCGTGATAAGGAGGTCGTATTTCATCTCCACGCCTTCCATGGACTTAAGCACCTTCTTTACGGGGTCCACCTCTTCCATGTTGAAGAGCACCTCGTATTTGATGCCCTTGCCCTCAAACTGGGGGAGGGCCCAGTTGGCCACTGGCTCCAGGGCGTGCAGCCTGTTGATCGGATACGTGTACTGGAGCTCCACCTTGTCCAGCATGTCCTTATGTTTGAAGTAATCGTAAAGCATGAAGGTTATTTCCAGCGGGGCAACCGGGCATTTGTGCGGCACGCCCACGGAAATAACTACCTTGCCGCCCTCGAAGTCTTTCAGAGCGTCGCGGAGTTTCTTTGCGGATTCAAGGGTATAGAAGAAATGCCCGCCCTCGGCCAGGCCGGGGATGGTCTCCGGCACAATCCTGGAGCCGGTGGCCACGACCAGAAAGTCGTAAGGGTACTCCTTCCCGCTCTGGGTATGAACAACGTTATGTTCCCTGTCTATCTTTGTGGCAGGGTCCACGAAGAGATTTATGTGGGAATCAAGAAGGTCCCGCTGTTTTCTTACGATTTCCTCGGAGCGCACCTTGTCGAATACTATGTACAGAAAACCAGGCTGGTAAACATGGTCGGGCGTATTGGTTATCATGTTAATGACAACCTGTCCGGTTGTAAGCTCGTGATGCAGGTTCCTTGCAAGAAGATTCGCGGTAATAGTGCCGCCGGCCCCGCCGCCAACGATGACAATTCTTTTAGCCATTCTGATTACCCACTTTCTTTTCGGTTTTTAATTAACAGCTTACTTTATCTTCTTGGCTACTATGCTCCAGTAGTCTCCCTTTTGCTCAACGCTAACCAGTTCCTGCCCCACTTTTTTAAGCCAGGCCGGAGCATCAACACTGGTGCCTTTCTCCGAAGACAGGATTTCGACGACCGTCCCTACGTCCTCCGATTTCATGGCCTTAATAAGCTCCATCAGAGGGCCGGGGCATGCAGCACCGCGCGCGTCCACGGTTTTATCAATCTTCACGTCCGCCATTGCTATCTCCTTCCATGAATTTTTTCAGATAATTAGTGCCGATTCTACCATTAAAAAAACTTATTGTCAATACAAGACAACAGCTAATTTGCTAAAAAAAACAAAGATTTTTTAATAATTATAATTTTAGGATTTTCTCTGGCGCGAGAGAAATATTAAAGCCAAAAATATTCAGAAAATATTCAGTTGCCAGCGTGCCCGGACCTTATCAAATCCAGCTTAAGTTCCCAGTCCCAGGCGGTTTTAATGATGTAATCGATATCGTCAAATTCCGGGGTCCATTTGAGGATGTCCCGTATCTTGCGGTTTCCGGCCACAAGGACCGGAGGGTCTCCAAGCCGCCTCTGCGCTTCAACCACCTTGAATTCCACGCCGGTCACCCTGCGTGAAGCCGCAACCACCTCGCGCACTGAAAAGCCATGCCCGTATCCGCAGTTGAAGACATCGCTTCTGCCACCCGAAACCAGATAATCAAGTGCCAGTATGTGGGCGTTGGCAAGGTCGTCCACATGTATATAATCCCGCACGCAGGTGCCATCCGGCGTAGGATAATCGGTGCCGAATATGTCCAGCCGGTCAAACTCCCTTTTGGCCGCCTTCACGGCCCTTGTGACCAGGTGGGTGGCCTCCTTTTGCGCCTCCCCTATCCTGCTTGACGGATCCGCGCCGGCCACGTTGAAATACCTTAGGGCAACATACCTGAAGCCGGGGTCCGCCAGGGACAGGTCGCGCATGGCCCACTCGCTCATCAGTTTGGATGTCCCATAGGGGTTAACAGGGCAAAGCTGCGAATCCTCATTTGCTATCCCTCCGGAAGGCACACCGTAAACACCGGCCGTGGATGAGAACACCAGCAGGCCAACATTTTTCTCCCTCATCATCTTGAGGAGCCCGAATGTATTGGCTGTATTGTTCAGATAATATTTGACCGGATCGCTAACGCTTTCATGCACCACTATCGAAGCGGCAAAATGCATTACCGCCTGCGGGGCGAATTCGGCAAATGTCTTTTCAAGCAGGCCCCTATCGGCAAGGCCGCCCACAACAAGCCTGCCGGAAAGGACAGCCCACCGGTTACCTGTGGACAGGTCGTCATACGCAAGCACGTCATGCCCCGCCCGGCCAAGCGCCTTTACCACGTGGCTCCCTATGTAACCAGCCCCCCCGGTAACCAGAACTCTCATTTAATTTTTCCTTGCCGCTCATTAATTTCGTTCACGGTTTTAAAGTATAGCCGAATAACGCCCCAAAGTCTCCCCCCGGCCTGTGGAGGTGCCAGCGCCGGAGCACAGGCATTTGTCAGGCGCGGCCTTTTGCCTTAAACTGCTTAATAAAGGAGGCGGTGAATGGCCCCGCTTGTATATGAAAACGCGTCTTTCTCTCCGGAAGTGGACCTTTTGGCAATAGCCAGGCATTTTTTAAGGCTGATGCTGCGGAATGTTGCCAGCAAAGGCTATATATTTACCGACCCCGAAACGGGCAGCGCATCAAGGCCGGGGTGCATCATCGCTTCCCCTACTTACCCGGATAGCCTGATTCCCTATGGGCAGATTTATGTTTATAACTGGACGCGGGATTCCGCGCTGACAGCAATTGAACTGGCATCGGCAAATCCTCCGCTGTCTCAGGCGCTGGCGGATTACGTGAATTTCGCCGATGCCTGCCAGAACAGCGGCGCATCCATAGGATATGCATGTTTTACAGTGGACGGGAAGCAGCGCCCCGGATGGAGCGAACAGAGCGACGGCCCGGCGCTTCAGGTTTCGGCCATTTTGCAGTTTTTCGCGCAGCTTGCGCCGCCAGTGCAGGCCATGGCAAAAAACGTTATCGCCATGGATATGGGTTACCTGCTTGATGCATATAAGGCCCCCACTGTAAACCTGTGGGAGGAAACAGAAGGTTATTCCTTTTTCACACGCTCGGTTCAACTGCGCTGCTTCCGTGAATACCTGAACAATACGGTTGGCATCCCGGTCGGACGATCATCGGATGTTAAAAACGCAATTACCGATCTGGAAAACGCGCTTCAATCCCACTGGGACCCCGGAAAGGGGCATTACCTTTCCGTCCTGAATCCGCAAGGGCCCGGCGCAGACCTTAATGCAGACATAATCATGGCCAGCATATACGGCGCAGTCCCACACACGGATTCCAGGATGCTGGCATCCGCGGCCATCCTCCGCAGTGCGTTCGCGGACAGCGGCTCCCAGTGGGTTTACCCGGTAAACGAATTTGATAATGGGCTTGGGGTTGGCCCGTTGATAGGGAGGTATCCGGGTGACACTTATGACGCCGACGACCCGGAGGCCAAAATCCATGGGCATCCATGGGCGCCATGCTCGTGCAACCTGGCCGAACTGTACTACAAACTGGCAAAAGATATTACAAAGAATAATGTCATGCCATTTGACGCATTGTCTTCGCCGTTTTTCAGCCAGGTGGGTATATATTCCGGCACGCCCCCGGACTTGGCGGCATCACTGCTGCGGACCGCCGGAGACAAGATTCTCCACGCCATAATCCGCCATTCCGATTTCCTTGAATTAAGCGAGCAGTTCGAGGCGGATAACGGCTTCGAAAAAAGCGTGCACAACCTTACCTGGAGTTATGCCTCCTTTTTATCGGCAATCAGGGCCAGGCAGAGCTGAAGTTTTTTATACGTCAGTGCATCAGTTGACAGGAGGGGTTGCTCTTTTAAAAATTCCCTTAACGACAGTTTATACAAGGCAAAAACAAGAAAAAAATGCACGGCGGTTAGGCAACGGGGCTTTCACCCAGCTTAACCAGGCAACTCAGTAAATACCAGGAATGTCTGGCGGACTAATTTGGCATTGACCTTAAAAAGATACTAATATTTCCGAAAGCTCGACATTCAGTGTTTCCGCCAGCTTAATAAGGATGTCGCTGGTGAGGTCCTCTTTGCCTTGCTCGATTCTGCATATGCGCTCCGGGTTGATGCCCATTTTATCCGCAAACTCTACCCGTGACATCCCTCTTGATTTCCGTAAAATCTGAATACGAATTCCAATCAAGTTTTTAATTACCATAGTAGCCCCCTTATCCTATGGTTCTTTTTAGAGTTTTTATACCCTTGTCAGATTCCTTGCGAAATTTAGGGGAATCCTTTTTTGTAGCGGATTGATTGCACCGTTCCTTTTTCTGCGTTCTTTGCCCCGGTCCCAAAACGGCCGGAGGACGTCATTTGTGTCTTTTCACGCTTTTTTTAGCGTTATCCATACCTCTTATTACCTTATTACACGAATGTATACGCAAACGGTGTGCCTGAACCGTTTATAAAAAACGGGACGGGATAAAAACCCGATCATCTTAAAAAAAAAGGCCTTTCTTTCTTTATTGACAAACTGTAATTGCAGGGGTAAGAATAAATCTAACTGCACATGAGGGGTGAGCGATGGAAAAAGAGTTCGCCATCCTCGAAATGCTTGGGGGGGTCTATGAGGACCTGGACATCGACAAGATCGAGGAGAGGTTCGTCAGGCTCGTTAGCGATGTTTTTCATTTCGACAGGGTTGCTCTCTTTTTCCTGAAGCACAGGAAAGAGCTGTTGCATGGCAAACTTTCACGCGGTTTCGATCCATCAATAATTAAAAAAACGTCCATTCCCATCAAAAGCGCTTCCTTATTGGTAAAACCCCTTGTTACCGGGGCGCCCGTCCGCATCGCCCTGGACAGCACCGACCTTTCAATCAGGCGGCTTGGGCTTACTCATTCCGTGCTGGTCCCCATAGTGAACAAAAAAAGTATCCCATGCTGGGAGATAAAAAACTGCAACGCGCCGGACTGCCCGGCCTACGGCAAAAAATGGCTTAGGTGCTGGCTTGTCCCTGGAACCAAGTGCGGCAAGACGCTGATCTGCGAAGGGGGAATTCAGAACAAATCCGCAGAATGTTTGGGCTGCCCCATACATGAGGCCTTCAATATAGAGGCGGTGGAAGGAGTACTGGTTGCGGACAATTCAGTATCCAAAAGACCCATTACAAACGAAACCGCCGCCCTGCTTTCCATTATTTCCCACATTGTTGGGATGGCGATAAACAACTGCAAGGTCTACACGAAAACATTGGATGTGGCCACCAAAGACCCGCTTACCGGCCTTCATAACAGGCGGCTTTTTGACGCGAGGCTTATGTATGAAGTGGAACGGGCCGGGCGTTACAGGAGCGGCCTCAGTCTCATAATGTGCGACATCGACCACTTCAAGCGCATAAACGACAATTACGGACATCCGGTTGGCGACAATGTCCTCTGTTTTGTGGCAAACATATTAAGCAAGAACCTGAGGAAGACGGACGTGCTGGCCAGGTACGGCGGCGAAGAATTCGCTGCCCTTCTTATCAACACGGATAACAAGCAGGCAATTTCAATAGCGGAGAAATTGAGGTATTCCATCGAGAAGGGCCTTTTCCGCCATCTGGATGATTGTCTTAAAGTGACGCTCAGTTTCGGTGTGTCCACCCTGGCAAATGGTTCTGCTACATCGGAGGTGCTGATCCGCAACGCGGATGCGGCGTTGTACAAGGCAAAAACACAGGGACGAAACAGGGTCTGCACACCCTGAAAACCCGCTTACGCCGGCACGGTAAATTTGAATACGGAGCCTTTGCCATGCTCCGATTCCACCCAGATCCGTCCGCCATGCCTATCGATTATCTTCTTGCAAATGGCTAGCCCGATGCCTGTCCCTTTCCTTGCCTGCCCGCCTGGCACCCGCCGGAACAGCTCGAAGATCATTTCATGGTGCTCTGCGGCTATTCCGATGCCGTTGTCACTAACGGAAAATATCCATTCGGCCCCTGCCCTTTCCGCACTAACCCCGATCTGCGGCGGAGCGCCCCCGTGGAATTTTATGCCGTTTGATATCAGGTTCTGAAGGAGCTGGGCCATAAGCGTAGGGTCTGCCGCAATAACGGGTAACTCGCCAGCGGTTATCTTACACTGCGCACGCTCGCATTCCTCTTTCAGCCCGGCCATTACGGTATCAAGCAGCTTCGTCATACTAATGGATTTAATATGCTGCTGGAAGTCCGTGCCCACGCGTGCGTAGGCCAGCAGGTCTGAAACCAGTTCGTCCAGTCTCATGGCAGAAGCCAGCGCTTCTTTGATGAGCCCCATGGATTCATCGTCAAGCCGCCCCCTGCTGCGCTTTTCAAAGAGTTTTAAGTCCGCAGCAATTGCCAGCACAGGCGACTTCAGGTCGTGGGACGCTACGGCGGCGAATTGCTCCAGGTCCCGGTTGCTCCTTTCCAGTTCCCCCGAATATTTTTTAAGCTGCTCATCAGCCATTGTCAGGCCCTGAACGGTTTTACTGAGCCGTTCGTTAGCCTGCATAAGCTCGTCCGTTCGGGCCTTCAGGGCATCTTCGGCAAGCTTGCGTCTGGTAATATCGCGGGTTATGCCAAGCAGGGCTATTATCTCGTCCTTATCGTTTCTAAGCGGCACTGCGTGTGTTTCCAGCCAGAGCTTTCTTCCTTTAAGGCCTGTAACCATGAATTCAAGGTTCCCTGATCCGCCGTTAAAAACATCCCGCGTCAGCTTGATAAATGCGCCCCGGTATTCGGCGTCCACAGCGTTATAAATCAGCTTGCCTTTTATCATATCCAGCGAACCGGCCTGAAGCATTTCGAGCCCGGCCGGATTCATGTTGACCAGGGTCCCGTCGCGGGCCACCAGTTTCACGCATTCAGGTTCGGTGTCTATGATGGTGCGCAGCAATTTCTCCCGTTCCCGAAGGGACTCTTCCGAGGATTGCATCTTGGCTACCGTATCGCGGACGAGGTCCATCACGATCAAGACATATACAGCCCCGCCCAGGAAAACCACGCCTGTGATTACCTCGATGGAGCAGGCAACCCATTTCATCATAACGGCAATGAGGCCAAAGTAACCGGCAAGAAAGAAGAACATCAAACCTATTATGGCGCGCCACCGGCGCTTCAGTTCTGCGGGGACAAGGCCACCCACCTTCCTACCGCGGGCGACGGCAAAAGACATTACTGCCGCGCCCAAAACAAGAAGCAGAATGGCGATCAGGGAGGAGGTTGTCATTTCTGCACCGTTTTACCGGGAGACCGGCCAGGATTGGGGACTTTTAAGTGGATATTGTCCACTGTTCTAACGGCCATACAACACCCTCTTGTCGCTTTATTTTAACACCGGAAGATGGAAGAAAGCTCGCTGAAGGATTACAACGCTACAGCCAGCCGGCAATCCTGTACAGCAATAACACGGCAACTCCGATTGCCGTGGTTACAAGCGTAACCGGCACGCCCGCCCGCAGGAAATCGGCAAAGCCCAGCGGGCATTTCCTCCCGGCGCCCTGAGCCACTATCACATTGGCCACGCTGCCAAAGAGTGTAAGGTTTCCGGCAAAGGTGCTTGCAAGGGCAAGCGCAAGCCACACGAAATGCGGGCTGCCTATCGCCTCCACCCAATGCCTGAGAATAAGGACAAAAGGCACATTTGAAAAAAGGTTGCTGCCTATAATGGCGGCAATGCTCAGCCTGACGGTGCCGGCAAGATCCATCCGGCCACCCAGGGCCGCCATATGGCCCTCCAGCCAGGGGCCGTCCGCCTTTACCAGCCCGCCAACCACCACAAAAAGACCCGTGAAAAAAAGAAGCAGCGGCCAGTCTACCGCTTCAAGGGCCTCTCTTGGCGGACGGTCCAGCCATACAAGCAATCCGATGGCGGCCACAAGGGCCGCAATATCCATCGGCGCCCCCGCCAGAAACGCGATTATCAGCCCGGCAAAGGCGCAAACACTCTTTACCGCAAGGTTGCGCCTGACGTCTATCAAAACCGGCTGGGACAAGTCCGCCCCCTGGATGCCCGGCTTCATCCTGTTTCTGAAAATGAATAACAGGATGCCCCAGTCCGCCAGAAGACACAGCAAACCTATGGGTATCATCCGCAGCGCAAAGGCGGACCATCCGATGCCGGATGCCTGCGCGATTATCATGTTCTGGGGGTTGCCGGTAAGCGTCATCACGCTGCCTATATTGGAGCCGGTTGCAAGCGCGATAAGAAACGGCATCGGCGGCAGCCCGGCCTGCTCCGCAATCTCCAGCAGAAGAGGCGTTCCAAGCAGGCATATGTTGTCGTTCAGCATCAGCGCGGAACCAGCACCGGAGGCAAATACCACAAGCGCAAGCAGCATGCTGGGATTTTTACCAGCATTTGTCCGCTCCAGCATCTTAAGCGCAAGCCAGGCAGGGAGCCCGCTTTGCATCAGCACCGCCAGAAGCGTCATCATGCCAAACAGAAGCGACAACGTGCGGAAATCCACAGCCGCCGCGGCCTCGGCCCGCGTAAGCGCGCCGGTGGCCAACATCAATACAGCCCCAAGCAGGGCGGCCGTGGGGCGGTCCAGCTTGCGCGGGCTATTTTCGCCAAGTGAGATGAGGATATAGGTAAGCGCGAAGATCAGGGTGGCCAGATGCATTGCTGAAGGGATTATAACTCCAACCCTTTTATATTCAAAAGAGTACGCTCGCGCAACTCATGGGGGCTATGCTCCGGAATAAGAAGCCTCCCGTTATCCAGAGCGGGTATCAGTATATCGACAAACTCCCCTCCGCAGCCGCATTCCGGCGTATTACCGGAAAGGGGGATAGTCATCCTCCCGCCGCATTTTTTGCACCGCAATACCCTTTTTCCGCCGGACCATTTTCCCCTCTTTGCAAGCGGCTTGCCCTCAACTTCCATAATGTCCATGGCTATGTCCACCACAGGGGCATTACTGATGGAAGTGCCTATTCCGTAGCCGGAAACAAGCGGGTTCAGCCGGGCAACATCGGCCTCTTTTATTCCCCCGCTTACAAAGAATTTCACATGGCCAAAACCTCGCTGGTCCAGCTCCCAGCGGCACTCCTCCAGTATCCGGTAGAAATCTCCCCGCCTTGATGAAGGGGTATCAAATCGCACACCGTCAAGCTTTTTGCCAAGGGCGCGGGCTACGTTGAGGCACTCGAATTTTTCGTCCTGAAAGGTGTCTATAAGCACCACGCGCATCGCGCCGGGCCCGATCACTTCATCGAATGCAAGGGCGGCCTCAACCGTACCGCCCATGCAGATTATAAGGGCATGGGGCATGGTGCCAACCGCCTCGCGGCCTATAACCTGGCCTGACTCTATAACCGACACCCCGTCGCAGCCTCCTATATAGGCGTTGCGCTCTATCATCGGGGCCAGCGCGGGGTGCATCCGGCGCGCACCGAAACTCAGCACCATCCTTTCACCCGCCAGCATCTTGAACCTTGCCGCCTGTGTTGCAATGCCGGAGGCCTGGCACAAAAACCCAAGGAGTGCGGTTTCGTAAACACAGAAATCCAGGTACCTGCCCTCGATTTCCAATATAGGCTCGTACGGATAAAAAACCGTACCATCTTCAATGGCCCTCACTTTTACAGGCAGCCCTTTTAAAAGAGACATGGCCTCGTCCAGGCCGGCCAGCACCGCCCACGGCCAATCCTTTCCACTCTGGCCGCCCGGCATGCTCTTAACAATCAGTTCCGCCTTTACTACCGGGTTTACTTTTTTGGCTTTTAATATGCGGACAGTCCGATCGAAATAAACATCCGTCACCAGGCCTGACAGTATGTCCTGATCGTTTGCTATATTAAACACCTTTGGTTTCAACCCCACTCCATTCCAGTTTGGCCCCAAGGCTTTCCTTCATAAACCGGAGGGCGCAATTATGGTCCCCTTCCGTGACATCGGCCACACCGTCCGCCAGCACCGTTACGTCATAATCGTATTCTACAGCCTCATACGTAGTATAAAGCACGCAGATGTGAGTCAGGCATCCTGTTAAAACCAGGCCTGTTATGCCCAATTCATCAAGTTTTTCTTTAAGGTTTGTACCAAAGAAACCCGAATAATGGGTCTTTTCTATTATTACATCGCCCGGCTCGGGCTTTAACGCCGCAACCACCTCAGCCCCAGGGCTCCCTTTCACGCCATGCGCCGGCCAGCCGAATTTACTGAACTCCCGGTCTTGCGGGGCGTGCCTGTCGCATACGTAAATTACCGGCATGCCTTCTGCCCTTGCCCTTTTGATCTCTTTTTGGATGACCGGGACTAATTTCCTGTTGTCCGGCACTTCCAGTGGTGAGCCTTCTCTGGTGAAGTCCTCCAGCATGTCCAGAATCAGCAATGCCTCTTTGGCCATATGGACCTCCCTGGGACAAAGATTAAGAAAGGAGTTTTTTATTTACAGCCGGTGATCTTGTACTTTTCCTTGAGGGCCTGTTCCACATTGGCCGGCACAAGCCCTGTAACACACCCGCCGTAATAGGCCACTTCTTTGATAATGGAAGAGGAAAGAAATGTATATTCCAGCGAGGGCATGAGAAACACTGTCTCCACCTCCGGGTCCAGCCTGCGGTTCATCAGGGCCATCTGGAATTCGTACTCGAAATCGGAGACCGCCCGCAGCCCTCTTATTACCGCTCTGGCCCCGGTCCGCCTCACGTAATCCATCAGCAGCCCCTCAAACGAAGCCACCTCCACCCTCTTTACGTCATTGACGGCCCCTTTTATAAGCCCGATGCGCTCCTCCATCGTAAATACCGTCTGCTTCTTGCTTGGGGCCACAGCGATGATGATCACATCGAACATGCCGATGGCCCGCTGAAGTATGTCCAGATGCCCGTTTGTAAACGGATCGAACGTGCCTGGAAGTATGGCCCTGTTCACTTCCCACCCCGCAAAACAACTTCATAAAGTGTCAAAGTGGTGTCTCCGTATTTGTAATCCCGTTTTTTTTCCAGCACGCCCGGCGCCTCCGGGGCCGCATTCCTGGTTGGATGTTCAGTAATCACAACCGCGCCGTCAGCAAGCACGCCACTGGATTTCCCGGCCAACAGATTAATAGCCGCTTCCAGCTCCCCGGACGCATACGGCGGGTCCATGAAAATTATATCAGCTTTAATCCCCCGCCTGGCCGACTTTTCCAGGAAATCAGCCGCCTTCGCATTGAATATCACCGCCTTTGCCCGGCAGCCGCATCCGTCCAGAAGGGCGTTAAGCCCGTTTGCCAGTTTCCTTTCGGACTCCACAAAATACACGGTGCTTGCCCCCCTGCTCATCGCCTCCATCCCGATAGCGCCGGTGCCTGCATACAGGTCGAAAAAGACCGCGCCTTCTATCCTGGGGGCAACTATATTGAACAGAGCCTGGCGCACCTTGGATAGCGTGGGCCGCACAGAGAAATCGCCCTTTTTAAGCCTGATGCTTTTTGCGGTCTGCGCTCTCATTCCATATTATATCGGAAAAGCCTGAAAGCCTGGCCGGTTTCAGGCGAACCAGCAAGCCATCTGTGCTATTATTCCACTATGGCCGGGGGAACAAGCGCATTGAGAGAAATTCTGCCACTTTGGAGCGCTGCCCCGTTTGCGGGCATGCTCCTTTGCGTGGCGGCCCTTCCGCTTGCGGCCCCAAGGTTCTGGCACAATCATTTTGCAAAGGTTGCAGCGTTCTGGGCGCTGCTAGCGCTTATCCCTATGCTGGCGCTCTTTGGCAAAGCGGCCTATTACGAGTTCATGAGGACCATCCTTAAAAGCTATATTCCTTTCATAATACTTCTGGGCAGTATTTATTTTATATCCGGGGGGATACTGATAACGGGCACTCCAAAAGCCACCCCTGCCATAAACACCGCAATGCTTCTGGCTGGCACCGCACTTGCCTCGGTGATGGGCACCATAGGGGCGGCCATGCTTATTGTGCGCCCGCTTGTGCGGGCCAACAAGCACAGGAAGCACGGCGCGCTGGCGATGATCTTTTTCATATTCCTTGCGGCAAACGTTGGCGGGGCCGTTACCCCGCTTGGCGACCCTCCGCTTTTTCTGGGCTTCCTTGCGGGTGTGCCTTTTTTCTGGACGTTAAAGGTGCTGCCCCAGATGGCGTTTGCAACAGCCGCACTCCTTTTGGTTTTTTTCCTACTGGACTGGCGCAATCATAAAAATGAATTGCCGGTTTCCGGCGGGCCAGTTACCAGGGACACCCTTCCAATCAGGATAAAAGGCGCATACAACCTCATATTTATTCTGGGCATAATGGGGGCTGTGCTGCTCTCCGGTTCCCTTAATATAGGAAGCGTTAATGTAATAGGCATTCCTGTTACGGGAGAAGCCTTATTAAGAGATGGCCTTATACTTGTAATGCTGGCCCTTTCGGCCTTTTTTACCCCTGTATCGATACGGGATGAAAACGAGTTCACGTGGTACCCGCTGAAGGAGGTGGCCGTGCTCTTTGCGGCCATATTCATCACCATGGCGCCGTGCCTTGATATCTTAAGCGCAGGCCCGAAGGGGCATCTTGGCTTCATTATGGCCGGGCTTAATGGCCCGCGACATTACTTCTGGGCAGTAGGCATACTTTCCAGCCTGCTTGATAACGCGCCTGCCTACCTGGCTTTTCTGCATTCGGCCCTTGGCGTTTTTTATCCGGGACAATCCGGCGCAAGCGCGGTTTCCATGCTTATAAGGGGCCACCCGGCCTACCTGAAGGCCATATCGGCGGGCTCGGTTTTCTTCGGCGCGTTCACGTATATAGGCAATGCGCCAAACTTCTTGGTGCGTTCCATATCAGAGGAGGCGGGAATAGACATGCCCGGGTTTTTCGGGTATCTGTTTAAGTATTCACTGCCGGTGCTTGTTCCATTATATTTAATTATCACGTTTGTTTTTTTCTGATGGAGGGAAAGTGCCCGACAGCATGAAAATAAAAAAACTGCTTTTCGCCACCAGGTTCCACGACATGGCGCTAAACAGGCTTAAATCCCTTTTCCCGCTGGCGGCCGCCGGGATGGAAGAGATTGTGCTTTGCCACATAATCAGGCGGGAGGACGTGGGCTTTGTCCCCTTCGGCGGCTACATGAAAGAAGAGGAACTGCGGCAGCGCAATGAAGCGTTGATACGCTTTGAGGACTGGCAGGCCGCCATTTCCGCGGCCGGACTGCGCAGTAAATCAGTGGTGGAAGTTGGAGAGGCGGTGCCTTCCATAATCTCCGTGCTCCACAGGGAAGAAGCGCAGCTTATGGTGATAGGCAGAAAAAAGGCGGGCAGGATGGAAAGAGCGCTCGCCGGCTCGGATACAATGGAGCTTTTGCGCCGGACTCCAGTGGCCACGCTGGTATGCGGCTATCATGAAGACGGGCAAACTGAGGGCCAGCAGGAAGGCTGGCAGTTATTTAATCTTCCTTTGCTGGCCACGGATTTCTCCAATGCATCTGAAAAAGCGCTCTCTTTTCTTGCCGGCCTGAAAGGGGCCGTAAAAAAGACGGCCGTGGTCCACATCATTTCAGACCCCGCCAGATACGAAGAGCTGCGTGAAGAGACGGCTGACAAGCTTGAAAAATACTCATCTGTCCTGCAGCAGACCGGCATCCAGGCGGATTACCACCTGGGGGCAGGCGAAAGCCCCTGGGAAGCAATCCTTGAAAAAGCGGAAGAGATAAACGCCACCATGATAATAGCGGCCAGCACCCGAAAAGACCGCCTGCATGAATTTTTCCTGGGCAGCGTTTCACACAGGCTTGCGGAACACTCCTCGCTGCCCGTGCTGCTTGTTCCGGACTGATATAGACATGGCCTACCACCATCCTACCGCCTTTATATCTGCCGTCATCTGGTCCTTGCGGGTGATCTGCTGGATGAAAAAGAGCTTGCCATCCCACAGGGCATTGGAGATGGCAATAGTCTGGCCAACGGTCAAATCGAAGTTCTCCCAGAAAACCGTAAATTCCACTACCAGATGAGGGGCCTTCATCTCAAGAAGCACATGGTCAAGAACGCCCTGGGCAGTTGCCTGGTCCCGTATGCACTCGAACTGGAGGTTTGTCTTTGGCATCAATCCATACAAGGCCTGGGAGTACGCGTCGGACACCTCCAGTGAACCAAGCCAGTCCGAGTTATGCAGGTTTACCCGCGAATACAGCCTTGCATAACTTACGGTTATATCGTTCCAGATGTTCTTCCAGTCCGTTTTGGAGAATTTGAACATGGCGTTTTTGCCGGCAAGGTCATTGCGGTCTATCGTCCGCACGGGTGCCGGAGCGGTATCCGGGATGGGAGTGAGATGCCACAGGCCCGCATCGTATGTAAGCACGCTTCTGCACTCGAAGGCCAGTTTCTGAATGAACTCCGAAGGCTTTATGGCGCTGTCTATTGCAAACGCCATCTTGTACCCGCCGCTTGTGTATCCGGCATAGGCGCTTGCCGCTGAAGTGAACGAGGCCGAGTCCATGTCATTTGCCATATTGAACACTCCGCCTGAAGCTACGCAAAGGAAGTGCCTTATCACGGCATCGGGGGCCTGGATTACGGAATTGGGAATGCCCGTATACGTGCCGTTGGCGTCGTCCTGGTATCCGCTTACAAATGCGTGCAGCCGTTCGATCATATGCGTCTGGAGGGCGGTACCCGTCTTCGATACAGTGCCTGTCTGGGAAATGCCGGTTGCCGAGGTCCCCGTGGTGCCGGTCTCTATCTCAAGCCATATCTCGAAAACGTTCCAGTAGCATCCGGTAAAGTTGCTGGCGTCCGCATACTTCTGGGGCTGGACGTAGGAAGGCACGCTGGTCCCTATGTTTATTTTTTGGGTTACGGTGCTGCCGCCGTTGTCCAAACTATGCCCGCTAACAGATGGCGCATAACCGCCGCCAGACTGGTGCGTAATGCAGAAATAAACGGCCGTAGGCGCGGCCCCGGCATAAGCCGGAAAATCCGCCGTTATGGTAGCCGTCCCCTGCCCCGCCCAGTTTGCGCTTGCGCCAGTATTGCTGGCCTGATCGTAAACGCTTGCCGCCGCACCCGTCCAGGCCCCTCCGGAGGGAAAACTCAAGGTGGCGTAATCCGGTATGAAGTTGCATGATGCCGCGGAGGCATGTCTGTGGCCCGGGTCCGTAATGGAAAGCGTGTTGTCCAGCCCTATATAATCCAGCACGCCGTTTACATATATCACATCTGAAAACTGAAGATGGGTAAATCCGTCTGCGTCAACTGAAGATGTAATGCCGGAATTCACAAGCCACAGCTTCCCCTGGTACTCAGCAAATATATATGTAATCTCCGAAAGCTGATGGGCGGCTATGATGCTGTCGTAAACGGCTTGATACTGCCATGCATCCGCGCCAGCGGCATGGGGCTGCGCCGCAGTGCCGTTGGCCCCGCGCGTTATCCCGTTAAGTGAATTCCCGGAGATGGATGTGTATGAAATGGTCTCCTGGTCTATGCAGACGGAGCCTGACAACGGGAAGCGCGAGGCATCCGACAGCTCAAGCGTGGCCTGGCTTGCCGTTACGGAGGAAGCCAGCGTTGTCCTTGCCCCCCAGTCCGTCCGCAGCGCAGGCAAAAGCACACCCTGGCCGTAAACGATTGGCAGGTATTTGCCGGTATCCTCGTATGCATTTGGAAAACTGGTAAGCGTGACAAGCGTCTGCTTCCATCGCTTGTCCATGAAAAAAGGCATCATAGAAACCTTGCACTTGAATACAAACACGTCTATCTCCGTTGGTTGATCAAGAACGCCTTTAAATAGCAGCACCGGCTGTGAAGGGGAACCATTTGCATCCAGGTAAACCTCATAAATCCGGCAAATGGCTGCCTCGAACGCAAACGTATCGCCTATCTGGATAAGATATGGATATGCCTGAAACCTGTCATTTTTGAATGTTAGCGTTAAATCTGTGTTCCTTCCGGCACTTGTGGCCCTTAGTATCTGGTTGCCTATGCCTGACAAGTCCTTGAGGTAATCTTCATATATTTGACCGGTCACGTTAATATTGCGGTCCGAGAAATATAGAGTTGGCCCCCCGCCGTTCAGGATTACCTGTACGAGGTAGACGGGATTTATCCGGGAAGAGTCCCGCGCCTGTGAAACGGCTGGCGGCGTATGGAACGTTACAGTATCTGAACCTGCCGCCCAATCATCGGCTTCGATTCCGGCGGAAACAGATACCGCTTCCGTTGTCTGTGCCGAATCTGAAACCGCAGGGGCCGCCTCACCGAAAGACGCAACATCGGCGCAGACGGCTGAATCAGCCGCGGTTACCGCGATTACGATAGATACGGAATCGCCGCCCTGGGCCGAATCGGGTGCCGGGATTATCGCCGATATTGAAGCCTGCAAGTCGTCCCCCACAGCCGCGTCCGGTCCGGCTGCGGGCTGTCCGGCGGTTGCCACGTCTGTTCCGGTTGCCTGGTCCGCGCCTAGAACAGATACGGCAACCGCGGCGGTATCGCCTACTGAAGCCGCATCCGGCGCGCTTTGAAGATTGGACAAACTGATGGCCTGCCAGTTGGTGGCCTCTGAAATTTCATTTGCGCGCCAGAACATGCCGGGATACCCGGCGGATGCAATGCCAGAATCCGTAACCGATATTACCTGCATCCCGTTGACCGACAGAGCTATAGTTGCGCCGGTTGCGGAAATCAAAACGGTATAGGAGGCGCCGGCCGATATGGTTTCTGCGTATGTGCCTATAATGGTATCCTGGCCATTTACAGTACGGACAAGCTCCCAACGGCCTGCTCCGCCATTGAGGTTCCAGCGCGCGTAATACATCGTGTACGCGCTGGATGAAACCCGGAGCGCAGGCCCCCCCATATAGGGGAGGGTGCCGTTTGGGATGCTGACGCATTTGATATCAGCCTGCACCTGGTAATCCGCGTTTAAGGACGTTACGTTGTAATAGTAGATGGCCAGATTGGTAAGGCAACTGCTCTCGCCATATCCAGTACCCGTGCAGATTGCCGTGCAATTTGAACTGGGGTGCTCAGTCCAGGCCGGGTTATAGGCGTGCAGTTCGGTGTTGGCCGTTCCGGTAAATGTTTCAGGAGTGCCGTTTACAGGGGCGAAGATGGTCATGATAATTCGTTATCCAAAATTGGAAATTCAGCCATGCCAGGAGCTAGCTCAAGCTCCAGGTTACAGTAACAACCCATGTGGTGCCGCTGGCCTTTGTGCCCCATCCGTTGCCGCCATTGGTGGTACGGTTAAGGCATATGCCGCTTGAAGAGTTTTTGACCACTATCTCATTCCAGGCGTAATTGGCCGACGAACTGCCAAACGACGCCTGAAACTGCACGGATGCGCTTGATGGCGCCGTGGGGTAGCCGCCTGCCATGCCGACATAAGTTTTATTGGTTGACGCCTGGAGGTCCGTCTGGCTTGCGGCGGGGGCAATGTTATTATCCCCAACCCCCACTTCCGCGTTTGTATTATTGAATGCCGTCCCGCCCGCGCCGGTAAAAAGCTTCAGCATCTCGGTTAGGCCTGTTGTCAGCCCCATGTTCTCGCACTCAATTGTCTCATCCGGCAAATCCTTTAACGGGTCCGTCCCCGCGGCAAACTTTTCAACCCTGAAAAGCCCTTTTATCCTAACGCTGTCTTTTATCCGGCCCATATAAAAAATCCTCCTTTTTGAATCGCCGATGGCGAATTGAATTGCCTGATTGGAATTCTTGTTTAAGGGACCACTTCCTCAAAATCGAAATCAAAGCTGTATCTGCTGTAGCCATCCTCTTTCAGGTTAAGCGGCTTTCTTAACTTCCCATATATCCAGTTGCCATCCTGGTCGCACAGCCAAAATGGTTTTGCCCCGGCCCATGCGCCCCACAGCGCCTTGATGCTTGCGTACTGCTGTGCGCTTGCGTTTTGCACGCGATACACCCTTTGCCTCTTTGATGGGCCGTGGACAAGAAAGCGGTCACGGCCATATCCGCTGGTTTCAGCCTGTACATTGAAAACATCATCAAACGGCCCGCCTGGGCGAACCGGCATCCGCTCCCATATGTAAGTAGATGTGAGAAACAGCTCGGCTAACTGGCCGGGCATCGGCATGGCTGAAATATTTAATCGCCAGTAACGGTGCGCCATGCTCCCGAAACTCTGGACTATAAGGTAGTTGTCCGGCTGCGTCCAGGATGCGCCGGTAAAGTAATTCACGTCGTCATCGGAATAATTAAGCGCCATCAGCGTCCCGCCCAGGTTATGGCCCGCCGGTATGAACACCGTATCCACGGGGTTTAAAACGCCTGCACCCTGGTCTATCTTCACCTCCAGAACGGAGGCCGCGGCGGACTGGAACATCCTTCCTATGTCGCGATCGTAAAGGCGGTAAAGCGGATAGTTGGCATCCGCGTAGCCCTGCGAAAGAGTGACTGTGGATGTCTCAAGAATATTGGTATAGCAGGAAAGAAGTATGGACATTATAACCCCGCCGCCTTCAGCGCTGGCGGAATTTCACTTGTGCCGCGCTTTATCTTGTCCGAGATAGCCTCATCGAACTTTGTGGCCAAGTCCACCGGATCGCTTGTGTCCGCCCCGTTAATCGTGATGTTCTCGATAATTATATTCACGCCGCCTGTGCCGGCGCTTGATGGGCCGCCAGGCGAAAATGAAGCCCCTCCGCCGCCAATGCCAAGGAGCCGCTGATAAGCAGTCACCTGGGCCTGATAAGCGCTTACGCCGTATTGGGACAAATCGTCCGAGGCCCCGATGGAGCGGTCGAACGCCAGGTTACCCATCGCCTCCACGTAGCCGGATATAAGTGATTGGGTTGTGGAGATGCCGGAAGATATACTGTGGCCCTTTTGCCCGCGCCGCCCTCCCCTGCCGGTGCCCGCCTGGAAATCGATATTCTGCACAATGGGGTCAGCAAACGCGGCGTCTATTTCGTCCTGAATGGACTGTATCTTTTCGAAGATGGGCATCTGCTCTGAACCCCGGCCATAAAAATCTATGATGTAATCGGAGCCAGTACTCATGGCGGCCAACTGGCCACCGATTGCTGCTATACCGGAAGAGATTGGCATCTTTTCGTTTCCGATACCGGCCTGCAATTGTATGTCCATTTGCCCTGCGGGTATCTGTGCGGACAATCTTCCGTTAATCATGCTGTTAAGAGGAGCTGCCAGATTGCCTGCGGAACTGGCAATGGCTTGAAATGACTTAATGCAATCGTTTACGCTGGATGCAAGCCCGTCTGAGGCCCGGCTTTCCGCCGGATCAGATGCTGCCGGTCTCTTCCCGATCCTTACTTCCGCCACTTTATTTGTCCTCCGTGCCCTTCAGATTCAACATATCCTCAACCCTTGCCAGCATTTTTAAATCGCCTGCCGTTGCCCCGTACATCTTTAAAATGGCCTCGGGATTGGCCAGGCCCTTCAGTGATACCATCATTTGACGCATCTCCAGAAGCCTTGCCGCCTCCTGAGAGAGAGCTGGGACGGGGCAGTTCGATGGCGTCCGGCATGGGGCCAAAATGCCGTCCACCTGCTCTATGTCCTTGCAGTTTTCGCACCGCACACCCGGATGGTCCATGCGCCAACGGATGTGCTCAATTAGTTTTTTACCGTTTCATCCCTCTCCCTGCGCACCAGCGCCTGGATGTCCGCGCATTTTCCGCTCACAAACTTCGCAAACATGTGCCATTTGCGCATCAGGAAGTCGCAGTTTTCAGGGGAATATGGTTAATCCCTGCCTTCCATGGTAATACCCCGCCAGCCCCTCACCGCGGCACGCCCCAGAATAACGTCTGCCTGAATGGGATCATATTCCTCCGCCTTCCGACGGTCCTGGTCTATAAAAACAGTGCGGGCCTTGCGGTAAACCGCAAGCAGTTCTTCGCGTGATACATAACGCAGTGTGACAAAAGCGTCCTCCATAAAAGGGACCTCAACCGTGTAATCGTCCTGGGCAAGCGCAGATATGTCCATTAATCCTCCTTTTTGAAATTTCCTGTCCTGAAGCTGAATGAATCTAGCTAGTCAATACGTTCGCGCCTTGCTGGTTTATTACGTTTATCTGGAAGGGCTGGATAACTCCGTTCATGCCGGCTGGCGCAGCAGCGCACCCAAGGGCCACAAACTCCATCGGAGCTTCCATGATCCCATGCTTCAAAGGCAGGTCCGCACTGGTTATCTGAAGGCATGGCAGCTGTATCTGAAAGCTCCTGTTGTATGGGCTTGCAATCTGGGCCCCGGTAAACGTCATGTCCATCTTTTTTTGCTGGGTAGCGTCCCAGTCCGCAAAAATCTGCTGTATGTTTGCCGTATATCGGGGAAAAGTGAGCTTCAGCTTCACTTCCGGAAATCCATCGCTGGAAGGCTCGTCAATATTTACAAACCCGGCTACGGTATAAAGCCCTTTCATCTTCCGTTTGAATGAAAGCTCGAAGCCGGATGGGTAGATAACACTTGCGGACGCCAGCGCGGCATCGCCCTGGTTGTTCATCCTGTAAACACCTTGCGAGAAGAGGACGCGGTTGCCGGTCTCCATGTAGGTAACGCCTGCAAATGTGCCGGTGGTATTCACTGCGGAGTTGGTTACACGGTCGTATGCCATTACGTCAAAACTTATCTCCACCGGCTTGCCTACGTCGCCTTTGATCGTGAAGCCGCTAACCTTTATGCTTGTGTACTCGTCAATATTCACGGTATTGTTCTGGATATATGTTGCAAAAAGCCCGCCAAGGCTAGCCGCCATGATAAAGCTCTGCGCGTATGCTGGAGTTGCACCCTGCTGTACCGGTGCGCCCGGAACTGAACCCATTGCAAGCGCGATAAGCAGGTCCAGAGAGTCGTACCTTAGATAGGCTGGCAGAGCACCCGACACATCTATTTCGGCGTTCACTGCGTTCTGGGGAAAATACAGGCCCATGGAATCGTCTGTGATTGTGTTTCTTTTTTTCTTTATCGTGTGCGGCTTTATGAGCACACCGCTATTTGCCCCGCAGGCCGCGGCCGCACCCCATGTGGTTGCACGCTTAACTGCCGCCTTTAGTTCTACACCGGTTACGGACACTTAAAGACCTCCTTTTATTGGCCCATTCCGCCAAATGTGCATTGGACGGTTATCTCGTTGCCAACTCCGCACCCGCTGTCGCATCGCCCCTGCCACCAGCGGTTCGGGTCGCCTGAAAAGAAAAAACCCCACGTGCTCTGGTCCGCGCTTACCGTGTGCGATATGTCATTTGTAAAACCGCTGGAATTCGACACGGAAGACCCCTGAAGAATAAACACCCTCTGCGCCGCGCCGTTTACCTGAGTGAAGGTGCATTTGCCGTATCCTACAGGAAACCCCATATCCAATGCGGGCGCGCTTGTCTGGCCGGCGGCGTTAAACGGCCCAATGGTAACAGAGCCGGAGGGGGGCACCGCCGTTGGCAGCCGCAGCCATGCGCCGTTATGCAGTTGCTGGGACTGGTCCACCGGAATTGTAGGGGCGGACAGCACACCGGCAAATGCAAGGCCGGTCAATATAAGCAGGCCTGATATCGTCGCTAAAAAAGTTTTCATAAGACCTCCTTTTAGTAGTCATAATTAGCACCGGAATACTGAATGTTTTTGCAGTGCCCTTGCCCCGCCTCTCCGGTTCAGGCTATTGCGGGGATGCGGGGTAAAAACGCTTCCTAGTTAGCCGGCCTGGCCTGGTCCGGAACTGAGGCCGCCGGCGTAGCTGGCGGAAATATAATTCCTGCCGTCTCGTCAATAATGTCGCTGACAACCGGCGCAAGCTTGTCCCAGGTGCTTTTCTGCCCGCCCTGGGAGTTCAGGTCAATCTGGTCCACCACGCCCTTAAGCGAGCCGGTCACAAACTGTTTCTTTTCCGCGCCGGATTCCGATTTCCAATGAAAAAGCCCCTCTGCAAGCTTCACAAGCTGCGGAATAGCGCCCTCAACCAAACTGATAATGCCCAACATAGTCATTACGCATTCCTCCTTATGTTGTTATTTGAATTTCCGTAATTTTGAGATTGAAATCCGTTAAGCCCCTGTACCGCTTACGTCGTGGTCCTTGGCCAGATACCCAAGCGCAGCGATTAAAAAGCCCGTGACCGCCCTGGCCAGCACGATATGCCCCGATTGCAGAACCGGCGCTATTGCCACAATCCCGCCCGTTATTGCGCCAATTAAAGTTGTCTTCCAGTTCTTCAAGGCTGCCTCCTTTTTTTGATATGGTTTGGAAATCTCTACGAATAATCCCTGTCAAATGCGGCCTCCAGTTCAATGGCGTAAATCACAGTTGTCTTCGTTGAGGCCAGCAGGCGGATGCCCAGCGGCTTCACTGGCACCGACAGGGCCAGCCCCAGTTCCTTCCACGCCAGGGCGGGCACCACAGCATTCACAAGCGCATAGGCGCCAGTTGCCGCGTTCTCGCGCACGTCCTCATTGATGCCGCCCATAATGGTCCTTGCGCTCCTGGCGCAAACAAGCACGTTAAAAGAGGCCGTCTCCATCCCGGTCTTCGTGTCCACCCATTCGTATTTGGACCCGCTGTACACCACGAATGCGGAAGGGAACTGGATTGGGAGCTGCTCTATTTCCCCCGATGCCTCCCCGGCATAGGTCTTGACTACTTTGAAGACGGAAAGCCCCTGCAGGACGGCGAGTATCGCATTTTCAATGTCCTGAAATGTCATAACGCCAGCTCAACCTCAGCAAATTCCAAATTTGCGATTTGATATTTGAAATTGCATGCCATCAGTAATTGTCCAGATCGATGCTGTTGGGGTTTGTGCTTGCCGCCGGGTCCACATTGGTGCCAACAGTTGTAAACGTCCTTGTGTTCTTGTCGGCCGTGGATGTAGCCGGCTCCTCGATAACGGCGGGCTGGGGCTGCACCCCCAGGGATATTTTCCCGGTAGATATGCCCGCAAGCAGCGCCTGGGCTTCCTTGTACCGGTTTTCGTGGGCATCGGGTATCTTCTCCAGCCTCCTGCCAAAGAGCCTGTGCGCGGCAATGGCAACTGAAATATAAGTGATAACTGCCGGGACCGGATTAAACGGGATTTGATACCTCGCGCCGCACCATGCGTTTATAAGGTTGTCGGCCTCGGCTATGCAGTCCGATACGACCGCCTGGTTAACAGAGCCAGTGCCGGCATCGTCTGTAAGCTGCACAAGCACGTCATCCGGCACAAGGTTCTGAATGTCTGAAAACTGGGAATAGCTCATCTCTTTTTGTCCGCCGTTTCGGGCCTTCCGGTTATATTTCCCTTCCCGGCACTTTCCAGATTGTGTTTCAGCAATCCGGCTTCATCCTCTGTAAGCTCGATCTCCTGCCCGGGCTTGTATTCAACGGACGCTTTGTCGCCCTTGCGGGCGTGCACAATAGTTGTGGCCTTTACAATGAATTTAGGCATAACATCTCCTTTCAGACCGGCCGGACAGCCATGGTTTTCAGGACTGTCCGGCCGGGCCATCAGTTATTTACACGCTGTAATTCACGGCGTTCTGGATAAAGTAGCCGCAATCGTTGGCGATAACCTTCTCCGCGGAGTTCCAGGCCACCTTGAAATAGTGGCTGCCTTTAACGCCGCGCTTCGGGTCAAAGTCCCTCTGCGTCTGCCGCTGCATCTCGCTGAAGGTTGCCCCGAAGGTGATGCTCCTCAGTCCTGGCTTGGGCTCCACATAAAGGGCGGCGGCATGCGGGCCCCACAGCCTTGCGTATGAAGCGGTTTGCCCCATCCTTGAGGCGTTATATCTTGAACGCCCGATCAGCACCTGGTTAACCTCAAAGAGCGCCGCGAGCTCGCTTGCGCCAATCATCCCGCCGCGCCATATGCCCCCGGGTATGGCCTTTACGGCGTCGATGATCTTCGGATGCTTCCGCAGCACCGTCCATGTGGCAACGCCAAGCACTAACGCATTTGCCCTCTGGTAGCAGGACTCTATTGCGGTAAGGATGTCACCGATGGGGTCATCCGAGCCGCCGCCCCACTGGGCTGTCCCGGACAGCGTTTTCTGGTTTGAAGCCGCGTAACTGGACGTGTTGAAGACAACGTTTGCAACCCTGTTTTCCTGGGCTATGTCCAGAAGCAGGTTAAGGTAGTTGTTGGTGTCCACTTCCGGCTGAAGCGGGTTGTCGGCGTTGTCTATTGCGGCCTGGGCAAGCCAGTCGCCAAAGGCGTGGTCCGTAACGGAGTAGTTGTCTGTCTGCACCCCCCAGTCCATCTCGTTTGCAAGGCCGGTGGCTCCGATCTTGTCGTCGCCAAGGGTGAACGCGTCGGCCTTGTTGTAGGTAAAGTAGAGATCGCTTCTTTTGCCTACCGGCAGAATCGGCATCACCTTGTCCCAGATCATCTCCTCATTTTTATACTGGCGCGACAGGTTTGTAAGTATCGCATCTACATGCAACTGCCCTACAGGCGGCATATATTAATTCTCCTTTCGGTCTGAATTTGGAACTGCAAATCGAATATTTGAAATCCTGCTACGCAGTAGCGGGGGCCAGCAACACCGGGATTACATCTCCCTGCACACCGCTTTTAAGCGCAATCCCTATGGCCTGGTTTCCAACAGCGGCAACAACTCCGTTGCCGTTTGCATCTGAGGTAAGCTTGTTGCCCCTCGTGCAGCCTCCGGCTCCCAGCACCAGATAAGAGATGCCTGTCACCATCACCTCCACATACTGGCCCTCCGCCTGGTCAGTGGAACTGAGCGCGGCCTGGAACACGCCCACCAGCGGGTTTGTGGCCGCGGATGCGGTGGAATACGTGTCGTCGTCCGCACCGGGCGTTGCTATGGTGTACTGCACAACGGCAGAGGATGCCTTTACGTCTTTGCTGATTCCTTTTGTTGCTCCCATTGCCATCGGTTATTTCTCCTTTCCGAAGAGGTCCGGCCTCTCCTTGGACACTGCCAGCACAGCTTCCTTGTAGTTCACGCCATTGTCCTTCATGTGCTGCCGGATCATGCGGTCCCGTTTCTCCTCCACGCTGTCTTCATCGCTGCCGTCGCTTTCGGCAACCTCGCCGAAGTTTATGGAGGCAGGCAGGCTGCAAAGAAACGCCTTCATGAATTCCAGCGGAGTTTCTTTTTTGGTCTTGTCTGCGGAGAATTCATAAACAGCATCTAAGCCTGCCACGGCCTGCATGAAGCTGGTTATGCCCATCCCCATCCTCTCCATGGCCGGCGGCAGGGTGCCTTTCTGCTTGAGCCCCTCGATAAATTCCGCAACGGACTTCATCCTTCCCTGGGCCTCCATCGCCCTGAGCCTGTCTTCCCAGGACGCAAGCGTCCTTTCCCTTTCGGCAAAATCGGCGGCCGTCTTTTCCCTGGCTGCATCCTCCGCCTTCTTTCTCTCCAGCCGCACATCGTCCTCCGTGTAAAGCACCGGAGGGGTGTCCGAGCCGAAGAGCTCCCTGAAGCTCATGCCCGTTTGGGCCAGCTTCTCCTTGAGACCTTCCCAGAAGTTCATACTTCCTCCTTTCGTTCTCCTGGACGGGCAAGGCCCGTCCGGCAAGTCCGGCAAGTCCGGCAAGTCCTGAAACTCCAGAACACTCCCGTTATCTTTAAAAGCGAAATCCGGCAGGCCCTTTACTGCAGGGGGCGTTGCACCCAGAAACCCGATATGCCGCAGCGTCAAATCCGGATACAGCGAGATCGAGCGCTTCTTGAAAAGCCCCTGCCTAAGCCAGTCCGTAAACTGCTCCACCGTGGGTTTTATCTCTGCCCACAGCGTGCCGCCGTCGTTTGAAAGCCCTTCAACCCAGCCGTAGGCCGGGGCGTTTTCCCTTGGGTGGCCGATTACTACAGGGGCCTCGTGCTCCGCCGGATTGTACTTGGCGGCGATTGCGTCCATGTCGCTGTTTGTCCATGTCCGTGTGTTGCCTTGCGCGTCCGTGTGCGTACCTGTTTTGAAAACTGCTATGCGCATATCAATCTCCTTTCCTAAGCAATGCCTCGCCCACGGAGGGCTGGGTAATGCCGTATGTGCCGTATGCGTATTTCTGCGAAATGGGCAGGCCCATGCCAAGAAGTATCTGGTCGCGTTCCGCCAGGGTCTTTAAGTCCGTTTCGCCTTCCGTCCTTATCCACAGCCTTGGATAGCGCTTTACACCTGGGAAGTTGTAATCCACCAACCACTTGATCATCTGTCCGTTTAATGCGTTACACAGAACGTCCGCATCAGCTTTTGTATACTCCTGGCGGATATCGTTATGCGTTCTGCTGGCCGCGTAAGAACCACCGGTGCGCCCGCCGGTGCTTCCCATCTCAGTGGTTAACGTCTGCCCCATGATGGCCTTTGTGATCTCCTGGTTCATAAAGGCGCACAGGTTTTCATAGTTGCCCAGGCCGCCGGTGCGCGACGCCTCCAGGAAGGCCACCTGCATCGTGTCTGGTATCTTGATGGCGGTCTCCTGCTGGATGGCATCCAGCGCTGCAAGAAGGGCGTCCTGCTGTTCTTTGGGGGTGCCGGGCGGATATTTGCCGATTACCGTTGGCGAGCCGAATTTCTCGGAAAATATCATCCAGAACTTGATGGCGTTTTTCTTGAACCACACCGGCCAGTAGAGCGAACTGCCAAGCCCATCCCCATAGGGTGAGCCGTTCTGGCCGCCGTAGATGAAAAGCTGGAACTTGCGTGGGGGGACTGGCAGGCCTTCAACCATGTTGTCCCTGGTAAGCAGGCGCAGTTCGCGCTTCAGCCCAAAGGCAAACCGCCTGGACGGGCGGGCGATCATCTCCCTGATCCAAACGTCCCCTTCGGAATACTCCCACATGATCTCGGCCGTCTTGTAGCCAAGCAGTATGCCCTGCAAAAGGTTGAAACGCGCCGAATCGAAATCAAAGTTCAAAAGCACGCCGGTAACAAAACCGGCAACCTTTGAGTCCTGGGCACTGTCTGTGGCCGGCTCCACATGCCACTCCTTGCCAACCACCGCCAGCCTGCGGGTTTGCAGGTTGGAGCGCACCTGAGGGTCCCTTTCCAGGTCCTCAAATATCTCCACCGCCCTGCCCCCGCCCTCGGTGCGCAGCGTCTTGTCCGGGTTAAGAAGCACCTGGCCCGTATAGTAGGCCCAGAAGGGGTCGGATACCGCGCTGGATATTTCATCCAGTATTGGTTTTTTACCGGCTGCCGGATAATTTTTTGGCTGCTCCTGCGCGTCCTCAATAATTTGCGCTACATTTTCCGGAGTTGTGACATTTTTTTCAGGCATTTATTCAGAATCCTCCCA
>JAKAKS010000052.1 GCA_021813405.1 Nitrospirota bacterium
CGATCTGGCTGATAACGGCATCGTTCGCCAACACCACTGATTTAAAAACCGGCATACGCCTCCAGGTGTTCAGAAAGGGCGCCATCTTCTATCATCCGGTAACACACAAGCCCCTTGGCCGGATAGAGGAGCCGGTGGGGGTGGCTGAAGTAACAGGCAAAGACACAAAACAGGCCCAGTTGAAACTGGTTTCCGGCCAGGCCGCCGCCGGGGACGTTCTGCGGATAACAAGCAACAAGATAAGGCTGCTCTTCTATCAGCTGAAAAACGTAAGCTGGGGGCTTTCCGAAGAGTATTTCGAGCTGCTCAGGAAATCCGGCAGGTTCGAACTGCTTACCACCGGCCAGGACGACCCTTCAAAGGCCATGTCCGAAGCCAGGCGGCTTCAGGCGGAGGCCGTGCTGGTTCTTTCTCAGTCGCACGAATCCGGCCAGGTGTTTCTCAACCAGGACGTCAAATGGGCATCGGACGGGAAAATCCTGCTCACATCGGGTTCCCTTATAAGCCGGGACCTTTATAAGGAATACACAATGGGCGATACGCTCTTCGCCCCCAAGGACGATACCGCCGTCACCTTCAGGGCGCCGTATTCAACAGACATAATCGGCACGGCCGACCCCGCCGGCGATGGCAAGCATCTTTTAATGCTTGTGTCTCCCCATTCGGTATCGGCGTACAATATCAGCGATGCAGCCCTCGCGCCTGCCCTTGGCGGCGCAGATATAGACGTACGGGACGACATAGTCCGGCTGGACAGCGGCAAGCTGGGCTCCAGCCCCAAAGACAGCATATTCCTTGCCCTTAAAAACGGAGACAATCTCTCGTCGGCCATTTACACCTATTCCAGATCCAGCGGCAAGTTTGTCCGGATATGGAAGGGAAAGGACATCGCCGTCAGGCCCTTCGAGGGCAAATTATACGCGCAAGAATTCATAACGGGCAGTGGGTTTTCCGGCCCTGTTACGGCGGCCGTCCTCAACGGCGGAAAACTGACTTTGGTCAAGAACGACAGCCTGAAACTGCCGGCAGGCGTTGGCATCTTCGACTTTTCCCTTATGCGGTATGCCGGAAAAACATATGTTGTGGCGTACAACAAGGACGGCCATGTAAGCTTCTATAACGATTCCGGCAGCCAGCTATGGAAGAGCCCGAAGGATTTCGGGGGTTTCCTGAATACGTACAAGAGGGAATCCTTCCTGCCGGGCATGGGGCGCGGGTCGTGGTCCATTAAAGACAAGATAATCGTGCTTGGCGGAGACGCGGTTGTAATAAAAAGGAACCCTATAGCCGGGATGGCGAAGGGGCTTGGCTACAAGAATTCCCGCATCATCGTCCTGCGCTGGAACGGGCTGACCGCCCAGAACCTGGTATTTGGCAAAAAAATCACCGGCACAGTGCTTGATATGGCAGTCACCAAAAACAAGCTGATAGTTCTGGACAAGCCGATACTGGGGATGAAATTCGCAAACATACTTCAGGGCGACAACCCGTTCACCGAGGCGATATTCGTTTATCCGCTGGAGGGCGAATGAAGGCCAACGGCAAGCTGCCTTCACACGTGGGCATAATAATGGACGGCAACGGCCGGTGGGCCGAGTCCAGGGGGCTGCCCAGGATAGAAGGGCACAGGCGCGGGGCGGAGCGGGCCAGGGAAATAATCAATGCCGCGCGCGACACAGGCATAAAGGCGCTTACGCTTTATACGTTTTCCATGGAAAACTGGCAAAGGCCCAAGGCCGAAGTGGCCATGCTGATGAAACTGCTGGACCTGTACCTCAGCCGCGAGATGCACGAGTTTTTAAGGAGGAACATCCGCTTCCGGGCCATCGGCGACGTTTCCCGCCTGCCTGGCCCGGTTGCCGCGCTTGTGAAAGAGGCCGAGGCGCTGACGATAGGCTGCACATCGATGACGTTCTTTGCCGCGCTCAGTTATGGCGGGCGTGACGAGATTATCCGGGCCGCAAAAAAGATCGCGGCCTCCGGCACAAAACCGGAGGAGATTAACGAGGAAACGTTTGCGAGCCTGCTGGACACGGCGGGCGTAACCGAGCCGGACCTGATCATAAGGACCTCCGGAGAACAGAGGATGAGCAATTTCCTGCTGTGGCAGTCCGCATACTCGGAGCTGTACTTCACCGACGTCTTCTGGCCGGACTTCGGCAAGGCTGAATTTGAAGAGGCGCTGAGGGAATACCGGTTCAGGGACAGAAGATTCGGCGCGGTAAGGGCCTGAAAAAATGGCCAGCGCCCGCTCACATCTTAAAAGGCTGATAATAGCCGCAATTGCAGTACCCCTGCTCTACCTTTACGTCACCAAACTACCCCCTGTGTATTTCAACGTGCTTATCTCTGTTGCCGGGCTTGGGGCGCTTTACGAACTGCTGGCCTTCTATAAAACCCCTGCCTTGGCAAGGGCCATGGCTGTTGGCCTTGGGGCCTTCATGCTGCTTAGCGCCGCACTTACCGGGGAAATCCTTTCGGAGTCCTTTGCGCTTGCCGTGCTCATAACGCTGGCTGTCAGGATGATAACAAGCCCTCCGGACGGGGCGATGAAGGATGTTTCCGTAATAGTTGCCGCGCTTGTGTATATACCCGGATTCATCTCCTTCCAGATGCTGCTGCGGGAGGTGGGGGCCGTGTGGATCATCTTCCTTTACGCAACGGTGTGGAGCGCCGACAGCCTAGCCTTTTATACCGGCTCCTCAATCGGGCGCATCAAGCTCTACCCCGCCGTAAGCCCCAACAAAACGGTGGAAGGGGGGATTGGCTCCCTCCTGGGCGGCATTCTTTGCGCGGTTGTCCTCAAGAAGATATTCTCCCTTGGGATAACTTACGAAGGGGCGGTAATTGCAGGCGCCGTAATTGGCTCCGTGGCCGTAATCGGAGACCTTGTGGAATCCATGTTCAAGAGGGACGCCGGGGTAAAGGATTCCAGCCGCCTCTTCCCCGAACACGGCGGCCTGCTGGACAAGCTGGACGGCTCGCTCTTCTGCGGCCCTGCGCTTTACTGGACGCTGCGGTTTCTCACCCGCTGAAAATTCACCCTTTTTAACCCTTTCTTTTTATATGTTCCGCCCATTTCGGGCTTTCTCTTTGTTTTCGGCCACTTAGCCCTGATTTTTTGTTCCATCTGTTCCATCTTTTCCAAAACCCGAAAAACGGGCAGTCCTGTACCGTTTACGATTTTTTATTTCAAAGAGCACGGGCCCAAATGCAGCCTTCCCGCGCATTTATAACATATGGAAACACGACATTGTCCATATGACATGCGTCATGAAGTTCATGTCATGGCTTTTGAGGAAGCCTTCCGCTGGTAGTTGCACCTCACCTGTTGCGGTCCCTTGGAAATGCGATGTACCCCTTCGCGCCTTGAGAGTATAAAGCTTCCTCCTGATGATAAAATTCTCCGCGAAGGCTTGCTTCGCCAAATATGTTATAAACGCGCGGAGTGCGATATTGATTGCGTGGAATGGGCACATGGCGATGACGTCTTGACCCCTCTTCCACGGCAGAGGGCAAGTGTGCGGTAAAACATGCGAAAAAAAGGCCCCTGTTTTCTCTTTAAACCAATTTGTTATTGCGGAGAAAGTTTAAAAACCGTCCCATTGCCATAAGCGCCGCCTTTAAAGGTAGTTCCATAGAGGTTGCCAGCACTGTCCATGATCAAACCTGCATAGGGAAGCCCCCCGTCCAAGCCTCCGGAAAAATTGTATAGAATGGTCTCATTGCCGGCCTGGTCCAGTTTGAATACTGTCCCGTGGCCAAATGCGCCGCCGCCCAGGGTGGTGCCATAGAGGTTGCCCTGGCCGTCCATGATCAATACGGCAAATGAACCTGGGCCTAGGTTGTGGAGCACGGTCGCATTGCCGCCGGCATCCAGCTTGTATACCTCTCCGTTGGTTGTATAAAAGTCCCAGGTGGTGCCATACAGGTTGCCATTGCTATCCATTAACACCCCTGCAGCGGGATTTGAAGTTGATGTGGGAGGACTATTAGGTGGCAAGCTGTAAAGAACAGTCTCGTTGCCGCCGGTGTCCAGCTTGAATACCGTCCCGGCATCGCCAGTGCCCCCAAAATAAGTGGTGCCATACAGATTCCCATTTTTGTCCATGACCAGCACTGATTGAGGATCGTCCCCGTCTGGCCCGGTGAAGCTATGGAGCACGGTCTCGTTGCCATAAGCATCCAGCTTAAACACCGTCCCGCAATACAAAGGTGCCTGAGGGCTGTAAGGATAACAGTTATCAATGCCGCCACCGGCAGTGCCATACAGATTGCCTTTGCTGTCCTTCATCAGCCCCGCTGCCGGGCTGCCTCCATCCGCGCCTCCGGAAAAGCTGTACAGAACGGTTTCATTACCGCTCGAATCCAGTTTGAATACTGTGCCATTATGTAACGCTCCGCCCCGGAATGAAGTGCCATAAAGGTTGCCTGAGCCGTCCGTAATCAACCCGGCAAGCGGCACGCCGCCGTCAGCACCACCGGAGAAGCTGTGTAACACGGTTTCATTGCCGCTGGTGTCAATTTTGAATGCAGTTCCATTATTAAA
Source organism: Nitrospirota bacterium (assembly GCA_021813405.1). GTDB lineage: Bacteria > Nitrospirota > Thermodesulfovibrionia > Thermodesulfovibrionales > JdFR-88 > JAKAKS01. Next base: position 4,550 of record JAKAKS010000052.1, read on the forward strand.
GGCGCCGCCATACTCCGTTGTACCGTATAGATTGCCGTTTCCGTCCATTAGCAACCCGGCAAAGGGATTTCCGCCGTCAGTGCCGCCCGAGAAACTGTGCAATACGGTGATGTTGTATTTTGGCGGCTCCTGCGCTATTTCAATTGCGCTTATCTTGGCGTTGTCCACAACCGTTGTGAAACCGATATTCAAGCTGCCGTTTGTAACACTTGCCGGGAATGTCACATCATATGCGGCGTCCTTGCCGGCCAGCGCATATATATCCAGGTTGGTTATCACCTGCGTGCCCTGCAGGCTCACATTGAAGACGCGCTTCCCGGATGAATTCCAGTATATCTCCGCGAACTTTAGCGTTACATCATAGTTGCCGTTTGCAAGCGGGATGTTGTAAGAAAAAGTCTTACCGTAACGTTCGGTTTGGTACAGCGCGGGATCGGGTGTCCCCGTAATATTTGCCGAGGTGGACGCGGAAGTTCCTCCTGAATAATCCGTATCCGCCTGATAGACCGCTCCGGACTGGCTTGTGTACTGCCCCCCGCCGGAATTTGTTGCAAAGACGGAGGTGAGCGTGGAGATGGAAAACGTCGCCGATATCGTATGATTCGAGGTCACATTGCTGAACGTCCAGCCGTTCAGGGCCCCAAACGATTTACCGTCCACTATTAAATTGGATAGGGAATACCCGGGGAAAGTATACACAATGAATGCCTGGCTGCCGCCGCTATTCACCGTAACCGTTCCCGATGGCGATATGACGCCCCCAGCCCCCGCTGCCGCCATGATCGTATAAGTACTTTGGCCGGAAGCGGGCGTTATCTCTATCGCGCTTATCTTGGCGTTGTCCACAACCGTTGTGAAACCGATATTTAAAATCCCATTGGTTACACTTGCCGGAAATGTCACATCATATGCTGCGTTTTTACCAGCCAGCGCGTAGATATCCAGGTTGGTTATTACCTGCGTCCCCTGAATGCTTACGTTGAAGACGCGCTGCCCGGAGGAGTTCCAA
>JAKAKS010000030.1 GCA_021813405.1 Nitrospirota bacterium
TAACGCTTCTTCCCGCCACAGATGTATTAACGCCGGGAGGCGGCATCTCGTCAGGGGCCCTTCTTTATTGCCTTCTTAAAATAGCAAAGTTGTCGCTTTATGCAGTGGCGGGGTTGCTGACCTGCAGGGCGATAGCCAGTGAGAATTTATACCGTGGATTCAACTGGGCTTTTCTTGCGGGAGGGATGGTTATGTCCGGCAGTATTTTGGTGCAGGAGTTTTTTATGGGCGGTTATCGTTTATCGGTGTACGCCATGCAAAACAGGATAGACGATAAAAACATACTTAGCGTTTCAATGGCGATTACAATGGCATACATTCTTGGTCTTTTGCTGGCCGGTTATGGTTCCAGGGCGTGGAGACTGGCCTCATTGGTAGGGCTTCCTTTCATACTTCTTGGCCAGCTTGTGTCCGCGGGCAGGGGTGGATGGATGGCGATCTTGGCGGCAGCCGCGTATATCGCCTACCGCATGCGAAAGATGCGCATTCTGGCGGCTATGGCGGCAAGTTTTATTATCATAACAGCCGCATACTATAATGTCCCACAGTTCAGGTCACGAATTGACGAAACGTTCTGGCCTGATCGCGAGGACATGGCATATTATCGCATGGCGTTGCCGGGCACTAATATAGATGCCGGAGCACGCTGGCTTTACTGGACAAAAGAGGGCGCCAAGTTTTTCGAATCGCCATTAACCGGGCGGGGATTTTTCAACAGAGGCGCCTCCGGGCTGGACCCCGTGGGAAGCCATAATTTTTTCATCCAGATGTTCCTGGAAACCGGCGTGGTTGGAGGGGCGCTGGTGGTATTAATTTTTTTTAAAATGTGGCGGCTGGCAAGGCCAGGCAGAATGCCCCTTGCGTGCTGGCTTCCAGTGCGCGCCGCTATCGTAGCCGCGGTTGTCAGCGGTTTTAGCGGCGAATATTTTTATGGCGGGGTGCCTCCGCTTATTTTGCTTTTTGCATTCGGGCCGGCGGGACGCCTTGGCGCTGTTAGTGCTGATAGCCGGATGACTTCCGTTATTGCCAGTTACAAACGCAAAGAACCTGGGCAAGCCTGTTAATTTTTCCATCTGATGGGCCCGCTTATATCAATAATAATTCCTGCTTTTAATGCGGCCGCAACGCTTCCAATGGCGCTTGCGTCCTTGCTGGCCCAGACGTATTCAAACTGGGAAGCAATCGTTGTGGACGACGGCTCGCAACAGCCTCTGCGCAAAGTTGCTGGAATGTACGGAGACCCCAGGATCAGTTATATACGGCTAAATAGCAATCGCGGAAGGGGTTATGCGCGGCAGGTTGCGCTATTGGAATGCAGGGGAGATTTTTTGGCTGTATTGGACGCGGATGACTGGTATTATCCATGGAAACTGCAATTTCAGCTGGATGTGTTCGCAGAATATCCCGAAGCGCTGATGGTAGCGCCCGGGCTGGCTATAGTTGATAAAAATTATAGCCTGACCGGCATCAGGCTATCAGGAGACCCCTATATCCGCCGGTATTGTCCGCCGCTGCTTGGGTTGCAGGCCATGAAAATTGTTCATGCCCCTGCAATGACGCGCATGGAGGCAGCCAGGAGCGCGGGGTATGATCCCCGGCTCCGGTTTTCCGAGGATGAGAAGTTCCTGATGCGGGTGGCCAGGCTTGGCCCTTACGTCATTATTCCAAATGTGCTCTATGCCTATTCGGAAATTGGATCCCAGAGCTTGCGCAAGCAACTGCGTTCCTATAGCGCCACACGAAAAATATTTCTGGAGCACATGCGTGAATATCCTTATCTGGTTGCGCGCCAGGTTGCCGCCACATGGATGAAATCGGTTGTTTATATCGGGGCGCATTGCGCAGGGCTGGATGAAGCGCTTGTGGGCAGGCGCTCCCTGCCGCCGGCAGAAACACATATCCAGGAATTTCTGTGCGCAAGGGAAACAGTGCTGGCAAAAATGGCTGACGCAAGGGCCGAATCTCAGATTGCGCTGTCAAATAGTTTTTAAGATTAGAAATCCAATCTATTCCCGGTATTAAGGATGTCAAAACCACAGTCAATTTCAAAAGAGGGCAGAAAAATCGCCTGCCTGGCCACTGCCGATATCAGCATCCGTTTCCTGCTGCTCAGGCAACTGAAATATATGAAAGCGGCCGGATACGAAGTAACAGCCATTTGCTCGGACGGGCCTTACGTTAATCAAATAACCGCAAACGGAATACCGGTAATAACATTGAATATGTCCCGCGGGATATCTTCGATTGGCGATTTAAAGTGCATATCAGGCCTGGTAAACATTTTCAGGCGTGAGCGTTTCGATGTGGTCCATACCCACACGCCAAAGGCCGGCGTGCTGGGGCGCATTGCCGGCAAACTGGCAGGTGTGCCCTTTGTGGCGCATACGGATTTCGGGCTTTACTTCCTGAACATGCATCCACTGAAGCGGCATTTTTTTATCTGGATGGAAAGGTTTGCCGGCGGGCTTTGCGATTGCATGCTCTTTGAAGATGAGAAGGCAATGGAATTTGCATTGCAAGAGCGCCTGTGCGCAGCGGGTAAGGCCAGGTGGATAGGCGGGGGGATCGATTTAACCGAATTTGACAGAAAACGCCTCAAGGGCACGGATATAAAAGCCAAAAAGGCTGAACTTGGGCTGCCGCCGGAGTCCATCGTTATAGGGATTGTGGCCCGTCTGGTTAAGGAAAAGGGCTATTGCGAATTTTTTGAAATGGCAAAGATGATCTTGAAACAGAGGCCGGATGCGCGTTTTTTAGCAGTTGGCCCGGTTGACTATGAAAAAAATGATGCAATCACACCCGAATGGGTTCGGAAAAAGTACGGGCTGCACAAAGAAATTGCATTTGCCGGCGTGCAGCTTGATATGCCAGCCGTGTATGCTGCCATGGATGTTTTTGTTCTGCCTACTCACCGTGACAGCTGGCCAAGGGCCCCGATGGAAGCGGCGGCGATGGAATTGCCGGTTGTACTGAGCGATCTGCCGGGGGTTGCGCCTATGGTAATGCATGGCAGCTCTGGTTATAAAGTGCCAGTTGGAAACCCGCTCCGGCTTTCGGAAGCAGTTCTGCAAATCATTCAAAATCCTGGTGGGGCGAAGGCGATGGGCCTTGCCGGGCGGCGGCTGGCGGAGGAGCGCTTTGACGAGCGGAAGGTTTTCCGGCGCGTTGCAGACAATTACCGGGAAAAGCATCCTGCCGCCGGAAAGGGGATTTTTTAAAATGAGCCGGCGGACCGATTTTCTGCACTTCGCGCTTCCTCTGATAGAAGAAGAAGAACTACGGGAGGTAGAAGATACCCTCCGCTCCGGCTGGATTACTTCCGGCCCGAAGGTAAAACGCTTCGAGGAGGAGTTTGCGGACTATGTGGGCGCCCGGCATGCTGTTGCGGTTAATTCGTGCACGGCCGCCATGCACCTGTCGCTGGATGCGATCGGGTTAAAGTCTGGCGATATTGTCTTTACCACTCCGTATACATTTGCCGCCACTGCTGAAGTGGTGCGTTATTTCAAAGCCAGGCCGGTCTTTGTGGATATAGATCCAGAAACCTTCAACATGCACCCGCAAAAACTTGAGCAGACGATTTTAAAAACCGTGTGTGGGAAAGGCAATAAGGCCGCCATGCGCGCTGTAATCCCTGTGCATATTGCAGGCCTGCCTTGCGAGCTTGACGCTATTCATGCCATAGCCATACGTTACGGCCTCAAGGTGATCGAAGATGCCGCGCATGCCTTGCCCTCCAGGTACAAGGGGGCCATGATTGGCGGACTAAGCGATCTAACATGTTTCAGCTTTTACGCAACAAAAACCCTTACAACGGCAGAAGGAGGCATGATCTGCACTGCGGACGGCGGGCTTGCGGACAGGTGCCGCATAATGAGCCTTCATGGTGTAAGCAGGGACGCGTGGAAGCGATACAGTTCTGAAGGCTCATGGTTTTATGAAATTACAGAGCCTGGTTTCAAGTACAACATGACGGATATCTCCGCCGCCCTTGGATTGCAGCAATTGCGCAAGTGCGGCCGGATGTTGCAGATGCGCCAGGAAATCGCGGGCAGATACACGGCCGCTTTTTCCGATCTGCCCGAAATAGAAACGCCGCGCGTTTCCGGTGGCAACCAGCACGCGTGGCATTTATATATCATACGTTTGAACCTGGACCGCCTGAGTTGCAGCCGCAACGAGTTCATCGAACAGCTTAAAGAAGAAAAAATAGGTACAAGCGTCCATTTCATCCCGTTGCATCTGCACCCGTATTACCGGCAAAAATACGGTTATGTGCCGCATGACTTCCCCGCCGCTTATGAGCTTTACAACAGGGTAGTATCGTTGCCTATTTATCCGGCAATGTCCGGCAGGGACGTTGATGATGTAATCGACGCAGTGCGCCGCGTTGCTAAACAAAACCGGAAAACCCCTGCAATATCCTCAAGGGCGCATATTTAAGGCCGGTATCTGGTTTTTTTGAGGTTGAGCAACTCCATGAAGTTAAAGCGGGCTTTTGATTTGTTTGTGGTATTGTGCACAGGGCCCGCAATCCTGCCTGTATCGGTTTTGTGCGCGCTGTTTGTGAGGGTGTTTCTTGGTTCTCCGGTGCTATTTAAACAAATACGCCCTGGGCTCAATGGCAAGCCCTTCACGATGTACAAGTTTCGCACCATGACGGACGGCCGGGACGCGAGCGGAGGGCTTTTGCCAGATGCACTCAGGCTTACGGGATTTGGCAGGTTTCTCCGCCGCACCAGCCTTGATGAGCTTCCGGAATTGCTGAATGTCCTTAAAGGAGAAATGAGCCTTACGGGCCCAAGGCCATTGCTGATGGAATATCTGCCGCTCTATAGCCATGAGCAGGCCAGGCGGCATGAAGTGAAGCCCGGCATAACTGGATGGGCACAGGTGAACGGCAGAAACAAAATTGGATGGGAGGACAAGTTCAGGCTGGATGTGTGGTATGTGGACAGGCGGTCTTTTTCCCTGGATATAAAAATTCTGTGGATGACAGTCATTAAGGTTTTGAGAAGTGAAGGGATAAGCCAGGAGGACAGCGCAACTGCCGAAAAATTCAGAGGCTGCGGGCAATGAATATAAATAAAAGGTTTAAAAACTGGAGAGCCCCGGTCATCAAGGAGGGCAAGCTGACAAAATACAACTGGCTTGTTGCCCACGCTGGAAAACTTACGCTTGGTTTCAATACCGATATCGGGGCCTTTACATATATAAATGCGAAAAACGGGGTTGTGATCGAGGAGGGTGTTCAGATTGGTTCTCATTGTTCTATATATTCGGTTTCCACTATCGACAACAAGGAAGGCAGGGTGATTTTAAAACGGGGCTGCAAGATAGGCGCCCACAGCGTTGTAATGCCGGGAATTACAGTGGGGGAGGGTTCCGTTGTTGGAGCGTTCAGCTTTGTCAATAAAGATATTCCCGATAATGCAATGGCATTCGGAGTTCCGGTAAGAATTGCCAAAAAAATACGGGTATCGCAAAAAAAGAACAGGGCCGGGATATACGCCCAACCCCACGGGGACGCGGGCTCAAAGGGATAACCGGCCGGTATGGAAGAGATTACCTCCGGAAGACAACCGGCGGCGGCGGGAAATGAGGGCATGGAGAATGCCGGCAGATATAATCCGTCCAGGCAAAAACGGATATTTCTTTCTCCCCCGCACATGTGCGGAAACGAGCTCTCTATGGTGAAAAAAGCTTTCAACGGAAACTATATCGCCCCGCTTGGCCCGCAGGTGGACCGATTTGAAAAAGAGGTTGCGGAAAAGGTGGGCATATCCTATGCCACCGCATTGGCAAGCGGCACTGCCGCCATGCACCTTGCACTGCGCGTACTTGGGATAGGGCGGGGTGACGAGGTGTTCTGCCAATCACTCACCTTCATAGGCGGCGTGAGCCCCGTGTTGTATCAGGGGGCTATGCCCGTGTTTATAGACTCCGAGAAATCATCCTGGAACATGGATCCGGATCTGCTTGAGGAGGAACTCCATACGCGCGCCGGCGCCGGCAAGAAAATGCCCGCGGCGGTAATCTCAACAGATATATACGGCCAGTGCGCCGATATGGACAGGATACTGAATGTCTGCGGCAATTACGGAATACCCATGGTCTCGGACTCTGCCGAGGCGCTGGGGGCAACATATAAGGGCAGGTCTGCCGGCGCCGGGGCGACGGCCGCCATTTTCTCCTTTAATGGCAACAAGATCATTACAACTTCCGGGGGCGGCATGCTGCTGTCCGATGATGAGCGCATTGTGCAAGCTGCCAGATTTCTGTCTCAGCAGGCACGCGACCCCGCCCCTCATTATGAGCACTCTGCAATAGGGTACAACTACCGGATGAGCAACATCGCGGCGGCAATAGGCCTGGGGCAACTGGAGGTGCTGGATGAGCGGATACTGCAAAAGCGCAGGATTTTTAACTATTACAGTGGGGCACTGGATGGACTTGCAGGCGTCGAATTTATGCCCGAGGCGCCGTATGGCCAGTCCACCAGATGGCTTTCCGTTGTCCTGATAACACCCGGCGAATCTGGATTGGACAGAGAGACTGTAAGGAAGGCCCTGGAAGCTGAAAACATCGAGTCCCGGCCCGTATGGAAACCGATGCATCTTCAGCCGGCATTTAAAGAGTGCCGGGTTTGCGGAGGCGCCGTATGCGAGGATTTCTTTCAGCGCGGCCTCTGCCTGCCTTCCGGGACAGCCATGACTGATGCGGACCTGGACAGGGTGGTAAGCGTGATCAGAAAAATGAGCGCAGCCAAGGCGGAGAAAAGGCGCTTAAAGGCGGGAGGGGCGATATGCCATTAAAAACTGAAGTTACGGTGGACGCGGCCGCTCAGGGCAACAGACAATGGATTTCCACAAGCAAACTGGCAACAAAGGTTTACAAGGCCGGAAGGGCCTACATATTCAATAATAGACGGGCCTTTGTTATATCCGCACACGTGATTCAGGCCGCGCTGGCAAATTACCTTGCATTTGTCCTCAGGTTCAATTTCATATTGCGGCTGGTATATCTGCGGCAGATGCTGTCATATTTCCCCGTGCTGCTGGCAATCCGCCTGGCTTCTTATCTGTCTTTTGGCCTTTACAAGGACGTGTGGCGCTATTCCAGTGTTGACGACCTGCTGAAGATAGTAAAAGCGTCCGCCATTGGCAGCTTGATATTCTTTGTAGCCGTGCGCTATTTCTATGGCGACAAAGGGTATCCACTGTCCATATATTTTATTGATTACATGCTGCTTGTAATGATATCCGGCGGGGGGAGGCTCTTTATAAGGGTTTTCAATGAATATGCCCAGCGCGAAAATTCAGGCAAACGGGTGCTTATTTTTGGTGCTGGAGACGCAGGCGAAATGATTGTGCGTGACATGAAAAACAACCCGAAGTACGCCTATGAGCCGATAGGTTTTATAGATGATGATCCGTATAAGAAGGGGCTTTCCATACACGGCGTTCCAATCCTGGGGCCAAGGAGCGCCCTGGAAAATATAGCAAGGAAGCACGGCCCGGAGGAATTGCTGGTATGTATGCAATCGGCCGACGGCACGGTTTTAAATGATATCTATGAGCGTTGCAACCCGCTTAATATACCTATAAAAACACTGCCGCCGATCGCGGATGTTATTAACGGCAGGGTGACGGCATCGCAGATAAAGCCTCTCTCATTGGAAGCTCTGCTCCAGCGGGACCCCGTGCGTGCCGACATCAAACCGGTCAGGGATTATATTGCGGGGAAAACTGTCCTTGTTACCGGGGCTGGCGGGTCAATAGGGTCTGAATTGTCCAGGCAGATACTGGAATACGGCCCTTCCAACCTTGTTATTTTTGACAGGTATGAAAACAGTCTCTTTAAAACAGACTTGAATTTGCGGGAATTGATGAAAAAAAACACAGGTAAAAACACGGGATGGGCAGGCCGCATTACTACTGTTATCGGCGACCTGCGGGACCATGCGGCGCTTGACCTCCTCTTTTCAAGCCACAGACCGCAAATAGTCTTTCATGCCGCCGCCCACAAGCACGTCCCGCTCATGGAGCACAACCCGATGGAGGCGGTCAAGAATAATATCTTTGGCACAAAAAATATACTCGATTTTTCAAATGCGTACAAAACTGAAAAATTCGTAATGATATCCACTGATAAGGCGGTGAATCCAACCAGCATCATGGGCGCAACCAAGCGTGTGGCCGAGATGCTTACCATTAACATGGACCGGAGTTCATCTTCCCATTTCTCGGTTGTCCGGTTCGGCAATGTGCTTGGCAGCAATGGCAGTGTGGTGCCGATATTCAAGGAGCAACTGAGGCGCGGGGGCCCGCTTACTGTGACGCATCCGGAGATAAAGCGTTATTTCATGCTGATCCCGGAGGCTGTATCACTTGTGCTTCTGGCTGCTGCTTCAGGAAGTGGCGGAAGCATCTATGTGCTTGATATGGGCGAGCAGGTGCATATTTCGAGGCTTGCTGAAAACATGATACGCCTTTCAGGGTTTGTTCCCTATAAGGACATAGGCATCGAGTTTACAGGCTTGCGCCCCGGCGAGAAATTATTCGAGGAGCTTTTTGATGAGTCTGAACAGTTAATGCCTACCTCGCATAAGAAACTTCGGATTGCGGCCCCAGCCGGTATTTCATCGCCTGCGGAGCTATCACGCCATCTGGCGGCGCTGGAAAAAATTGTAGTATCTGGCTCTAAGGACATGCTGATTGATGAACTGAGAACGGTTGTGCCCACTTTCAGGAGTGCCGGAATCTATGACGCAGCCAATATGTAATAGATTTTACAAATAGAACTTATTTATTCTGGTTTCTTGCTTTTGTTCATGATAATGCATACACTACTATCCGTAAGATTGGATATAACACCTTGGGGTTTTTTAATGCGAAAGGAGGCCAAAATGTTTAGAAAAGCCGTAGTATTTACCGCATTGTTGTTTTTTGTTGCGGGGCAGATGGCGTATGCGGCCGCCCCGGAATTAAACATTGCCGGGCAGGTGAGGGGGGCCGGCACAGCGGATATGAAAACCGCTGCTGGATGGATAAGTGTTTCGGACAAATCCTATCCGGTGGCCAATGGGGCCGGGCTTGTGACGGGGAGCAATGGCGGCATGACGATAACGCTGAAAAACGGCGTGCGCCTGGAGCTTGGCAAGAACTCTGAAGTGGCGGTTTCCAGCGCTAAGGGCAATTACTCCGTCGTGGTGCAAAGGGGTACTCTGGCCTATTACGTGCCCAGGTCCGCGCAGCTTGGGGTGAATACAGCAAATACCAGGATGACGGCAGGCCCGCTTTCCAGGGGTTTTTTGGGGCAGGGGAAAGATACATTTATAAAATCGATAGCCGGAAATCTGATGGTTATCAGCTCCAGCGGGCCCGGCTCTGCGGTTGTGAAGACCGGGGAGACTATCAGGGTTGCAAGGGGCACAGGGGTATATGAATTTACGCCGGTTTCATATGATGAAACGGCAATCGCATCGGCCATAGCGTCTGCCCCCGCGCCTTTCGCGGATGCTTCAGCCGGGTCGGTTGCTTCCGATGCCGGAGCCGGCTCGGGCGGCACTTTGTCCACCACGGGGCTTATTGTGGGCGGAGTGCTTATTGGCGGGGCAATAGCGGCCGTTGCCACTACAACAAGCAGCGGCAGTTCCAGCCCGTACTAGTAAAGAAAAGTTTCAGGGTATAATGCCCCTGAAAGTTCAAAAATCAGGCAGGAGGCTGTACTTTTTCTCCAGGTAAAAAATGGGATCGCCCCTTGTGGGCAAGGGGCAATCCCATCCTGCACTCAAACCCATTTACAGTAATCCGAAACCCGTTTCGTCAAAATCATTTTTTATTAAAAATGAACTTTTTAAAAAGGGCTCTTCAGGCTTCCCTGTGTAAAAAGGGCGCTTGTATTAGCCGTTTTGGTTTGTCTTTGAAGTACCTGGCAATGCGGGAGCGGTGCAAATAAACGGCAAGGGCCGCTTCACCCATACCCACAGGAAACCCGGTAAAGCCTTAAAAAGAATGTTTTTGATGTCCCAGTCGCCATGCAATCAATCAAATTCGGCATTCCACTTCAGTGCACAGCCTGATTCCCTGACGTTTTTCAAAAAATAGCAACTCCAATATCAAGGGGCAAAAAATAGAATGAAAACCAAAATGCCGGTAGTCATTATTTTCCTTGTCGCTGGTCTTCTTCAGGCGTGCGCCGGGGGCGGGGAACTCAAGCACGGCCAGGCGGTACTTAAAGCGAGGCAGGCGGCCTCGGCAAGGCGGTCACGGTCGGCAGAGGCGCTGGCAAGGCTGGCAATGCAAAACGCGCCCAATCCCAATACGGACTATGTTATCGGGCCCGATGACCTGCTGGATATACGCGTCTATCAGGCCAAAGACCTTTCCGGAATAGTACGCGTAGATAACCGGAACGATATAGAACTGCCCCTGATCGGCAAAATCTCCACCAAGGGCAAAACCCCTGCCGTGCTTGGAAATGACATTGCCAAAAAATTGTTGAAGTACATAAAGGACCCATTTATCAGTGTAACCGTCAAGGAGTACAGGTCCCGCAAGGTAAGTGTAATAGGTGCTGTTGAGCATCCCCGCATTTACGTTATGAAGGGGCAGAAATATCTCCTGGACATGCTGGCGGAAGCGGGCGGCCTTACTCCGGAAGCCGGGCAGTTCTGCATTATCATGAGGCCGGAGGGCAGCACTGGGGCGCAGCCGTCAACCAGGGTGATAAACCTGGAAAAACTTCTGGACAAAGGGGACATTTCCCTGAACATTCCGGTGCGCAGCGGTGACATCATAAATGTGCAGAAGGCAGGGATGTTTTATGTTGATGGTGAAGTCAACAAGCCCGATGCCTACCGGCTGCGCAAAAACACCACTCTTATAAAGGCAGTTGCAACTGCGGGCGGGCTTAAAAACGATGCCGACAAAATCGTAAAGATATACCGCGACGGAAGTTCCGGCGGGCGCAATGTAATTACGGCTGATTACAATGCCATAAACACAGGTAAACAACGGGATGTAAAGCTGGCTGAAAACGACATTGTAGTAGTGTCCAGAAGCGGCGCCAAGGCAATCCTCTATGGCCTGTTGAATACGTTCCGGGGTTTTATGAATTTCGGCAACTTCGGAGTTGGAGGAGGGTACGCGCAATGAGTGGAAACGGGAAAAAAGAAAATATTCAGCTGATGAAAACCGCTGAAGAGCTGATGGGTTTCCAGGATGGGGCTGAGGATGTTAACCCCAGGGATTACCTGCATGTCATTTACAGGCGGAGATGGATAGCCTTGACCTTCTTTACTCTTGCCGTGGCCACGGTGCTGCTGGCCGTGTTTATTGAAAAGCCGGTCTATCGCGCAACCGCCTCGATCAAGATAGAGCAGGAGACCCCGTCGGTCCTAGACTTCAAAGGTGTATATGGCGCACCTAAGGACGGCCTCAATTTCCTGGAGACGCAATACCGGATACTTAAAAGCAGAAGCGTTGCCAAAATGGCAATGCGGGCACTGAACCTTGGTGACAGTACGGGTTCCGGGGCGAAAGGAGGCCCTTACCTTAAGGAAGGAAACGCCTCCAGGATTGAACTGTCCGGGGATTTGAATAAAGACATAAGCCCGGCGGCGGCGGATAATTTCATGCGCCGTATAAGCGTCAGGCCAGTCAAAAATTCCTGGATAGCGCTGGTAAGTTTTGACGGCCCCGATCCTGCTTTTGCCGCCCGCGCAGCAAACGAGATTGCAAAGCAGTATATAGGTTTCAATATCGAAAGCAAGATTAACGCCTCACAGGTGGCGCGGGACTGGCTTGAAACCCAGCTGGACAACATGAAGGCCAGGCTGGAGCGCAGTGAGGAGGCATTGAACAAATACGCGGCCCAGCAAGGAATAGTTCTCACAGAGACGCAGTCATCCGGGGCGGCGGCCGGCGGCAGCCCAAACGATGGAGGGCAGGACATCGCTACAAGCAGGCTGGAACAGATATCGTCCCAGCTGGTCCAGGCAACGGCGGACAGGGTCAAAAAGGGGGCTCTTTATTACCAATTCAAAGAGAGCGGCCCGGAGGCCGCCTCTGCTGCCGGCATTAAAGATCCCCTGATACAGTCGCTTTCGCAGCAATATGCCATGCTGGAAGCCAAGTATGCCCGGCTTATGGCCCTGTATACCGCCGATTATCCTGCGGCGGTACAGGTAAGAAGACAGATGGACCAGCTATCAAACCGGATAAAAAAAGAGGGTTTGAAGGCAAGGGCCGCGGTCCGGATAGATTATCAGGCCGCTATGGAAAGGGAGAAAGACCTGGCTAATACTTATGAACGGTACAAAGAGCAGGCCCTGCAATTAAACGACAAGATGGTGCAGTACAACATTTTAAAAAGAGAGGTGGACACAAACCAGCAGCTCTATAACGGGCTTCTGCAGCGTATGAAGGAGATTGGCGTTTCCGCCAGCCTTACGGCCAGCAATATTCAGGTGCTGGACAGGGCGGAAATTCCAAAATCGCCTTTCAGGCCCAGAAAGGGCAGGGACCTGCTTATAGGCACGCTGTTTGGGTTATTGGGCGGGGTGGGGCTGGCGTTCTTTGTGGATTACGTGGACAACACGGTGAAGAACCCCGAGGACATAGAAAACACGATATCGCTTCCCTGTCTTGGGCTGGTGCCCGCAATCGAGACTGTGCCCGCCGGCAAGAGGCTTCTGGCCTGGAGCGGCGAGGACCACGCCCCCGCGCTCCTGGAGGCATATAGTTCCATAAACACGTTCATCCAGTTTTCCTCCGGCAGCCAGCCCCCGAAGCTGATGATGGTGACCTCGCCTCTCAAAGGCGATGGCAAGACGATGACAAGCGTGAACCTTGCTGCCACGATGGCCCGCACAAAAGGCCGGGGGATAATAATAGACTCCGACCTGAGGGCGCCGCAGCTGCACAAGATATTCGGCATGGACAACACCAAGGGGTTTTCGGACTACCTTGCCGGCTTTGCGGAGATAGACGACGGGCTTATCCGCGAATCCGGGCTTGAGAACCTGGACATAATCACATCCGGGCCCAGGTCTCCAAACCCGCCGGACCTGCTTAATTCGCCCAGGCTCACCCAGATGATAAGGAAGCTTGGTCCGCTATACGACTTTATACTCTTCGACTCTCCGCCGGTGATCGGCTTTTCAGACAGCCTGATACTCAGCGCCTCAGTGGAGGGTGTAATAATGGTCGTGCGCACCGGGCGCACAACCAGGGAAGCCGCTCTGCAGAGCAGGAGGTCCATCGAGAGCGTCAACTCCAGGGTGCTGGGCGTTGTGCTGAACGCCATAAGGCAGACGGACCTGAAGTACTCCTCCTATTATCACTACGGAGACTACTATTACTATTACGGCAACGGCGGGAAGAAAACCGGCCGCAAAAAGAAAAAGGCAAAAGAAACGGTTGAAGTTTAATATCCTCCGGCTGGTCCTTGCGCTTGTTTCGGCCCTGGTTTTGGCGATCCTTGTCAGGCCGGCGGTCTCGCAGCATTATGAATTACTGTTTTTACAGGGCGAAAAAGATGGCGCGGCCATCGCCGCCTCCGTAACCGGGGAAAACGCCGGATACGCCAAGGCGCTTGGGGCCGTGTGCCTTGAAGAACACGGGCCTGCGGATTTGCAAAAAGCCGAGGGGCTTTTCAGGGAATCGATTTCTCTTGACCCGATGGACCCTGATGCGTGGCTATGGCTTGCAAGGCTGTACCAGGCCGAAGGCAGGAAGCCACTGGCAGAATCCGCCGTGAAGAACGCGCTGGCCAAAAGCGCGGGCTCGCCAGGTGTTATTTGGGATGCCGGGGTCTTACTGCTTCAGATGGACGATGCCGCCGCAGGGATAGCGCAGTTTAGAAAATATATTCTGATGGAACCGCGCGAGCAGCAAAAGATCTATGGTATCTGCCTGGCTTTGGGGCTGCAGCCAGCTTACATGCAGCGCAACCTTGTGCCTGCGGAAGGTCCATATCTTCGCCAATGGCTTTATTTCCTTATGCGGGCCGGGCAGCGGGACGCGGCCGGGCGCGCATGGGAGAAACTGGCGCGGCTTGGCGCGCCGACTAAAGGCGACTATCTCAAGTACTGCGATTTCCTGATAACAAACGGCAATGAAACGGGGGCGCTTGCCATCTGGAACCAGCTCTTCAGCCGTTCGGATGCGGAGCTTAAGCCCGGCCGGATATGGGACGGCAATTTCGGGCAGCCTGTCACAAACAAAGGTTTTGGCTGGAGGATAGGGCAGGCCCCCGGCGTGCGGATTTTTCTGGACGGGGACATAAAGATGGCCGGGCAGTATAGCCTGAGCGCATCATTTGACGGCAGTTCCAATCCGGACATAAGCCTTGCAAGCCAGATAGTGCCGGTTGAAGCCGGGCACAGGTATACGGTGTCTGGTTATGTAAAAACATCCGGTATAACTACTGACAACGGGATTTTCCTTCAGGTGCGGGGATATGATTGCGCCGGGCTGCAGGCAGGCACGCCGCCTGTAACGGGCACAAGCTTCTGGCAGAAACAGAGCGTGGATTTCACCGTCCCATCGGGGTGCAAAGCCATCATGTTTTCAATAAGAAGGGCCGCTTCAACCAGCCTGGACAACAGGATAAGCGGAGATGTTTGGGTGGACTCGGTAAAGATGGCGCAGCGGGGCTGATGCGTTTGCTGCTTTCAAATCTGAAATTTCACATGCCGGATTATGCCGCCGCAGCCATGGTGGCAATCGCCGCGGTGCCTGCCTTGTTATTCGGGGCTGTGGAATACTGGGCCATGGCCATCTCAGGCGCCTTGGTAATAGTGCTTTTCATGTCCGGGGTGTTCTCTTTTTCAGGCAACCTGAGCGGGAAAAAGCTTGCCCTGGTTTATATATCTGCCGCGCTTGTTGCCTATCTTCTTTTCCAGATGCTGCCGCTGCCTGTTTACATAGTAAGCCTGTTGCAGCCGGGTATGGCCTATCTGGCAGTGGCCGGCCCGGCCCCTGCGTTCCGCAGCATCTCCGTTTACCCGTTTGAGACAGAGGTGGCCCTTGCCAGGTTCATCATTTACCTGATGGTCTTTTTCACGGCAGCGCTTTTCATGGATGCCCTGGCGGTTTACAGGGTTTTAAAGGGGCTTTCTGTATTCGGTTTTGCACTGGCGCTGTTTGCAATAGTACAGCATTTTACATGGAACGGGAGGATTTACTGGGTTGCATCATATCCCCCCGGAGGATCGCCATTCGGTCCGTTTGTGGACAGGAACCATTTTGCCGGCTTTGTAAATATGATCATGCCTCTGTCGCTTGCTGTTTCGCTTGCATCAAGGGAGTTGGCAAAAAAGGCGCTTTACGCTTTTTTTGCCGTGGTTATGGCCCTTGCAGTGGTCCTCAGCCTCTCCAGGGGAGGCGTGCTGTCATTCATCGCCGGGCTGGCCGCCTTCTGCGCCATCCTTATCATTCAGAACAGCCCTAAATGGCAGTATATGGTGCTGGCGCTCTTTTCGGTTATTCTTGTGTCATTTGTCACGTATACCGGGGTCTCACCGCTTCTGTCGCGCTTCTCGGCGGGCCATTTAACGCACGGCCAAAGGCTGCTGGCCTGGAAAGGCACGCTTGCGGCGTTCAGGGATTTCCCGGTGTTTGGCACCGGGCTTGGCACATTTGCAAGCGCGTTTGGGCCTTATCAGCCCGCCGGGCTTCAAAAGATATGGGAGCACGCCCATAATGATTTTCTGGAGCTGCTTCTGGAGGGCGGCCTGGCTGGGGTACTGCTTGGCGCTGTATTTGTGCTTGCCGTGCTGAAGACGGCTTTCGGGCAAAGGCGCGGCTGGCATCGCCGCGCGGCATATCTTAAGGCTGGCTTCGTTGCCTCCATTATCACGATATCAGTGCACAGCCTTGCAGATTTTAATCTTCATGTGCCTTCAAATGCGATTCTGCTTTCCTTGATACTTGGGCTGGCCGTGGCCACTTCCGGTTGACCTCATTTCAATTCGTTTACTCCCGCCCGCTTTCCGCCTTGCACTTTTTAATCAAACGCATCATTATTATGAAATGATGCCGCTAGCCAGATTAATCCTGGGGGCCGTCCTGCTTGCGATGGGGCGGCGGCTCTACTGGTTTTTCCTGGGGACGGCCGGGTTTTTCTTCGGGTTTGACCTGGCCCGGCGCGTGGCGCCCAATTTGCCCCACGGCACGGCCCTTGTAATTGCCATTGTAATAGGCATCGCCGGGGCTGTGATAGCAATCGCGCTCCAGAAATTCGCCATCTTTGCCGGGGGATTTTTGGTGGGCGGATACCTGGCCGAAAATGCGCTGCGATATGTCTTCGCGGCAAATCACCTGTGGTTGGTATTCATTACAGGCGGGATAATCGGGGCCATACTCATGAATTACATGTTCACTTTTGCGCTGATAGTGCTTTCATCCCTTATGGGGGCGATGCTTATATTGCAGGCCGCCCATTACTGGCACAACACGGTCTCGCTCCCCTTGATACTGCTTGCCGCGCTTGGCATCGCAATCCAGTACGGTTTCGTAAAACCGGGCCGTTCCGGGTCCGGGAAAAAAAGCTGATATCCCACTTGCCGTTTCAGATTAACTGAGAATCGGAATTTGAGTAATTCAGGAAAAGATAAACAAATGCATTCAGTTTTGTTTTTAATGTATTGAATTTAAAGGAGAAATTATTTAAAGCGTGGGCGGCACGATTATATCCGTGAGGTTCTGGAGGCGGCGAGCGGATTTGAACCGCTGCATCGAGGTTTTGCAGACCTCTCCCTTACCACTTGGGTACGCCGCCGAATTATATATTAAAAATTTTTGCCGTAAAAAAATGGAGCGGGTGGCGAGATTCGAACTCGTGACCCCAACCTTGGCAAGGTTGTGCTCTACCAGCTGAGCTACACCCGCTTTCAAAAGCGAACGAATTACTATTATCTCCGGAACAGTACAAAAAATCAAGTTCTTTGGGTCTATCTCAAAAAATCGCTCCAGGCCGCAAGCGGCTGAAATGGCGTTATACTGCGTCCTCAAGGGAAAATCGTCCTAACGGCAGCGCCGCCTGGCAATTCCCCCTTTCTTCCTTGTCTGCCGCACTTTCCTCTGTTTTCCGCTTCAGAACCGGTTTTAAGACAGGTTCTTGCTAATTACTTCAATAGGTTATCCGCGCCCGGCCTGGTGAATTGGTTTATAATAATGGTTCGATGGCTGAGGTCAATACATATACAGGAATAAAGCCGGACAGGGTTACTTTCAAGGCGCTTGCGGGCAAAGGGAAAAACCTTGTGCCCGTGTACGCGGAGATACTTGGCGATACCATTACTCCCGTTGCCGCATACCTTAAACTAAGCGCAGTGGCCGGTCCTCGGCATGGCTTGCCTAACTCGTTTCTGTTCGAGAGCGTCCTTGGGGGCGAAAAATGGGCCAGGTACTCGTTTTTGGGGTTTGATCCGTCCGTGGTCATAACATCCATGGGCAACATGATAGAGGTGGCGGAAAACGGCCAGGTTACAAAAATCGAAGCGGCCGACCCGCTGAAATTTATTGAAGAGTATATGTCCCGCTTCCGCCCGGCAGAAAGCGAAGACAAGCACCTGCCAAGGTTTTACGGCGGGCTTGTCGGGTACATCGGCTATGAGATGGTCCGCTTCATGGAGAAGCTGCCTTCTTCCGCCAGGCGCCCCTCTGGCACCGATGCACTGCCGGACATGTTTCTGATGCTGGCCGACACGCTCCTTGTGTTTGATAATCTTACGCAGGGGATAAAGGTGCTTGTAAACGTGCATATGTCCGATGGGGCGGATGCGGACAAGGCTTACGGCGACGCGGTGTTGAAGATAAACGGGATAATACAAAGATTGCTGGCGCAGGGCGCTGAAGGCCCGGTCCCGGCGGCGATATCCATTCCCCGGCGCAACCCCGCCATGAAATCCGGCAGCGCCCTTTCCGGAAACGAATTCACATCTTCCTTTGGCAAAAAGGAAGAGTTTATGGACGCAGTGGATAAGGCCAAGGAATACATCAAGGCCGGGGACGCATTGCAAGTGGTCCTTTCCCAGCGCTTCGAAAAAAAGACCCAGGCGGACCCGTTCGATATTTACAGGGCGCTAAGGGTAATAAACCCCTCTCCGTACATGTATTATCTGGACTCGGGTGACGCAAAGCTTGTCGGCTCCTCCCCTGAGATTCTTGTTAGGCTGGAAGGCCCGGAAATAACGGTCCGGCCGATAGCCGGCACGCGGAGGCGTGGCCGTGATGAGGCCGAGGACAAGGCCCTGGAGGCCGAGATGAAGGCGGATCCCAAGGAGATAGCCGAGCATGTAATGCTTTTGGACCTGGGCAGAAATGATATTGGCCGGGTATCGGCAACCGGCTCCGTGAAGCCGGCGCAGATAATGACCACCGAGCGGTACAGCCATGTGATGCACATGGTGTCCACAGTAACGGGCACGCTGCGCGAAGGGCTTTCCGGCATGGACGTGCTGCGGGCCGCATTCCCGGCCGGAACGGTTACTGGCGCGCCAAAGGTGCGGGCGATGGAGATAATCGAGGAACTGGAGCCTGTGCGGCGCGGCCCATATGCCGGGGCAGTGGGGTATCTCAGCTATTCCGGCAACCTGGATACATGCATAACCATAAGAACGCTTATAATAAAAGAAGGGGTGGTATATGTTCAGGCAGGCGCGGGCCTGGTGGCGGATTCCGTGCCGGATCTGGAGTACAAGGAAACCGTGAACAAGGCCATGGCCATGATGGAAGCCGTAAAGGCGGCAGAAAAAAATTTTTCTGGCGGGCAGCAGCCCCCGAAAAGGTAAAAATATCCCATGCTTTTGATGCTGGACAACTACGACTCTTTCACATACAATCTGGTTCAATACCTTGGCGAGCTTGGCGCGGACGTCCGGGTTTTCAGGAACGACAAGATTACCATAGACGGCATAAGGGAGCTTGCCCCGGCCCTGATAGTTGTGTCGCCCGGCCCGTGCACCCCTAACGAGGCCGGCATTTCCGTGCCCGCGATAAGGGAATTCGCCGGGAAAATCCCGATACTGGGCGTATGCCTTGGGCACCAGTCCATAGGCGCGGCCTTCGGGGGCGATATTATCAGGGCGCCCCGGCTGATGCATGGCAAAACATCGCTTATCCATCATGACGGCAAAGGGGTTTACGAGGGGCTTCCAAATCCGTTTACGGCCACAAGGTACCATTCACTGGTCATTAAAAGGGAGACGATGCCGGAATGCCTGGAGATAACGTCCTGGACAGACGAGGGGGAGATAATGGGCGTTCGGCACAAGCAATTTCAGGTGGAAGGCGTTCAGTTCCACCCGGAGTCCATCCTGACGGAGTCTGGCAAAGACCTGCTCAGAAACTTTCTCAAATGGGGTGTTTCCGCTTCCCGGAAGGCGTGACGCGCTCCGGGATGAAACCAGGGAGGGCCGGAAGAAAATGATAAAAGAAGCTCTTGGCATGCTTACAACCAACGTGGACATGTCCGAGGCCGAGATGGCCGCGTGCATGGAAGAGATAATGGACGGCAAGATTTCGCCCGCCCAGATAGGGGCTTTCCTTGCGGGCCTTAGAATGAAGGGCGAAACCGTGGATGAGATAACCGGCGCGGCCAGGGCCATGAGGAAAAAGGCCATATCCATCAAGGCCCCCGAAGGCACGCTGGATACCTGCGGCACGGGCGGCGACATGTCGGGCACGTTCAACGTGTCCACCATAGCGGCGCTGGTGGTTGCCGCTTGCGGTGTTCCGGTGGCCAAGCACGGCAATCGTTCGGTTTCCAGCGCCACGGGCAGCGCGGACATCCTTGAAGCGCTTGGGGTAAAGATTGACCTGCCTCCGGACAAGGTGGAAAAATCCCTTTTCGAGACTAATTTCGGCTTCCTGTATGCGCCGATATTCCACCCGGCCATGAAATACGCCGTGGAGCCGCGCAGGGAACTTGGCTTCAGGACCATATTCAACATCCTTGGGCCGCTTACAAACCCGGCCGGGGCCAGGCGGCAGCTGATGGGCGTGTTTGCCGGGAAGCTTACCGGGCCGCTTGCCCAGGTGCTGGGCAGGCTTGGCGCCCAGGACGCCATGGTGGTGCATGGCGAAGACGGGCTGGACGAAATATCCATCTGCGACGGTACGAAGGTTTCGCGGTTTGCAAGTGGCAAGGTTGAGGATTTCATAATAGCCCCTGAGGACTTCGGGCTTCAAAGGGCGGACATCAGGGATGTGCAGGGCGGCAGCAAGGAGCAGAACGCGAAGATAGCACTTGGGATACTTAAAAGCGAGCCCGGCCCCAAGCGTGACATCGTGCTTATAAACTCCGCAGCGGCGCTGCTGATAGCGCAGAAGGCGCAGACGCTTATGGACGGCTATCGCATTGCCGCAGAGGCTGTGGATTCCGGCAGGGCCATGAAAAAACTGGAAGAGATAAAAAAGGTGTCACAGGGGCTTTAAGCATCTGCGCATGGAGGTAAAAACATGATTAAGAAGCTTCTTTTCCTGGTTGTTTTCATTGTGGTGGTCTATATCGTTGTCCATGCTTTTTCTGGCGGCAAAAAGGCCCAACAGGCCGTTGCCGGTTATACTGGCCAAAGCTACAATGTGCTGCAACAGGCAGGCTCAATAGAGAATTCCGCGCTTGCCGCGCGGGCGGCGGCCCAGGGTTCCATAAGGGATTTTAACCGCATCGCAAATGATGTTGATCCTGAGTCCAATCCGGCCAACCAGAAGCGGTTCAAGTAACGCCAGTGATAGAAATAAAAGGGCTGCATAAAAATTTTTCCCATCCTTCAGGGGACCTGCCTGTGCTGAAGGGGATAGACCTTTCCATCAAAGAGGGGCAGATGATAGCCCTGATGGGCGCTTCGGGCGTTGGCAAGAGCACTCTTTTGCACGTTATGGGCGCGCTGGACAGGCCCACCTCCGGAACGGTGCTTTACGATGGGGTGGACATTTTCAGGCTCTCCGAGACCGGGCTGGTCTCATTCAGGAATAAAAAGATAGGTTTTGTCTTTCAGTTCCATCACTTGCTTCCGGAATTTTCGGCCATCGAGAACGTGATTATGCCGGGGCTGCTTGCCGGGGACGCTTCCAAGGCGGAGCTTAAAAAAAGGGCCGCCGGGCTGCTTGGCGAGCTTGGGTTGGCCAGAAGGCTGCATCACAGGCCGGGAGAACTCTCCGGCGGGGAGCAGCAGAGGGTGGCCGTGGCCCGCGCCCTCTTCATGAGCCCTTCGGTAATCCTTGCCGACGAGCCTACCGGCAACCTGGACGCAGGCACCGGCAGGGAGCTTTTCGACCTGCTTCTGTCGCTTAACAAAAAGCTGGGCATAACTTTTGTGATTGCCACGCACGATATGGGCCTGGCTGAAAAATGCGGCCACATCGTCAATATGGTGGACGGCGCAATAGCCGCTAAGCCCGCCGCCGCGTAGAATTGCTTTCCGGGCTTTTCTGCTTTCCATTTGCGGCATTCGCCGGTCCGGCGGGATTTTTACGTTAACTTTTCTGGCTCTTCAGGCTTTCTTGTGGACAAAAAGGGATTTCTTTTAGCGGCCTTTCGGTTGATTTTGACGAAACGAACACCGCCCCGCGAAAAAGCAAACCCCGGCTATTTAAGATTCAGGCATACCGGCGAACGCCGCAAATAAACCTGTCCACGCAGGAACCCAGGCAGAGCCATTTTTCTTTTTCCTCTAATTTTATGCCGGGTTTTTTTGTCCAGGCTGCTCAGGCACAATGCCAGGACAAGTTCTTCCAAACTCCCGGTTTCCAAGCCCTCTTGTTTCGAGGATTTCATCTGCCTGAGTTCCCTCCTTTTGTCCGCACTCCGCAGTCACGTTATCATGCCCGGGCATGACATCGTCCATATGACGTGCTTCATATTGACAATGTCATGGGGCGGCGTGGTATTGGGGGAGGTTTTTTTTGCAAACGGCTGCGGCAAACGATTATCTCAAATACCGGGATTGCCAAATTTTGATATGCTATTTAAGACCATGCTATTTGTTATCAAAAAAGCAATCGAGCCTTTTCTGGTGCCGCCGGGGATATTCGTTGCTGTCCTGATTATCTCCGGGCTTTTGATCTTCAAAAAGACCAAGGCCGGGGTATTCAATATCTTTATCGGGCTTTTGATATGGGCGATGTCCATAATGCCGGTTTCGGACGCGCTCATGAGGGGGCTTGAAAAAGGGCTTGCCATACCGGCGCAGCCGCATGGGGACGTTATAATCGTGCTTGGCGGAGGGATGGCCGGCAATGAGCCCAGTGAAGACACCAAAACCCGTCTGCTGGCCGCCGTTAAATTGTACCGGCTTATACGTACCCCGATTATAGTGTCCGCTGGGGCAGGGCAGGGAATAATGGCCGAGGCCCCGGCTGATGGACGCGAGTTAATCGCGCTGGGCGTGCCGCAGCAGAAGATAATACTGGAGGATAAGAGCAGG
This sequence comes from Nitrospirota bacterium, assembly GCA_021813405.1. Classification (GTDB taxonomy): domain Bacteria; phylum Nitrospirota; class Thermodesulfovibrionia; order Thermodesulfovibrionales; family JdFR-88; genus JAKAKS01. Next base: position 22,439 of record JAKAKS010000030.1, read on the forward strand.
GATACCCTTGAAAACGCGATGTACTCCAAAAAGATATGCCGGCAATATGGCTTCAAGGCACCCGTTGTGGTTACTTCCGCCGTGCATATGAAGCGGGCCTTGAGGAGTTTCAGGTTCGAAAAAATGGAGGTAAGTTATTTTCCCGCCAGCGCCCCGGTTGGGAGAAGGGCTTATAACTGGCAGGAGTACCTTCCAGGCAGCATGGATAATTCCGCCAGGGCGCTCCATGAGTACCTGGGGCTGGTTTATCTGAAGATGCTGGAGAAGACCGGGCTGCAAAAGCCGGTCTGAGATATTTTAAGCCGCTGCAGCATCCAGCGATCGCCTGACGTAATTGCTAAACAGCAGTTGTTTGTCTTGTTTTTTTCTCTTCGTCAAATGCCATATTTGGCCAGTATTCCATTTGATGTGCAAGGGTTGCGTATTTCGGACATTCCGGACGCTCATTCCAACTTTAACCGGACATTTTCCATTCCATTCCGGACAGTTATTTCAATTGATTCCAGACAGTCCGGCATCTCAACCGGGGGGGCTGGCGTATGGGCCAGGCGCCAGCGCTGACCATGGGCTCACGCGCGACCGGCAGGGGGTATAGAATAAGGGCGTTTTTGCCTAGCGTGAAGGTTTCAAACGAAAATAAACACATATGGGAGATGAGCCCGGGTGTTTTGTGCCCCTTCCATTACGCACATTTGGGCCGTGGCGACGCATACTAGAGTATGCCTTGTAGTTTGCCATGCGCCTGACCCTCGTAGGACGCAAGTTACAAATCGTATTTTATATGCATTTTTTTTGCTGCAGCGCAGATGTAATAACACTGTGTATACCCGCACGGCTTTAAAACTGTCACCCACCCGTTCAGAAATCTATCTTAAAGAACCATGCACCAAGAGCGCAGGGCGTAAAAGTCAAAGTTGAACGGCTTTTTTGCTTCATATCTTTGCACCTATTCTTAAAGGCTTCACAACCATGGAAATAAGCCTGAGCACAGTTTCCCGATAATCGCTGCTCCTTTGCCTCATTTTGCGAAAGCAGATTTTTGACTGCCCGCGAGCATACGTCAATGTTCCAGTTTATGCTCGCAGCGCTGGCAATAATTTATGCGTTATGGAAGCCATAAAATTATATTAAACAGACCCCGAGAATCGTAACATTCAGGGAAGGAGATTCCAAATGACCATTCAAAAAGCCATAGAGCTCTTTAAGGAGCACCAGAAGGGCACCGTAAAGAAAAGCACCCTTAAAAGTTACGGAAAATTTCTGGACAAGTTTGAGACAATGTTTGCCAAGCATGACGTGGCGTCCGTTTCGACGGAAGATGTCAGCAATTACCTCGAGGAGTGCACAGAAACTCTCAACAAATCCACACGCCACCTCCGCTATGCCCAGATAAAGGCGTTTTTCAACTACGTCATCGAGGCAAACGACCTGAATATAAAAAACCCATGCAATGGCGCCTTGCTGTCCAAGACGTATAAAAACGTCTGCCACCGCCCGCGAAAGATACTGGACAAGGAAACCGTGGACGAGATCATCTTCAACTCACGTTCTGTCAGGGACCGGCTTATCCTGGAGCTTCAGGCGCGCTGCGGTTTGCGAATCGGAGAGGTCCTGAACCTCCGGGCTTCTGATATCTCAGGAAGAAAGCTCATGATAGAGGAGCCCAAGTCCGGTCGGGACGCCGAGGTCGCCTTCATGCCGGAGCATATTGCCATCAGGCTCGCTGAATATGTCCAAATCAAACAGCTTTCTCCGGGGGACAGAGTCTTTCCCTTATGCTATACGGCGGTAAGAAATATCGTAAACCGGCTGGAGGAAAAGGTGAATGTCAAACTAACGCCTCATGATCTGCGCCGGCATTCCGCCACGTATGCCAGCCGCAACGGGGTGCCCCTGGAGATCATATCCAAGGTTATCCTGAGGCATCAGGACTTGAAGACAACCCAGATTTATTTGGGCAAGATCAGCGATACCGAGGCAATCAGGTGGATGGATATCCTGCACGGAAAATAAAAAACTAATTGGCGCTTCGGGGTCTGTGAAAGTTTTTCAAGAAGCAAATGACCGCATTCATTGCGATTGATTGAATACTGCAATAGAATTTTGGTATGAAAACGTCATCAAATCCCCTAACCCACGAATTATTCACAGACTTCTTATGTTGTGAACGAAAGGCATATCTTAAATTTGCTGGGCAATCCGGAGAAAAATCCGAATATGAGCAAATTCTAAAGGAACGATTCGATGACTATAAAAACGAAGCTCTAAAAAGTTTGATTCGTAGGTATCCCGGTCATATTTTGAATAACCCGACATTTTTTGATGATATTTTTAAAAAGCAATATTCCATTGTTATAAATGCAGTGTTATGCGATAGTAAATCAAATATCGTTTTTCATGCATTAGCGTGTCAAAAGGAGAAGAAATATCTAAAGAGACCCGAGTACGCTCCAGTTCTTTTTTCACCCGGAAACAAAATCGTCAAAGAACATAAATTATTGTTGTCTTTCTGCGGAATAATTCTTGGCGAAAAGCAGAAACGGATTCCGCAACATGGTCTAATCGTTTATGGTTCAGCTTATACTATTGCAAAAATTAAATTAGGACCGTTATTCGGTATCGCAGAAAAGACAATTAGTAACATAACTTCCTTCCGCTCCGAGTGGCAGCCACCGCTAATGCTAAATTCACATTGTCCCGTCTGTGAATTTAGAAATCGCTGCCATGATGAGGCCGTTAAGAAAGATGACGTGAGCTTGATTAGAGGCCTTTCAAAAAAAGAAATTATGAAGCTGAACAGTAGGGGGATATTTACTGCTACTCAGTATTCATATACGTTCCGACCAAGGAGAAAAAAAGGCAAGCATCGCTTAAGAAAGCATGACCATTCATTACAAGCGCTTGCTATTAGGACGAATAAAATACACGTTTTTGATCAACCCAAGTTACCGGGCACTTCAAATAAATTATATCTAGACATTGAAGGCGATCCTGATGCTCCCTTTTACTATTTGATTGGATGCCTGATATGCTCAAAAGATGAGACGAAATCATTTCAATTTTGGGCTGACAACAAATCAGATGAGCTTAGGAATTGGAATGAATTATTAGGAATTATCGATAAATTTGAAGATTTTACCGTTTATCATTACGGCAGTTTCGAATCTAGATATATGAAACAAATGGAACGTTTCTATGGCATTAGCCCATTATCGAAAAAATTGAGGGATAATTCATTCAACATCTTATCAGCAATACACGGGCAATTATATTTTCCCGTGTATTCTAATAGTTTGAAGGCCATTGCCGCCTATCTCGGATTCCATTGGACCGCAAAGGACGCCTCTGGCATTCAGAGTCTTATGTGGAGATATAAGTGGGAGAGGACAGCCTCGGCGCAATTTAAAAATAACCTGCTTGTCTATAATAATGAGGACTGCAAAGCCCTTGGCCTCGTGGAAAATGCCATACTGCATATTTGCGATGGCGCTAAAGATAAAAAATCTGCGCATTTAATATTTACGGATGAAATGCAAGATATACGTCCTAGGTACGGAAATATAAATTTCTTCTTTCCTGAACTCAATAAAATAAATAATTGTGCTTATTTCGATTATCAGAGAAATCGCGTATATCTTAGAACAAGTCCTGCCGTGAGAACCAGTATTCAACGAGAAAAGAAACTAAGGAAGCACAAAGTTATAAAAAAGAAGAAAATTCATTTTAAACGACCTCTTGAATGTCCGCATTGTGGGGCTTTTATGCCTTATAAACACGGTTATTACTCAACCATAATTTACGATTTAAAAATAATGAATTCAGGAATTAAAAAAAATTTTGTTAGATATATCACTTCACGGTATCGATGTATAGCTTGTAAGAAAACCCTGAATGAAAAAAATAAGCTGAAGAAAGAAAACTATAAAAAATATGGACATTCTCTTATTGGGTGGGTTGTTTACCAACTTATTGTTCTATTGAATTCTTTTGAAGCAATCTCGCAACAGCTTCATGAAATATTCGATTTAAATATGAATCGAAATTCTATTGGTCGAATTAAAATTAATGCAGCTGAATATTATCGGCCGGTGTATCAAGACTTAATTGAAAAAATAAAGACCGGAACGTTCGTCAATGTCGATGAAACCAAGGTCAATATAATCGGCGATTCGGGAAAAGGAGAATCTTGTTATGTATGGTCATTTTCCAACCATGAAGAAGTGGTATATGTCTATTCAGAAAGCCGAGAGGGGAAAATACTCAGGGAGGTTTTGAATGGTTTCGATGGTATTTTGATTTCTGATTTCTATTCAGCATATGATGGAATGGAATGCAAGCAGCAGAAATGCTTGATTCATCTCATTAGAGATATGAACAATGATTTGTTTAAAAATCAGTTTGATAATGAACTGCAGATGTTATGTAAAGAATTTACTTTTATTTTGAAGTCGATTATAGAAACCATTGACAGATTTGGGCTAAAGAAACGGTATTTAAGCAGACATAGCAAGACCGCAACGGCTTTTATTGAACAAGTGTCAGATAGTAAATTCCATTCGGAGGCCGTACAAGGATATCAAAAAAGATTTAAAAAATATAAAGATAAATTGTTCACTTTCTTAAATCATGACGGGATACCATGGAATAATAACAATGCTGAGCATTCACTTAAACGAGTTGCAGACTTTAGAAGAGCAATCAAATCTGCATCATCTCCAGCCGGCATGCAACAATATTTGATATTATTTAGCATGGTCGAAACCCTGAAGCTGAGAAAAATCAGCCCATTTAAATTCCTAGTGTCAGGATCACGCGATATTGATAATTTTAAGAAGTAGACTTTGCTGGCCTCGGAATAAATACAATTGCTGTGCGTGCTGTGGGCAATACTTGATTCCGAGCCAAATAGTCATGGCTGCAATGATATGACCAGTTTGCGTTTGAGCGCTCGTGCAACACGGTCAAGAAGTTCCATGGACGGCATCCGTTTGTCTTCAGGACTTTCAAGCCGCGAGATTACCTGCTGGCTAGTGCTTACTTCCTTGGCTAATTGCGCCTGAGAAATATGCTGCGCCTTCCGAATGAGAGCTATTTCCTGGGCAATTTTTCTCTTGGCGTCCGACTTATCGAAGTATAACTTAAATTCTTTATTCCTGAGCTGTTTTTCAATATGTTTGTCAAGGTCGCTTTTCATTTATGATCCTCCATTAATAATTTCATCCTCTGCTTTGCAGTCTCGATCTCTTTCAACGGGGCTTTTGGGGTTTTTTTCAGGTATGCATGAAGCAAATATATTTCTTTGCCATGAACGACGACATAGAATATCCGGTGCTGATTCCCATGCGTCCGGATTTTTAGCTCCCACAATTTGCCATCTATCTGCCTGAAAACAACCCCAACGGCCTCCGTTCCATTCTCTTGAATTCCCTTAAGCGTTGAAAGAAGATCGGCGCGTTCCTCCAAACTGTCTATATCGTCAATATACTCCTCAACGGGAGCTTTGCCCGAAGGCTTATGCCAATAATTGACGATAAATTTCATTCTTGCCAAATGCCTGTTTTCATTATACATCCAATTGGATGTTAAATTCAATGAGATGCTTGATGCAAACCGTCTGTTTCCTTTGAAAAATGTTGGTCAGGTGCTTGGGCAGCGGAGCGGGTTAGGTCCCGAAGTCCGCATCTTTTTCTAGCGGTCGCCTGGTGAGGATAACTGTCAACTATCTACACTCCGCCGAAAAATAGACTTTTTGGGAAAGCAGGGCAAAGATCACCCTCATGAGTTTATGGGCCGTTGCGCAGACTGCTTTTTTATAACACTGGCCTGCCTCTCTTTTTT
>JAKAKS010000003.1 GCA_021813405.1 Nitrospirota bacterium
CCGGGATTTACCCGGCATGGAAAGCCACTCAGATGGATCCGATAGCCGCCCTGCGGCTGGAATAGGAAAGGGAAGAGGCCGTGGGCGCGGCCACTTCCCGTACTAGGGACTGGACAGCCCCTAGTGGATCATCATCTCGTCGCTGTACGGCACCTGCACCCCGGTAAGTTTACCCACTGGACTCTGGAAACCGGTGGAGCTTATCGGGATTGTAAGTACCTGGCCGTTTGTAAAATCCCCGGCGATGGCATAATTGCCGTTTGAGGTTATCCGCACCGTGGTTATCTTTCCCAGGGACACCGGAGCACCGTTGCTGGCGTTATACGAGCTGATGCTGCCCACATACGAAAGCGGGCCGGAAGAAACGCCATTGAACATTGCAAGCCCGTTGTCCGTGCCCACTACCGCCAAATCGCCTGACACAGCAACGCAATGGACATTATCGTTTATCGGCACCGGGGTGCCGCTTTGCGGGGCCGAGGGCAGGCCGGTCAAAAGGGTTACAGTGCTTTGACTGCTGCCGGTGGCATTTTTTATTATAACAGCGCGGCTGGAATCCGATGGGCTGATGTCCATGCCATCCCGGCCTGCCTCATCAGTAGTTGTCTCCCCAAGTCCGGCCATGGTAATAACCAGGTTGAAGCTGTGGGATACCATCCCGCCGCCAACAATATTTCCCGGCTGGGTTGAGATTGAGTTTACGGCAAAAACGTCCAGCCCTGTCTGGCCGCGGGCCAGCATCACCTTGTTGTCATCCGAAAGCACAATGCCGTCACGGTATCCGCTGGTGCTGATGATTTCGGCAGGCTTGGGGTTTTTGGAGTTGATGCCGGATATCAGAATAAGCTCGTTGCTGTAATCGGTTGAGACGATGGCTTCATCGCCGCTGTTGACGAGGGCCACGGAGTCCTCATCACCGCCGTACTGCTTATAGGGAATGAACATGGGCGCCAACCCGGTAGTTTCCTGAGCAAGGCCGTTTTGCATGGTGAAGAAAGCCATAAGGTTGTTGCCGCTGTCCACAAATACACCGTGTGTGCCGTCGGGCGTAAGCGCGGCGCCGTCAATATCTCCCACGCCATTATATGGCACTGTGGTCATAGTAGGCGTGGATAATGCCGTGCCGTTGGAATCAAAAAGCTGTACGGCCTGCAGAACGCTGTTTGACAAGCCGGTGTTGTCAGATTGCATGTCCTGCGGCAGCAGAACAAATCCTGAACCCGGCGAGGGTGCTGTCCCGGAACTGGAACCGGAACTGCTGGAGCTGCCGCCGCTGCCCTTGCAGCCGGCCGGGCCAAATGCCAGCGCAATGCAAAAAACACATGCCGCCATAACCCTGATAATTTTCATGAACCCTCCTGGTTGCAGAAATAACCCTTGCAAAAACGCATGTAAACCTGGACGCACGTTAAAACGCCAAACCTGGCTTTGCAATCTACATACCCGGCGCGTTTTTTCGCCAAAGCATGGCCAGTCATGGTTTATCCGGAGTAAAAACAAGCCTGCGGAAATTCAATGATTTTTAGGGCAACTGTACGGATTTATAATTTTTTACGCAAGCCTGGAAGCCAGGCGTTAGCGCAATGAATGATGGATAAAAAAGTAACATGTTCGTTTACTTGAGATACATTCCATGCAGCGTGCCTTTTTTAAATTCCGTATAATATTGAAAGGCTCAAATGGCAAAAAAAAGATACATAGTTGGAATAACCGGGGCCAGCGGACCTGAAATCGGATTGAAGCTGGCGGGCGCTCTCCTTGAGAAAGGGTTTGAGGTGCACATGGCTGTCTCCGGCCAGGCGAAAAATATTATCCGGGATGAAACCGGGCTTGACATCGGCAACACAAAAAAAGAGGCGGTAAATGCATTGGCCCGGCATTTTGGAAACCGGGAGCACCTGTTTTATTACGAAAGCACCGAACTTTGGGCGCCTGTTGCCAGCGGCTCTTTCAAAACAGAAGGGATGTTTGTTGCGCCCTGCTCCATGAAATCACTTTCGGCTCTGGCCTGCGGATATGCAGCAAATGTTATAGAACGCGCTGCCGACGTCTGCATCAAGGAAGGCCGGAAGCTTATAATCTGCCCCCGGGAGATGCCATTCAGTCCGATTCATCTGGAGAACATGCTGAAGCTTGCGAAGATTGGCGTAATCATAGCCCCGCCCGTTGCGGCTTTTTATCCAGGGCCGCGGACAATCGATGAAATGACAGGCTTTTTTGTTGGCAAGCTCCTGGACAGCGCAGGTATTGACCATGATCTTTACAGACGCTGGGACGGGCAGTATGATGCCGGTCATGGAAAACGGGCGCCTAAAAGAAGGAAACTATAATCATGTTAAAGGAAACCTGTCCGGGAAGCAGTGAGATACGGACCCCGTATCCGGAAGAGATACGGTGCTACTTTTGCGGCAAGGCCAGCGAGATATGGTCCGACGAGCCGGATACGCAATGCGCCGGCTGCGGAAAGACGATCTCCAGGGACTTAAAGACAAGCTGCATAATGTGGTGCCCGGCTGCCAAGGAATGCGTTGGGGCGGAAAAATACGAACGCCTCATTAAAAGCATGAAAGGCTAGGCCGCCCTTAGCCGGTTACTGCTTCCGCAGACTGATTATCTCCTGCCTTATGGCATCGGCATCAGGGTCGTCAGGGTACGCCGCAAGGTATTTTTCAAAATCAGCAGCGGCCTCGCTGTTTTTCTTCAGGTCATAGGCAAGCACTATACCAAGATTTTTCATTGCGTGCCGGTTGGCCGGGTCCACTGAAAGCACTTTCCTGTATATCTGGACCGCCCTGTCCGGCATTCCGGCATACCTGTAGCAAGTGCCCATATCCACCGCCACATTCAGATTGTCCGGGGTAAGCTCAACAACATGGCTGAAGGCGCTTATCGCTTCGTTATACCTGCCGGCATCCATATAAGAGTTGCCAAGCTTCCTCCATGCCACAACGTTCTTGCTGTCCTGCTGCGTTATTGTATTCAGGGCCTTAATTTCATTAGCCGTACTCAGGACGGTCTTGTTTAAAGATGAAGCGGAGTTACCCTGGCAGCTGAATGCCGTGAGGGCCAGAAAAAGCAATATGATTGCGGACCGGTTATTCATTTATGCCTCCTTCGCTGCGCTTTTATTATAAATCAGAAGGCATTGGATTTGCTTCAGGTGTTATTGACTAATAAATAAACAAGTTGCTAAAATAAATAAGCCTTCAACGAGGTGTACCCTCCCCCTCGTAAGGCACCGAACCCGGGGTACCCCGCACCCCGGGTTTACTTTTGGGTAAATGACCGGCGGACTGATTTTAGCGTAGGGTAATGGCTTCAACCGGGCAGTTCTCCGCCGCGGCCTCGCAACAACCTGCCAGGTCGCAGTCCGGATCCAGGACCTCGGCCTTCCCGATAGTTTCGTTCAGATGGAAAACAGCCGGACAGACCTCCTGGCAATTCCCGCATCCAATGCATTTTTCTTCGTCAATAACAGGTTCCATCTAACTATTATAACCTCTTTTATTACCGCCTTTTACCACATTGGCGCACCAGAAGCAAAGCGCGCCGGAGATGACGAATGCCGCCGGTGCGCTGATCAACGCAGTTTTCAGCCCTAACCTGTCTGAAAGCGCCCCGATCATTGCCGGAGACAGCGCGTCGCCAAGCGCATGAATAAAAAAAATATTAACGGCAAAGGCCATGGCTATTATTTTCGGGCCTGCCACCTCCGCTATCAGGGCGTTTAGTGGGCCTGTATTCAGGAAAAGCAGGAATTCAGCAACAAAAACCGCGCGAAAGCACCATGCGGCAGAGGGCGAAAATATTGCATAAAGGGCCACAGGCGCACCGATCAGAAGCCCCAGGCCGGAGACATACGCATAGCCCTCGCCTGCTTTTCCCCTGAAATGATCGCCAAGCCAACCGCCCGCAAGCGTGCCCGTAATGCCAGCCGTAACAGTTATCAGCCCGAAAACAGTATTCCCCCTGGCTACATCAAGCCCATAATTGCGCACCAGAAAGGTGGGCATCCATTGGGCAAGCCCGCCAAGCGCAAACGTCATCGCGGCCATTGCCAGGGTATTTACCAAAAAGGCACGGTTTTTAAACAGTGCCGCGTAGGCTGATAAATCCGGCCTCATTTTAGTCTTCAGCGGAGCTTCTGTGCGGCCATGCAGCAAATAAACGGGCAGCACAAGCATAAGCCCCGGCACCCCCGCCAGAAGAAACGCGGCCTTCCAGCCCAGCGCCCGCCCGGCGATACCGCCCAGTATGTACCCAAGGGCGCTTCCAACCGGTATTGCAAGATAAAAAAGGGAAAGCGCCCTGCCCCGTTTTTCCGGCCCGTACAGCCCGGAGATAATGCCGGGCGACACAGTGCCGAAGCTGGCCTCGCCCACTCCAACAGCCGTCCGCGAAGCCAATAACTGCCCATAAGTGGCCGACACGCCGGAACCAAGAGTGGAAAGGCTCCAAATCAGCAATCCGCTGGCGGCCATCTTCGCCTTCCCAATCCTGCCGGCCAAAAAGCCGAAAACCGGAGCGGACACCATATAGAAGGCCATAAACGCACTGCCCAGAAGCCCCAGGGCGGTGTCAGACAGTTTCAGGCCGGCCTTCACAAGCGGGAAAACCGCATACAGCACCTGCCGGTCCATATAGTTAAGCAGATTCGCCGCAAGCAGCAGTGAAAGAGCAACGGCCCCATAGTAATTTTTTTCTTTCATATTCGTTTTGGTTTGCCCTGAATTGCTTTCCGGGCAGAATGGATTTTACAATATATCAAAAAATCAGGGGAGAGATGGAAAAAATTGAAAGAAGAGATGATAGAAATAGTGAACGAAGCGGGCCAGGTGCTGGGCATAGCGCCGCGCTCTCGCGTACACGGCAACCCGGCCCTCATGCACAGGGTTGTCCACGTGCTTGTGCTGGATAAGGACGGCCGCATCCTCCTTCAGAAGCGTTCGATGAGCAAGGACGTGGCCCCCGGCAGATGGGACACCTCCGTCGGCGGCCATGTGGACCCCGGCGAGCAACTGGAAGAGGCGGCCGCCCGCGAGATGCGCGAGGAACTTGGCGTTGATCTCAAGACATGCTTAATTTATAAATATATACATACCAATCCGTATGAGACCGAGTTGGTACACACCTACAAGGCGCTCTGGGAAGATGAAAAACTCCGTTACGATCCAGACGAGATTGACGAATTGCGGTTCTGGAGCGTGGAGGAGATAAAGGCCGCCATGGGCACCGGTGTTCTCAGCGATAATTTCCAGGACGAATTCCGGAAGTACCTCTCACATTCTGCTCACGCCTGAACCCGGCGGTTTTTTTACGCCGCTGATCAGTCTGTTTGAGCGGCCGGGCCGAAGGCCCGGCCCACCCGGCCTTTTTTAACCTGAGCTATTGATCGTAAGCCTGAAACAGGTGCGGCTCCACATACGCCTCAAGTATCTCATTACGGCTCACAATGCCCACAAGCTTTTCATTACTGGTGATGGGGATAATCGTATAATTGTTATCTATCAGCACGTCAATCAGCTTTTCAAGCGGAGTATCCGCATCCGCGCACCGCGGTGCTTTGGACATTATCTTTTCAGCGGTAAGGTTGTCAATTCCGGCCCCGCTGCGAAGCGCCTTCAGGATATCGAAGGATGTTACAATGCCTATGACCTTCATATGTTCGTCCACCACTGGCACCCCTGGACATCCCGTGCCCATAAGCTTGAAAACAACATCCCTGCCTATGGCGTCCTGCTTCACCGCAGCCCTCCGGCACATGATATATTTTGCGCGTATCATGCGGGCCTCCTTTGTCTGCTCCGGCCTGGCCGGATGAATGGTTAATACAGCCTGCGCCCTCCTGGCTCTCACAGGAAAATCTTATTCGCAACGGAGGTTATAGTCAACAAGTTTCGAAACTTATTGATAAATATATGCCCGTCTGGTAATATGAATAAAATTTCACCTTAAGGAGGACGCACTGCATGGCTGAAAACGCAAAAGGTAAATCGATGGCCATCATCGCCAGCAAGGGCACACTGGACATGGCCTACGCCCCACTGGTGCTCGGGGCAACTGCCGCCGCCCTGGATACAGATGTGCGCATTTTCTTTGCTTTCGGAGGCATTAATATCCTTCATAAGGAAAGAAACCGGCAGATCCCGCCGCCTGCCGGCATGGAAGTGCTTCCTCAGCTTGCAAAAAACATCAACTGGGCCGGCATACCGGAGATGCTGCAAATGTGCAGGGACGCCGGGGTGAAATTCGTGGCCTGTTCGGCAACGATGCAGATGATGGGCTACAAGAAAGAGGACCTGGTGGATGGCATCGAAGTGGCAGATGCCGACAGGTTCGTGGAGTTCGCCCAGTCCGCGCAGACCAGCCTTTTTATTTAAGCGTTTCACCGGGCCCTCCCTTCACCTCCTCGGAGGGAGGGCCTTTTTTACGTTCCGTTTGCTGATTGGCGGTACGCCGTACCAGAGGATTGAGACAGGTTACTTCACTATGTTAGAATCCAGAAATGCCGGAAACAAACCGTGGTTACTACCCTGCATTCGACGGCTGGCGCGGCATTGCAATCCTTTGGATTGTACTGGGACATGCTGTATACTGGCATTCCTGGAGTTTAACCGGTTACGGCAGTTTCCTATATTACCTAATCTATAAATTGCTTCCCTTCCCTGTAGATATTTTTTTTGTTTTAAGCGGTTTTTTCATCACCGGGTTGTTATTGGAAGTTTCCGGCAAATTCAGCATCGCCGGTTTCCTGAAAAAACGGGCGCTCAAAATACTGCCGCTTTACTTCCTGCTGCTTTTAACGGTTTTAATGGTAAATCGTTCTTTCCCTGACGTTGCCGTCAAAAGGACGGACATAATAAAAATTCCAAAAACTGTGTGGACAGTAGACCAGGTTATTATTCCGGGCAATTTTTACTCCCTGGAAAAAAAGAACGGCGAAAAAGCCACCCTTTTGATAAATAAAGAGCGGAATTTGGCCCGCCTTTATTACGGTGAAAATGCTTCCAGGGAACTCGATGGCAGCCTTGCGGGTTTTGGACTTGCCAGCCCCATATTGAACAAAAACAGCGTAATTGCTTTAACCCAAAGGACCACTGTTGATAATGATCTTCTTGCCAGCTGGAACCCGAAGGCGTCGGTCCTGCCGTATTTTTTCATGCTGCACAGCTTCAAGCCCAATGACACCCTGACAGGGCTCACCCATTTATGGTTTGTGAAAGCAATAGTGCAATTTTATATCCTTTATGCGTTGTTATTTTTCGTATTGCACGTGCTGATCGCCGGACACGAAAAGAGAAAGAGGATACTTTTATTCATCCTGATTGCATTATCCGTCATGGCTATATTCTCTCAAATAAGCCCGGTGCCTTTGGCCGTATTGCTGGGCTGCCTTTTTAAAATTCTGGAGCCAGGCTACGCCGGTGCGGAAACATGGGTTTGGAAAAGGGCAATCCCGGCCATTTTTATATTTGCAGGGTGCGCTTCCATATTTATTTTAACAGCGGGGCAGATTACAGCGGGGTTGCCTCTTGTGATGCCTCTTGCAAGTGCATCGATAATCGCGGGCGCATACCGGCTGCCTTACATTGCCAGGTTTATCCTGGAGAACCCGATACTCAGATGGGTAGGGAAATATTCGTACGGCATCTATCTGTTCCATGATCCTTTCCTGGTCTTCTTAGAAAAATTCTTCAGAGATTATCTGCACTCCGGCAATTACATTTCAATCCTTGCTTTCATAATTTCGTCTGTATTGCTTGGTGCCGGCATGGAAAAACTGGTCAATTTTATCTTTCATTTGGAACTGCTGCGGTTTTTCAAACCGGAAAAGGCCACGGCCTAGACAGCTTCACACTAAGGCATTCCCCATAAAAATTTTGGCCTTCAGGCTTCCCTGCGGGTTAATAAGGGCTCTTGTATTAGCCGTTTGGGTCTGTCTTTGAAGTACCTGGTAATGCTGGAGCGGTAGTGAGTGCAGTTGGCCGCGCGTGCGTGCGTCTGCAAGCGCCTTGCTGGAATCAGCTCCGGCGCTGGTAATGCCGCAAGGCTTGTATAAGGTGAGAGGCGGCCCCAACAAAGACGAACACCGCCCCGCGAAAAAAGTAAAACCCGGCTATTAAGGTTCAGGCATATCGGCGAACGCCGCAAATAAACAGCAAGGGCCGCTTCGCCCTACCCATAGAAAACCCGGTAAAACCAAAATTTATAGCAGATTCTCAAACGGAACAAGCGCGGAATACTCATAAAGCGTAGACATTGCCTTGCTCTCAGCCGGGATGCCCGCCTCCTGCAGGGCCGCAATGGGATTCAGCCCGCCTATTATGGCCACCCCCGCCCTGTCTACCCCAACCGGCACCTCGAACAGCGGACTACTTGGCTGGCCAATCTTCAGCACCCCGCCTATCCCCTTGCCTTTGATGTTTTCGGCAAGCCTGCAGGCGCGCTCCATGCAGACGGCCGGAATCTCCCTGAAGCTGGCAAGCACCCTGCCGTCGCCGCTGCCCGCAGCTCCGGAAACATCGGTCATGCCGCTTCTTATGAACACCTCAAGGGGGTCCAGCGAGGAACCCTCGTAGCTTATGAGCGAAAGAAACCTGCTTGGGGCCTTCTCCGCTATCTCCAGGACTCCGCCGAAGCGCGAGGTAACTGGTATTCCCGCTTTTAACAGAATACCGTTTATGGTCACGCTGCACACGGTGCCAAACGCAACTTTCCCCTCGGGAACATACACATCGCCAAGTGACTGGCCCGCCTTTGCCACGGCCACCTTGCCGCTCATTATGTATGGGGACGAAAACACGGGTTTCATTATCTGAAGGGCCTCATCAAAGCGGCCCTGGTCGATATAGGAAATATTGAGTATAACGTTGCCCTTCAGGGATTTGGGGTCGAAGTCCGCCAGGTAAGAGAGCGTGTCTATCCGGGCAATCACGAACCCAAGCCTGTCGGATACAAGGGCTTTTGCCAGCTCCTGTTTCCCCCGCTCGGTGATAAGCCTGCCCTCCTTGCCAAGCGGCTGCGTAAACCCGCACTCGTCCAGGAATTTCATATGATAGCGGACGGTCCGTTCGGACAGGTTTACACCCATCGGTTTCAGTTCCCGCGCAATCTCCCTGGAACCTGTTACAGAGCCCTCATGCTTTCCAAGGACCTTCAGTATGGAAACAAGTATTCTGTTCAAGTCTATTTATTATAACCCTGCCAGTTAAAATTTTTACGCCAAAAGTCCTACATTTTTGTAGAATAGATGAAACAAACTACTTGCGGAGGTTGGGCGGTGAAAATGATCGCGGCGGTAATAAAGCATTTCAAACTGGACGATGTGAGAGAGGCGCTTGTAAAGGCCGGTATAACCGGCATGACCATTGCCGAGGTGAAAGGTTTTGGCCGCCAAAAGGGCAACGTGGAGGTTTACAGAGGGGCGCATTTCGAGGTGAAATTTTTACCCAAAATGAAAATAGAAGTTGCCGTGCCGGACGCCCGCGTTGAAGAAATCATAAAGATTATTGCCGATTCAGCCAGAACTGGCGAAATCGGCGACGGCAAGATATTCATATACCCGCTGGAGGAAGTTGTCCGGATAAGGACCGGTGAGATGAACGAAGGGGCTTTGTAAGATTCGCCTTAAATAAAAAAGGCCGGCCGCTCATTTGAACGGCCGCCCTTTTTTATTTGCCAGCTATTTTTTCTCTACATAAAAAACAACGACGGTCCTGCGGTTTTCCCTTCTGCCCTCCGCGGTTTTGTTGGAAGCCACCGGGTTGGATTCCCCATACCCCTTTGCGGCCAGCCGCGAAGCAGCTATCCCGAACTTTTTGACCAGGGCCTCTTTCACGCTGTTGGCACGCCTTTGGGAAAGCTTAAGATTATGTTTGACCGAACCCCTGCTGTCCGTATATCCCTGTATTTCCGCCGTGGCGTCAGGATACTTTTTCAGTTCATCGGCGGCCTTCTTTACCTCGGCCATGTATTTTGGCCTAATGTACCATTTGTCGGTGGCAAAAAGTATCTTCAGCTCGATGCGCTCCTTTTCAACCTTAACAGGTGGCGCCGGGGCTGGCGCGGGCGCGGGCACTGGCGTTGGCGCCGGTTTGGGCGCTTCGGCCTGGGGCTGCGGTTTTGGCGCCGGGGCTGGCGCGGGTTTTGGGACCGGCGGCGGCACGTATTGCGCTTCGGTCCGCTTTTTCTGCCCTAATGTAAATGTAAAGCCAGCGGTTGTCACAAAGTCATTATACTTTTCCTGCATGTCACGTACATCCACCCTGAACGCCACAAAATTATTAATTGCGTATTTAACACCGCCGCCCAGCTCGCCAAGAACCCTGTTATATGCTCCGGGCCTTACATGGGCCACGCCAGTGCCCGCGAGGACAAACGGGTCAATGGTGTTATCCGGCATGAAGTTGTACAGGGCATCGGCATGGTACAGGTCCCCGCTGGAACCCATGCTGTCATAGGCGGCCTCCAACCCAAGATTATCCGTGAGGTTGTACCCAAGTCGCACACCGCCGCCAATCTTGCTTGCATGATGCAGATCGTAATAACCCAGAAAAGGCGTCAGTTCAATTGTGCCCGCTCTTGTTGCGGCCCGGGAGGCCGCCGGAACTGCCAGAAGCGTAATGAATAAAAAAAGCCTAAACAAAATTTTCACAGTGTCTACCTCCGGGTTAAGTTATGTATTTTTCTGAGTATATACGTTTATACCGGGGCTGGCTATAGGCAATACATAAGCACAGATGATTATGCGATTTCAAAACCGGGAAAAGGGGGCAACGAAAAGAAGGAAGGCAAAAAAAAAGGCAACAGGCTTATACCCTGCGCCTGTTGGGGCCGAAGATGTATTTATGCAATTGCAGGTTAAACAGCACGTCCAGCCTGTCTTCAATCATCCACTCCGCCAGGGCCGCGGGCTCAAGGGTTCCGAACGCAGGGGAAAAGAGCACCTTGCACCTGGAAAGGAGCCTCTGCTCCTTAATAAATTCCCTGGACCAGACGTAATCGGCCCTGTCCGTGATGACGAATTTCACTTCATCAAACGTCTTCAGAAAATTCAGATTGGATAAATCCAGCCCTTCGGCCATGCCGCTGCCGGGGGTCTTAACGTCCATTACTATGATGGCCCTCGGGTCTACGTCTTTTATGCTGACGCTGCCATTAGTCTCGATTAGCAGCTTGTGCCCCTGGTTTATAAGCCTTTCAACCAGGTGAAACACATCTTCCTGCAGAAGCGGCTCGCCCCCGGTTATGGCCACGGTGTTCACGCCAACTATCGAAACCTCGCTTATGATCTCGGATTCGGTAAGCTCGGTCCCCTCGTCATAAGCATACCGGGTGTCGCAGTAGGTGCATCTGAGGTTGCAGCCGGAAAGCCGGATGAAAGTGCATATGTGCCCGGCATAGCTGGACTCGCCCTGGATACTGGTGAATATCTCGCAGACCTTCATCAAGTTACATATTTTGCCGCAAGCGTATAAGTTTTTACAATATCTGCTGTTTCGGGCAGTGAGACGCTATCTATTTTTAAAAAGACCTTTTTATCACTGCCCGGCCAGCGGCAGCAGCATGTCAAGAAGCGTACCGGTGCTCTTCTGATATTGCAGCGCGGCGATCATGGCCGCAACCCTGGCCTTGTTCTCTTCGGAGAGCGCCCTGGCGTAGTCCACCTCGTACTTAAGCAGGTCCGTAGTGGTTGCCAGTCCCACGGAAAACCGGTCCTTTTCCCCTTCGAAGAGTTTCCCGGCGGCAATGGCCTTTTTGGATGCCGCCTGGCTTACAAGCGCGGCCACCTGAAGGGCCCTCCTGTCTTCACGTATTTGCCGCCCGATGGCCTGCTTCAGCTGCTCCACCGTGGCCAGGGCCTTTTCCCCCTCCGTTACAGCCTTTTCATAATTGCCAAGCGCCGTCCTGTTGCCTATGGGTATGCTGAAATTGATGCCCACCTCCCAGGAATGGAAACTGCCGGACCCGAAATCCCTCAGGGCCGTGTTGTAGTTGGAGTTCAGCCCGTTTAAGCCGGAGGAGCCATACACGTCCAGTTCCGGCAGGGTTTGATTTTTAAGGAACAGGGCGTCCGTTTTCTTTATCAAGGCCTCTTTTTCAGCTATCTGGTAATCCGGCCTCCTGGAAAGCACATCGTTCAGGGCGGGCATGGCCTGCGGGGTAATAGCGTGCGGCGGCTCCACGGCCACAATCTCACCGTTCCAGTCGCCCAGGTTCATCACCTCCCTCAACCCATCCTGTGAGTCCTTGAACTCCTTTTCAGCGGAGGCAAAAGCCTCGTTCCTGGAAAACACCTCCGCTTCGGCGCCGTACTCGTCAACATCCGGAAGCTGCCCCGCCTGTATCTTGCCGCGAACGTCAGAGAGTATGGACTGCGCCAGCTCCAGGGCCAGCCTAGCCACATCCAGCTCCCTGGCGCTCTGGTATAGCCGCCAGTACGCCCTGGCGGCGGAAACGGCTATGTCCTCCGCTCGCTTGCGCTCCTGAAGCGTAGAGATGTCCAGCCTGATGGCCGCAGTTTTTACCGGGGTCTTCTGGGCCGGCGCCCACAGGCCCTTCAGCAATGGCTGGGTAAGCGTGAGCTTCAAGTCCTGCTGCACATAAGGGTTTACCGTGAGGCCGAACTGCTCGCCGTACCGCATAAGCTGGTTTTCCCATTCAAGGCTGTACCGCGTGCCAGGCGGAAGGATGCCGGAAAAGCCAAGCGATCCATATGTTGTTAGGGTAAGCGGGCTGTAGATAATGACTGGAGGCTCGGTCTTTTCATAGGAGTGGTACGCGTTTCCTTCAAAAACCGGGTCGAACGCCCCTTTCCTGGCCCGCAGGTCCGCCATTGCGCCTTGTATGGATAACTTGTCTATCCGTATGGAGGGGTTGCGTTCAAGCGCGGCGCGCACGGCGTCCATCATTGTCAGCCGGGTTATCCCGTATGGCTTTTCCGCTGCACCCGAAAAACCTGCAAGCTGCAGGACAAGCCAAAGACACAGCAGGGCCTTATTAGTCCAGCTCATCGTTCAAAAAAGTATATCATTATTGCCGCGGACAGGCAGCGGCGGGAACGCAACGGCCCTGTTAAGGCACCCTCAAACGGCCGTAAGGGTTTGTATCTGCTCCCTCAGCCGCTTGTAAAACGTTTTCCTGGAGATGCCCAGTTTTCTTGAAGCCTCGGAGATATTGCCCCCGCTGCTTTCAAGCGCATTCATGACAGCCTCGCTTTCAATCTGCCTGAGCGTCTTTCCGGTGGTTGACGGCTCCGCGCAGACAAACTGGGGTTCGTGGCCTGTTTCAAGCAGACTTTCGGGCAGGTCCCTCCGGGTTATTTCGCTGCCGTGGGCCAGCACTACCGCGCGCTCGATCACATTTCTTAGCTGCCTTATATTGCCAGGCCATGAGTAGCCGGCAAGTATGGCTGCGGCCTCCTCGGAGAGCCGGAGGTTTTTGCCCTCGCGCTGGCAGAACTCGCGGTTAAATGAATCGGCCAGCAGCGGCACGTCGCCGCTTCTTGTGCGGAGCGGCGGCACGGCTATCTGAACAATGTTTATCCTGTAGAAAAGGTCGCGCCGGAACCGCCCGGCCTCAACTTCCTTTTCCAGGTCCCTGTTGGTGGACGCCACCACGCGCACGTCTATCTTCACCCTCTGATTTCCGCCCAGCCTTTCCACTTCCCTCTCCTGAAGCACACGAAGCAGTTTTGCCTGAAGCGGCATCTCCAGCTCGCCCACTTCGTCAAGGAATATGGTGCCCCCGCTGGCCTCCTCGAACTTCCCTATTCTCCTGGCAATGGCGTTGGTGAACGCGCCTTTTTCAAAACCGAACAACTCGGATTCCATAAGCTCTCTTGGTATTGCAGCGCAGTTTACAGCAATAAACGGGCCATCCTTGCGCTTGCCGCTGAAATGAAGCCCCCTGGCTATAAGTTCCTTGCCAGTGCCGGTCTCGCCTATGATAAGCACGCTGCTTGAAACGTCCTTCACTGCGGCCATGGTTTCCAGGATCTGCCTTATCTGGCGGCTTTCCCCCAGTATTCTTTCAGCGCCGGGGTCATTTCCAAAGCTCAAGGCGCCGGTGCCGGCCGTGGTTTTTTTCTTCATCTTTCTCTGGGTAACAGCCTGCGAGAGAATGCCTTTTAACTTCATATAGTCCGGGGGCTTCTGGAAGTAGTAATAGGCGCCGCATGTTATCGATTGAACGGCGGACTCCACTGTTCCGCAGGCGGTAAGGAATATAACGGGGATATCGGGGTAATTCTCCTTAACGTAGCGGAACAGCCGCATGCCATCCGCGCCGTCTGGCGCCATAAGATCGGTTATCACAGCGTCAAGGTCACGGTTGCCGATGATCTTTCTGGCGCGGTCAACATCCGGGGAATTGTATATCCGGTATCCCTCGCCGGACAAGATGGCGGAAAGCGCTTTCACAGAGTTAGGCTCGTCATCAACAATCAGCACGTTGCCGTTGTTCCCATTCATGCAGTTCTCCCTCCAGAAGCAGTTAAATTGTGTTAAAGCCGGGTTCAGTTTTCAGGGACAAGGGACGCTGCGATTCATAGGATAAACTCTATGTGACCACGCAAGATTTGACAATCTCCCATTCGGGGGAACTTGCAAAACGGAGTGGTTAAGACTGTGCAGCGGAAAAAAACTTTCTGATTATCCGCCGCAATCAGAGATCCGTCTTCCCCATACCCCGGATTATTCTTATCCTGTTGGTGAACCGGGCGGTAAGGGCGTCGGCCTCATCGCGGCTTGAAACCACATAAGGGGTAACCAGCACGATCAGCTCGTCTTTTTCATAAGTCTTCGTATTGAAGGAGAAGAGATTTCCCAATATGGGGATATTGTCCAGAAAAGGAACGCCGCTTCTGCTGATCTGCCTGGATTCGCTCATCAGGCCGCCTATAAGCAGCGTGTGCCCGTTTTCCACAATAGCGGTGGTGTCGGCCTTCTTGGCGGTAAATGCCTGAAAAGTCTGCCCGGCAATAGGCACGGTGGCGCCCAGATCGCTTACTTCCAGGCTGAGCTGAAGGCTGACCTTGCCGTCTTCGGTTATATGAGGGACCACCGACAGCAATTTGCCGATGGTCTTGTAGCGGATCTGCCCGGAGGACACAAGCGTATTGCTGATAGTGGCGCTGGGCTGCTGCATAAGCCCCGTTGCCACGGGCACCTCGTCACCTATTGCAATGTCTGCCGCCTGGCCGTCAACCGCCAGCACATGAGGGCTGGCCAGCACGTCCAGCCTGCCTTCGTTCTGAAGCGCCGTCAGAAACGCCGCCAGGTTGATGCTTCCCATCGGGCTCAGGGTAAGAGCGGAGCCTGTAAAGCCGCCGTTTGCAGGCGGGTTTACGTTCAGCCCGGAAGGGGTTGAAGGGTCCACAAAAACATTGCCGTCGGCAAATCCGCCCTGAAGCCCGAACTTGCCCGCATTGGCCTTCAGCAGCCATTCCAGGCCAAACTGGGTGGTATCGGGGCCAAGTTTTACTTCCGCCTCCAAAACGTCTATCAGCACCTGCTTTTCAGGAACGTCAAGGCCCTTTAAAAGCCCCAGCACCGAAAGGTACTGGCGGGGGGTGCCTTTTATTATGATGGCGTTTA
Source organism: Nitrospirota bacterium (assembly GCA_021813405.1). GTDB lineage: Bacteria > Nitrospirota > Thermodesulfovibrionia > Thermodesulfovibrionales > JdFR-88 > JAKAKS01. Next base: position 15,597 of record JAKAKS010000003.1, read on the forward strand.
CCTCGCCGTAAGCCGTAACCATCGGGCTTCCGGGGATGATGGCGGGCTGGGGCATGTTTTGCTGGTAATAGCTCTCGCGGGCCCTCCCACGCGATTTGACGCGTGCAGATGCAAACCAGGCCCGGCCCTCCTCTGAATACACCCTTGTTATCGCATCCGCCAGTTTTTTGGCGTCGCCGTTTTCAACGTAATATACAAATGTATGCTCCCTGTCTTTTTCGGCAAAAGGGACATCAAGGGCGCTTACAATGTTCATCAGCCTGGCAATGCCGTGCGGCGTGGAAACGGCTATAACAAGGTTGGCGGGCTCATATATAACAACCTCCGTGTCCCGCGGCATAAGTTGCCTGATCTTTCCGGCTATGTCTGCCGCCTTTACGTAATCGAGCGGGATTATCTGGGTTACAGCGCCGGGCACAAGCGCCGTTTTATTTGTCCGCACAACCTTGCAGGAAGCCCCTTGCCTAACCGCTCGCAGCCCGTTTATCTCCAGCACGCTTCTAAAGACATCCGAAAGGTATTTTTCCGGAAATCTTTCATATGACCGGGCTGTCAGCCTGCCGCTTACACCCCGGGCTGCCTGGTAATTTACACCAAGCGCCCGCCCGATGACGGATAAGACCGCGGATAAACCGGCGTTATCGAAATCCAAGGTCACATATTTCTCATTTCCCCAGCTTTCAATCCGGACAGGCTGGGGCCTGATCTCAAATTTCTGCCCGCCAGCTTGCGCTTCGGAATTGGCGAAAACCGGAAATATCCGGGATTTCGCCTGTACCAAGCTAACAGCCTCCGGTTTAACAGCCTGTTTTTGTGTGCAAGACATGACACCCAGGATTGCAAGCGCGGCCGCGCCGGTTCTCATGATATATGAAATCCGCGCTCTTGCGGGCAGCGCCAGCCTGTGCAACCTGCAAGGGAAAGGAATAAGCATGGCCTATCATTTTAATAGAAAATTTCTTTGGGATGCAAGGTAAATTTACCGGGGAAGGCAACTATCAATCCAAAGGAAGATCAGGAGAAGATTTATATTAATGCCGCCTCAATTGCGGGCAATCATGCGCCTTAATAGCGCCTGTCTCAAAATTGATTTTGAAACGCTTTTGAGACAGGCGCTAATACTTTGTTGGGGCGGAACCCAGAAGGTACTTCAGGTCCTCATCCTCGAAGCGTATGCCGGCGCCAAAATACGGCCCCCTGTACCGCTGGTTCAGGATGTCGTCGTACCCGGCCGAAAGATAGAGGTATTTAAACAGCTTGTAGTCGCCCCCTATCGTTATGTGCGGGTGATTGGCAAACGCCTCGTTCTTGGAGAAGTCGTATGCGTCCAGCGACAGCTTCAGCTTGTCATTTTTCAGGAACTGGTCCACCCCTAACCCGAACGTGTTCTCCGTAACGCCCAGCCTTATCGCTGTATTTTTGAACCTGCGCGCATATTGCGCGGTAAGCAGGATCCTCTTTTCGATAGTGGTGGTAGTAATGTCGGCGGTGCTTGTGCCTGTGGTCAGATATGAAGACGTTGTGGCCCGCAGCACGGGCGTGGAAGTAACGCCGATGATGTAATACTTATTCGGATTAGGGGCAAGGGTAAGCAGGAAGCGCCCTTTTGTATCATGCAGCTTGGTCATGTAAAGCCCCTGGAAGTCCAGATACAGCTTGAACCTGTTTACCGCGCCCAGGGTGGTACCAAGGCTCTTCATGGTAGAGCTTGCGCTGTTATACAGGCTGTCGTCCGTAAGCAGCTTGCCCAGTGTCCCCTTGCCGCCGGCCAGGTCGTTCGTTATCATGCTTGTGTTGTTCATGATGGATGTCAACTGCCGGCCGTTTGATGCAACAAGGTTTTTAATGTCGGAGCTGGTCTGCCGCAGGTTGCCCGCTATCTCCGGCGCGTTTTGCCTGATGGTATCCGAGATATTCTTTATATTGGCGATTATCTCATCTATGTTCTGCTGGTTGTATTTAACCATGTGGTCCATGGTGCGCACCATGTTGTTTGCATAATCCAGGGTGTCCCTGATCTTCCTGTCATTAACAACCAGCGCCTCGTTTGCGTTCCTCATAAGGTCGCGCAGGCTGAGTATAGAGTCCTGCAAGGCCTTTACCTGCTCCGGCGAAAGCACCTGGTTGGCCCTGGAGATAAGCGTGTTTACCCCTTCCGAGAGGCTGGACAATCTCCTGAGCATATCGTCTACGTCCACCACTTCCTGCACGTTCTTTATGGTGTCTCCGTCCTTCAGCCGCGGCGGGACCGAACCTGTCTTCAGTTCAAGATATTTTTCCCCCAGCAGGCCCATCGATTTGATGGAGGCCGAGGCGTCGGAATAAAGCGTCACCTTGGGGCTCACCCTCAGCGTAAGCCGGGCCTTGTCGCCCTCAAGCCTGATGTCCTCAATCTGGCCGGCCTCAACGCCTGCCACACGGATGCGGCTTTTCTTGTCCAGGCCGCCAGCGTTATTGAAATACACATATACCTTATAGCCAGGTTTCCGCAGCCAGTTGAACCCGCCCACCCAGAAAGTCATGAGGGAAAGAAGCGCCAGCACCAGCAGCGCAAAAATGCCTACTTTTACCTCTGTGGGTGTCTTCACTAGAATGATATCCCTTCCACTTTTATGGGCCCCTGGGCGCTTCCGGTTATGAATTGTTTCACTAAATCGTTTGAGGTGTTTTTTATCTCGTCCGGCGTGCCTTCCTGCACTATGCGCCCTTCAAACAGCATGGCAATCCTGTCGGCAATCCTGTAGGCGCTGTGCATATCGTGAGTGATGGCCACGGAAGTCACTTTCATCTTCTCCCGCATCCTGATTATAAGCTCGTTAATGGAGTCCGCCAGTATCGGATCCAGCCCGGTTGTCGGCTCGTCATAAAGCAGTATCTCGGGGTTGTGCGCGATGGCGCGGGCCAGCCCAACCCTTTTCCGCATGCCTCCGGAAAGCTCGGAAGGCATCTTGTCCTCAACGTCTTTCAGGCCCACAAGCCTCAGCTTTTCTATTGCCACCACTTTGGCTTCCCTTTCCCGCATCCCGCTGCGCAACAGTGCAAAACCAACATTCTCCCATACGGACATGGAATCGAAAAGCGCCGCTCCCTGGAAGAGCATTCCGAATTTCCTGCGTATTTCATACAGCTCTTTGTCTTTGAGGGTGGATATGTCTGTCCCGTCAATCAGCACCATCCCCGCATCCGGCCTGAGCAGCCCTATTATATGTTTAATCAGCACGCTTTTTCCAGAGCCGCTGCCACCGATAACAACCATGCTGTCTCCTGCCTGCACAGTCAAATTCACGCCCCGCAGCACCTGGTTTGGGCCAAAGCTCTTTGTAAGCCCTGCTATCTCTATCATTTAAAAAGCCACGCAGTAAGGAAATAATCCGAGATAAGTATGGTCATGAACGAAATCACCACGGCCCCGGTGGTTGCCTTTCCCACGCCCTCCGCGCCGCCTTCCGTATAAAATCCCTTATAGCAGCTGACAATGGCCACCGCCCCCCCGAAGAAAGCGGCCTTTATCAGCCCGTTGTAAATATCGCTAAGCTCCAGGTTGTCCCATGCCCTGTGCCAGTACAGGACGGAGCTCATCCCGAAAAGCCACACGGCAACAGCATAACCTCCAAGTATCCCGACGAAATCGGACAATATGGTAAGCGCCGGCATCATGAATAGGGCCGAAGTGAACCTGGGGGTAACAAGATACTTCACCGGCTTTACGGCCAGGGTCTCCAGCGCGTCTATCTGCTCCGTAACCCTCATCGTGCCAAGCTCCGCCGCCATTGCGGCGCCAGCCCTGCCCGCCACTACAAGCCCCGTAAGCACCGGGCCCATCTCCCTTGTCATCGATAGCGCCACAACCGAGCCAACCAGCGATTCCGCGCCAAAACGCTTGAACCCGGTAACGGTCTGCAAGGCAAGCACCATACCCGTAAATACGGCTGTCACCAATGCCACCGGCACGCTTTTTATGCCAATCTCCATGGCCTGCTTGAATGTGTTTTTTATCTCGTACGGGGGTAGAAGGAATTCCCGCAGCACGGCCCACATCAGCAAGACTATCTCGCCGGTAATCTTTGTGAAGCGTATAAGTGTCTGCCCCAGGGCCAGCAGGAAGTTATACAACGTAGGACCTCCTGGCGCCCCTGCCAAGAGACGTCATGATCTCGTAAGGATTTGTCCCGGCCCATTCCGCCAGCTCGGACGCGGTAAGCCCGCCTCCAAGCAGCACAGCTTCCGCGCCCTCAGCCGCCCCGGACAGGCCGGTTATGTCCAGCACGGTCAAATCCATGCACACGCGGCCGCATACAGGCGCCCTTTGTCCCTTCACAAGCATGTGCGCCCTGTTTGAAAGGGCCCGGCAATAGCCGTCGGCGTAGCCCACGGCGGCCACGCCTATAACCGAATTCCTGGTTGCTATGAAGGTGCGGTCGTAGCTTACCGCCTCGCCTTTCTTCATTTTCTTGGCCAGTATAAGCCTGCTTTTCACTTTCATAACCGGCTTGAAAACCCCGGCGGCGGAAACATACGGCCGCCCGCCGTACATCAGCAGGCCTACCCTCACCGCGTCCATCCTCGCCTCAGGCAATATCAGGGCGGACGCACTGCCCGCTACATGGCACAGCGGCTTTATACCTTTTGCCGCAAGGTCCCTCTTGAGCTGCCTGAACCTGCCTATCTGAAACCTGGCAAAATCGATCTCGCCGGGGGCGGACTCCGATATGTGGCTCATAAGCCCTTCCATCTTGATGCCGCGAAGCGGGATTATCTCCGAAAGCGCCTGTTGCGCCCCGGCCCAGGGTATACCCATCCTGCCCATGCCGGTGTCTATCTTCACATGCGCCCGGAGTTCAACGCCCATGGACAATGCCTTCTTTGAAAAAGCCCTGGCCGCCTTCACGGATTGCAGCACAGGCGTGAGGCCGTATTTTATAAACTCCTCCGGGGCCTCGTTATCAAAAAGGACAAGTATGGGAAGTTTTATCCCGGCCTCCCGGAGATGTTTTGCCTCGGACAGAAACGCCACGGCAAGGGCAAAAACCTTCCCTTTCTCTTTTTCCAGCACCCTGGCAACCTCGATTGCCCCGTGGCCGTAGGCATCAGCCTTCACCACCGCAATAACCGGTTTTCCGGCCGCCTTCGAAAGAGCGTTAAGGTTATGCCTTAGCGCGGCCAGGTCTATAACCGCCTCCGGCCCCCTGTCCATCAGCGCTTTTCAACCTCTTTCCTGCCGGGTGTGATGTTTATCTCGTCCGGATAGAGCCCTTTTTTAAAACTCCTGACCGTATCGCCTAAATCGCGCTTGGCCTGCGCGGCCCTGCCCTTGCCGAATACGAGGACAGCTATAAGGATTATTATCAGTAAATCGCCCATCAATTGGCCTGCTTGATCATCGCATCCTGATAGGCAAGCGCATTTTGAACATCCTGAGGTGTGTTCATGTTAAAGAAACTGGCGCCGTCGGGATCAACCTTCATTATTTCAGCCTCATCCAGGTATGCCGCGCCCACATCTTCAAGCAATTCCGGTATACCCGTCCTGCCGGATAATATATGCGCTTCCATGGCGGGCAGGCACTCGGAAGAATATATTGCCAGCAGCGGCTCCGGCAGGCCGTTCCACCGCGGCACAAGCGCGCCGAGCCTGCGGCCTTTTTCGCGCTTTAGCTCCGTATACCTGGCAATCAGCATGTCCATAACGGCAGGGCTGATAAAAGGCATGTCGCAGGCGGTTATGAACGCCTCTTCCGCGCCGGACCAGTACAGGGCGGAGAATATGCCGGACATGGGGCATCTGACGTTATAAACGTCCCCCACCAGCGGAGCGCCAAACCGGAAATACTCCTCCGGTGAATTCGTGCTTACCGCCACCCGCATAAAACGCCCTCCAAGCAAATCCAGCGTCCTTTGGATCAGGGGCTTGCCGCCGATTTCCAGCAGCGCCTTGGGGCGGCCTATCCTGGTGTTCTCCCCGCCGGCAAGTATGGCCGCAAATGAAAGCATGGGAATTAGTTTAAGTGAAAATCCAAGGGATTACAAGGAGGTTATGGAGCGGATACGGACAATTTCAGGGGCCCTGCAAAATACCTGAAGATTAACCCTCTTGCTCCAGCTTTTCCAGGTACTCATTCAGAAGCGTTGCGGCCTCCGCCGCGGCCTGTTCGTCTATCTTCTGGATGGCGAAACCGGCGTGCACCAGAACGTAATCGCCAACAAAAGCATCTTCCGGCAAAAGCATCAGGCTCACCTTTTTCCTGGCCCCGTAAACGTCCACCGTGGCTATAAAGCCGTTCTTGTCCACTACCCTGGATGGGATTGCAAGGCACATCAGGTTAATCTGAGATTTGAAATTTCAAATTTCAGATCCGTCTTTTTTTCAGGGATCGCCTTCACGCCCCAATTATCCAGTTTTTTCACAACCGCATCAATAAGCGCGGGCAGGCCCGCTTCAACCTCGGCAGAAAGGCCGATGTCCAGGCGCACCTCTTTGGGCTCAATCCCTGCAAGGCATATCTCGGGCGGCTCCTGCCCGGTAAGCCTCATCGCGGTAACAAGGTCCTGAAGGCCTATCTGGTGCACCGAGTACTTGCCCCAGGCCGAAGGCGGAATCTCGCTTCCTTCAAACATCCTTACGGCGCCGGGCTGCGCCCCCGAGGCCACAGCGTCCATCATCAGCAGCCTGTCTGCGCCCTCAAGGAAATAGAGAAGGTCGAGGCCCATGGTCCCACCGTCCATGACGGTCACTCCAGGAGGAAATGAAAAATTCTCCCTCAATACTCCCACTGCATGGACCCCGGCTCCCTCATCCCGCATAAGCAGGTTGCCAATGCCAAGCACTACGGTTTTCTTTGTTTCCGTTTTCATCCCCTGCCAGCCATGAATTTATACCCGCCGAAGATGGAACCCAGCAGGCCGTTTTTGCCGGAACTGTCCATCAGGAGGCTCAGGTAAATATGCACTATCACAAATGCCCATATGGGGTACATCAGCATGTGGTGCCAGAACCTGATGGTCTTTATGTTCATCAGGTTGGCAAGCCAGCCCCCCAGGATAAAATGTACCGCCGTATGCGAGTCATTGTTAAACAGCGCAAACCCGGAGACTATCTGGAACAGAAAGATCAGGAAAAGCAGGAAATACGCGAAGGCCGCGCACGCTGTGTGCCCCTCGTCATAAGGGGGCGTGCTCCTTTTAAAAAGATAATAATTGGTTACCTCCTTCAGGTCCTGCACCTGGCTTTTGGAGCGCGGCACGAACACCCGCCAGTTTGAATATTTATTGCCAGCGAAGCTCCAGTACACCCTCAGCGCAATCATCATCAGGAAAGCATAGCCGGCGGTGAGGTGCAAAAACCTCATCCACCCCATCGTAAAGCTCTGATCGGAAACGGGATACAGAAACGGGGTGCCGATATAGAGCCCCGTCACGGAGAGCACTGTTATGGCCATCACGTTTACCCAGTGCGAAAGCCTCACGGGGAATTCCCATACGTAAATCCGCCTTCGCACTTCTGCCGCTTCTGCCATGGGATCCTCCCTTCTCTTTCTGCTTCAATGCGCCAGGCCAGCCGGCACTGCGTTCAAGGCGGCCTGGCGCAAACAAATAGTTTTTTACGACACCTTTACCTTTATAACCACCCTGCCCTCCATATCCGTCACGTGCACGGCGCAGGCCAGGCAAGGATCAAACGAGTGCACCGTTCTCAGTATCTCCAGCGGTTTATCCGGCTCGGCAACCGGGGTGCCAAGGAGCGCCTGCTCGTAAGGCCCCCTCTGCCCCTTGGCGTCCCTTGGAGACGCATTCCAGGTGGACGGCACAACGCACTGGTAATTGGCTATCTTAGCGTCCTTTATCCGCACCCAGTGGCCCAGCGCCCCTCTTGGGGCCTCATGGAAGCCATAGCCCTTGGCTTCGGAGGGCCACGAGGAAGGCTCCCATTTGGACTGGTCGTGTATCCGCAGGTCGCCCTTCTTTATATTGTCCGCAAGCTGCTCTATCCAGTCCGGCAGCTTCTGCGCCACCACAAGGGTTTCTATGCCCCTGGCGGCCGTCCTGCCCAGGGTTGAAAAGAGGGCCCCGGGCCCAACGCCAAGCTTCTTAAGCACGGCATCAACTACTGGCTTTACCTGCGGATGCCCGGAGGCGTAGGCCACAAGCATCCTTGCCAGCGGGCCAACCTCCATAGGCTTGCCGTCGTACCTTGGAGATTTAACCCAGCTGTATTTCTTGTCCGTGTCCAGGAACTCGTAAGGCGGCTTCGGGCCGCTGTACTTGTAATCGGTAACGCCGTCCCACGGATGCTTGCCGGCGGCATTGCCCTCCTTGTATTCGTACCAGGAATGGGTGACGTATTCGGTTATCTTGGCCTGGTCCACCGGATGCACCTTGCTCAAATCCCTGTTGAATATAGCGCCCCTGGGTAAAAACAGGTTGGCGGTATTGGAGACGTTGTCGTTCGGGAATTCGCCGTACACAAGGAAGTTGCCCACGCCAGCCCCGTACCCTGCCCAATCCTTGTAAAAAGATGCTATGGCCAGCAGGTCCGGCACATACACCTTCTCCACAAAATCAGCGGCTTTTTTGGCCAGAAGGGACATCATCTCCAGCTGGTTGGCGTTAAAGGTGCTCTCGTTGTTTGGATTGATTGCAAGCGCCATACCCCCAACAAGATAGGTTTGCGCGTGCGGGTTCTTGCTGCCAAGGATGGCGTGGATGCGGATAACGTCCTTCTGCCAGTCCAGCGCCTCAAGGTAATGGGCCACGGCCATAAGATTGGCTTCCGGCGGAAGCTTGTAGGCCGGATGGCCCCAGTACGCGTTTGCGTACAGCCCCAGCTGGCCGGACTCCGCAAAAGCCTTCAGCTTGTCCTGCACGCCCTTGAAATAGGCCGCGCTGGAATTGTGCCAGTCCGATATGGACTGCGCCAGCTGCGATGTTTTTGCAGGGTCCGCCTTGAGAGCGTTTACCAGGTCCACCCAGTCCAGCCCGTGCAGGTGGTAGAAATGGATAGTATGGTCCTGCACATACTGGATGCCTGTAATCAGGTTCCTTATAAGCCTTGCGTTATCGGGTATCGTTATGCCAAGCGCGTTTTCGACAGCTCGCACGGAGCTGGTGGCGTGAACCGTTGTTCACACCCCTCATATGCGCTGCGCGAATGCCCAGGCGTCCCGCGGGTCCCTGTTTTTAAGGATCAGTTCTATCCCCCTGAACATGGTGCTGGACGCCCACGCGTCCTTCACCTGCCCGCCGTCCACCTGTGCCTCCACCCTAAGATGTCCTTCGATCCTCGTAACGGGATCGATCGCTATCTTTGGCATTATTTACCCTCCGTTTTAGCGGTTTTTTCTTCATCCTCGTGGCGAATATGTTTTCTTCCGGCCCTGGCTATTGCGTGCGCGGTTACGCCCGCCGCCGTGGCAATGGCAAGCCCAAGCCCAACCTTGTCTGCCGTGGACTCCACACCAAAGCCTGGTATGGCCGCAAGCCTGCTGTAAAACGGGGTCATCGTGTCCCAGAACTTGGGCGAGGCGCACCCTATGCAGTTGTGGCCGGCGCCAACCGGCCAGCTGGTGCGGTCGTTCCATTGCGCGGTAGGGCAGTTCTTGTATGTCTCCGGCCCCTTGCACCCCATGTAATACAGGCACCACCCGTTGCGGTGCCCCTCGTCGCCCCACTGGCGCACGTACCGGCCCGCGTCGTAATGGGCCCTGCGCTGGCAGGCATCGTGTATCCTTGTGCCATACCCGAAAAGCGGCGCGCCGTTGTTGTCGGTAAGCGGCAGGCTGCCGAAGGTCAGATAATGCACAACAGTGCCTGTAAGGTTCACAACGTTTGCCGGGCAGCCGGGCAGGTTTATGATTGGCACGCCGCTGATAACGTCCTTAACCCCAACGGCACCCGTTGGGTTAGGGTTGGCCGAGGGGATGCCGCCGTCCCAGGCGCAGGCGCCCATGGCGATTGTAGCAAGGGAATTGCCGCATACCTCTTTGGCGATATCAATAGCGGCACGCCCGCCCACGCAGCAGTACACGCCGCCGTCCCTGGTAGGTATGGCGCCCTCTACCACGCATATATATTTGCCCTTCTGGTTTTTTACAACGTCCTGCAGGGATTTTTCCGCGTCCTTGCCGGCCGGAGCCATTATGGTCTCATGATAATCAACGGAGAGGACGTCCAGAACTATGTCCACAACGGTAGGATTGCTTGCCCTAAGGAATGATTCCGTGTTTCCGCAGCAGTCCTGGAATTCCAGCCACACAAGAGAAGGCCTTTTGGCCTTTTCAAGAGCCTCGGCTATTTTCGGAGCAAAACTGGCCGGTAATGCCAGCGTGGCTGCCATAAGGGAGCAGAACTTCATGAAATCCCTTCTGGAAACCCCGCGCTGCCTAAGGGCCTGATAAACAGTGGGAGATGAGTCCCTCAGGTCCTTGCCTTCACCCATGCCGCACCCCCTTTAAGCTAAACAGGGTTTATACATTAGATAAAGCAACTCACCTATGTGGAGTTTATACAACAGAGCGGGAAAAAGCAATTATAATTTTATGCCTAATAAATCAAGTAGTTATTGGGTTTATTAACCATTTGGAAATTGATTCATTTATTGCTTGATTACAGCGCGGGGTTGAAGGCGGAAGTTTCCGGGGCAGCCGCTATTTTCCGAAAACCAGCCTCAGCAGGTCTGTCACTCTGGCGGCGGGATCGGTCCTGATCTTTTTTTCCTCCTGGCCCAGTTCGTAAAAAAGGCCGTCAAGCGCCTTGTTGGTAACATAGTCATCCAGGTCGAAGGATTTTTTGCCCATGAATGGCATGGCTTCATATTTCCCTATCATTATTTTGTAAGAGCGCGTGCATCCCACCCGGTCCATGCTGGCTGAAATAATGGGCTTGAATTCGTTATAGAGCCTGTCACGCGTTTTCCGCTGAAAATATTCCGTTGCGGCTGTATCACCGCCATCCAGAATGTTCTTCGCGTCCGCAAAGGTCATCTGCTTTATGGCGTCTGCAAAAATAGGCAGCGCATCCGGCGCGGCTTTCTCGGCCGCCCTGTTCATGCTCAGCACAAAATCATCCACCGGCTTTTGAAACCCGATGTCCACCAGCACATCGGCCACTCTGCGGATTTTTCCGGGCATCAGTATTTTGATCTCCAGGTTGGCAAAATAACCGTCCTTGCGGGAAACGCCCCTGACCGCATTTTTTGCGCCAATAGAAAGCGCCTGCTGAAGCCCTGCCGCAATGGTGCTGTCGTCAGGATCTGGCTTGCTGTTTAATGACACACCCGCCTGCTTCATTACGTCTTCAAGCCATCCTGCCCAGGCCAGCGTAGACAAAGAAACAAACGCAAGGAACGTCAGAAGAAATACCTTCCGCATCCGGCCCTCCTTTAAAAGGATAAATGCCTTCAGAGCGCACGTCACGGAGGCATTGTAACATGTCCCGCTTCCTCAGCAAGCGTGACAGCCGTCACAGTTTGTTTTCGATAGATGAACAACTCCCCGTGAACGGGTGCAATGGGGTTGGGCTGAGTTTAAACTTCGGCCACCCAATTGCGTTTATGTATGTATTTTTCTCTCTTTTTTTTCGCGGGCGGTGTTCGTCTCCGGTTGGGCCTCGTCTCGCTTCGATTAATTCAGGGCTGTGCCCCGCGGCTTACATGAATACGGCAAACGGCCAACGCCGCGCCACTGGTCAGATATGGCTCGCTCGGCCACTGCGCTCACATACCGCCACGCGTTTCCCGGTAATGGCAAAGGCTTAAATCCAAGAGAATTCGAATTAAGTAAGGCATCCCCGGATTTTCGCAAATGTTTCTACTGGCAACAGTTCTCACAGCACTAGAGAGCCCTGGGTATTTCAGAAATCCTTCCAGTTACGTCCAGAAAGTGACATGAACGTAGGATGGCTTGCGGGTGCGTGATTTACCCTCTAACTCGCGCTACTGGCCATTCCGGTATTATGAAGGTTTCCTAAAGAAT
>JAKAKS010000027.1 GCA_021813405.1 Nitrospirota bacterium
TGAATAAACCTCCAATCTGTTCTCTTGGCACTGACACGCCAGTTTCAAAGATTGGAATATAATGCGAAGTTGATTCAACCAGAAACTGTGGGGCAGCCTTAAAAAGCAGTGAGTTTTACTAAGAACATGTTACCAACTTTCCATTATCCCGGACTTTCCATAACCTTTATAATGTGAAGCTTCACATTATAAAGGAAAAATGGAAAGATGGTTTCGCACCGTGAGAGAGCAGTTTCTGAGCACGCATAAGGTGACCACTCTGCCCGCGATGAATGAGGCGCTAAAGCGCTGGGTTTCAGGATATCACGAAAGAGTCCACAGCATCACCGGGCAGGCCCCGATCCTGCGTTTCCAGGAGCACATAGAATGCGTCAGGCCGGCGCCGAAGGACCTTGAGGATCATTTCAGAAAAGCCGCCAAAAGGACGGTGGCAAAGGACAGGACCATATCGCTTAACGGCAGGCTGTACGAGGCGCCGGTTTCACTTATAGGCAAGCAGGTAATCCTTCTTTATCATGAGCACGATCCTGCGCGCGTGGAGATCACCTTCGGGGGCAAGACCTATGGCTTCATCCCCGGCTTGGATGTAAACGTAAACTGCCGTGTAAGGCGCAACAAGGACACTATCCGGCTTGACGCCAGGGACAATCCCGGCGGATACACCGGGGGCAATCTCTTTGGGCAAAGACGGGAAAAGGAGGAAGGAAATGACGGAGCGCTATAGGGTCTTTTTCGGTTTCAAGAAGGAGCCCTTCGCCCAAGACATCCGGGTGGAGGACATGATGAAAAGCCCCTCGCTAAAAGGCGTGCAGGAACGGTTCTCATTCGCGGTAAATCTGGGGGCCATAGCCGTCGTAACCGGCGACGTGGGAAGCGGCAAATCTTCGGCCCTGCGGTACGCTTCTTCGAAGCTGCATCCATCGGAGTTCAAGATACTGCACGTCACGGCCACGTCGGGGACAATCGTCGAGCTCTACAGGCAGATATGCTACGCCCTGGACATAAACGCAAAAGGCTCCTCGAAAGCCGCTTTTACCAAGATAATCAGGGCATCGCTTCTGGACTTGGTCCACAAGAAACGAAAACCCGTGCTCATAATAGACGAGGCATCCCTTATAAGACTGGACGCCTTCGCTGAACTCCATACCCTGACCCAGTTTGAAGGAGATTCGCTGCCGGTGCTGCCAATCATACTGGCCGGCCAGAATAACCTGATCGACAATCTCACCTTCAGGCAATCGCGGCCGCTGGCTTCAAGGGTTGTGGCAAGAAGCCACATGGAAACTCTAAGCTCGGAAGAGATGGCGCAGTACCTTCAACATCATCTCGTTATCGCGGGATGCAAACAGAACGTCTTTGCCGAGCAGGCCATCACTGCCATACACCAGGGCTCCGGGGGCCTTCTAAGGAGAGCAAATAACCTTGCCCGAGGGGCACTCATGGCGGCCGCCATGGAAAAATGCAACGTTGCCTCGGCGGAGCACGTCCGCATTGCTTCCACAGAAATCATCTGAGGCAGGGGGCTCTGCCCCCCTGACCTTCGGGTCAGCCTATTTCGAAAAGGTTGGAATAATCAGAAAACTTGGGCCGGATTAATCCGAAAAACAACAGCAAGGAGGTCCGTTCGTAGAGCCTGGATATCAGGTGGAACAGAAGTTGGCCGCCGTTTTTTGAAAACGGCAGATATCCCAGTTCATCTAACACCACGAGATCGAGCCGTACTTCATCAAAGACGCTCTTCAGACTCCCCATCGCCTCTATGAGTTTATCTCGCAGCATAAGCGCCTCCCGTCAGGAGCTCATCGTAACGGCTGCAGTTGGCAAGGGGCGGCATTTTAAGTTCCGGCAGGCGGCGGATGTTTCGCATTCGGAGATTTCAGGGTCATCGTGGGCACGGGAGAGGATATTGAGCACAACATCCCGGCTGGCCACCCCAGAGGCAAGGGCGTCCAATCCATAAAGGGCTACGGCCCCCGGAATGCCCACGAACTGCCGGTCGCCATCGGACCGCTTACTCAGAGTTTGCCTGATCTCCATAAGCGGTTCAGGCAGTTGCCATCCCCTGAAAGGAGCGCCGTTTCGGAGCGCCCCGGGCTTGTGTTCCAATACTTCAAGATAGTGCCATGCGTCATAAACTGCCTTGTCACGGACGAACTGGCGCCGGTGGTCTCCAATCACCTCGCCCTCGTGGACAATGACGATCCGGCCGGCATACGCCCGCAGCATAACCGTTCTGCCAACAGCAGAGGCATTGACGCTATATCGGTTGCGGTCATAGGAAACCAGGGCCGTAGTCGCCACGCGGGCCGGTGTCTCCTTGTAGCCGTCAAATGGTGAACTCACGGCCACAAGATGCTTCTTTTCCTGAGCAAAGTAGTCGGCAACAGTTTGATCCTTGAACTCCGGATGCAGATGGCCAGCGGCAATGGTTTGACAGCGGTCCTTGAGCCAATGGTTCAATTCATCCATACCGGCAAACTTCGGGCGCGGCACGAAAAGGCGCTGACGAATGAACTTTACCTGGCTTTCCACTTGGCCTTTCTCCCAGCCAGCTGCCGGGGTACAAGCAACAGGCTCAAACAGATAATGAGATGCCAGGTTCTGGAAACGGCGGTTGAACTGCCGGTCTTTACCCATCAGAATCTTTGTGACCACCGTCTTTAGGTTATCGTAAATACCCTTACGGCAACTCCCGCCAAAGAATTCGAAGGCGCGGACATGGGCATCGAGCACCATCTCAAGGCTCTCGCGCAAATAAGCCACGCAGAACTGCATACGGCTGTAGCAGAGGCGGAAGTGGGCCACCTTAACTGTAACCACAACCCCGCCCAGTTCGACCATCTCATGGCTCCAGTCAAACTGAAACGCTTCTGCCGGGGAGAAGGTCTGCGGAATGTATGCCGTAACCCTTTTTGCCTTCCTCTTGCTTCCGCCATTTCTGAACGTAGCGCCTGACGCTGTCGTAACCCCCTTCGAAACCTTCCCTTTGCAACTCTTCAAAAAGAACCACGGACGTCCGCTGCTGCCGCCTGGGTAAAACCCTGCCGGCCTCAAGATAGGCCGCCAGGGACCCCTCAAAAAGTCCTAATTCCGGCAGGGGTTGGATCTTGCGGTCATAAGTAAATTCCGTGGAATTCCCCCGGATTACCTTCTTTATGGTGTTTCTGGATAGGTTAAAATCCCGGGCTATCTGCCCGATTGACTTCCCATCCCTGTGATGCGCTACTCGAATCTTACGAATCGTCTCCACTATCAGCATCCCCTTTCTTTGGCTCCCCTCTGTAATGAACTACAGAGAGAATGCAGAATATGCTGAGGCGGGTCAGTTTTGCACGCCGATTAACAGATCACGAGCAAGCACTTGATAAAGGCGCCTGCGCAAAGGGTGCCGCATATATAAAAATAGAAGACAAGGAGCATGAAGATTATTGGGGCGCTGGGATCGATCCCAATATAGACGTGGCCTCTTTCAAGGCAGTCCTGTGCGCATTAAACAGAGCGGCGCAAGCGGAGGGCGGACAAGAATAAAACAAAAAGCGATTCCCTAATCGTCCATATTGTAAATCAAAAGCCCCCAAAAACAATTGTCTTTTGGGGGCTTGAATTACCGTCTTTTTTAGCCCAGGTTCTTTAAAGCCCTCAGGCGGCTGGGGTGCTTCAGTTTGCGTAACGCCTTGGCCTCTATCTGGCGCACCCTTTCGCGGGTGATAGAGAGATACCTGCCAACCTCTTCAAGAGTATGGTCACGGTCCGTTCCGATGCCAAAACGCATCCGGATTACTTTTTCTTCTTTTGGGGTAAGCGTCTTAAGGATTCCCTGTATCTGCTCCGATATCTCCGATTTTTCGGCGTCCACATAAGGAGACGGGCTGTTCTTGTCACCGATAAAGTCCTCCAGTTCGGTGTCCTCGTCACCAATAGGCGTCTGGAGGGCAATAGGATCCTGAATGGCCCTGAACACCTCGTCCACCTTTCTCACCGGAACAACAAGCTTTGCAGCTAATTCCTCATTGGAAGGTTCGCGCCCAAGCTGGTGCGTAAGCTCCCTAGAGGCCTTGGTCACCCGGTTGTAAAACTCCATCATGTGCACAGGCACCCTGATAGTCTTGGTCTGGTCTATAAGGGCTCGGGTTATGGCTTGGCGTATCCACCACGTGGCATAGGTGGAAAACTTGAAGCCCTTCTCATACTTGAATTTGTCGACGGCCTTCATCAGACCTATGTTGCCTTCCTGTATAAGATCCAGCAGAGGCAGGCCCCTGCCAACGTAATTCTTAGCAATATTAACAACCAGCCTCAGGTTCCTGGTAATAAGCTCGTTCTTGGCCTCACGCACAAGGGTATTTGCCTTCTGCAGGCGGTCCCAGTGGATCCGCAGCGTTTCCATCTTAACCCCGATCTCGGCCTCTATCTTTTTATATTCCTGCTGCACGTCCTTGGCCAGCAGTTCCAGTTTTTTGCTTGTGACGCCCTTCTGGCTTTTTTCCTTTACGGTTTTTTTCAAGTCTTTGAGGCTCTTATGCCTGCCCAGTTTGCGGTCCGTCTCGAATATTTTTTCCAGCAGTTCCTCAAGCCTGGCCATTGTTTTTCTGATAGCCTCTTCGGCCCTTTCCTCTTCCGTTATGCCTTCTTCTTCCAGGTCTATGGAGGACTCTATCCGCTTGAACATGGGCAGAGTGCTGACGATCTCTTTAATAATCAGTTTGCCCTGCTCCAGTTTTTTGGCAAGCTCGGTCTCCTCATCCTTTGTAAGGATGGAGATGTTGCCCATCGAATGAAAATAGGCCTGAACAAGGTCCTCGGTTTTCTCGTACTCCTCAACCTCCACCTCTTCGGGCTCGATCTCCTCAATGGCCCCTTCCTCGTAGTCCACCACCTTCACGCCCATGTCCTGAAGGAGGTCCATCAGCTCTTCTATCTCGTCCGGAGAGAAATATTCGGAGGGCAGCGCTTCATTGATTTCGTCATAGGTGAGAACCCCCCGCCTCTTGCCCATGTCGATAATTTCTTCAAAAATATCTTTTTCTTTCAAAATTAAGCACCCCGGTTGTTTAAGAGAATTTCCGCCATAGTAATCATAGCAGAAAACAAAAGGATTTGCACCCCAATTTGCGCAATTTTACTTGTTTTTTTTGAATTTCATATGAAGAACGGGGGATTTGAAGACGGGGGAAGTGATAAATGGGTCAAGCCACACGGTCTATTAGTACTGGTCGGCTGAACACATTACTGTGCTTATACCTCCAGCCTATCGACCTGGTAGTCTACCAGGGACCTTT
>JAKAKS010000055.1 GCA_021813405.1 Nitrospirota bacterium
TAATGGCGAAGGCGAAGTTTGAAAGGGTAAAGCCCCATGCCAATGTTGGCACGATAGGCCACGTGGACCACGGCAAGACCACGCTCACGGCGGCCATAACGAAGGCGATGGGCCTGAAGGGGATGGCCAACTTCCGGTCTTACGATTCTATCGACAACGCGCCGGAGGAAAGGGCAAGGGGTATAACAATAGCCACCGCCCACGTTGAGTACGAGACCGACAACAGGCACTATGCCCACGTGGACTGCCCCGGCCACGCGGACTATATAAAGAACATGATCACCGGCGCGGCGCAGATGGACGGCGCGATACTGGTGGTAAGCGCGGCTGACGGCCCGATGCCGCAGACCAGGGAGCATATCCTTCTGGCCAGGCAGGTTGGCGTGCCGTATATAGTAGTGTTCATGAACAAGGTGGACATGGTGGACGACCCGGAACTTCTGGATCTTGTGGAGCTGGAAGTCCGTGAACTGCTGAGCAAATACGGTTTCCCCGGCGATCAGATACCGATAGTGAAGGGCAGCGCGCTCAAAGCGATCGAGGCCGCGGACGATCCCGGCAATGAGGCTTACAAGCCGATATACGAACTGATGGCGGCCATAGATTCCTACATCCCCACGCCTGAAAGGGCAATAGACAAGCCCTTCCTTATGCCTGTTGAAGACGTGTTCAGCATCTCCGGCAGGGGCACGGTTGTTACCGGCAGGATGGAAAGAGGGATAATCAAGGTAGGCGACGAAGTTGAGATAGTGGGCTTCGGCGAGACCAAGAAGACGGTTGCCACCGGCATCGAGATGTTCAGGAAGCTCTTGGACGAAGGGCGCGCCGGCGACAACATCGGCGTGCTTTTAAGGGGTATCGGCAAAGAGGACGTGGAGCGCGGGCAGGTTCTGGCGAAGCCGGGTTCTATAACCCCGCACACCAGGTTCAAGGCCGAAGTATATATACTGACCAAGGAAGAAGGCGGCAGGCACACTCCGTTTTTTAACGGGTACAGGCCGCAGTTCTATTTCAGGACCACAGACGTTACCGGCGTGGTGAAGCTGCCCGACGGCGTGGAGATGGTGATGCCCGGCGACAACGTGACCTTCCAGGTGGAGCTTATCGGGCCTGTGGCCATGGAAGAAGGGCTTAGGTTCGCCATCCGCGAAGGCGGCAGGACTGTCGGGGCCGGCGTGGTTACGGCGATACAGGAATAAAGGACGGAGACAGGATAAATGAGGATAATACTTTTACTCCAGTGCACCGAGTGCAAAAACAGGAATTACTCGACTATGAAGAACAAAAAGAACACGCCGGACAAGCTTGAGATCAGCAAGTATTGCCGGCACTGCCGCAAGCATACGGCGCACAAGGAGACAAAGGCGTAACAAGGCGCTGGACGATAAGGACCGGGTGCAGGGAAATGGAAAGCATGAATTTCAGGAAAAACTTTTCCCCGGCCTCTGCGTTTTGTTCCGTGATCCTTGAATTTAGGCCAGTAGCTCTAATTGGCAGAGCGTCGGACTCCAAATCCGAGGGTTGGGGGTTCGAATCCCTCCTGGCCTGTTTGTCTTACTGCGGGAACGGTACAGTTTCCGCCGCCACAGGACGTGAAAGGCTGGATTTCAATACCGGGCATGAAAGGATGAGTCCGAGGGCATGCAGAAGTTAAAGCAGTTTCTGCGCGACGTGAAAGTGGAGATCAAGAAGGTGGTATTTCCGTCCAAGGACGAACTGATAGGCTCCACCTGGGTAGTTATCGTCTCGGTGGTGGTTATTTCAGTATTCCTGGGCGTAATTGATATGGCCCTGGCCAAGCTTGTCCAGGCCCTTTTGAGGTAGAACGTGGCGAAACAGTGGTATGTGGTGCATACATATTCGGGTTTTGAGGAGAAGGTGAAAACCTCGATAGAGGACAAGTCCAAAAGGCTTGGGCTGGATGAGAAGATAGCCAAGGTCATGGTGCCCACGGAGAAGGTGATCCAGCTTAAAAGCGGCAAGAAGAAGGAATCGGAGCGCAAGTTCTTTCCGGGCTACATCCTGGTGGAAATGGAACTGGACGACGAGACCTGGCACCTTATAAAGAGCATCCCGAGGGTGACAAGTTTTGTGGGCGGCACCAAGCCGGTGCCCATACCCGAGGAAGAAGTTGAGATGATAGTACAGCAGGTTGAAAAGGGCGTGGCCCCGCAGGTGAAGATGCAGTTTGAGCAGGGCGACGTGCTGAGGATAACGGATGGGCCGTTCACGAACTTCTCGGGCTACGTCGAAGACGTGGACATGGACCATGGCAAGCTTAAGGTAATGGTCAGCATCTTCGGCCGGCAGACGCCCGTTGAGCTGAGTTTTTTCCAGGTTGAAAAGACCTGATACGCAATTTAACGAGGCAAGAGGGAGATACTAGATGGCTAAGAAAGAAGTAACGGCGATGGTTAAGCTTCAGATCCCGGCGGGGAAGGCCAATCCCGCGCCGCCGGTAGGCCCCGCGCTGGGCCCCCACGGCGTCAATATAATGGAGTTCTGCAAGGCCTTTAACGCGCAGACCGCGCCGCTTGGCGATACGATAATACCGGTTGTGCTCACGATATATGCGGACAGGAGCTTTACGTTCATCCTGAAGACTCCGCCCGCTTCGGAGCTGATTAAGAAGGCCGCGGGGATACTGAAAGGCTCCGGCACCTCCGGCAAGGACAAGGTGGGCCGGATAACCGAGGCCCAGGTGAAAGAGATCGCCGCCACCAAGATGCCGGACTTGAACGCGTCCTCTCTGGAAAGCGCGATGCAGATGGTGCGTGGGACTGCCCGCAGCATGGGCGTAGATGTTGAATAAAAGCGGCTGGCGCAGCCAGTTTCAGGTTATAGGGGGTTTATAGAAAAATGGCCGGCAAGAAACTTTTGGACGCTAAAAAAACATACGAAGCCGATAAGGAATACCAGCTTAAAGAGGCCCTTGGTGTAGTGAAAGTCAACGCCAAAGCCAAGTTCGATGAAACTGTCGAGCTGGCTATCAGGCTTGGCGTGGACCCCAAGAAGTCTGATCAGATGGTAAGGGGCACGGTGGCCCTGCCTCACGGCATCGGCAAAACGGTAAAGGTTGTGGTCTTCGCCAAGGGCGAAAAGGAGAAGGAGGCCCGCGACGCCGGGGCCGATTTTGCCGGGGCCGAGGATCTGGTGGAGAAGATACAGCAGGGCTGGTTCGATTTCGACAAGGCCGTCGCCACACCCGACGTTATGGGCATGGTTGGCAAGCTGGGTAAAGTGCTTGGCCCCAGAGGCCTTATGCCAAACCCCAAGCTTGGCACCGTAACTTTCGATGTGGGCAAGGCGGTAAAGGAAATAAAAGCCGGCAAGTCCGATTTCAAGGTGGACAAAGCGGGAAACGTGCACATGATAGTTGGCAAGGCATCTTTCAGCCAGGACGCCCTGGCGGACAATGCCACCACAGCCATAGAGGCGCTGGTTAAAGCGAAGCCCTCTACTTCCAAGGGCAAGTACCTCAAGAAGGTTTCCGTGGCTTCCACCATGGGGCCAGGCGTGAAGATAGACGTTTCCTCGTTCGGGAAACAGTAAGTTATATCGCGGCGAATGGCCGCGGATTATATAGAAGGGCTTTTGATTTCAGTTTTTCCCCGGGCCTTGCCCGGTTCAATACAGGTCAGAGACAGCAGGCGGAGGCCTTCAGCAGAGAGCCTCCTTAATCGCCGCCCGTGCGCGGCCACCTGCCGAGACGCCGCGGGACATATTGCCGCGGGCAGCGGAACAGGACTCGGTTTTTTATCAGTCCTCCTGGTCTCTGGGAAAGGAGGGGCATGAACAAGCAGGAAAAAGGACAGGCCATAGAAGGCCTGAAAGAAGAGTTCGCCAAGGCAAAGGGCGCGGTGATTACCCATTACCAGGGAATGACCGTGGCGGAGCTTTACGAGCTCAGAAAAGATTTGAGCGGCCTGGGTGTCCGGTTCAAGGTTGTAAAAAATACCTTGGCCAGGATAGCTTCCGACGGCACGCCTGTTGGCGTGGCCAAGGACCATTTCTCCGGCCCCGTTGGCATTGCCATCGGGTATGACGATCCGGTAAAAGTGGCCCAGGGCATAGTAAAGTACTCGGCGAAGAACGAAAAACTCAAGCCCATAGCGGCCGTTGTAGAAGGCCAGCTTGTGGATGTTGCTGAGCTTAAGTCAATTGCCAGCCTGCCGGCCAGGCCGGTGCTGCTTTCCATGATGGCGGGCGCTTTTTCCGCGCCGATGTCGAAGATGGCCGGGGCCTTGCAGGCCACGGTGTCTTCTTTTGGTTATGCTATGAACGCCCTTTTGGCGAAAAAAGAACAGTCTGGCTCGTAAGGCCGGCTTTAAAGAGAACCAAGGAGGTTTGAAAGTAAATGTCCGTTACAAAAGATCAGGTTTTTGAATTCATAGACAACATGTCCGTACTTGATATGTCCAAGTTCATAAAGGAGTTCGAGGAGCGTTATGGCGTTACCGCGGCGGCCCCCGTTGCTATGGCGGCGGCCCCGGCTGCCGGCGGCGCTGCCCCGGCCGCAGCCGAGGAGAAGACCAGCTTTGATGTGATACTGGCTTCCTCCGGCGACAAGAAGATACAGGTAATCAAGGTGGTCAGGGAACTGACTGGCCTTGGTCTTAAAGAAGCCAAGGAACTTGTGGACACGGCCCCCAAGCCGGTGAAGACGGGCGTATCCAAGGAAGATGCGGCCAACATGAAGGCCAAGCTCGAGGAGCAGGGCGCGGCCGTGGAGGTCAAATAAGCCGTTTTTCAAGGTATAAAAGGGGGCGGGCTTTTCTCCGCCCCCTTCATAAAAAAGAGGGTCCCGGGCGAAACCGGATGGGGATTATTCCCCTTTTTGGATGGCTCCAATAAAACGCAAGTAAAAGGAGAAGCATGGCAAGGGTTTTAAGAGAGAGAGTCGATTTCGGGAAGGTCCCGCCCATCATACAGGTGCCCCACCTGATCGAAACGCAGATAGCGTCCTATGCGGAGTTCCTGCAGAAGGACGTCCAGCCGGACCAGAGGAAAGACGTAGGGCTCCAGTCTGCCCTGAAGAGCGTATTTCCAATATTCGATTACAACGAAACGGCCTCGATAGAATATCTGGGCTATATTGTGGGCGACCCAAAATTCACCCCGAGGGACTGCCTCCAGAAGGGGATCACCTATGCCGCGCCGCTCAGGATAAAAATCCGCCTTAACATATTTGAGAACACCGGCGACCAGAAGAGGCTCAAGGAGGCCAGGGAGCAGGAGGTTTACATAGGGGAAATACCCCTCATGACCGACACCGGCACTTTCATAATAAACGGCACCGAGAGGGTCATAGTAAGCCAGCTCCACCGCTCCGCGGGCGTATTTTTCAGTCATGACAAGGGAAAGACGCACGCCAGCGGGAGGCTGCTTTATTCCGCAAGGGTCATCCCGGCCAGGGGTTCCTGGCTTGATTTCGAGTTCGACACCAAGGACCTGCTGTACGTCCGCATAGACAGGCGCAAGAAACTGCCCGCAACGATAGTGCTGAAGGCCCTGGGCTATACAAATGAGGACCTGCTCAAGACCTTTTACCCCATAGAGAAGATCGTCATAAAGGACGGCAAGCTCTCACGCGAGGTAAGCGAGGTGCTGGTGGGCTTCCGTTCCCCTGAGAATATCACGCTGCCCGGCACGGGAGAGGTTGTGGTAAGGGAAGGCGGCAAGATAACCCGCGGGGCCATAAAGAGGATGCTCTCGTCCGGGGTCTCCGAGATACCGCTTGTAAAGGACGACCTCAAGGGCAGGATTACCCTGAAGGACATAATAGACCCCGAAACGGGCGAAATAATCGTGGAAAGCAACGAGGAGCTAAGAGAGGAGGCCATTGAACGCATCATAAAAATGGGAGTAAAAGGCCTCGAACTCCTCTTTATAGACAATATACATTACCTCTCTTCCTTAAGAGACACCCTGATTACGGACAAGGTGACCAACGATAACGAGGCGTTGATAGAGATATACAAGAAGCTGAAGCCCGGCGAGCCCCCCACATTAAGGGACGCCAGAGAGCTCTTCAACGGGCTGTTCTTCGACCCCAAGCGCTACGACCTCTCCCCGGTGGGCAGGCTCAAGATAAACAAGCGCCTGGGCATAGACGTGGATCTGGAGACAAAGGTCCTTACGGACAAGGACATTGTTGAGATAGTGCGCTATCTTCTACTGCTTCGTTCCGGCAAGGGCGAGGTGGACGATATAGACCATCTGGGCAACCGCCGTATCAGGGCGGTTGGCGAGCTTATCGAAAACCAATTCAGGATAGGGCTTGTGAGGATGGAGAAGGCGGTGCGGGAGAAGATGACCCTTACCGAGCTGGAAGAGACCACTCCGCATGACCTTGTAAACGCCAAGCCGGTGATAGCGGCGGTAAAGGAGTTCTTCGGGTCCAGCCAGCTTTCGCAGTTCATGGACCAGACGAACCCACTTTCAGAGATAACGCATAAAAGAAGGCTGTCCGCCCTTGGCCCCGGCGGCCTTACCAGGGAGCGTGCAGGATTTGAGGTGAGGGACGTGCATCCCACCCACTACTCGCGCATATGCCCGGTAGAGACGCCGGAAGGCTCCAACATCGGTCTGATTACCTCCTTGGCCAGCTACGCCAGGGTCAACGAGTACGGGTTCATCGAATCCCCGTACCGCAAGGTGGAAAACGGCGTTGTCAGCAACAAGGTGCACTACCTCTCGGCCGTTGAGGGCGAGAAGTACGTTATAGCGGAGCCCATTACGCCCGTGGATAAGAAGGGGCACATACAGGGCGAGGCGGTATTTGCCCGCATCGGGGCGGACTTCAAGATAGTGGCCCCGGGAGACGTGCAGTATATAGGCGTGTCGCCCAAGCAGATAGTGGGCATATCGGCCAGCCTTATACCGTTTCTTGAAAATGACGACGCAAACAGGGCGCTGATGGGTTCCAACATGCAGAGGCAGGCAGTGCCGCTGCTGGAGCCGGAATCTCCCGTTGTAGGCACGGGAATGGAAGGCGTTGTGGCAAGGGATTCCGGTACCGCGGTTGTTGCGAAACGGGCCGGCATAGTGGAGTCCTCCTCGGCAGAGAGGATAGTGGTTAAATCTGTGGACGGCGGGGTTGATATCTACAACCTTATAAAATTCCGGCGCTCCAACCAGGCCACGATGATCAACCAGAGGCCCATAGTGTCCGTTGGGGAGCAGATACAGGAAGGCGATGTCCTGGCCGACGGCTCCTCCACGGAAAAAGGCGAGCTGGCACTTGGCAAAAACGTGCTGGTTGCCTTCATGCCATGGGGCGGATATAACTTTGAGGACGCGATACTTCTCAGCGAAAAGCTTGTTAAGGAGGACGTGTACACCTCCATCCACATAGAGGAATTCACCGTCGAGGCAAGGGACACAAAGCTGGGGCCGGAAGAGATCACCAGGGACATCCCCAATCTTGGCGAGGAGGCCCTCAAGGACCTGGACGAAAGCGGCATCATCAGGGTTGGCGCGGAAGTGAACGCCGGCGATATACTGGTGGGCAAGGTCACCCCGAAAGGCGAGACCCAGCTTACGGCTGAGGAAAAACTGCTCAGGGCCATATTCGGGGAGAAGGCCGAAGAGGTGAAGGAGAGCTGCCTTTATGTGCCGCCCGGAATAGAGGGCACCGTTATAGGCGTGATGATCCTTTCCCGCAAAGGTCTTGAAAAAGACGGACGGGCAAAGAGCATAGAGGAAGAAGACATCGCCAGGCTTCAGAGGGACCTGGAGGACGAGATAAGGATTGTGCGGGAGGAGAAGCACCGCAAGATCCGCGAGCTGCTGAACGGGCAGAAGATGTCCGACGATGTGAAGGATCCCAAATCCAAGGAGCTTATTTGCGCAAAGGGCAAAAAGCTTACGGACAAGCAGGTTGCAAAGCTGAAGGACGAGCAGCTCTCAAAAATAAAGGTGGACGACCCGTACGTGCGGGAGCAGATAACCCAGCTATCCGCGGACTCCAGCCAGTACATAAAGTCCATGGAAAAACTATACGACGAGAGGGTGGACCGCGTTAAGAGGGGCGACGAGCTGCCGCCGGGCGTCAACAAGATAGTGAAGGTGTACGTGGCCATGAAGAGGAAGATCCAGGTGGGCGACAAGATGGCCGGCCGCCACGGCAACAAGGGTGTTGTGGCCATGGTGCTGCCTGAAGAGGACCTCCCGTACCTGCCCGACGGCACCCCGGTGGATATAGTGCTTAACCCGCTTGGCGTTCCTTCGCGTATGAACGTGGGCCAGCTTCTGGAGACCAACCTAGGATGGGCGGCCAGGGCGCTTGGGCTGCATGTGGCAACCCCGGTATTCGAGGGCGCAAGGGAGTCCGAGATACTAGGCCTTCTTAAAAAGGCCAACCTGCCTCCTACAGGGCAGATAACCCTGCGTGACGGCAGGACCGGGCTTCCGTTTGAAAGGCCCGTCACGGTTGGCGTGATGTATATGCTGAAACTTCATCATCTGGTGGACGACAAGATGCACGCGCGTTCAATCGGGCCATACTCGCTGGTTACCCAGCAGCCGCTGGGCGGCAAAGCGCAGTTCGGCGGGCAGAGGCTGGGCGAAATGGAAGTGTGGGCGCTGGAGGCCTACGGTGCCGCCTATACGCTGCAGGAGTTCCTTACGGTCAAGAGCGACGACGTGACCGGAAGGGCCCGGATGTACGAGGCCATAGTAAAGGGCGATGCGGCGCTGGAGCCCGGCGTGCCGGAGTCGTTCCACGTATTAATAAAGGAGCTCCAGGCCCTTGGTCTGGACGTGGAACTCCTAGAGAAAAAAGATAAGGGGGAATAGTAATTGACGGAAGAAATCTATACCCTGTTCCAAAAGCCTAAAAACCCGACCGATTTTGACGCGATCAAGATCAAGCTGGCTTCGCCAGAGAAGATTCGGGAGTGGTCGCACGGGGAGATAAAGAAGCCTGAAACCATAAATTACAGGACGTTCAAGCCGGAGCGGGACGGGCTTTTCTGCACCCGCATATTCGGCCCTATAAAGGACTGGGAATGCCTCTGCGGCAAGTACAAGAGAATGAAGCACAGGGGCGTTGTTTGCGACAAGTGCGGCACTGAGGTAATCCAGTCCAAGGTCCGCCGCGAGAGGATGGGCCATATAGAGCTGGCCGCCCCAGTGGCGCACATCTGGTTCTTAAAGGGTGTGCCAAGCAGGATCGGCACGCTACTGGACATGACCATGCGTCATCTGGAGAAGGTGCTCTATTTTGAGGGATACGTTGTAACCGACCCCGGCGACACGCCGCTAAAGCAGAAAGATATCCTTAGCGAGGATGAGTACAAGAAGACGGTAACGGAGTACGGCGACAGGTTCAAGGCCGGCATCGGGGCCGAGGCCATAAAGGAATTGCTGAGGCAGGTGGACCTGGACGCCCTGGCCACCGAGCTAAAGCTGGGCATAAAAGAGGCCCAGTCACTGGGCGTGAAAAAGAAGCTCACCAAGAGGCTCAGGCTGGTGGAGGCCTTCAGGCTGTCGGCCAACAAGCCCGAATGGATGATCATGGACGTTATCCCGGTGCTTCCGCCGGATCTGAGGCCTTTGGTCCCTCTTGAGGGCGGCAGGTTTGCCACCTCGGACCTGAACGACCTTTACAGAAGGGTAATCAACAGGAACAACAGGCTTAAAAGGCTGATGGAGCTGAAAGCGCCGTCGGTGATTATCCGCAATGAAAAAAGGATGCTTCAGGAATCCGTGGATGCCCTGTTCGACAATGGCAGGCGTTCCAGGGTGCTTAAGGCGGCTACCAAGAGGCCGCTTAAATCCCTGAGCGACATGATAAAAGGAAAACAGGGCCGTTTCCGCCAGAACCTGCTTGGTAAAAGGGTGGACTATTCCGGCCGTTCCGTTATCGTGGTGGGGCCGGAACTGAAGCTGCATCAGTGCGGCCTTCCAAAGAGGATGGCGCTTGAGCTGTTCAAGCCGTTCATATTCAACAGGCTTGAGGAAAAGGGCTTTGCTACTACCATCAAACAGGCCAAGAAGCTGGTTGAAAAAGAGAGGCCGGAGGTCTGGGACGCGCTTGAAGAGGTGATCCGCGAGCACCCCGTTCTCTTAAACAGGGCGCCAACCCTGCACAGGCTTGGCATCCAGGCGTTCGACCCCGTTTTGGTTGAGGGTAAGGCCATAAGGCTGCATCCGCTGGTCTGCACGGCCTTCAACGCGGACTTCGACGGCGACCAGATGGCGGTGCATGTACCGCTTTCGCTGGAGGCCCAGATCGAGGCCAGGGTGCTCATGATGAGCGTGAACAATCTGCTTTCCCCCGCAAACGGCAAGCCGATTGTAACGCCCACGCAGGACATGGTTCTGGGCATTTACTATCTCACCAAGGAGAAGATAGGCGTTGCCGGAGAAGGCAAATATTTCAGCGACTCCCAGGACGTCAGGGCAGCCTTCGATGCCGGCGTGCTGGACCTGCACGCCAGGATAAAGCTGCGCACGGACGGCGGGTTCCTGGACACCACCTGCGGCCGCGCGCTCTTCAGCGATATACTGCCCGAGGGCATAACGCTGCAAATGGTTAACAAGGACCTTACCAAGAAAGAGCTGCAGAAGCTCATAGACTACATCTATAAACGCATCGGCAAGCGCGAGACGGTGGTTTTCCTTGACAACCTGGAAAAACTCGGGTTCGAGACGGCCACGCGCTCCGGAATTTCCATCTGCATATCGGACATGCACGTGCCCAAGACCAAGCACAACCTGATAGAGCAGGCTGAGCAGGAAGTATTGGAGATACAGAGGCAGTACGCCGACGGTCTCATTACCCAGGGCGAGCGCTACAACAAGGTCATAGACATCTGGGCCAACGTCACCGAAGTAGTGGCCGAGAACATGATGCTTGAACTGGGCGCCGAGGAAGACGGGCAGAACCTTTCCACGGACCAGCTTGCTGAGCGCAGGGCGTTCAACAGCATATTCATGATGGCGGACTCCGGCGCCAGGGGCTCCACAGCGCAGATAAGGCAGCTGGCCGGAATGAGAGGTCTTATGGCAAAGCCTTCGGGTGAGATCATAGAGACCCCGATTACGGCCAACTTCAGGGAAGGCCTTACGCCGCTTCAGTACTTCATATCAACTCACGGCGCAAGAAAAGGTCTTGCCGATACGGCCTTGAAGACGGCCAACTCCGGGTATCTTACAAGGAGGCTGGTTGACGTCTCCCAGGATGTGATAATACACCTGGAAGACTGCGACGCCAGGGACGGCATAGTAGTGACCGCCCTTATCGAGGGCGGCGAGATTATCCAGCCGCTTGAAGAAAGGATACTCGGCCGTTATCTGGCCGAGGACGTCAAGGACCCGGTCACCAGGGAAGTCATAGCAAAGCGCAATGACGAGGTGGACGAAGAGGCTGTTCAAAAGCTGACGGACGCAGGCGTGGACAGGCTCAAAATCCGCTCCGTGCTCACATGTGAAAGCAAGTATGGCGTGTGCGCCAAGTGCTACGGCAGGGACCTGGCAAAAGGCGGCCACATAGATATCGGCGAGGCAATCGGCATAGTTGCCGCGCAGTCCATCGGCGAGCCGGGCACGCAGCTTACCATGCGTACCTTCCACATCGGCGGCGCGGCATCCAAGGTTGTCGAGCAGACCACACTGGAAGCCAAGATCTCCGGTACCGCAAAATTCCTGGGCTTAAACACCGTTAAAAACAGGGAAGGGCTGCCGGTTGTAATGAACCGCAACGGCGGCATTGCCATAGTGGACTCCAAGGGGCGTGAAAAAGAGAAGTACACGCTTGTTTACGGCGCAAAGCTTCTCGTTGAAGACGGCGGCAAGATAGCGGCTGGCCAGAGGCTTGTGGAATGGGACCCTTATTCCACTCCGATCATTACCGAGATGGGCGGCAAGGTGGCCTTCGGCGACATCCAGGAAGGCGTAACCGTCAAGGAGGAAGTGGACGAGATCACCGGCCTTTCCAGGAAGGTGATAATCGAGTACCCTGCCAACATGCGTCCGCGTCTTTCGATAAAGGACGACCACGGCAAGACCATAAGGATAAAGGAAACCGGCGTACAGGCGCGGTACATGCTGCCAGCCGGTGCGCACATACTTGTGGACAGGAACGACACGGTGTTCCCAGGCGACATACTCGCCAAGATACCGCGCGAAACCACCAAGACCAAGGACATCACCGGCGGTCTGCCCAGGGTTGCCGAGCTATTTGAGGCCCGGAAGCCCAAGGAGCAGGCCATCGTCAGCGAGATAGACGGCGCGGTGGAGTTCAAGGGCATGCACAAGGGCATGCGCGTTGTGCACGTAAAAGGCGGTGCGGAGTCCAGGGAATATCTTATCCCCAGGGGCAAGCACGCCATAGTGCACGAAGGTGACTGGGTGCGGGCCGGCGAGCCGCTGATGGACGGGTCGGTGAACCCGCACAGCATACTTGACATACTTGGCCCCAAGGAACTGCAAAGGTACCTGGTGGACGAGGTTCAGAAAGTATACAGGCTGCAGGGCGTTTCCATAAACGACAAGCACATAGAAGTCATAGTGCGGCAGATGATGAGGAAGATCCGGATAGAGGACCCGGGCGACACCGAGTTCCTCACCGGCGACCAGGTGGACAGGCTCCAGTTCATAGAGGCAAACGAGCAGGTGAGGGCCGACGGCGGCAAACCCGCTCAGGGCAAGCCGCTTCTTCTGGGCATTACAAAGGCCTCCTTAACAACGGAGAGCTTTGTGTCCGCCGCCTCGTTCCAGGAGACCACAAGGGTCCTTACGGAGGCATCCATACGCGGCCAGGCCGATGAGCTGCGCGGGCTCAAGGAAAACGTGATAATGGGCAGGATGATACCTGCCGGCAGCGGCATGATCAAGTACCGCAACACGTTTGTGAAGAGGGAACTGCGGCCGCTTATCGACGAGGAGCAGCTGTTTGCTCCCGAGGGGCTCCCGGAAGGGCTGCCCGAGGAGACGTCAACAGCGGAGTGAAATTTCCACCCCAAAAAGCTACAGCTTCTTGGGGACCCCGGTTTGTAGCCGATGCCATGCTTGGCCGCCTCGCAAGACGGCTGAGAATGCTGGGCTATGATATCCTGTACCAGCGGGATATCGACGACGGCGGCCTCCTTAGGCTGGCCATGCGGGAAGACAGGATAATCCTCACAAGAGATACAAGGCTTGCGATGAGGAAGGCCGCCATAGGGCGGACCTTCCTCATTTCTTCTGAAGACCCCGTCAAACAGGTAAAAGAAATAACGCAGGCGTTTCCGGCACTATCATGCGTGCCGGTGCGGTGCACAATCTGCAATGGCGCGCTGAAGCCCGTTGAAGACCGCCAATCGGTCCTGGGGCAGGTGCCGGAGCACGTCTTTCATTCCGCAAGCGGGTTCTTCAAATGCCCCAACTGCGGCCATATTTACTGGGAGGGGTCTCATATGGAACATTTTAAAGGGGAGCTTTTGTCCATCCGGGCTTCAGGCGAAGAGGAGGAGGACTGATGCTCTTGAAAAGGCAGTTCGCCTTCTCCGCACTCCTGATGCTGCTTGTGCTGGCGGTGGGCACGACGGGTTACAGCCTTATAGAGGGATGGAGGCTGTTCGATTCCTTTTTCATGACCGTAATAACCGTGACAACCGTGGGCTACGGCGAGGTGCATAAGCTGGACAGGGCTGGAGAGGCATTTACGGTAGTCCTGCTTTTCTTCAGCCTCGGGATAATATTTTATATACTTAATACCGGCGCAAAGGCGGTAATAGAGGGCGAATTCCGCAACATCTTAGGCAGGAGGAAATTGGAAAAAAAGATGCAGAACCTCAAGGGCCACTACATAATCTGCGGCTATGGCAGGATGGGCCGGATAATCTCCAGGGAATTCCTGGCCAACAAGGTGCATTATGCTGTAATCGAAAAGGCGCTGCCGCCGGAAGGGGTGCCCGCGGGCCTGCTGGTGGTGCAGGGGGACGCGACAAAGGACGAAGTGCTGAAGGAGGCCGGCATTGAACGGGCGGCCGGGCTTGTAAGCGTGCTGCCAACGGATGCCGAAAACCTGTATGTGGTGCTTACGGCCAAGGGGCTGAACCCCGCGCTGACTGTGGTGGCGCGCGCGGGTGAGGAGGGCTCCGAGCAAAAACTTCTGCGGGCCGGGGCGGACCGGGTGATCTCGCCGTATCACATAGGCGGGCTGCGGATAGCCCATACCATATTGAAACCAGCCGTGGTGGATTTCATAGAGTTCGCCACAAGCAGCGGCAGCATTGAGCTGCGGATGGAAGAGGTTAACGTGCAGGAAGGCTCCGGACTGGCGGGAAAAACCCTTGATGAATCCGGTGTTGGCAGGGACCTTGGCGTGATAATAGTGGCCATGAAGTCCGGAGGGGAGATGCGGTTCAACCCTACATCCCGTTCTGTGATGAAAGCCGGGGATGTGCTGATCGCCCTTGGGGACATTCCCAAGTTAAGGACGCTGGAAAAGATGGCGGGGAAAGCCTGAGTCCGTCGTTGCCAGCCCAGTGCGGCAAAATCGCCGGAGCCTCTGACGTCATTTCCTGGTGAATTAATCGGAGATGCATTTTGATTTTCGCGGCATTCGCCGATATGCCTTTAAGCTCTTTCTCAGTTTTTTCTTTTTTCGCGGGGCGGTGTTCGCCTCTGTTTAGCCTCGTCTGGCTTCGATAGATAAAGGGCTGTGCCGCGCGGCTCACATGAATACTGCAAACGGCCAACGCCGCGCCACTGGTCAGAAATGGCTTGCTCGGCCACTTCACTTGCTGCCGTCCCGTGTTGCCCGGTAATGGCAAAGACATAAAAATTAAAAATGGTATCTGCCCCTATTTCCCTCAGCAAGCTGCAAGCGCCATTAATGGTGTTTATTTTTACCGGGAAAAGTATTTTTCCTGGAACGGCCAAGGAGTTGAAAGGCAGATGCATTAACCGCCAACTGGCCGCCCCAAAAAACTATGACATCAATTTTATGAACCATGTCATATGGACAATGTCATGGTTTTCAATGTTATAAAATGCGCTGGAAGGCCCCATTTTTTGCGGCCGTGCTCTTTGAAATGGCAAGGCCCGGATTCCCGCATCCGGCAGTAACAGGGGGGGGCCGCCCGTTTTTTTGTCCCTTCTGAAAACGGGCGGCCTGATCGAACAGCGCGAATTAAAATATGAGCGCAATAACTTGAAAACAAAGGCCAAACTCAGAAATGGTGAGGACATAAAAAAAGCGATAAAAAGGGTTACAATTGAACGGCTTTGAACAGAAAAATCCTGAAAATCCTTTTAAATCCGCGACTTATGAACATTAATTTGAACATTAAAAAAAGGCGCTCAGGCCCCATCCTGGCTCGAGCCGCCGGTTTTAATCGAAACGTCCTTTACAAATTCGGTGCAGCGGATGTCCCTACCAGATACTGAGAACTTTTTGGCGCACGATTCACGCCATGCGCATACCGCGCAGATGTTTTTGACCTGAGGGGTGTTTTCTTTGCTGCTATTGCTTTCTGATATGCTCATACCCTGCTCCTGAAATAATGGCCCAGCACCGTCCCGATATTGGCGGCCACAGTGCCTTTTGCGTTTATTATATATATTCCGCCTGGCGCAAGGAAAATCTCCCTTGCAATCCTTTCAGGCGCCCCAGGCAGTTTCCTTGCCGCAAGTTCTTCTTCAAACATGGGAACTATCTTGTCTTTCATCCTCAATTCCGTGTCCATGAAGAACACCGAAATGGCCGGGACAAGGTCTTTAACCCTGTCTACGAAGGCCGATATCTCGTTCTGGTATATCTGCTTTGGCGGGGAGGATTTCACCTCCATGTATAAAAGAGATGCGTCTATCTTGGCTATCAGGTCGTAATCACCCCCAACCATCGGTCTTTTGAACCGCACGCCCCAGACGGCCTCGGCCTCGAACTCCCGCCTGAATGTTTCAGCCAGGAACCATTCAAGCGTTTCGCCGAAGCTGCGTATGTGCTTTAACAGTTCGTAGGAGTTGCCGGTTTTTTCCAGGAGGCCGGTTTTGTGCATATAGGCGGTATACTCTTGCGTAACCTCCGCAGTGGCATAGCGGGCAATCCCCTTTGGCGTGAACGGCCCGGAGGTTTTGATTACATCCCTCAGAAACAGCCTGAAGGAGTAACGCTTCATCATCTCATAATAGCCATCCACAAAAACCGGGCTGGGGGCCAGCAGGTCCGCCGAAATCTCTTTTTTATAGACGCTGAACCCCCGCCTTTTCAGCATGGCCTCAAGCGAGGGGGTGTGCAGCCTCAAAAGGCGGCGAAGCCTTTTAATCTCCGAGGCCGGGTCCGGACAGCCCTCGATCGCCGCCGGCGTTTCCTGGCTGGCCGGGGTGTTTTTGCCCATTCCCGGATGATAGCACAAGATGCCGGCAGGGGCTGATGCGGACGGGTCTGGAAGTTTTTCATGTTTGCTTTTTCTAAATCTTCTTATATAATTTATATGCAATTTCCGGTTGTATTACACGTTGCCATTTAAAGCAAGGAGCTGCAAATAGCCCGGATGGATACAAGATCTATTTCTCTTAGGGCAAAGATCTGTTTGGCAACAGGCCTTGGCGTCCTTGCGTGCGCCGCCGCGCTAAGCACAATCTATGCAGGCACAGAGTTGGGCGATATCCGTACCAGGCAGCAGGGCATCCTCCGTGATTCCGTCCGCAACGCCGAAGTTGCGGCATATACGGCGGGAAGCAGCCAGGTTAGAACTGTGAGTGCGGGGCCTGCTGCGGACTGGGTTTATGAAAAGAAGCAGGAGATAAAAAGGACCGTCATGGTTTTTTCTCTGGTTGCCGGTCTGATTGCGTTAATTATCCTGTTTGTCGCCAATGAAATAGCCGGCTCCGTCACACGCCCGCTTCAGCTTATAAAGGAATGCGCCCAGAGGGCGGGCCAGGGCCAGTACGACCGGAAACTGAAAATACAAGGCAGCGCCGAATTAATGGACCTGGCCGGGGCGTTCAATCAGATGCTGCATGGCCTGAGGAGGTCGCGCGCCCGCCTTGTGGAGGAGGGGCGGCTCCGAAACGCCCTTGCCGAAAAGGAAACCCTTTTAAGGGAGTTGTATCACAGGACAAAAAACAACATGCAGGTAATCTCCAGCCTTATCCATCTTCAGGCGTCGGCCCCCGGCCGCAAGGAAGTGATGGAGATGATGGATGACACGCGTAACCGGATACAGGCGATGGCCCTGGTGCACGCCAAGCTGTACAAGTCCAGGGACCTTTCAAACCTGGACATAAAGGACTACATTGAGGACCTTGCCGCCACTCTACTTAAAAGCTGCCGTAAGCAGGACAGCATAATGCTGAATTTGGACCTGGAGAGCATTTTCGTCTCGCTGGACACAGCAACCACCTGCGGGCTGATATTGAACGAACTGATGTCCAACTCCATGAAGTATGCCTTTAATTGCAGCGGGGTAAGCGAGATCCGGATAGGTTTTCACAGACGGGCCCCCAACAGCCTGGACATGAGCTATTCCGACAACGGTTCAGGTTTGCCCGACGGCTTTGATTTCAAAAACAGCCAGTCGCTTGGGCTCAGGCTGGTCCACAGCCTGGCCACCAGGCAGCTTAAAGGCACGCTGGATATGAGAAACGGAAACGGGGCCGAATTCAGGGTGAGCTTTAACGACACAGGCCCCAAGGCCATTGAGGCATGAGCAGGGTGGCCGTAAAGGCAAAAGTGCTTATAGTGGAGGACGAGGTAATCGCGGCCATGGCCCTTGCCGATATAGTATGGCAATGGGGGTATCTTCCGTGCGAGCCGGCCGTCTCCGGGGGGGAGGCAATCAGCAAGGCCGGAAGCGAAGCCCCGGACCTTGTGCTTATGGACGTGGGCTTATCAGACGGCATGGACGGCATAGAGGCTGCCAGGCGCATTTATACCAGCTTCAATATCCCTATTATATTTACATCCGGTTACGATGAGGAAAGGATTATAGACAGCCTTGGGCTTTCCGGCCCGTTCGATTTTGTGGCCAAGCCTGTGGACCTGGATGATTTGAGATGCAAGATGGAAAAGCTTCTGGGTAAAAAACGCCGGGGCTGGTAAACGGTTTGGCTTGCTGGTTTTCCGTGGACCGGATTGCGCATGCCGAAAATGAGTTTCTAAAGAATTTCAAAGGTTTTGAAAAAGTTATCTTTATTGCTTTAAAATATAAGTCTGAAAGAAAAAAGCCATGGAGGTCACATTCCTTCTATGTTTGGTATTGTAGTGTTCCCCGGCAGCAACTGCGACCACGACTGTTATCACATTGCAAAGCATGTCATGGGCCAGCCCGCAAAATTCATCTGGCACAAGGAAGAGGCCATACCCAAGGACGTTCGCGTGGTGATGCTGCCCGGCGGGTTTTCATACGGGGACTATCTTCGCACCGGCGCGATAGCCAGGTTCTCTCCCGTTATGAAGGCGGTGGAGAGGTTTGCCTCCGATGGGGGGCTGGTAATGGGTATCTGCAACGGTTTCCAGATACTGCTGGAGGCCGGGCTTTTGCCGGGGGCCATGCTCAGGAACAGGGGGCTCAAGTTCATCTGCAAGGACGTGCACCTGAATGTGGAAAACGCGGCCACTCCGTTTACTAACGCGCTGGCAAAGGGGCAGGTGCTTAGGGTGCCCATCGCACACGCGGAGGGCAATTACTTCATAGACCCGGAAGGGCTGGAAGCGCTGAAGAAGAACAACCAGATAGTTTTTAAATATTCAACCCCGGACGGGGATGTGCCAGATGAGGCCAATCCCAACGGCTCCCTGGAAAATATAGCGGGCATAATCAACAGGCATGGCAACGTGCTTGGCATGATGCCCCATCCCGAAAGATGCGCCGAAGCCGAACTGGGCAATACAGACGGAAAAATGATCTTCCAGTCCATTCTGGCTGGTTTGCAGGCGGCAAGGTAAACCACTGATGTGGACACCAAAAAAGTTGCTATGTCAAAACGGCTGTCAAACAAAAGAATTTATCCTGGAGCGGCTTTCAAAATATTACGTAGACCAGCATGGAAATCAAATTGCAGAGGCTGGTTTTTTTACGGATTGGGAGTATAGATATTTTTGTCAGGAATGCGGGGATGAGCTTTTTTTGAAGACGGACCTGGATATATTGGAAAATTAAAATAAAAAATGAACCAGCGGGAGTGCGTAATAGAGGTCATGAGGGCAAGTGGTGGTTATGCCACCCTGGGCCAGCTTTACATGCAGACCCCCGTAAAAGACTGGAAGACAAAAACACCCTTTGCAACCATAAGAAGAATAGTCCAGGACGGCAGGTTTTTTTCCAGGATTAAGCCTGGCCTTTGGGCATTGAAAGATTTTAAAGGCGAGCTGCCCGCTGGCTCGCTTCCGGATGAGAAGAAGGCCGCCTTAAAAAATGAATTCAATCACACTTATTATCAAGGGCTTTTAGTGGAACTGGGCAATCTGCGTAACTTTGAAACATTTGTGCCATACCAGGATAAGAACAGGCTTTTCCTGGGTAAGCCATTAAATGAAATAACAGCGCTTAGTAAAATTTATGATTTCAGTTTCATCAATATAGTGAACAACGCAAAGACAGTGGATGTGACATGGTTTAATTCCAGGCACATGCCTTCAATGTTTTTTGAGGTGGAGCATTCAACTCCCATGAAAAATTCTCTCCTGAAATTTCTGGAGTTGCAGGATTTTAATTCCCGGTTCCATATAGTCGCTCCTTCGGCAAGGGAAAAAGAGTTTAATGCCAAAATGGAATCTGATGTTTTCCGTCCGATAAAAAGCAGGACCAAATTTTTTGAATATGAAGGCCTGTCGCAGTTACACTCAAAGGAGTCCGAATTGGCAGCATTAAGGCAAGGAATGGGGCTTTAACCGCAAAACGTCTATGAACATCTTCCTCTCTGATAGAGCAACCCCAATTCCTCTCAAGCCCGGCCGGCACGTACTGGACGCGCTTAAGGAAGCCGGCATATTCCTTAACGCCTCCTGCGGCGGCAAGGGCACGTGCGGCAAGTGCAAGGTAAAACTTCTTGAAGGTAAACCCGTTATTAAAGGCCACGGCAAGCTTACGGAAGAGCAGAGGGCCGAGGGGATTGTGCTTGCCTGCCAGGTATATCCGGATGCGGACATAAAGGTAGAAGTGCCGGAGGGTTCGCGCCTTGCCGTGGGGGAGAAAATAGCCGTCTCAAAGACCGAAGGCCTTATGGGTATGGTGAAGGCTGCGGGTGGCGGGCTTGGGCCCATTGTAAAGGAGGCGCATCTCCAGCTTTCGGCGCCTACCATTGATGATGCCAGGAGCGACCTTGAAAGGCTTAAGATGGCGCTGGCGGATTCAGGAATTGAGGGGACGCGGTTTTCCCGCGATTTCCTTGCCGGAATGGGAAAGGCGCTGAGGGCGGCAAACTGGGATATGTCTTTCAGACACGCGGGGGGTGATGCAATCTCCATCCGCCAGGCGGCAAGCAGGCCCGGTTTCGCCATCGCCGTGGACATCGGCACTACAACCGTAGTGGTTTACCTGATAAACCTGGCGGACGGGAAGGTATTGGACGTAGGCTCCACATATAATTCCCAGATCCGTTTCGGGGACGACGTGATCACCAGGATTGTCCATGCCACTGAAGGCGGAGGGCTGGAGGAGCTTGCAAAGACGGTGCGGCAGGATATTAAGGGCATAACCCGCGCGCTTGCTGGCCGCCACGGCGTAGACCGGGGGGAGATAGAGCTTGCGGTTATAAGCGGCAATACCACAATGAGCCATCTTTTCTGGGGGCTGGACCCCGGGTCCATACGCGAGGAGCCATATGTGCCGGGCGTAAGCATTTACCCTGTACTTAGAGGCGCGGAGGCTGGCCTGTTCATGAATCCCGAGGGCGCGGTATATACATTCCCCAGCGTGGCCAGTTATGTTGGCGGGGACATCGTCTCGGGCGTGATGGCCTCCCGCATGCACACCAAACCTGAAATAGCTCTTTTCATGGACATTGGCACCAACGGGGAGATCGCTATCGGCAACAACGAATGGCTTATCACTGCCGCCTGCTCGGCCGGTCCATGCTTTGAGGGCAGCGGCATAATCCATGGAATGCGGGCCACCGAGGGCGCTATCGAATCCGTAAAAATAACGGGGGCGGATTTTCGTGTGGAAACGGGCGTAATAGGCACTGAAGGCACGGCGCCGCGTGGCATATGCGGCTCCGGCATGATAGACGCGATATCTGAGATGTTTCTGGCTGGGGCGGTGGACATGAAGGGGAACCTTCACGAACTGCCGGATTCGAAGCGGATCAGGCGCGGGGAAAACGGCATGGAGTTTGTAATCGCAAGCACGCCTGCTGGGGACATCACCCTTACCGAAGTGGACATAGAAAATATCCTGAGGGCAAAGGCGGCCATATACGCAGGCATCTCAACCCTGGTAAAGGAGGTCGGGCTGACCCCGGATGTGATAGACAGGGTATATGTGGCGGGCGGGTTCGGCAATTACCTGAACATTGAGAGGGCCATAATTCTGGGCATGCTGCCCGATATGCAAAGGGATAAGTTCACCTTCCTTGGCAACACATCTATTACGGGGGCGTACATGGCCGCGGTCTCCGCAAAATTCCAGGAAGAGGCGGCGGAGGTGGCCGCCAGGATGACGTACGTGGAGCTTTCGGTCTCGCACGGTTTTATGGACGAGTACATGTCCTCGCTCTTTCTGCCACATACGGACGTGGGCCTCTTCCCCACAGTGCAAAAACTGATTAAAAAATAAGTCGTTTTACTTGATTTTAAATGTTGTTTTCGGATAGTTTAAGTTTACCTTGCCTTACGCCAGAATGGATAAGCTCATCACGGCCATACTCGATGGCGACAGCGCCATGGCCGTTTCCCAGGCAAGGCAGCTCAATGCATCCGGGCTTTCACCCGAAAAAATAATAATCGAAGGCGTGGAGGCGGCAATGTCCGCCCTGGACACCAAATGCACCCTTGAGGACTTCAACCTTCTTGAGATAATGCTGGCCGGCCGCGCCGTAATGGAAGTGACAAAGTTGTTCTGGCCTTCCGGCGCCGTGAAGGACAGCGCAAAGGGCACAGTGGTTATCGCGGCTCTTGAAGGCGACGTTCACGACCTGGGCAAGAACATACTTAAGATGGTGCTTACCGGCAAGGGGTATAATGTTGTGGACTGCGGCAAGGACTGCCCACTGCAAAAACTTGCCGATACGGCTGCCGCCGGGCGGCCCCTGGCCGTAGGGCTTAGCGGCCTGATTACCACAGTGATACCGGTGGTCAGGCAGGTAAAGGGAGCGCTGGCCGCAAGGGGGCTGGATAATGTGAAGGTCTTTGCCGGAGGGGCGGCGCTGAAACAGTCCACGCCCGGCATGCTGAATGTGGACTTTGTTGCGGAATCGGCCTTCGATGTCCTCCGCTTTCTTTCCGGTTTAGGCAATGGCTTAGGATGAACAGCCTGGAGTTGGTTTCCGCAACAGTCAAACTTCAAAAGACGCGGCGGGTGCCGGTAATCCCGCAGGTGTTTGGCCATGCGGCCGTGCTTTCCGGCGTTTCCGTTGAAGACTATACCAGCAACGGCGAAATGCTTGCGCAATGCCAGCTAAATGCGCTTAAACACTACGGGCATGACGCAGTCTTCTCCGTAATGGATGCCAATGTGGAGGCCGAGGCTGCGGGGTGCGTCCTGGAATTCCATAAGGAAAGATATTCAGAAATAATAAAGTATGCGCTTTCGCCCGGCGGCCAATTTTTGAGTCCTCTGGTTGTGCCTCACCCGGAAAAGGCGGGGCGCATGCCGGAGATGCTTAAGGCATTAACCATCCTGAGAAAAGAGCTTGGAATGAATACGATGATCTTCGGCTGCGTGCTTGGCCCTTTTTCCGTGGCCACCCAATTGCTTGGCCTGGAAGCCGCGCTTTACATGGCCGTGGATGACCCTGCAAGGCTTGAAGCCCTGACAGATTTTGCCACGGATACTATTATCCGCTTCGGGCTGGCGCAGCTGAAGGCGGGGGCGCATGCCATGCTGGTATTTGATCCATCGTCCTCTCCGGCCGTAATCCCGCCTAATTTTTTCCGGGAATTTATTTTCCCCCGTCTGAAAAAGACGTGCAATTCATTTGACCAGGCGGGCTCTATGGCCAACTGGCTGCATATCGCCGGCCCGGCCGCCCCGATCCTCCCTTTTTACCCCGCAGCCGGGGTGCATATCGCAAATTTCGATTATTACATAAGTGCAGCCCAGGCGATTAAAGGGCTTCCGGCCACTTGTGTGAATGGCAATATAAAGCCGCTTGCATTTGTTGAAGACTGCCCGGACGCCATCCGTAAAGAGTCCATGGACCTTATGACTGCTTTCCTCGGGCGCAGAGGTTTTATTCTTTCGTCGGGGTGCGAAGTGCCGCTTGAATCCAGGCCTGAAAATATAATGGCGATGGTCGGCGCGGCGCGCGAATTCAGCAATGCCTGAGCTTACAGTAATTACCGGAGGCACAGAGAGGAAGATTACCTTTCCCGGCGGGCTGCCGCTGCGCAAAATCCTTGAAGGCGCGGGCCTCCTGGTGCGTTCGGGATGCACAGGCAACGGGGCCTGCGGCCTTTGCCTGGTAAAGGTAGAAAAGGGCAATGACGGCAATCTCACAAAAAACGAGCGCCTGCTGCTTTCCGCCAGCCAGATAAATGAACACATCCGCATGGCCTGCCAGATGGCGCCCCAAGGGGACCTCAGCATCAGAATAATCGATGAAGGCGCAAAATCGGCCTGGAGGGAGCTGCCGCAGGAAAGCGGCCGCCCAATTACGGCCAAATCTGGGCAGGGTACGGGCACGGCAAGCCCCGGCAAAACATTCGGCCTTGCCGTGGACCTTGGGACAACGCACATCAGTTTTTCGGTATGGGACATGGCGCAAGGCAAGCGGGTGTTTGGCCGCGCCGGCCTGAACCCGCAGTCCCGTTTCGGCTCGGACATCATTACCCGGCTTACTGCGGCAAGTGAATCCACGGACAACGCCAGTGTAATGGGCCGCCTCCCGCTGGAGGCAATTAATGGAGCATTGGCGGACGGATGCGCTGAAAACGGCCTGCACCCGGCGGATATCCGGCACGCCCGATTCGTTGGAAACACATCGATGCTTGCCTTGCTGACGGGCTCGTCCCCGGCGGCATTGTTAAGGCCGGACCAATGGACGCGCCCTTTTGATTGCGCAACGGCCAATGCCCCTGTTTTTGCCGCCGCCCTGGGTATCCATTACCATGCCTCAGTTGTGGCTGTTCAGCCTTTTGCCGGGTTTGTGGGCTCCGACCTGCTGGCGGGGGTGCTGGCCACAGGGCTTATGTCTGCGCCGGGTTCGCTCCTGATAGATTTTGGCACCAATTCCGAGATGGCGCTATGGGACGGTACAACACTTTGGGTTACCTCCGCTGCTGGCGGGCCGGCCTTCGATGGCTACGGCATACGCTGCGGCATGCCGGCCGGCCCCGGCGCAATCTTCAGGGCAAGCCGCAGGCTGAGCGGCGGAGGGGTGGATTTCCATGTGACCGGCGGCGTGAGGGCCAGGGGGATTTGCGGCTCCGGCCTGGTGGACCTGATAGCATCCCTTTGCGAAACCGGCGAACTGGCGGCCAATGGGAAATTCACCGGGGGCATTACAAGTTATGCGGTGCAGGATGAGGACCCGGCCATTTGCCTTTATAAACCGGACGTGGACAAGTTCCAGAGGGCCAAGGCGGCGATAGGCGCGGGCGTAAGAATACTGCTGGAGATGGCGGGCATTAATACCGGGCAGCTTAACCGGGTTTGCGTATGCGGCGACTTCGGCCGGAATTTAAACGTGGCAAATGCGCAGCGTATCGGCCTTTTGCCGTACGTTATGCCTGGCAAAGTTGAAATATGCGGCAACACGGCGCTTGCCGGGTGCGAGGACGTTTTATTGTCCCTCCGGAAGGCGCAAGAACTGGAACAGATACGCAAACGGGCCAGCATAGTAAACCTTTCCAGGGCGCCGCGCTTTGAGGACTTTTTTCTTGACGGCCTTTACCTCATGCCGATGCCGGCGGGCGATCCATGAAAAAACTGAAACCCGGAGACAATCTTTCGCCCAGGCCGGAACTGTTTGAGGCGTTCATCAAGCTGGCGCAGTATATAGTGCGCCTGAAGTCAAAACAGGACATGCTGGAGCACGTGGGGAAGTTCATAGCCGTTCATTTCCCTGCGGACTGGGTTGCATTCGTCAAGCCGGACGGTAAAGGAAATGTAATTATCACCCATTGCATTCCTCAAAGTTCCAGCCTGGCGGAAGCCATCCTCTCCGGCGATATCCGGAACATAACAGCAGGTGTGCTGGAAAGCGGATTTCTGGCTTCGGACATCATCCAGGCCCCAGGCCCGTACATGGCGGCATTCCTTCCGGTTTACGAGGGAAACAACCAGGAGATGGTAATGCTTATAGGACATAAGGGGGAAAGCCCTGTATCCAAGGAATTGCTGGACATATATCTTGCAATTGCCGGGTTGGTGGGCGCTACATTAGAGCGCCTGAAAAGCGAAAGCGAACTGAACAGACACAGGGCCCACCTGGAGGAAATCGTGGAAGAGAGGACCGCCGAGCTGTCCAGGGCCAAGGCGGAACTGGAGCGCTCCAACAAGGACCTGGAGCAGTTTGCGTATGCCGCCTCCCATGATTTGAGGGAGCCCTTGCGCATTATAGCCGGTTTTGTCCAGCTCCTTTCAAGACGCTATAAAGGCAAGCTGGATGCCGATGCCGACGAGTACATTGGGTTTATTGTGGACGGAGCAAACAGGATGAGCAACCTGATAAACGACCTGCTGACCTATTCCAGGGTGGCTGCGGCAGCGCCTGTTCAAAAGATATCGGGCAATGCCGCACTTGAAAATGCGCTTGCAAACCTTCGCGCCGCCATAGAGGAAAACAGCGCCAGTGTTACCCACGGCCTGCTGCCGGAGGTCTATTTCAACGAAAACAGGCTTGCTCAGATATTCCAGAACCTTATCGGCAACGCAATAAAATTCCATGGGGACGAGCCGCCACGCATACATGTCTGC
>JAKAKS010000044.1 GCA_021813405.1 Nitrospirota bacterium
ACTCGACTCCGTGAACGTGGAATCGCTAGTAATCGTGGGTCAGCCATACCACGGTGAATACGTTCCCGGGCCTTGTACACACCGCCCGTCACACCACGAAAGCCTGCTGTACCCGAAGCTGGTGAGCCAACCCTCACGGGAGGCAGCCATCTAAGGTATGGCCGGTAATTGGGGTGAAGTCGTAACAAGGTAGCCGTAGGGGAACCTGCGGCTGGATCACCTCCTTTCTAAGGAAAGATGACGGCCAGCACTGCGCACTTTTTAGCCTTTCCCTTTAAGAGTCGGCGGGCCTATAGCTCAGATGGTTAGAGCGCACGCCTGATAAGCGTGAGGTCAGTGGTTCGATCCCACTTAGGCCCACTTATCAAGCAAAACGGCCTGGTCGACGGGGGTGTAGCTCAGTTGGGAGAGCGCCTGCTTTGCAAGCAGGAGGTCATCGGTTCGATCCCGTTCACCTCCACCAAATTAGGCATACTTAAAGGGATTCAGTTCTTTGAAAACGGGAGAAGTGTAAAGGGTCAAGACGGAAAGGGCATACGGCGGATGACTTGGCATCAGCGAGCGAAGAAGGACGCGGCAGGCTGCGAAAAGCCACGGGAAGCTGCGAGCAAGCTTTGAACCGTGGGTATCCGAATGGGGAAACCCCTCCAGGGTCAAGCCTGGAGACCGCATGCTGAATAAATAGGCATGCGGGGCCAACCCGGGGAAGTGAAACATCTCAGTACCCGGAGGAAGAGAAATCAAAAGAGATTCTCCTAGTAGCGGCGAGCGAACGGGGAAGAGCCCAAACCGAGCACTCAACCCAGGCTATGTTATCTGGAGGCCGCAAGAAGCGGGGCTTAACCGGCAAGATTCCAGGTGGCGTGGTTTTGGTTGAGTGCTCGGGGTTGTAGGACCGCATTTAGCGCAAGTTGCTTTAGCCGAAGCGTCTGGAAAGGCGCACCATAGAGGGTGACAGTCCTTTAGGCGAAAAGGTGGCAAGCGCGAGCGGTATCCTGAGTACCACGGGGC
Source organism: Nitrospirota bacterium (assembly GCA_021813405.1). GTDB lineage: Bacteria > Nitrospirota > Thermodesulfovibrionia > Thermodesulfovibrionales > JdFR-88 > JAKAKS01. The sequence goes on from JAKAKS010000044.1 coordinate 1,012, forward strand.
ACGTGAAACCCCGTGGGAAGCTGGGGAGACCACTCTCCAAGGCTAAATATTGCTGATGACCGATAGTGCACCAGTACCGTGAGGGAAGGTTGAAAAGAACCCCGGTGAGGGGAGTGAAATAGAACCTGAAACCGTATGCCTACAAGCTGTCAGAGCGGAGCAATCCGTGATGGCGTGCCTTTTGATTAATGAGCCGGCGAGTTACCAGCACTGGCAAGGTTAAGGCCTTAAGGGCCGGAGCCGTAGGGAAACCGAGTCTTAATAGGGCGAATAAGTCGGTGTTGGTAGACCCGAAGCCAGGTGATCTACGCATGGTCAGGGTGAAGTGGGAGTAAAATCTCATGGAGGCCCGAACCGGTGTTTGTTGCAAAAAGCTCGGATGAACTGTGTGTAGGAGTGAAAGGCCAATCAAACCTGGTGATAGCTGGTTCTCCCCGAAATGTATTTAGGTACAGCCTCGGTTATGAGCGATGCGGGGGTAGGGCGCTGACTGGGCTAGGGCGGCAGAAGCCGTACCAAACCCAATCAAACCGCGAATACCGCAAAGTGCTTACCGGGAGTGAGAGTGCGGGTGCTAAGATCCGTGCTCGAGAGGGAAACAGCCCAGACCGTCAGCTAAGGTCCCCAAGTCGATGCTAAGTGGTAAAGGATGTGGTGTTGCTTGGACAGCAAGGATGTTGGCTTAGAAGCAGCCATCATTTAAAGAAAGCGTAATAGCTCACTTGTCAAGCGGCGTTGCGCCGAAAATCCAACGGGGCTCAAGCATCGCACCGAAGCTGCGGACTTGCAAGAGTGGTAGGGGAGCATTGAGCGTGCAGTGAAGGCGTGCCGCGAGGCATACTGGAGCGCTCTCAAGAGATTATGCCGGCATAAGTATACGTAAATCCTGATGAGAAGTCAGGACGCCGTAAACCTAAGGTTTCCTGGGGAAGGGAAATCCGCCCAGGGTTAGTCGGTCCTAAGGCGAGGCCGGAAGGCGTAGCTGATGGACAGCAGGTTAATATTCCTGCACCGTTTGCATGGCGTTTGACCGAAGGGGAGACGCAGGAGGATAGTTCGAGCCAGGAGTTGGGGCCTGGTCCAAGCGTTTAGGCTGGAAGGGGAGGCAAATCCCCCCTTTCATTAAGGCTGAGGCGTGACGGGGAAAGCAGTAATGCCGAACTCGGGTGATTCCACGCTGACCAGAAAAACCTCTAAGGGAGTCATGCAGATGACCGTACCGCAATCCGACACTGGTAGGTGGGTAGAAGATACCAAGGCGATCGAGAGAACCCTCGCTAAGGAACTCGGCAAAATAACCCCGTAACTTCGGGAGAAGGGGTCCCCCAGCAATGGGGGCGCAGTGAAGAGGCCCAGGCGACTGTTTACCAAAAACACAGGTGCCTGCTAACCCGTAAGGGGATGTATAGGCACTGACGCCTGCCCGGTGCCGGAAGGTTAAGGGGAGGGGTCAGCCGCAAGGCGAAGCCCTGAACTGAAGCCCCGGTAAACGGCGGCCGTAACTATAACGGTCCTAAGGTAGCGAAATTCCTTGTCGGGTAAGTTCCGACCTGCACGAATGGCGTAACGATCTGGGCGCTGTCTCGGCGAGGGACTCGGTGAACTTGAGCAACCGGTGAAGACGCCGGTTACCTGCAACTAGACGGAAAGACCCCGTGCACCTTTACTACAGCTTGGCACTGAGCTTTGGTGGCGTATGTGTAGGATAGGTGGGAGGCTGTGAAACAGGGACGCTAGTTTCTGCGGAGCCAACCTTGAAATACCACCCTTATGCTTCCGGGGCTCTAACCTGCTCCCGTTATCCGGGAGAGGAACACTGTCTGGCGGGTAGTTTGACTGGGGCGGTCGCCTCCCAAAGAGTAACGGAGGCGCCCAAAGGTCTCCTCAGGCTGGACGGAAACCAGCCGTTGAGTGCAAAGGCATAAGGAGGCTTGACTGCGAGACCGACAGGTCGAGCAGATGGGAAACCAGGGCTTAGTGATCCGGTGGTTCCTTGTGGAAGGGCCATCGCTCAACGGATAAAAGGTACGCCGGGGATAACAGGCTTATCGCGTCCAAGAGTTCATATCGACGACGCGGTTTGGCACCTCGATGTCGACTCATCGCATCCTGGGGCTGAAGTAGGTCCCAAGGGTTCGGCTGTTCGCCGATTAAAGCGGTACGAGAGTTGGGTTCAGAACGTCGTGAGACAGTTCGGTCCCTATCTGTTGCAGGCGCAGGAGAATTGAGGGGTCCCGTCCCTAGTACGAGAGGACCGGGATGGACGGACCTCCGGTGTTCCGGTTGTCGCACCAGCGGCAATGCCGGGTAGCCGTGTCCGGATGGGATAAACGCTGAAAGCATCTAAGCGTGAAACCCGCCCCAAGATTAGTTCTCCCGGGGTGTATGCCCCCTAAAGGTCCCTGGTAGACTACCAGGTCGATAGGCTGGAGGTATAAGCACAGTAATGTGTTCAGCCGACCAGTACTAATAGACCGTGTGGCTTGACCCATTTATCACTTCCCCCGTCTTCAAAGGGCTGAATGGCTCTTTTAAATTGAAGGCTTTTTGAGTTTCCGGTGGCGATGCCGGAGGGGCAACACCCGTTCCCATTCCGAACACGGAAGTTAAGCCCTCCAGGGCCGATGATACTTGGACCGTGAGGTCCTGGGAAAGTAGGTCGCCGCCGGATTTTTTTTGCCCTTTTTCACCATTCTTCCGTTTTTAATATCGATAGCGCACTTCCGGTAATTAGTTAAAATATTCTGTAGGGCCGTCAAATGCCTGAAAGATACTTTTGGCGTATGCCGCATACATCTGCCGTCAGCAGGGGCGCGGGTGACGGCATGAAGACAGGGGCGGCCAGGGCAATCAAGCCATTACCCCTTCGGCACCGCTCCACTTAGGGGATTTTTAATGAAACGGCCGCAAAGAAACAATCCCCGCTCAAAAGTAGTTTTTTCACTTGATTTATTGTTAAAATCATTGCAGGAGAGGCGCCTTTAAATGAAACGCAAATACCTCGTCCTGGTTGCCATAGCCGTCCTTTGCCTTGCAAGCCTTGCCTTTTCGCGAACCGCCCTCCAGGGGCCTGCCTTTTCCAGCCCGGGAAAAACCTTCCACATGCCTGCCAGTTGGGTAAAAAAGCCCTTGAAATACGATGCCTGGGCGAAAGGGGCGGACATATCGGTTACGCTGGAGCAGGACGTGTACCAGATGGTCCTTCCACTTATAGACAGATTTGCAAAACAACGAGGGGTCAAGATAGCGGTTAAGGAGGGCACCTGTGGCATGGCGGCCGGGATGCTCAGCCGCAAAACAATAGACATTGGCGGCTTCTGCTGCCCGCCAAGCAGGGAAGACAGGCTTCCGGGGCTTAAGTTTCATACGCTTGGGATTGTTGCCATAGCTTTCATTGTCAACCGGGACAATCCGGTTGGTTCCCTTTCAGTGCAGCAGTTAAGAGACGTCTTCCAGGGCAGGCTGCATCGCTGGTCCGAACTCAAAAACCCGGATGGAAAGCCAGGCCCCGCCTGGCCGGTAATGACCGTTGGCAGGCTGCACTGCCCCTTGAGGCCGGGACACTGGAGGCTGCTGCTGGGCAACAGCGACCTTTTTGGCCCCAACCTGTATGAGGTTGGCTCCATCCCGGACGGGCTTTCGCTTGTTGAGGAAAACAAAAGGGCCATCGGCTGGGAAACGCTTGGAATGATTGAGCATTACGGCGCGGCCGGCAAGGTAAAGCCCGTCAGGATAAACGGCTTTACGCCCACGGACTCCGCCGCGCTGGCATCCGGCAAATACCCGTTCTACCGCACTTACAACCTTACTACCTGGGGTGGCAGCGGGAACACAAAAAACAGCAAGGCCCGGGAACTGGTGGGTTTTCTTATGAAAGAGCTGGCCCGGCATCCTCCGGCCGGTTTTGTCCCCGCATCCATGCTAAGGAGGGCCGGGTGGAAGTTCAAGGGAGAGGAACTTACCGGGTCTCCCCATTGATATGCGCGGCGTCCATTTCCTTATAGGCAGCCTTACATGCAAGATGATGGCGCTTACGTTTGCAATCGGGCTTTGCACCTGGGGGGCGCTGGATTATGTGCAGGGACGCCAGCTTAAGGCCATCTTCAACAGGCAAATAGCCGGGGAGCTTGAGGTTCAGGGCAAAGACGCAAGGCTGCACTTTGACGATTACGTTGCCAGGTACCAGAAGGCCGCCAGGATATTTGTGTCCCAGACCAGTTTCAGCGATTACCTGTCCCGAAGGATTTTCCGGACGGAGAGGGGGGTAAAGCTTTATACAGTGCTGCCCCCGTGGATGCCCGGCCCTTCCGTGATAAGGGCGCTGGTGCGCATACGGTATGCCGTACTGCTGGACGGCAATGGCAATGTAAAAGAGTTGTACCAGGAGGATTCAGGCCTCCTGCCGCCCGCACTTTTGCATCCAAACAACCTGCTTTTGCGGCTGAGTTATAACCAAAGCCTTCTTACCAATGTGGACAACGTTCCTTTTGTTGTGACTGCCGCGCCTTTTTTAGGCCGTGGGGGGCGGATAAGGGCCGTGCTGATGCTGGCCAGCCCGATTGATGACGATTTTTTAATGTCCTCGCAGCCCTCCAATGGCGTATTGACAGTGCTGGCGGATCCCGGCAAAAAAATAATAGTTGCAAGCAACAGGCCGGATTCACTGCCCGATGGCACTTCGCTGGCCGAGGTGCGGCAGAATTATCATGTTACCGGCCAATCGTTTTTCGACGCCGGCTCCTCGGACTTGCTTTTGAATTTTATTTCACTGGTTCCCAATGCCCAGTACGGCATGCTGGGCAAAGCCGTTGTGCTGGCCGAAAGGCAGCAGAAGGCCATCATGGTATTTATACTTATATCGGCCTTTGCGCTGATAATGTTATGGATAACAGGGCGCGTGGGGCGGCTTACGGGGCAGATAATCGAATTCTCCGAAAACGTTCTGCATCGCAAACCCCAGGGCCTTGCCGGGGACGAACTGGGCATACTGGAAAAGCAGTTCAAGCGGCTTACGGAGGAGATCACCACCTATCAGGACGTTATACTGCGCAATTATCATTTCCAGAGGGCCATAAGCTCTATCCTGCGCATCTCGCTGGAGCCGCTTTACAGTGAAGATAAATGGGAACTGATAATAGACTCCGTCCTATCACTTCCGTTTGTATCAGGAAGGCCCATAGGGTGCTGCCTTTATCTTGTGGAAGATGATCCGGGGGTGCTTGTAATGAAGGTCCACCGGGGTTATCCGGAAACGGTGCCGGATTCCTGCCGTGCGGTTCCTATAGACGGCAAGGGCCTTTATGCGCCAGCCGTGGCCAGCCGGCGGCCGGTGTTTGCCGGGCCGTCCGATGGCGGGCATGCGGGGATGTGCTGCGGGGCGCTAGCGCCCCACGCGCATTATTTTGTGCCGATGGTGTCCTCGGGGAAAACCCTAGGCGTGCTGGACATCTTTCTGGAGCAGGATCACCAGCGGGACCACGAGGAAGAGGCGATGCTATCTTCCGCAGCCGATACGCTTGTGCAGATAAGAGAGCGGGACAACGCCGAACGGGAGAAACAGGGATTGCAGCGGCAATTGTCGCAGGCGGAGAAACTCTCCGCCCTGGGCAGGCTTACAGCCAATGTTGCCCACGAGATACGAAACCCGCTTACGTCAATTGGCGGGTTTGCAAAGAGGCTTGGCAAAAAGCTTTCACCCGGCACCGAGGAGAACGAGTTTGCCGGGATTATAGCCTCAGAGGCTGGCAACCTTGAAAGGATACTCCGGAGCGTGCTTTCCTACTCCAGGGAGGCCAGGCTGGTGCTGGAGCCAAAGGACATGAACGCGCTTGTGGAGGAATGCCTGAGGACCTTTGGTGAGATGATCGTTTCAAGCGGGGTAGAAGTTAAAAAGTTTTTTGCGGACCTGCCGCAGGTAATGATAGACGGCTTCCAGGTGAAGGAGGCCCTGAATAATTTCATACTGAACGCAATAGAGGCCATGCGGGAAGGCGGAGGGACCCTTTCATTATCCACAAGAAAAGAAGTGTTCCGTGACATCCAGTACCTGATTCTGGAGATTGCGGACACCGGCGCGGGGATACCCGAAAACAAGGCGGCCATGATCTTCGAGCCATTCTTCACCACCAAAACCCTTGGGCGCGGGACCGGGCTTGGCCTGCCAATAAGCAAGAAGATAGTTGAGGACCATGGCGGCTTCATCTGCTTTGACAGCCAGGAAGGGCGGGGGACGGCATTCCGACTGCACTTTCCGCTTGGCGGGCCTTCCGCCGGGGGCGCTGGCAACAAGGAGCTCAAGGTCCGCTGCTCCATACGGACCATCCAGGGCACCTAGGTAAAATCCCCCCGCATTTCACGAGAGGTTCTTCAGGGTTTTTTGTGGATAAAAGGCCCCCTGCCGGTAGTCAAGCGGCGATGGCCGGTCGCTCGGACTCTATCCTCCCGATGGTTTGGACAAAAAAATATCTTCTCATTTGCCGTATTCATTTGAGCCGCGTATGGCACCACGGTGATAAGACCGCGCCCCAGCATAGGCGGACACCGCCCCAAAAAAACAGGGAACAGACCAGCATAGTCCAATGCATCAAGAGATGACAGAAGCAAAACCGCTGGATTTCCGGCTTTTGCCCGGGTGAGAGCACGGCATATAACTGCCAGAATCCCGGAAGAGCCCGCAAAGAGTTAATATAAACAATATGGATATCTATCTCATCGACGGCAGTTCTTACATCTACAGGGCGTATTTTGCGGTGCGTGGATTGACTGACTCCGGCGGGCACCCGACAAATGCGATATTCGGGTTCACCAATATGCTTTTAAAGATTATCAGGGACTTGAAGCCCGGCGGCATGGCAATGGTGTTCGACACGCCCCAGCCTACGGAAAGGCACAGGATTTACGAGGCATACAAGGCGCACAGGCCCGAGGCCCCTGGTGACCTTGTTGTTCAGATACCCGCAATAAAAAAAATAGTAGAGGCGTTCCGGATAAAGCGTTTCGAGCTGCCTGGGTGCGAGGCCGACGATGTTATAGCCACACTGGCCGAAAGGCTTTCCAAAGATGGCAACAAGATATTTGTGGTTTCAGCGGACAAGGACCTGCTTCAGCTTGTAAACGGCGACATCAAGGTTTATGACCCGGTGAAAAACGCGGTCCTTGATGCGGGCCACGTGCTGGAGCGTTTCGGCGTGCCGCCGGAGAAGGTGCCGGACTACATGGCGCTTGTGGGCGACGCAGCAGATAATATCCCCGGCGTAAAGGGCATAGGCGAGAAGACAGCGCGCGATCTCTTTGCGCAGTTTGGCAGCCTGGACGGGATAATGGAGCACCCGGAACAGATAAAAAAAGAGAGGACCAGGAAGCTGATACAAGAAGGCATGGAGGCAATCAGGGTCTCCAGAAGGCTTGCCACTGTGGACAGGGCCCTGCCCCTGAACATCCGCGCCAGCGAGCTTGAATTGCAGGAGCCGGACTGGCGGCAGTTGTTGCCGATGTTCAAGGACTTCGAGTTTACCTCCCTGATGAAATACATCCCCGGCGCCGCGCCAAAGGAGGCCCGATGCCAGATTATCCGGGCCACTGAAGACCTGCGGCGCATCCTGCCGCTCCTGCAAAAGGGGTTTGCCCTGAAGATAGAATCGGACCTGCCGCCAATCAGCGGGCAGATGTCCGGCCTGGCTATTGCGGCTGATACGGAGCCCGCAACGGAAAATTTTTATGTCCCTTTCGGGCATTCTGGCATGATGGAGCCTGGCGAAGCGATTGAGGTGATAAAGCCTTTGCTTGAGGACGAATCCGTTCCAAAGACCGGGCATGACCTCAAACGCGAGGCGGAATTCCTTGCCGCCAGAGGCGTAACGCTTAAAGGGCCGCTGTACGACACTATGCTGGCCTCCTACCTTGCAAACCCTGTAAGGGGAGAGCACGCTCTGGAGAGCGCCGTGCTTGAATTTCTGGGAATGAAAAAACAGACCATGGATGAGCTAAGGGGCAAAGGCGGGCTTTTCGGGCAGGTGGATGTGGACAGGGCGGCAGGGTTTGCCTGCCAGGAGGCGGGCCTGGCGGCCTCGCTGAGGCCGGTGCTTTTCGGAAAACTTTCGGAAGAAAATCTGGACGGCTGTTATAGCGCGATAGAGATGCCGCTTATAAACGTGCTGGCCCGGATGGAGCTGGCCGGCGTGAAGGTGGACCGCCTGCGTCTGGAGAATTTTTCAGATGAGCTGGGCCGCGCATTGGAGGGCCTTAAACAGAGGATATATTTTCATGCAGGATGCGAATTCAACATAAACTCCCCCAGGCAGCTTGGGCACATTCTCTTTCACGTGCTTGGGCTTGCGCCCGGGAAGAAGAAAAAAACGGGCTATTCAACGGATGTGGGCGTTCTGGAGGAGCTTGCCAAATCCCATGAGCTGCCGCGCGAAGTGCTGGAGTGGCGCGCCCTTTTCAAGCTGAAATCCACTTATGTTGACGTGCTGCCCAATCTTATAAACCCTCAAACCGGGAGGATACATACGTCTTTCCAGCAGGCGGTAACCGCAACCGGCAGGCTGTCGTCAACAGACCCCAATCTCCAGAACATCCCCATAAAAGGCGAATGGGGCAGGAAGATAAGGGAGGCTTTCGTCCCGGAGGAAGGTTTTCTTATCCTTTCAGCCGATTATTCGCAGATAGAATTAAGGGTGCTTGCTCATTTGTCCCGGGACGAAGAACTGATAAGGCTTTTCAAGGCCGGGGCGGACATACACGCCACAACCGCCGCCGGGATATTCGGCGCTGCCGCGGAGAACATAACACCGGAGATGCGGCGGGCTGCAAAGGGCATCAACTTCGGGATAGTATACGGGATAACGCCCTTTGGCCTCAGCGAATCGGCCGGGGTGGAAAAAGGCGAGGCGGCCCTCTACATAGAAAAATATTTTGAGCGCCATCCGGGCGTAAAAGCCTATCTGGATTCGGCCATTGAGGAGGCAAGGCGCACAGGGTACTGCCGCACGCTCTGCGGCAGGAAACGCCCAATACCCGAATTAAAAAGCGGGGACAGGCGTATACGCGCCCTTGGCGAGCGGCTTGCAATGAACTCCCCCATCCAGGGGACAGCGGCGGACATCATAAAAAAAGCCATGATCGGGCTTTCGGCCAGGCTGCAGGACGAACGATATTCGTGTAACGGCAGGGCGCGGCTTATACTCCAGGTGCATGACGAGCTTGTAATCGAGTGCCCGGAAGACCGCCCCGAAGAGTATGCCGCCATAGTACGGGAGGAGATGGAAAAGGCCGCCGGGCTTGCCGTGCCGGTAATTGTGGATGCCGGGTATGGAAAAAACTGGGCCGCCGCTCATTAACACCTTTCAAACACCAGCGTATAATTAAATCAGAAGACATCTTCACGGGAGGTCAAAACGCCATGGAAGAAAAAAGGCATAAAGAGCTTGAGAAGATGAACGAGCTGGAACTGAGGAATCTTGCGCTGGAACTGGAACTGCCGATGGTGAAGGGCAGGGCGGAGCTTATCCAGAGCATACTCAAGGAGATACAGGGCAGGCCAGCCGGAACGCATTATCAGGAGAAAGAGCCCCGGCATACCGGCCATGAAGAGATGGCACAGGCGCACGTGGGCGGCCACAAGGGAAAAAAGAAAACCAAAGGGGATTAGTGGGTTTACGGCGGCGCTCGCCGATATGCCTGAAATTCAAATTTTCAAGTTTTTCTTTTCCGCGGGCGGTGTTCATATCCCTTGTTAGGGCGCGGTCTTATCCACCCGGTTCGCCGTGGCTCCATGCGCGGCTCACATGAATAAGGCAAACGGCCCCATCGCCGCTTTACTGCCGGCAGGTCCGCCGCGCCCACTCCGCTCACCAGCCGCCCCGCATTGCCCGTTACTTCAAAGACCTTTTGATCCACATGAAAGCATGGATAACCAAATTTATTTTGTTCCTGCCGTTATTTTTTATTTGTTTTAAAATATAGCTTCAATGAAGAACATTGCCAATTTCCTTTTCGAGGTGGGCATGCTCAAGCGCACGCCCAGAAGCGGCTTCCAGTTCCTGGGGGCCGGGGCCGAATCGGTTGCCGAGCACGCCTTCCGCACCGCCTGCATAGGCTTTGTCCTTGGCTCTCTAAGCGAGGCGGCCGGAGAGGGGGCAATTGACAGGGACCGGCTTCTGAGGATGTGCCTTTTTCACGACCTGCTTGAGGCCCGCACCGGCGACCTTAACTACGTAAACAAGAAATACGTTAAGGTGGACAACGAAAAGGCCCTGTCGGAGCTTGCCAGCGGCGTGCCTTTTGGGGATGAGCTTAGCTCGTTTATAAAAGAATTCGAGCTTGGACAGACAAAGGAGGCAGTGCTGGCCTATGATGCCGACCAGCTTGAAATGATCCTGGCCCTGAAGGAATACAAGGACACCGGCTCGCCTTATGCCGAGGAATGGCTTGGCTTTTCAATGAAACGCCTCCGGACTGACATTGCCAGGAAACTGGCAGCAGACATCCTTGGCACGGACTCCTCCCTGTGGTGGTTTTCGGACAAAAGCGATTGGTGGATAAGGGGTAAATAGGCCGCCCGTTCCCGTCTTTGCCGCACCCCTCTGCCTGCCGTAGCAACGTTTATAAAAACGGGATCTGCTGGGTTTCCCGCGGGCAGGCCGGGGTGAAGCAGCCTTGGGTGTTTTTATTGCGGCGTTCGCCGATATGCCTGAATTTCTAAAGTCGAGTCTTAATTTTTTTTGCGGGGCGGTGTTCGTCTCCGTTAGGGCCGCGTCTCGGTTTAATAAATTAAGGCCTGTGCCGCGCGGCTCACATGAATACGGCATAAGGCCAACGCCGCGCCACGGGTTCGAAACGGCTCGCTCGGCCACTCTGCTCACCAACCGCACCGCTGTTCCAGGGTAAGGCAAGCCAAAGGCCAATAAAGGAGCTTTTTATCACGGGAAAGGGCATTTATAAAAACGCAATATCTGAACTAGCCAGCCTTATTTGCCATTATAGAATTTTTATAGAGGATAAGGATGACAAGATTAATCCGTCTTTTTCCGGCCATCTTTCTTTTTTTCATTTTGCTGCATGGCTGCGGTGGCGGCGGTGGGACCCCATCAGCCCCCGTTTCACTGGCCATTTGCAACTCACCGGCTGGCGCACTCAACACGATGCCCGTATGTTTTTCCGGCGCGGACGGGCCGGACATACCTTACGTTACGGTGTATATAGACGGGAAGCCCTTCAATCTTCTTCTGGACACCGGGGTAACCGGTATCCTTGTAAACCAGGCCGCCTTGCAGGCTGCGGGAATTAATATGACCCCAAACAGCAATGCCTTCGGCGGCTCATTTGCCGACGGCACAACTTTTTCGGGTTTTGTAAACGGCGCGCAGGTATCCACGCTGGCTTCGGGGGGGCTTTCAACTGACAGCAGTTTCAAGATAGCGGTGGATACGGGCGGCAATGCGTTTCCCTCAAGCGGTCCTTTGCAGGGGGACTTCGGGATGGGGCTTTCCAGTTCCGTTTCATTTGGCCTTTTTGGAGGGTCTGTGCCCACCCCGTCACTGGTGCAGGGAATTGCAGACAGCCATTTCAACAACGGGTTTCTCATGCAGCTAAGCCCCGGCCTCAATGGCAGCGGTTACAGTTACACCGGCTCCGGGCAGCTTATATTCGGGCTGAATTCGCAATCCAACAACAGCACATCCGGGTTTTCATTTTTCCCCAATGACCCGTCCCAAACGCAAAGCTATCCGGTAATAGATTCGGAATCCGGAGGGCTTTTCAAAAACCCCTCCGGAAACAAGTACGAAAGCATTCTGGATACGGGCAGCAATTTCATCTTTATGGAAAACAGTGCTATCGCAAATGCTGCCGGCATAGGAGAAAACGCCCTTGCCAGCCACGAATACCAGTTGCCGTCAGGCACGCCTGTAATAGGAAGCATAACCCTGATAAAAGGAGGTCTTAATCTTTCCGTTGGGTTTTATACCGGAAGCGGCTTTGACAGCAGGGCCAGTTTTGTTACCAGCCCCAATGATTCCAGCGTGAACTTTGAATTTCCGGCATCTGCCTTTACGGGTGTGCCGTCCGGAGGATATATCCTGATAAGCAATGCAGTCAATCCCCAATCGGACGATGGAGGGCTGGAGCTTATGGGGCTTCCTTACCTGCTCACCCCGCCTGTGTACTGGCAGGTGTCGCCTTACGGCATTGGCATCAAATTCCCTTGAGCTGAATAAAGGAGGCGTGATGAAAAAGGCCCTGTTAATTTTATTTTCAATATTGCTGCCGCAAATATGGGTGTACGGCGGGGTGTGCGGCGCATGGGCCGCGGTGGGCGATACATATAACGTAATGGCGCAGAAATATGGCGCTCCGGTGCGTGTGCCGCTTAAGCGCGCCTTTGCCCCGGCGCAGGCGGAAAGGCTGTGGAACGCAGGGGCCAAAAATTACATTTTTAAAATCAGCGGTTTTACCGTGTATGCTGCCTTCAATGCCGGCGGCGTGTGCTTCAGGATGGTTGCACTGCATAGCAGAACGTTTCCCCCTGCTTCGATATTTGTAGGGCGGCTGGCCAGTACCAGGCCAAAAGTGCTTTCAAGAATACCCAGGCGGGCCATTACCCTGCAATACGGCGCCGGCGCCGGTGCGGTTATTTACAGGTCCTTCGGGCTGCCGGGAAATTTCAATGTTGAGGCCTATTCTAAGGCGCTTGAGCCATGACCACCTGGAACATTGGCCCTCCCTGATTTTTAAATTCATGAAAAAACTTCTCCTCTTACTGCCGCTTGCCTTTGCATTTTTCTGCGGGGCGCTTCCAGCCCATGCCGGAAGCAATTCACGTGTGCCGGGGCAGGCGGTATCAAACGGGATATCAAATGGCGCATCAAAAACGGCGGTGGGGCAGAATGCCGCGTCTTACACACCGCTTGCGGGGCAGAGCTATAAGGGTACGATACTGGGATATAAAGTTACGGTCCGCCCGCGAAACCGGCGTTCAGAAACAGCCTGGGACATTGGGGCGGCGCTTGCCAAACCCGTGGCCGAAGGCTCCGCCGTGCTGCCAATAGGCAGCATTTATCTCTGGCGGCATCCGGATGACTTCAGGCTGTTTCGGGCAAGGCTCACGGTGTTTGACAACAATCTTTTCCTGTCCAGATCCCCCGCCGCTATCAGGCCTCTGGAATGGGTGGCTACCTTTGAAAACTATACAGTCCCGTTTCCCCAGGCGCAGCTTGTGGACGGCACGGCCCTGAAATCGCAGGAGTTGTTGTGGGGCTATGCGATGGCAGGGTTTGGCATAGGGTACAGAAGGCAGGTTTACCCCGGCAAGCAGGACAACATGCTTGCACTGGACCTTACCGCGGAGCCCGGCTATCTGTTTTTTGGCCGCGGCTCCCGTACCGCACAGGATTTTGTTGCCCCCGGCGATACATTCGAGGTGCGCGGCCATCTTCAGTTCCGGCTGGATGAGCTGGTGCGCAATATACTGGAACTTCCACACAGGGGGATTGCTGCCGGGGCGGACATTATCTACGGCCACCGGCTTAAATGGAGCGGATGGGGGATAAACGGCTACGAAACCGGCGGGCGTGATTATTATCTTTTCACAGGATATCTGGTTGCCGCTGGCGGAGTGCCTGGATTGCATTCAGGCCGGCACAGGCTCATTGGCGCTTTGCATGGCGGAAGCGGCATCGGGCTGGACCGCTTTTCCGTGCAGAGGATAGGCGGCGGCTTAAACCCGATGGGAGAGGAGTACGGCTCCACATGGAGGCCGGTATTGCCTGGGGCCGTGCTGCAGGAGTTTTTCCCGAAGCGCTACATTATCGCCACCGGCGAGTACCGGTGGGAGCCGGTCTTTTTCATGTACCTGGGGCTGAACGCCTCTGCCGCCTGGCTGGACCGCCTCCGGATGGAAGATGGATGGCCTGTGGACAAGGACGGTTTTTTCTCCTCTTTGGGGGCCAGGCTGACCACCGGGTTCTTGCTCCACACACGGCTGCAACTGGCCTATAACTATAATTTCTCCGTGATAAGAAAAGGCCGCTACGGCGGCGGCGAGATTGTTGTCAGCGTGGCTGGCAGCATACGTTAGAAACCCTAATCGCAGCATGGGGTATACTCCAGCCATATCCGGCGATTTTGCTTCTGCAACTCTTTAATTGATTGCCGGTGCCAATCTGTCCTCTCTTCCTCCCCTGTTTCCCGGGCTTTCTTGCCGTATCATGCCATGGCTGTACCTCTGGACGGGGTTGTTGATCCCAATATCGCACAGGCATTCCCATTGTCAAGCTGCCCCGCCAGCAGTCCGTTCAAATTAATTTTTTGGTTGTGATATATTTTGTTGATGGTCCACCGTTTCGATACGCTTGTAATCGGCTCCGGGCTTGCCGGCCTCAGCGCGGCCATTGAGGCCTCGTTGCAGGGAACGGTTGCAGTAATAGCAAAGCTTTATCCCACAAGGTGCCATTCCTCGGCTGCTCAGGGCGGCATAGCCGCCGCGCTGGGCAATGAGGAGCCGGATTCCATTGAATGGCACGTCTACGACACCGTTAAAGGCGGCGATTATCTTACGGACCAGGACGCAGCCGGAACATTATGCGAGGACGCCATAAAAACCGTTATCCGGCTGGAGCATCTTGGCGTGCCCTTCTCACGCACCCCGCAAGGCAAGATTGCCCAAAGACGTTTTGGCGGGCACACAAGGGATTTTGGCGCGGCCCCGGCAAGGCGCGCCTGCTATTCGGCCGACAGGACGGGGCTTGCAATAGTAAACACGCTTTACGAGCAATGCGCAAAACAGCCGGTGGCGTTCTTCCCGGAATATCACGTGCTGGATCTGGTAATAGAAGACGGCAGGTGTTTGGGGGCTGTTGCCCTGGAGTTAAGGACCGGGGAGATATGCGCGTTTGAGGCGGGCGCCACCATTATAGCCACGGGAGGCTACGGGAGAGTTTTTAAAACCACATCCAATGCGATGGCTAGCACCGGCGACCTGCTGGGGATTCTTTATTCAAAGGGGATGCCGCTTGAGGATATGGAATTTTTTCAGTTCCACCCAACCGGGCTTCTGGGGCTTGGGATACTTGTAACCGAGGGGGCCAGGGGAGAAGGCGGCGTGCTTGTAAACGGCAACGGGGAGACTTTCATGGAGAAGTATGCCCCACGGATAAAAGACCTTGCGCCAAGGGACATGGTTTCCAGGGCTATAATAACCGAGATAAAGGAAGGCAGGGGCATAGGCGGCAACGATTACGTTTATCTGGACTTAAGAAACGTTCCCAGGAAAACTCTTGAGACCAGGCTGCCGGAGATAATGACGTTCTCCAGGATTTATATGGGCGTGGACCCGTCCGAAAAACCCATTCCGGTTGCGCCCACTGCACATTACGCCATGGGCGGCATACCTACCGACAGGGACGGCAGGGTGCTGATAACCGAAAGCGGCGCGGCGGTTGAAGGCCTGTTTGCGGCGGGGGAATGCGCTTGCGTATCCGTGCACGGGGCAAACAGGCTTGGCTGCAATTCGCTTCTGGATACGGTGGTCTTTGGCAGGCGCGCGGGCATGAAAGCGGCGGCGCAAAAGGACAAAAGCGGCCCTGGCATGCCGCCAGGCGCAATGGAGCGGGCAAGGGAAACGGTTTCCTCGCTTCTGAATAATAAAGGCGGCGTGCGTGCAGGGGCTATAAAGAAGGAGCTCCAGGAATTGATGATGGACAAATGCTCCGTGTTCCGGGACGATGCGGGCCTGAGGGCCGCCGCCGAAAAAATAGAAACCATCAGGCAGAAGGCAGGCAATATCTCGATCGATGATAAGGGTGAAAAATTCAATACGGAATTGCTTGATGCCATCGAGACCATTCACCTTGTAAACCTTGGTGAGGCCATCGTCCATTCCGCGCTTCAGAGGACCGAGTCAAGAGGCGCCCATTGCAGGCAGGATTACCCGGAGCGGGATGATGGAAACTGGCTGAAGCATACTTTCATAAGGAAAAAGGACGGGGAAATACATTTCAGTTTCAAACCCGTTTCCATCACAAAATTCAAGCCCGAAAAACGGCAGTACTAAACCCGGTGGATAAGACATTCAGGATAAAGAGGTTTGCCCCGGAAAAGGATAACGCTTCCAGGTGGGAGGATTTTTCCGTGGAGCTTGGCCCCCACGAGAGGCTTCTGGACGGTCTTGTAAGGATAAAGGAGTTTACCGATGGCAGCCTTACATTCAGGAGGTCCTGTGCGCACGGGATGTGCGGCAGCTGCGCGATGAAGATAAACGGCAGAAGCAGGCTGGCCTGCCAGACGCTTGCCGATGACATGCCGGAACTGGTTATCTTTGAGCCTTTGCCGGCGTTTCCGGTGATAAAGGATTTAGTAGTGGACATGGAACCGTTTTTTGAAAAAATAAGGTCCGTGATGCCCTATCTTGTAAATGATGAGCCGCTTCCCGGCCGGGAGCGCCCCCAGAGCCCCGAAGAGATGGAAAAGATACTGGATTCCATCAGGTGCATATTATGCGCCTGCTGCACGTCCTCCTGCCCGGTTTACTGGGGCGATAAGCAGTACCTTGGCCCGGCGGCCCTCGTGAAGGCCGCGCGGTTTGTCCTGGATTCCAGGGACAGGGGGGGCAAGGCAAGGCTGGATCTGGTATCCGGGGCGCATGGTGCCGCCAGGTGCCATTCGATATACAACTGCGTGGAGGCATGCCCAAGGGACATAGACGTAACCAGGCACATTGCCATACTCAAGCGGCAGACGTTAAAACGCGGGTTAAGGGGAGCGCGATGAGGTACAGGCTTACCACCGGGTTTTTTGCATTTATCTTAAACAGGCTCTCCGGCGTAATCCTGGCCGTCTTCCTCATCCCGCACTTTTTCAGTCTTTATTTCATCGGGGATGCCGCCCGTTACGAGGCGATAAGGGGCTTTTACGATACGCCTGTTATGCGGTTTTCCGAGCTGGCGCTTCTTGGCATTGTGCTTGCCCACGGATTAAACGGCATAAGGCTGATTCTTCTTGAGGCCGGCGCGCCCACAAGGCTGCAAAAGGTCTTTTTCTGGACAGCCCTTTCAGCGGGTGCCCTGATATTGCTTATTTCCATTCCCCATATGATGTGGGGCGCAAGATGAAGAAGGCGGCCTTCGGATGGCTATTAAGCAGGGCAAGCGCAGTTGTGCTTGTGGCGGGGCTGGCGGTGCATTTTTCTGCAAACCACTTCGGGCGCCCGAACGCCTCGGAACACGGTATTGTGATGATGAGGCTGGCCCACCCCGGGTGGATGGCATTTTATGCTGTATTTCTCCTGGCGATTATCTATCACGCCGCTTACGGATTGTGGGGCATTGCGCTGGAATATTTAAAAAAGGGGCGTGTGCTTTCAGCGGTAAAATCCGCCTTGGTAATACTTTCGGCGCTACTGGTAATTGCTGGTTTGTGGATACTTTCGGATACGCAGATGCTTCTGGCCAATCCGCCCGCCCCGTGCTACAAATGCCACAGCGCCGGCAGCACGGCGGGGACGATTCCATCGGGCAGGGCACTGAGAATATTTCAATAAATGGTTTTTGCCGCCGCCGCGCAAAAGCTCCGGTATGGCTGGCCCGGCGGCTTCTCTCACCTGCCGCTCCCGCATTAACCAGCACTTCAAAAAAACAAACAAAACGGCTTATGAAGAAAACCCCTTTTCTCCACACGAATGCCTGAATAACCTGTTATTATTTAAAACGGTTTGAAATCGATGCTTTAAAAAGGAGATCTGATGGCGGGCAAGGATTTCAGGGCAGAGTCTGATTCCATGGGGCAGGTTAAAGTCCCCTCCGGGGCTTACTGGGGCGCAAGCACCCAGAGGGCCATGGATAATTTCCCGGCAAACGGGCTGGCATTCCCCCCGGTTTTCTATCGCGCCCTGGGGCAGATCAAGTTTTCCTGCGCCTCGGTAAACCTGGGGCTTGGATTATTGCCCGCTAAAATCGCAAAAGCGGTCATGCGGGCCTCCGGTGAAGTGATCAGCGGTAAGCTGGACAGCGAATTCCGCGTGGATGTTTTTCAGACCGGCTCCGGCACGTCCACCAACATGAATGCAAACGAGGTTATAGCCACCCGCGCAAACGAGATGCTTACCGGCAGGAAGAGCACCAAATCCCCTGTGCACCCAAACGATCACGTCAACCTGGGCCAGTCCTCCAATGACGTAATCCCTTCGGCTATACATGTTTCCGCATTTATGCTGGTGAATGAAAACCTTGTGCCTTCGCTTGCCCGGCTTTCAAAGGCCGTAAAATCGAAGGCCGCCCTTTACGCAAAAACTGTAAAGACCGGCCGTACCCACCTGATGGACGCCGTGCCCGTTACCCTTGGGCAGGAAATATCCGGATGGGCGGCCCAGGCGGATTATTCGATTGAGAGGATAAAGGCGGCCCTGCCCAGGCTCTCAGAGCTTGCCATAGGCGGCACTGCTGTGGGCACAGGGATAAACACGCCCGCCGGATTTGGCGCAAAGGTATGCAAGGGGCTGAAAAAACTGACCGGGGTAAAATTTGCTGAGGCCAGGAACCACTTCCAGGCGCAGGCCTGCCAGGACGCCGTTACGGAGCTTTCCGGGCAGTTAAGGACGGCCGCAACCTCCTTTATAAAGATTTCCAATGACTTGAGATTGATGAACAGCGGCCCCGTTTCCGGCCTGAACGAGATAAGGCTCAAGCCGCTTCAGCCGGGCTCCTCTATTATGCCGGGCAAGGTAAACCCGGTGCTGCCGGAGGCCGCAAGGATGATGTGCGCCCAGATAATCGGGTGTGACGCAACGATAGCCGCCGCAAATTCTATGGGGGAGTTCGAGCTTAACACGATGCTGCCGGTTATCGCATTTAATATCCTTGTTGCAATTTCGCTTCTTGCCAATGCCGCGCTTCTGTTAACCAGAACGGTTGAGGGCTTTGAGGCCAACACGGAGCACATGGCGGAATTCCTGGAGATGAACCCGGTTATCGCCACCCCCCTGGCCCCTGTTATCGGCTATGACAAAACAGCCGAAGCGGTAAAGAAGGCGTTCAGGGACAAAAAACCCATCAGGCAGGTGGTGGTGGAGATGGGCTATCTTGAAAGGAAGAAGGCTGACGGGATTTTAAAACCTGGCAAGATGACCAGGCCGGGGAAACGGGGATAGAAAATATTTCTGTTTAACGCCCGCTTTGCCCTGAAGTCCAAAGTATAAAACATGGAAATCTGCTGATTTAGTTCTCTCAAAAGGTGTTAATATAGGTGCCCCGAAAATTCTTCCCCCCCGCCCGACGGGAGAGGGCAGGCTCCGGCGGGAATCCAGTTTAAGCATATGTACGCGGCGTTCGCCGGTACACCTGAATTCTTTAATAGCAAGTTTTACTTTTTCCCGCGGGCGGTGTTCGTCTCCGTTCGGGCCGCATCTCACCTTTCACAAGTCTTGCGGAATTACCCGCGCCGGGGCTGTTTCCAGCAAGACCCTTGCAGACGTACGCACGCGCAGCCCACTGCGCTCACAACCGCCTCGCGTTGCCCGGTAACATCAAAGGCCAGATCGGGAAAAAGCAGAACAGCAAAGCCCAGCATTCCTTTATTCATTTTCCTGCCCTGTTCCGGCAGCCGCTATATTTTTAACAGTAAATCCACATTTCAGTTCAGGATGTTTTTGAGGTCTCTCGGTTATATCAATCATCAGCAAGCCGCCGCGCAAAGCTATGACATCAACTTCATGACACATGTCATATGGACGATGTCATATCCAGCCGTTTATTATGGCCCTGTGTAAGGGGGCTTGCCCCTATGCTCTTTGAAAAAGCCGCGGGAAAAATCCTGATGGGCCGGAAAGATAATGCACAAAATATCACGTTCTGGCGGATTCCCCGGCCGGGCCAGAGAATGACAGCCAAAGCGGAGTGTAACAAAAAGGGAGCATATGCCCAAAAATTTAAAAAACAGCTGCCTGGGGATGGGAACAAACTTTTGGAACTAAAAACCAAAACTCTTTAAAATCAGGCACTTAAGTATGGAACATGGTGGCTGAAAAAGGGAAAAGACGGAACAAATGGAACGAAAATTTGGTCTTAAGTGGCCGGAATCAATAGAAAATCCGGAAATGGCTGGAACATATAAAAAGAAAAGACTGGCCGGGTTGGAAAGCCGGGGGCAAAGCAATTCAGGCCGGACAGAAGAGCAGTCCCCCTTGAAACCGTCTTCCCGCTGTGATTTAATCTTCTTATGGATTTTCAGGTAAAAAGTTCATATCCCCTGCTCCTGGCGGGCAGGTGGAAAGAGACCGCCGGAAAGGTAAAGATAATCAACCCCTATGGGCGCACGGTAATCACCGAGGTCTGCCAGGCTGCCCCGGCGGACGTGGAAGAGGCGCTGGCCGCCGCGGATAAGGCCCGCCCGGTAATGGCCGGGCTTCCCTCATACCAGAGGGCGGGCATACTCCGCAGAACGGCTGATGTTATCCTGGCGCACAGGGATGAGCTGGCAAAAATAATCAGTCTTGAATGCGGCAAGCCGGTTGCCGATGCCAGAGGCGAAGCCGAAAGGGCATCGCTTACGTTCGGGATTGCCGCCGAGGAGGCGGTTAGGATTGGCGGGGAATTCATTCCGCTGGACAGGAACAGGGCATCTGAAGGCAGATGGGGCATTACCAGGCGGTTTCCGGCGGGGCCGGTGCTTGGCATCACCCCGTTTAACTTCCCGCTAAATCTTGTTGCCCACAAGATAGCGCCAGCGATTGCGGCGGGCAACCCGGTAATCCTCAAGCCCGCTTCCTCCACACCTGTTTCCGCCCTTGTGCTGGGCGGGATTTTGATGGAATCAGGGCTGCCGGAAGGCGGGCTTTCCGTTATCCCGGCAAGCGTGGATGCGATACAGCCGGCCATAACGGATGCGCGCATAAAGGTGCTCTCGTTTACAGGCAGCGCCCCCGTTGGCTGGAAACTCAAAAAGACGGCATTCGACAAGAAGGTTATACTTGAACTCGGCGGCAACGCCGGGGTTCTGATAGATGAGGGCTGCGACCTGGAATACGCTGCAAACCGTGTTCTGGCTGGCGGGTTTTCATATGCCGGGCAGGTGTGCATATCGGTGCAAAGGGTATATGCCCACAAGAACATCCATGACGCCTTTATGAAAATTTTCATTCCGAAGGTGCAGGCCCTCAAGATGGGAGACCCTTTGGACGAATCGGTGCGGATAGGCCCCATGATAGACGAGAACAACCTGGCGAGGGTTTCAACGTGGGTGGGCGAGGCGATGGCCGCAGGCGCAAAGGCGCTTGCCGGCGGTAACCGCAAGGGCGATTTTTTCGAGCCTACCGTCATTGCAGACTCAACACCACAGATGAAGGTAAGCTGCATGGAGGTGTTTGCGCCAGTTGTAACCGTGACCAGGGTGGAGAGTTTTGAAGACGGCCTCAAGTCCGTCAACGACTCGGTTTACGGCCTTCAGGCAGGTATATTTACGAACAATCTCAAGCACGCCTTTGCCGCATTTGAAACGCTTGAGGTTGGCGGCGTTATTATCAACGACGTGCCTTCTTACAGGGTGGACCACATGCCTTACGGCGGCGTGAAACAGTCCGGCTTCGGCAGGGAGGGCGTGAGGTTCACGATAGAGGAGATGACCGAGCCCCGCCTGATGGCCCTGAATCTGCGCTTCTAGGTTTTACCATTCTTTCCTATAATCTGTTCATGGGGGGAGAACAATATGAAGATATTGCTTGCCGTTGACGGCTCAAAATATTCCGAGGCTGCGGCCGGGTTTCTGGGTTTTCTTGATCTATCTGAAAAAGATGAAATAACCGTTTTCCACGCGCTTGACATGGGGCGGCTGCTTAGAAACAAGGCGGCCTTCCAGAGTACCCTGAAAGAAATCAAAAACCTGTTTGAGCCGGGGATATTTGCCCCTGTACTGGAGATACTTAAACCCGTTAAGGCGAAGGTATGCACAGCCGTTATCGAAGGCCCGGCCAAGCAGGTGATTGTGGAAAAGGCGGCGGAGGCCGGCATGGATTTGATAGTGATGGGGGCCAGGGGCACCAAGGGCGTGGAATCGGTTCTTCTTGGAAGCGTAAGCAGGACCGTAAGCATTCAATCCCCTGTGCCGGTGCTGGTTGCCAAAACGCCTCTGAACGTGAAGCGCGGCGGGTTGCGGATACTGTTTGCAACGGACGGCTCAGCTTACTCTTCTGCAACATGTGAGCTCTTGGCTTTCATGCCGTTTCCGCAAAACTGCCGGCTGACTGTGCTAAACGTAATCCGGCCGGTGACATGGGATTTTCCAATTACCATTGTCCCCGAAATAAATGAGCAATTTGCCGGGATAATCCGGGATGCCAGGGAAAAAGAAAAGCAGGAGTCAGCCCGCATCCTTGCGGAAGCCAGGCAGAAATTGGAGAACAGATTTTCCGAAGTGGAAGTTGCAACCGTTGAAGGCGACGCCTCCGGTGAAATACTTGCCGGGGCCGAAGGCATGAAAGCAGACCTGGTAGCGGTGGGCTGCCGTGGGCTGACCGGGCTTAAGGGGATGATCGGAAGCGTTTCCAGGAATGTCCTGCACCATTCGAAATGCGCGGTCCTGATTGGCAAGTTTTGCATTGCGTCCGTAAAGTGTTAAGCGGTGTTGAAAATTTCATCTGCCAGACAGGCTGGACCGGCCTGGTAGCCAATCTTATCCGGTTTTATGGTGTGACGCGCCAATTCCTGCACCCATTGTCCCCATGGAAATATTCATAGAACTGGATATGGTCACGCCAATACGGGTCATATTGAATTTTTTCAGCATCCCCGTAAACAGGGCGTTTGCCCTCCTTATTCCGAAGTAAGTGGGGTAGAATGGAAAGGGTGGACAAAGGCTCATAGACCGGCAAACTTGGAGATGTGGGCAAGTTGTATAAGCCATTAACAGCGATAGAGACGGAACTGGCCAGGACGAAGAAAGAACCGGCTGAAACCAAGATGGAGCTTGAGATATTAAAAAAAAGCCGCCTGCTTTGCCAAGGGAGTCGCTTCCCGGTACGCGCAAATGAAATCTATGCGGCGCAAGTATCCAGTGCCATTTATGAGCCGTGTCCTGGGCAGGCAATATAAGTTTGCCGTTAGTAAAGGGCAATAAAAGTCTGCCGGAACGGCAATGGCTGGGGCACGGTAACAAGGGTGTTGTAACTGGGAGTCTCCTTTTGCCACATGTGGTAACTAGATTTTGCCGAAAAATCATTAAAAAAGCAAACTTTTAAGCCTCTCAAGAGCCTTTGTGGCACTATAATTCTGCCGAAAGTAAAAAGAGGCAATAAAAGTTTGCCGATAGTAACAGTAGCGCTGTGTAATGCAAATCGAAGGAAAATTCCCCGACTCGTTTTATTGGACTAATCTGTCCTGGCTAGCTACCCCTCGGAAAATGTCCTCTTTGCAGTGTATTGTACAAATCCATAAACCAAATTGTACTAATCGATACAATTGCAGTACTTTGCGCTGGGGCGAGGTGGCTTGAGTGCGCGGACTTCATCAACAGTCTCCTCGATAATCTAGCAGCGGCTTTGATTTTCAATACCTGTTCCTAGGCTGGCTATATTGCCGCCTTGGTACAATTTGTCGCTGATTTTTCAACTCATTTAAATCTGGCTCAGTTTGTATCCATGGATTGAAGCTGGAATTATAGAGATGGTGAGGATGCCAGATGATTTTAGCCGCAAATTGAAATGGGAATCGCTTATTAAGCAGCATACTAAATATGAACACAATCCGGATCTGAAAAAAGCAGCTGAAGAGTGGGCTGGACAAGAGGCAAATTCAGAAACAATTTTTAAAGAATTAGCTGGCCTGCATATACCATTAACTCAGATCAGGCGTGCAGCTAAGGAACTTTTCCTTAATCTTTCGGAAAAGGAGCACGAAAAAATCATTAAAGAAATCGAATCGGATAGAGAAAAACATCCATTCTATCTTGAACCTGTCATAAAAAATGGAGTGCCCTCTTCTGAACTTCACATGATGTCTTCAGGAGCATGCAATTACATAGCAAAAATAACTGCTGAAATTTCAGGATCCTATCTATTTACAGATATTCCTCCTAAATGGAGAGAAATAGAAATAGATCGAGAGCAGTGTAGGCGATACCGGAAACAGACCTAAATACGATATATTCTTGTCCTATCTTTTATTCTGTATCTAATTCCTTCCTTCGTTTAATTCTCTGATTTCTGCGGCTGGATGATGCCGGCCGGTTTGGATCGGGCCGCTTGGCCGGTGCCGGCGGACCCACCCCGTTGTGGTCTTTCAGCCGGGATTGTTCTGGTCGCCATCGGTCAACATAAATGTATGAAAGCAGCAAGAGGGCCCAAGAAGTGTGTTTATTGTGGCCGGTTTTACAGACCCGATCCCAGGGTAGTAGGGGCAAAGAGCTGCGCCAATCCGGAGTGCAGGGAGAAGCGCA
>JAKAKS010000036.1 GCA_021813405.1 Nitrospirota bacterium
CGGCTTCGACGCATTGCACAACAATGCGCTCAAAAAAACTCTTGAAAATTTCCGAGCCCCATTTCCTCCGGGCTTTCGACAATACACTATGATCGGGGATTGTAGAATCAAGATCATAATCAAGAAACCACAGCCAATCCAGACGCTCAGGAACTGTATCCATCAATTCACGCTCCGAGCGGACATTAAAAAGAATGAGCAAAAGCATGAGTTTCAATATTACCGGCGGAGGCAAAGAAACGTTTCCATTAGTCCCGTAATGCTCTTGGACTTCCTTATAAGAAAAATCAAAATCTATATGTTGCTTAATACGCCTTAACGGGTGATTAGCCCTCACCCTGGCTCTCCATGTTTATGCCAACGTAGAACAAACTGCTTTGAGGCGGCTGCTGCAATCCCATCATAGCTTTTGCCCTCCGCTCACAGGTATCAGCTATTATACTATGTGATCGGATGCTCTGCGGTTATTTGGGCAACAGCCCGTCAATAGTGGACACCAAAGCCTTCATGCCGCCAGTTGCCCAGCATGGAATTTTTGCACATAGGCAACGGGGGAAAGATACCCTAGCCGTGCCTGCCTCCTTATCCGGTTGTAGAAGATTTCTATGTACTCTGTAATTTCTTGGATCGCCTCCTGTCTAGTCCTGTAATGGCGGTGATGGACGAGGTCCTGTTTAAGCGTACCCCAGAAACTTTCCATTGGCGCGTTGTCGTAACAGTTTCCTTTCCTGCTCATGGATGCTATCATCCCGAACTGGTTCAATAAGGCCCTGTACTCGTAAGAACAATACTGGGTGCCACGGTCCGAGTGGTGAATCAGACCCTTGGCCGGGCGCTTCGCCGCAACCGCTTTAAACAGAGATTGACTGACCAGGTTTTTTGTCATGCGCTCTCCCATTGCATACCCGACGATCTCGCCGTTAAACAGGTCCTTATGGCCCGCCAAGTACAGCCAGCCCTCGTCAGTTGGGATATAGGTTATATCGCTTACCCACGCGGCATTTGGCTTGGATACCTTAAACTTCTGGCCCAGCAGATTCTCCGCCACTGGAAGCTTATGCTTGGAATCGGTCGTGGCCTTGAATTTCCTCTTCTGTTTACAGCGTATGCCGAGCTTTTTACGTATGCGCCTGATCCGGCAAACGCCTGCATGAATACCTTGTTCGGCCAAGTCTTGCTGTATTCTCTCAGGGCCATACGTCTGCCGCGACCGCTTGTGCGCTGCCCTTATCTCAATCTCCAGCCGCGCTTCTTCCTGTGCCCGCCTGTACAGCGGCCTCTCCAGCCATGCGTAATATCCGCTTGCCGCCACGTCCAGGACACGGCTCATCAATGGCACTGGATACTTGAGCCGCATAGTTTTCATTTGCGCGTACCGGGCAGCGACTCCTTGGCAAAGTACGCGGCTGCTTTTTTTAATATCTCAAGCTCCATCTTCGCTTCAGTCAGTTCTTTCTTCGTCCTGGCCAGCTCCATCTCTATCGCAGTCAGCGGCCTGTACGACTTGCCCACATCTCCAAGCTTGCCGGCCTTATAAGCCTTTACCCAGTTAGCCAAGGTCTGCGGTGGCAAGGACAACTTCCGGGCCGCCTCCGGCACCGACATGCCGCCTTCCGTTACCATCTTCGCCGCCTCTTCCCGGAACTCCTGCGTGTACCTCCCGTAGGGAATCCTTTCCATTCTGACACCTCCGCCTGATTATTTTATCCGACTTTGGTGTCCACCCTTTCCATCCTACCCCAGCCCAAAGCTGAGCTTGTTATTATTCGTGTTTCAAGCCCACTTGCCTCAGGCCCAGACACCCGTTCTCGTCTCCCATTTTGCAGGCTTTCTGGAAATCCAGTATGGCCAGCTTTCTATGTCCGGTCGTCATATAAACATACCCACGGCTTAAATATACTTCGGGGACATCAGGATTTATAGAAGCCGCTTTATCGTATTCTGCAATGGCGAGGGTAGGGCGGCCTGTCTTAGCCAGAGCGCCAGCCAAATTATAATGGGCAAGAAAGTAAGACGGGTCCACCGCGATTGATTTTTCGTAATCCGCTATTGCCTTGTCGTTCTCTCCTTCTTTTTCAAAAGCAAAACCGCGGTTATTGTAAGCTTCCTTGAAAGAGGGGTTCAGGGCAATCGCTTTGCTGAAATCAGCAATTGCCATGCCAGTCTGCCCTATGGTCCCATAGGCGGCTCCGCGGCCATTATATGCTGAAGCTTTCAATGGCATTGAGGCAATGGCCTTGTCATACTGGGCTATGGCAAGGCCAATCCGGCCCGTTCTCATTAAAATTCTGGCCAGGTCAAAATGGGCAGAGTAACAGGAAGGGTCCAACGAGATCGCCTTGTTAAAATAGGCGACAGCCTGCCCGGTCTGCCCCATTTTATCAAAAGCGGTCCCCAGGTCGGCATAGGGCACTGGGGAATCCGGATCCAGAGATGCTGACTCGTTAAAATCTTTGACGGCCTTTTCGATCTGTCCCGCCTTCTCAAAAGCAAGGCCGCGGTTGTTATACGCATCAACATACGAAGGGGCCAGCGAGATCGCTTTGTTGTAGTCGGCTATGGCTTTTTCCACCATTCCCATTTCTTCAAAAGTGTAGCCCCGGTTATTGTACGCGGTAGCGATCTTGTCCGGTTCCTTCCTGATGATATAATTCCAAAATATTAAACTGTTTTTCCAAACTCCAATCTGTCCGAAGGTGAGATATGACATCGAGAGGGTTGCAAGGATGCCAGCCGACGCCACAGCCATTTTGGGGACATGCCCCTTTCCGGCAGCTTTTTCCCAGACCCATGCCGCGCACAGTCCGGCCAAAAGGAACGGGCCAAGACTTGGCAGGTAGGTGTACCTGTCAGCCATCCAGTGTTTATTTACCTGGACTATGCCCAGCACCGGCGAGAGAGTCACTATAAAGCAGCTCCAGCAAGCCAGCCATATCCTGCTTTTTTTGGCAATGACTATGCAGATGGCAGTTACCGCGATAACGAAAAAGACGGACATGAAATTGCCGCCCGACAGGACGGACAGGTTTTTAGGGTAAGGATAGTAAGGCACGAGATTCAGGGGGAAGGTCATCTTCCAGAGATAAAGGGCAAGGGATCTTGCGGCCACCAGAGCGCGCTCAGTGAAAGGCAACGCACTCAATGAGATTATTTTCCCGTTTTTGGACATGAGGGTTAGCGCAGACGCGCAGCCGCTTAAAATGATGAACGGCAACTTTTCGGTAAAGGCTGTCCTGAGAGACTTTAAGGAAAAAATCCTGGCAAGGGGGAACCAATCGAGAATCAACAGCACCAGCGGAAGGCTCACCGCCATCGGCTTGCTCATAAGGGCAAGGGCAAAGAAAACTAGTGAAAAAAGATATGGCTGTCCGCAAAGGCCGCGTTTGCCGGAGGGGGCGAACCCTGAACTAGATGCGTATTTTATATAGGTCAGGATGGAAAGCAGGAAAAAAAGGCCGCTCAGCACGTCTTTTCTCTCAGATGCCCATGCCACGGATTCAACATGCAGAGGATGAAGGCCAAAGAGAAGCCCTGCTGTCAGCCCGGCGATAAATTTTCCCCTGCCTTCCAAAAAATTGCCGGTTCGGAGCGCACGTTTCTCTCCAGCTGCTTTCCCCCAAACATCTATAAGCCTTACGGTCAGTACTACCACGATGAAGGTGTTGATCAAGTGCAGGAGAATATTGGTAAGATGATGGCCCACAGGGTTCAGTCCCCAGACCGCATAATCCATGGCATGCGAAATCCAGGTGATGGGATACCAGCCCGAGAAACGCAAATTGAAAAAAGCCCACTTCAGAAACTTGGCGTTAAATGAACGTATATAGGGGTTTTTATAAATGAATTTTTGATCGTCCCAGTTGATAAACCTGTTTTGGAGCGCCCGCAGATATACAAGGAAAGTGGCCGCTGCTGCCAGGCCTCCCATCAAATATTCAGTGCGCTGGTCATGCTTTTTTACGGTTGTTTTTGCCTTTTTTGAGACTTTCCTTATTTTTTGAGCTTTTTTCTTCATTTCAGCAAGCTGACTATCCCTTCGTGTGCGCCTGCACAATCAAATTCAAAGCATAACTTCCCGATACGATTGTCAGTTCAGCCCCATTTGTCGCAAAGCCAAGCATCCGCCCTTGTCCCCCATGTTGCAGGCCTTGTGAAAATCAGCGGCAGCCAGTCCTCTGCGGCCAGTCGCAAAATAGACATCCCCTCGGTTTATATACAGTTCCGGTTCATCACCGTTCAGAGCGATGGCCTTATTAAAGCAGCCCAGCGCCATGGCAAGCCGCCGTTTCATGGCAAACGCAATTCCCAGATAATTGAAGCCCTTCGCATAATCAGGGTTCAACGCGACCGCCTTTTCAAAATCCGTGATGGCAAGACCAAGCCTCCCTATTTTCATAAAAATCTCGCCTAAATTGCAATATGCGCGAAAATATGAAGGGTTCAAGGCGATCGACTTTTGAAAATCGGCGATGGCACTGCCTGTCCGGCCTGTATTCGCCAAGGCTATCCCCCGGTTATTATATGCCCTTACATCCAGCGGCTTTAATGCAATTGCCTTATCATATTCGCCAATGGCGAGATCGGGCCGGCCAATTCTCATAAAAATCTTGCCCAAATTGTAGTGGCCATTAAAAGAGGACGGATTTAAATAAATAGTCGTTTTGAAATCGGAGAGCGCTTTGTTGACGAGCCCCTCTTTCGCAAGGATATCGCCCCTGTTGTTGTAGACAACCGCGGATGCATACGGCTCCTTATGGATGACATAATTCCAGAGGGCGAGGCCGCTTTTCCATATCCCTGTCTGCCGGAAGGTGAGATAAGACATGGAGAAGACAGCCAGGAGCGCGGCCGAAGC
>JAKAKS010000029.1 GCA_021813405.1 Nitrospirota bacterium
AGATACGGAAGGTGACCAAGACCAAAGGGGCCTTCTCCAACGAGAACTCGCTTCTAAAGCTTATTTACCTTGCGATTCAAAACATCTCGAAAAAATGGACCATGCCGCCCAGGAACTGGGGCCAAACTGTTTCACAGCTTTCAGTATTTTTCGAAGGGAGGATGAAACTGGCCCTGAGGGTCTGATATGATTACTGGGTCAGACGGATTGACACAGTTTACTGAACGGCCTCGCTAGAAATGTTCGGTCGTGAGTCGATTCGATCAGCTGAGAGGCTCTGGCATTAATTTTCGCCCATTAACACATTCATCTGGAAATGCGCACAACACCGCCCCCAGTAATGCCCTCAGAGTAGAGGGCGAAGTCTGCTATTGAAAGTTCTCCTAAGTTCCTTTGGTATTCTGGACGAAGTCCGCTTCCCGCAACTGGCGCTAGCGAGCGCTGGCTCCGCCAGTAATTCACGGTAATGAGGGGGGCTGAGAAACAGGAAATCTGAATCGAAACCCGGCAATCCAAAATAGGCTCTGCTAAAATAGGTACATGAATTTTTTCCAGGCGTTGGTAAACACATTTATACCACTGTTTGTGGCCATGGACGTGTTCGCCATAATAGGCATATTCGTGGCCCTTACGCAAGGGCTGGACAAGGCCAGATCCAAACGGGTCACAAACCAGTCCGTAACCACCGCACTTCTGGTTGGGGCCGGGTTCCTGGCTATAGGCAAAGGCGTGTTCAGCGTGCTTGGAATAACCACGGACGATTTCAAGATAGCCGGAGGGCTGCTGCTTCTGATTATAGCTATCCTTGACATCATCCAGGCTGGCGGAGAGCGCCGGATGCCATCCGGCGAGATGGGTATAGTGCCAATAGGCGTCCCGATAATCGTAGGCCCGGCAGTGCTGACAGCTCTGCTTGTTTTGGTGGACCGTTACGGGGTGTTTCCAACCGTGGTGAGCTTTCTTGTGAACCTGTTTATAGTATGGGTTACATTAAAAAACGCCGGCAGGATTGAAGCTGTAATAGGCAGGGGAGGCGTAGTGGCCCTATCAAAGATAATGGCCCTTCTTCTGGCGGCCATAGCCATAATGATGATAAGAATAGGCCTTCAGGATTTTGTGGCCGTAATGGGCCGCCACTGATATGAAAAACATTGTGATAGTGCTGGACGGCGTTGGCGGCGGCTCCGCCCCGGATTCGGCTAGATACGGCGACGCGGGGGCGGACACGCTGGGGCATGTGCTGGCGGCAAATCCCGGCATAAAACTTACAAACCTGTACGCGCTGGGGCTTGGCAACACGCGGCCTCTTGCGGGCGTGCCTGAAAATCCGCGCGCAATTGCGTCATGTGGCCTTATGCGCGAGCTTTCGGCAGGCAAAGACACTATTACAGGCCATTGGGAGATGATGGGCATTGTAAACGAAACCGCGTTCCCCACTTATCCTTCCGGCTTCCCGCCGGACGTCATATCCGGGTTTGAGCGGCAGACGGGCCGGAAGGTGCTTGGCAACGTGCCCGCCTCCGGCACGGAGATAATCGAAAAATTCGGCCCCGCTCATATTGATACGGGGGCAGTGATCGTGTATACCTCCGCAGACAGCGTCTTTCAGATAGCGGCCCATGTGGACGTGATACCCGTTGAAGAGCTTTATGCCATCTGCCGCACTGCAAGGCAGCTGCTTGTTGCCCCGCATCACGTTTGCCGCGTAATAGCAAGGCCGTTTACCGGTGTTGCCGGTGCGTTCCGGAGGATACCGGAGAAGAGGAAGGATTTCCCTTTTCTGCCGCCAGGCCGCACCGTGATAGACGCGCTGGCGGAAAGCGGCGTGCCGGTTTATTCGATTGGAAAAGTGGGCGAGATGTTTTCAATGCGAGGGTTTGCCGGCACCGTGAAGACCAGAAACAATGCCGAAGGGATTTCGATGCTTGCCGACCGTATGAAAACCGGTGAGGACTGCTTTATATTTGCAAACCTGAACGACTTCGACTCCTTGTACGGCCACCGCAACGACGCCGCCGGGTTTGCCAAAGGGCTTGAGGAGTTCGACCGTGCATTGCCATTGATAATGGATAATATGGGAGCAAAAGACAGGCTATTCATCACCGCGGACCACGGGTGCGATCCCACGTTTCCAGGCACAGACCATACCAGGGAACTTGTGCCGGTAATTTATTATTCCAGGCCTGTCAAAACCGGCGCGGCCTCCGCACCACCCCTTAATTTAATAAACGGATTCGTGCATATCGGGGCTTCGATTGCTGAAAATTTCGGTGTAGATTGGAAGCTTGAAAAAAACTGATTTAATCCCGGATTCCCGCTGATTGCATTTGCGCGATATTGCCCTATAATATGTTTATGAGCTTTGCCGCAGTCTCAAGTAAAAACCTCATCAGGAAAAGAACTTCATACAGTTACTGCTAATGCGCTCTCTCCCGTTTTATAGCCAAAGTTTAAATAACCATTCTCCGGACCAGCGGACTTCATATTACATTGTCCCTAAACAGGGACTGTCCCATTCATGCGAATGCGGCATGCAGTTTGTTTTGGGGCCGGGTATTGCCCGGGTAACTTTTAAAGAGAGCAGGGCCGCCTTTCAAGGCATATAGCCGGGCGGCGGGAAGGAGGAAAAAGATGTCTAAAAAGATTTACGTGGGGAATCTGCCGTATTCCGCAAGTGAGGACGATCTGAAGGAGGCCTTCGCCAAGTTTGGCGAGATACAGTCCGTAAGGATCATTATGGACGAGGCCACGGGAAGTTCCAAGGGGTTTGGTTTTGTGGAGATGACGGTAAATGAGGACGCGGACAAGGCGATAGAGGCCTTGAACGGCGCAATGCTGAAGGGCAGGGCCATGAGGGTTAGCGAGGCCAGGCCGCAGGAAGCCAGGGGAAAAGGCGGCCCCAGGGGCGGAGGCGGAAGAGGCGCCGGCTGGAGATAAAAGCGTGTTTTAACGGGTTTGTGCCGGGGGCCGGGGGCATGTTTGCCCGCGGGCAATGCCATCAAAAAGCTTCCGTTTTCAGGGCCCCCGTTTAACCTCAGGAAAGTTTTGGCTATTCCGGGGGCCCCTGTTTGTTGTTCAATATTTTTGCTGTTCTAAAGTTAGTTATACGCCTTGAGCATACAAAAGCATTACTAAGGACGCTTCACATCCACAATCCTGATTGAGAAGTGCAGGGTTTTGCCCGCCATCGGCGGGTTGAAATCCAGCACAACGGTATCCTTTTTGACTGCTAAAACCCTTACAGGCCGCCTTCCGCGGAAGTCCTGCTGGTAAAGGACCATGCCCGGTTTTACATTGGCCGGCACCTGGCTCCTTGGCACTTCTGATATGTTTTTTGGGTCACGCACGCCATAGCCTTCCTTTGGCGGTATCGTGAAGACCTTTTTCTGCCCCGTCCTCATCCCCATTACCGCCTTATCGAACCCAGGCACAACCTCGTGCATTCCAGCGGTGAATTGGAACGGGCGTTTGCCCTTGGTGCTGTCTACCACCTTGCCGTCCACTTTAAGGGTGTAATCCAGCGTCACCAGATCACCTTTTTTAATGACCAGCTTGCTGGCTGCGCCCTTCGGCCCGGCAGCCAGGGCCAGGGGGGCGCAAAGAAAAACTGTCAAAAGAACAAGGGCCGGCGCAAAAGCTTTCTTCAAACCCAGGGCCAGTACAATTTTAATACGTTTTTTCATCCTGTTGTCTCCTTTTCTTTCTTGCCAGTAATTAACTTTTTTTGCCGGGTTTGTTTTCTTCTTGTCTGCAAACAATAAGGCCTTCCACTGCTCCTTTCTAATAAAATCAATGTGTTAGCCTTTATTATTATACAAGCTTGGCCGGTAAAAGTTGTACACTGATGTGCAGGGTGGTAGATGGATTCCAAACAATAAAGATGTACATAGAAAGGGCAGGAGAATACGCCGCCCAGCCCTTCATCTCTTTTGTAACGCAGCAGTCTTCTGGCATAACGGGATCAACCGTTTTCATTGCATGGAAACGGTTGCTAAACCATTGATATTTTTCCGCCTTTCTTAGCCAGGGGAAAGGGGCAAGTGAGGTGATTTCTCAAACGGCCGCTTTCATTAAATAGTTGACATTACCCCCAAAATATCAGAAGCTTCTATGTAAACAAAAGTCATTTGCCCAAAAATCGAATCAGCAAGATCCATTGCGAACGCGGCCTCAATCTTTAAAAACAGTCTGGTCCATGCTGACAAACAACTGCTCCAAAGAATTGAGAGCCATGAGACCGCGGAAAAATACGTGCAGGGAGAAAAGTGCGTGATACCGAATACCATTCACTTTATCTTTGGGATGAATAAGGATTTCGGAGGCAAACCATTCTCTTTTATCCATTACATGGCAGTCTATACCGCGTGGAAAATAAACAGGCCGGATAAAATACTTTTTCATTACGCCTTTGAACCCGATGGATACTGGTGGGAACAAGCCAGGCCTTTTTTGACCCTAAACCAGGTGGAAGCCCCCGACACAATATTCGGAAATCCAATAAAATATTATGCCCATAAAGCTGATGTAGTGCGGCTTGAAGTGTTGTCAAAATATGGCGGGATTTATTTGGACCTGGATGTTATCTGTATCAATTCCTTCAGGCCGCTCTTGCAGCATGATTGTGTCCTTGGAATCGAACCGTCCGACAGGCATGGCTCAGGCGGACTCTCCAACGCCGTAATTCTGTCTAAGGCAGATTCGGAATTTCTTTCAACCTGGTATGGCAGGTACAAGGACTTTGACGGGAGGTCACACATCGGCCACTCCGTTAAATTGCCGTGGATGCTGGCAAATGACCATTCGTCACTTATTCATATAGAAGACGAATATTCATTTTGCTATCCGTTTGCCAGTGATCATACGGCCACACATCATTTCTGGTTTTCATCATTCCCGCTGCGCCTCAGATTATTGCTGGTATCAAAGGCTTTGGTTGCCAGGGCATTGGCAGGCAAGGGCCGCGGCAATACCCGGCCTGCTCCCTTAAGGCTGGCGCATGTAATGCATACCAAAAGATGGCATCATGCCAAACACAGCAAGTCCTTTTGCGTGCACCTGTGGGAAGCCAGGTGGTGGGAGCCTTATCTTAAGCATTTGAGTCCCGAATACATACTGAATGAATCCTCGAATTTTGCTGTGCTCATGAGAAGCATTATTGGCAGAGAGGAACTTCTGGCAATGTGCAAATGGAACGGTTAAGCCGCACATGGCTGTTACGAAATTGACCGGCAGCAATAAAAGATTTGATTGCGGGGGCCGGCGCCTGGATGGCGGGCCGGGATACAAGAAGCGATGCTGAAAATAAAATTATCTAATATCTTTCCAAGCGAACCCATTCTGAGACAGACGCCCGGCGGCTCTGGCGTGTGGGGCAACTGCAAGTTCTATCTGAACGAGCCGCTTATTCAATGCGATTACTGGATAGTACATGAAGGACTAACGAAGAGGGAAACATGTCTCTGCCCGCCGGACAAAATACTGTTTATCACAGGGGAGCCGCCTGATTATAAGGCCTATAACAAGGCATTTCTGTCCCAGTTCCCGAAAATTATAACCTGCCATAAAATGAATGCACATCCCAATGTCATTCATACCCAGCAGGGGCTTCCATGGCATACCGGCTGGCGCAGATCAACCAACAAGGGCGCTATGGCCTATGATGATTTCAAGCGGATGCGCCCTCTCAGAAAAGACAAGATCATTTCAGTTATATGTTCATCCGAATACCGCATTCCGGGGCACCGGAAACGGCTGTATTTTTTAGATAAACTCAGAAACCACTTCGGTCAGCGCCTGGACGTGTTTGGGCGTGGCATACGTCCGGTTGATGATAAGTGGGACGCTATTGCACCATACAAGTACCATATCGTTTTGGAAAACTCCTCTGTTGAGCACTACTGGACTGAAAAGCTGGGTGATGCTTACCTGGGGTTTGCTTTTCCGCTTTACTATGGATGTCCTAATATAAACGATTATTTCAATAGTAAGGCCCTTCAGCCAATAGACATACATAACTGGAGGAAAAGCATACAGATTATTGAGGATGTGATTAACAGCTCTACCTATGAGAGATCGCTTCAACTGATTACCGAAGCAAGAGATGCGGTACTAGATAAATACAATCTGTTTGCGATGCTTGCGGACGTTATCAGCAAAGATGTTCCGGGGGACCTTGCGAAGCGAATTACCCTGCTCCCAGAATCTGGCTACCGTGGCCGCTTCGCCGCCGCAAAACAAAAAATAACACGGCTTCCAGGACAGATTAAATACCGGCTATGGCTTTATAAAAAAACGCATTCAGGCGTTGGAGGGGTTGCATGGAACCGCTGGTTTCCCTGGTAATATGCACCTGCAACCGGTGTGAAGATCTGGAAAGGCTGCTGGGGAGCTTACAGGAACTTACGTATCCGCGTGTTGAAATAATCGTTGTGGATAATAATTCCACCGATAATACCCGCGCAGTTTCCGAACGGTTTAACGTCAGATATGTGAGGGAGGACAACCAGGGTATATCGTTTGCCCGAAACCGGGGTATCCGGGAGAGCGGGGGAGAATATATTGCGTTCCTGGATGACGATGTGATTGTCTGCAATCCTGATTGGGTCGAAAAAATGCTGCATGTCTTTTCCAGCGACAGCAAAGCCGGTGTTGTAGGCGGAAAGATAATAGCCAGGTGCATCGGGACAGGAAGTAAGCTGCTGGTCGATGCATTGCTGGCCCGCAATGGCCAGGACCTCGGGGAAGAAAACCGCATTTTGAGCTCCGGATTTTGGGTTTTAGGTTGCAGTATAATGTTTGCACGTGCCGCCATAAAAGATATTTCGTTCAATACGGAATTAGGGCGCAGAGGGAAATTGCTGCTGGGGAGAGAGGAACTGGAATTCATCGACAAAATTGCCCGGAAGGGATACAAAACGGGCTATTGCGCCGGGGCTGTTGTTTATCATAATCTGAAAGCATCCCGGTTTACTTTTCGTTACATTGCGCGGCACAGTTTTTATGAAGGGATCAGTGTCTATTTGCATAACGGATCTAAATTCTCAGAGAAAGCCGTACTTGCCATATTAGCCAATGCCGCCAGCACAGTTTTTTATTTGTCTGCTGCAGACTATAAGGCCGCAGTTATTCGTTTTACCAATCTTTGCCGTGCGGCGGGAGTTTTTTGGGGGCCCTTCTTTAAAACGCTTAATGCCGGATTTTAAGCTTTCTTTACTGATGAAAGGACAGGCAGTGCCTTCGGTGATTGTTCGATAACGGGCAATCAGTTTCCAGGGTTATTGTTTTTGGACAGCCGCGGGGGGCGGCGCTTATGCTGTTGCGCTGTTGTTGTTGTTGTTGTTGCTTGTGCCACAAGTCTTGGGGTTACCTGGGCCAGCAGGCCGTGCAGCATGGCAAGCTCCCATTCCTCCAGAGAGGCCCGGTACAGTATGGACCTCAGGTTTCTGAATATGGAAGACCCAAGGTCCCTGTCTCCCCTCTCGTATTCAAGCACATCCAGAAGCCCTTTTGCCCGGTCGAAGAAGTATAACAGGTCTTCGTGCGGGGCAAGCCTTGGGATTTTTTCCTTTTCCGCGCCGCACGGATACGCCAACTCGTAGGCTGTAAGCAGCACGGCCTGAGCAAGGTTGTAGGAAGGCATTTCGCGGCTGGCCGGTATGGATAAAAGGAAAGCGCAATGGGCGGTCTCATCATTTGTAAGGCCCCTGTCTTCCCTGCCCATCAGAATTGCCACTTTATTCCTGGCGGCAGCGGCGCGTATTAACGGAGCAGCCTCCCTTAGCGAGATGGTCTTGCCGCGGTCCCTTCCGGCCCGCCTGGATGCGCCGACCACAAAGGATTTGCCTTTCAGCGCCTCCTCAAGCGTGGGAATTGCCCTGGCCTTATTTAATATATTAAGAGCCCCGTGGGCAAACCATGTGGCCTCTTCGGACGGGAATTTTCCCTTGGCCGGATTGACCAGCTCCAGTTTTGAGAAGCCCAGGTTTTTAATTGCCCTGGCGGCGCTTCCTATATTGCCCGCTTCCCTAGGTTCCACAAGGACAAAGTGGACGCGCTGCTTCCAGCTTTTCAATTTTTCAGCGGCGGTTTTTTCCTGCGGGCTCATTTTGAGGATTCAAGCGCGGCCAAATCTTTACGTATGCCTGCGTTTGCAGGGGACAGCCGGAGGGCGGTCCCAAGGTACTGGGCCGCCTTGTCCTTCATGCCCAGCTTGATATAGGCCTCGGCCAGGCCCTGGTATTCCGCCGCCGCGCGGGGGTTCAGCTTCAGAGCCGCTTCAAACTGGCGGGCCGCTTCATCCGGTTTCCCCATCTCAAGGTAAGCCAGGCCCATATTTGTTCTGGGCGTGGCGGAAGAAGGGCTGAGAATGGAAGCGATACGGAACTCCTGCCCAGCCTTGGCGAACAGGCCTTTTCTCAAAAGGGCCAGGCCAAGGTTGTTATGATCGCCGGCCAGTTCCGGGTTCAGTTTTACGGTTACGGCAAATTCGTAAATTGCCGGGTCAAGCAAACCTTTATTCAGATAAATCATGCCCAGTTGTTCGTGGGCATCCACGTAGTATGGGTTTTTCGCAACCGCCTTTTTAAACCAGTTTACTGCCTGGCCGGTTTCCCCTTTCATCGCATAACAGGTGCCGATATTGTAAACCGGCTCTATCAATTCCGGATCCAGGGAAAGAGCGGCCATATATTGTTGTATGGCTTCATCCGGCATCCTCCTGGCCTGCAGGGACATTCCCAGTTCATTGTGCATCGCGGCGGAATCCGGCGATTGCCCAAGGGTAACACTGGCCAGCGTGTAATCGCTTTTCCATGCGGGGTTCCTCAGAATGACGCCAGCGCAATACAATGCAACCACTACTGAAAGCGCCCCTGATGCCATCTTCAGAAGACGCCTGGAATTTGCAGGCCGTGAAAAACCTGCAAACGCCAGGTCCGAAAATGCAAGCGCAAAACCGAAACTGGGAAGATATAAATACCGTTCGGCAAACGTAATGGACTTGAAAAATACCGGAAGGTACAAAACAGGGGCAAGCGGTATGAATACAAGGGCAATGCCTATAAAGACCAGCTTTCTTTTTTTCCAGGAGAAGACCGCCGCAGCCATAAATGCCAGCGTAAGCAATATTGAGAACAGGGCCTTTGGGGCCGAAAAAGACAGGACCGGATGGAACACTATATATGCGTTCAGGTTTACAGGCAGTATCAGCTTGGCCAGATACATCGAGAAGTTCGCGATGGAATTAAGCGCAAGCTGCGGCCCGGTTAGCCCCAGGTCCCTCCGGTTTACCATCCCAACCGCGTAAAACCTTATCGCAAGATAGGCAATCGAAACGGCGGCAAAGAGGGCATAATTTTTCAGGCGGGCCTTCCAGGGCCGTTCATTCAGGGCGATATCCAGCATGAATATCGCTATGGGCAGCGTGAGCCCTGTTTCTTTTGAAAGCGCCGCAAGGCTGAAAAACAGAAGCGAGGCCGCCAGCTCCACCCCTCTTTTCCGGCCATTCCTGCCCAGATAGAAATAGACGGACAGGAAATAAAAGAAAGCGCAGGATGTTTCCGGGAAAGAGGCTATCCAGTCAACCGCTTCCGTGTGGACCGGGTGTGCGGCAAAGAGGAGCCCGGCAAACAGTGCGGGCAGAACGGACTGCCCTGCGGAAACAGTTTTATAGCGGCCAAACAGCCTTGACGCAAGCAAAAAGGCCATCACCGAGGCTGCGCAGTTCGAAAGTACATTCAGCAGGTGGAAGGCCCAGGCTTTTTCGCCTGCAAGCATGTAAACCGCCATGTAGGCCAGGTGCATAAGGGGCCTGTAATAATTGGAAGACAGCGTTTCATAAGCCCAGGAGTTCTTGGTGAACATGTCCGGGATATACCTGAAACTTCTTATCCAGAAGTTCAGCAGTATCTGGTAATTATCGTCGGAAACGAAACCGTAGCCAAGCGAGCTTGCGTAAAGCAAAAAGGCAACGGCCGCCACCAGCAGGGAAAGAAGCAGTGTCTGTTTTCCATTTGAGGACATCGGTAATTTTAAAACAAAAACCTTCATTTTAGCACGTGCTCAGGGCGCCTTCGGGCCGCCGCCCGCATCAGCTTTTAAACCAGCCCGTAAAATGTAGGGGCGGCAAAGGCCAGGCCTGTGCCGCTGCGCACGGCCGGTTAGAAATTATTCAGCGCTGCTTCCCGGCAGGCAAACGTGATTGCCGCGTGTGCATGCCGTGCCGCCTTTGTTATAATACTAATTCATTTGTAACCGGTTGCCCGGTCTTGTTTCTAAATATGCAGGAAAGAATACAGAAGATAATGGCCAATATGGGCATTGCCTCCCGGCGGAAGGCCGAGGAGATGATTGCCGAGGGGCGGGTTTTTGTAAACGGCCGCACTGCGGAGCTTGGCATGAAGGCAGACCCGGAACGGGATTTTATAAAAGTGGACGGCAAACGCCTTGTAAATCCGGAGCCAAAAGTCTATTTTGCCTTTCATAAGCCCAGGGAGGTTGTAAGCACGCTTGAAGACCCGGAAGGCAGAAAAACGGTAAAGGAGTTCTTCAAAAAAGTGAAGTGGAGGGTATACCCGGTTGGAAGGCTGGATTACCACTCCGAGGGGCTTTTGCTGGTTACAAATGACGGGGAGTTCGCAAACCTGGTGCTTCACCCCTCAAAAAAGATATCCAAGACTTACGAGGTTAAGGTAGAGGGTGTGCTTGCGGAGGAAGAGATGGAAAAGCTCCGCACCGGGATCAGGCTGGAAGAGGGCGTTACCCGGCCTGCAAAGGTAAAACCGCTTAGGAAAACCCAGGCAAATTCCTGGGTGGAGATAACTATACAGGAAGGCAAGAAGCGGCAGATCAGAAGGATGATGGACAGGGTAGGGCATTCCGTAATAAAGCTGAAAAGGACCAGCATAGGCGGGATAAAGCTTGGGGTGCTGCCCCCTGGCCAGTACCGGCCTCTTGAGATTGCCGAGATAGAGCATATAAGAAAAGAGAGCGGGGCCGCTTCAAAAAGACAAAAAATAGCGGGGAAAAGATAATGGCAGACCAGTTAAAGCGTACATGGTGCGGCGAAGCCCATGACGGGCTTGTGGGGGAAAAACTGCGGGCTGAGGGGTGGGTGTTCAGGCGAAGGGACCACGGCGGGCTTATATTTGTTGACCTGAGGGACAGAAGCGGTGTGCTCCAGGTTGTTTTCAACCCTGACATGCCTGAGACGGCAAAAGCCCATGAACTGGCGCATGGCCTTCGGGCGGAATATGTAATAGAGGTGACGGGCAAATTAAGGAAAAGGCCCGAGGGTACGGAAAATCCGGGTCTGCCCACAGGCAACGTGGAGCTTTATGCCGAATCGCTTAACATACTTAACACCTCCGCGCCGCTGCCGTTTGAGCTTGATGAGGAGGCGTCCGAATACCTGCGGCTGAAGCACCGTTATCTGGACCTGCGCAGGCCGGAGATGCTCAAAAATATAGTACTGCGGCATAAAACGGTAAAGATAATGCGGGACTATCTTGATACTAACGGCTTCCTGGAAGTGGAAACCCCGATGCTTACCAAGAGCACCCCTGAAGGCGCACGGGACTACCTTGTGCCAAGCAGGGTGAACCCGGGCCAGTTCTTCGCCCTTCCGCAGTCCCCGCAGCTATTCAAACAGATTCTTATGGTGTCCGGGCTGGAAAGGTATTTTCAGATTGCGCGGTGCTTCAGGGACGAGGATTTACGGGCGGACAGGCAGCCGGAGTTTACACAGGTGGATATAGAGACGTCCTTTATGAGCGCGGATGAGATAATCTCGCTTACCGAAGTGATGCTGAAGGAAGTATTCAGGCAGACCATAGGGGTGGATATAAAACTGCCCATACAGAGAATGAGCTACGCCGAGGCGATGGGGCGTTTCGGCTCCGACAAGCCGGACCTTCGCATAAAACGGGAGCTGGTTGACATGGCTGAACCGGCAAAGAAAGGCACCTTCAAGGTGTTTCTGGACGCGCTCAATTCCGGCGGCAGGGTAATGGGCCTGAGGGGCATCGGCATGGCCGGGCTTTCAAGGAAGGAAGTGGATGACCTCACCAATTCTGTAAAAGAGATGGGCGCAAAAGGGCTGGCCTGGATAAAAATCAAAGGCGGATTTGATTCGCCTATCGCCAAGTTCTTCCCCCAGGAAGCCCTTGAAGAGATGGCCCGGGGATTACAGGCCGAAGAGGGCGATATGATGCTCTTTGTGGCCGATACGGAGAAGGTCACATTAAACGTGCTTGGCAGGCTGCGGCTTGAACTTGGCAGGAAATATCCGGTGGATTTCAAGAAAGACGAATGGAGTTTGTGCTGGATAGCTGATTTCCCGCTTCTTGAATGGGACGACGAGGAACAGCGCTTCCAGGCGATGCACCATCCGTTTACCTCACCCCTGGATGAGGATGCGCAGCGCTTACTGACAGGCGATATGGCGGACAAGGCGCTTCTTTCTTCTTTAAAGGCTAAAGCCTACGATATTGTTTTAAATGGCTTTGAGATAGGCGGCGGCAGCATCCGTATACACAGGCAGGACGTGCAGTCCCGCATGTTCGAGATGCTTGGCATAAAACCGGAAGACGCACGCATGAAGTTCGGCTTTTTGCTGGATGCTCTTCAGTTTGGCGCGCCCCCGCACGGCGGGCTGGCCCTGGGGCTGGACAGGCTTGTTATGCTTCTTGCCGGGGCGGATTCCATAAGGGATGTTATAGCGTTTCCCAAAACGCAGAAGGCCGTTTGCCTTATGAGCGGCGCGCCTTCCAATGTGGAACCCAAGCAGCTAAGGGAACTGCATATAAAGACAACCGCAGAGACTTCCGGGCCGGAGAAGTAGTTTTTTCATGCGGAGTTCATCATGCTTATAGGCGTACTGTCCGATACTCATGACGATATGGAGATGATTCGCCGGGCGGTGGATTTCTTCAACTCTAAAAAAGTGAAGCTTGTCCTTCATGCGGGCGACATTGTTTCACCTTTTACGTTTCCGGAGGCGTTCATTAATTTAGTTCCCAGGTTTGCGGGCGTGTTCGGCAATAACGACGGGGACAAGGTGCTGCTTACCGAAAAATCCGGCGGCAGGATACTGCAGCAGCCGCGCACCCTTGAAGAAGGCGGCAAAAAAATCGTGCTCATGCATGAGCCCGCCCTTATCCCTTCACTGGTAAAAAGCGGTACGTTCGATATCATCATATACGGCCACACGCACAGGCCGGATGTGAAAAAAGAAAACGGGGTGCTTGTTCTGAATCCCGGGAAAACCGCCCGCCTCCATAAGGGCAAAAGCACGGTAGCCCTCATGGAAACAGACACCCTCGAAGCGGAAATCCACCAGCTGATTTAGCGCCACAAAGAACAGTGGCGCTGAAAAAGGAAAAGTTTAGGGCTTTACCTTCCGGCCCTTCTCCGGTTTCTGGATCCGGAGCGCATCTATAACTTCATCCTTTGCAGGGGCAGCCTGTACGGAGGCGGCCAATTTCCCTCCCGAAAAAACGTCTATTTTTACAGCGGGCTGGTTTTTTGAGCGGCTGTAACGGGCGCAGATGGAGGCGGCCATATTTATCAGCGCCGCGCCCGGCTGGTCCGTTCCTGTTATGAGCACGATGGGGCTTTTCTGGTCCGCGGACATCATGTAAGTATCGCCGGGGGCTATCAGTTTTTCCAGCTCGTTATTTTCCCCCTCGTCCCTGCCCGCTATTATCTTTACCGGCGACTGAGCGGACGGCCTGAAATGCCTGCCCAACCTCAAAAGCCCCAGTTCCAGAAGGGTCGGGTTTGGGGTAAGCTCCAGAAGTTCCTTCAGCCGCCAGGCGTAATTTGGCTCTGTTAGCAGGCATCCGCCGGCGGGGTTGGGATAATCGTCCAGCCCGAACTCCTCCGCCAGTTTCATCTGGGGCTTCCGGCTTCTGCCGGAGAAGTTGTAAAGGCTATCCCTGTTTATAAGCCCGGAGGTTTCAGCTACGGTGGGCTTAAGCAGTTTTGCGCTTAGCGGCCGTAACACGTATCCGGCAAATCCTGACTCCCTGTCTATCAGCGGGAATGTCTCCTTGCGCTGGCTCATCGGCCTTTGCCCAAGCACCTCCCCGGTTATCAGGAAGTCCGCCCCGCTCATGCGCATATATTCGCCCGCCTCACGCAGCATGAGTATCCGGCAGTCTATGCAGGGGTTCATATTTCTGCCGTGTCCGTGCGCCGGTTTTTTAACTATGTCTATGAACTTGTCCGCCAGATGCGACAGTTTTACCTTGAACCCGAATTTTTCCGCTGCGGGAAAAGGGTTTCTGGAGCATGATGAACTGTCTGATATGTCGCAGCCGAAATGGGTGAGGAAAGTTATTGCTGTTACTTCAACCCCAAGCCTCTTCATTACAAGGATGGCAAGCGTGCTGTCCAGCCCTCCTGAAAGCAGGGCCACGGCTTTGGGGTTTTTGTTAGGTTTGAAATTTGGAGCTTGGGATTTTAAATCAGGCGTCTGCATCTGTATGGTCCTGCGCCACCTTTTTAAGTGCCTTTGATGTTGCCGCCGCCGTGCCAACCTGGGCCACTACAATTCCGGCGGCATAATTTGCCAGTACGGCGGACTGCTCCAGTGTTGCCCCGGAGGCGTGGGCAAGCGTAAAGGTGGCTATAACGGTATCGCCCGCGCCGGTAACGTCGTAGACCTTTCTGGCCGCAGTGGGTATGTGCGTTACCTTCCGCCCGGCAAACAGGCTCATGCCCTCGGCCCCGCGCGTAATCAATACCGAGCCTGCCCTGAGGCTGGAGATAAGCTTCCTGCCAGCGCTTAAAAGCGAGCGTTCGTCGGTAATCTGGACGGAGGCCCCCTGCGACGCTTCGTTTAAATTGGGTGTTATCAGAGAGACCCCTTTGTACAGATGGAAATGGCCCACCTTCGGGTCCACCGCCACAAAATATTTCTTTTTTGCCGCCGCCGTCAGGCATTTCATCAGGCCCGGGGTGATGACCCCCTTTTTATAATCAGAGATGATCACCGCGTCATGAGAGGGCAGCAGGCCCTCTACAAGCTCCAGCATGCGCCTGAGGCCGCTTCCGGCCAGGTGCGCATTGCTTTCCCTGTCGAACCTTACCACCTGCTGGTTATGGGCTATTATCCGTGTCTTTTCGGATGTGGGCCTGGCGTCTTCAACCAGCGCGCATTCTATCCGCGCCTGCTGCAAAAGCCTTTTAAGGGTATCGCCGCCGGCGTCCTGTCCGCAGATGCCTACCAGGGTGGCCCCCCCGCCAAGCGAAACTATGTTATTGGCCACGTTTGCCGCGCCGCCAAG
Organism: Nitrospirota bacterium; assembly: GCA_021813405.1. GTDB lineage: Bacteria > Nitrospirota > Thermodesulfovibrionia > Thermodesulfovibrionales > JdFR-88 > JAKAKS01. The sequence goes on from JAKAKS010000029.1 coordinate 15,288, forward strand.
GGCAAACTCCTCGCGGGCCACTTCAACAACGGGCACGGGGGCCTCCGGGGAGATGCGGTCCACCTTGCCCCAGATATACCTGTCCACTATAAGGTCCCCAATGACAAGCACTCTTCTTTTTGAAAAACCGTCTATTATCCTGTCCTGACGCATGACTGTCTATTTTATCAAATATCCCATGCTATAAAAAAGTTGTCTGCCCGGCTGCCGCTCTGTTAGAATGAACAGGTCCATGCAATACAAGCAAGAACTTCAGGCTCTTATAAAGTTAAAATGCTTTCTCCGGAGCGAAAAGCCCATATTCAGGCTTACATCCGGCAAGATGAGCGATTTCTATTTCGACCTCCGCAGGGCCACACTGTCGCCAAGCGGGCAGTTCCTTATCGGAAACGTGGTCTTCGAAACCATTACGGGGATGGGGCTTGCCCCGGATGCCATTGGGGGGCTTACCATGGGGGCGGACCCCATTGCCACCGCAACGGCATACTGTTCCTATTTAAAAGAGCGGCCCATGGAGGCTTTTGTTATCAGGAAGGAGCCGAAGGCCTACGGCACCATGCGGCAGGTGGAGGGAAACGTGGAGCCGGGGAACAAGGTGATTATTCTGGATGACGTGCTTACCACCGGCAAATCCACCATAAAGGCCATAGATGCCGCCAGGGAGTTCGGGCTGGAGGTGCTGGGCGCGCTGGTGCTGCTGGACAGGTGCGAACACGAAGGCAAAAAGAACGTTGAGGACAAAGGCGTGAAACTCTGGAGCGTTTTTACCGCGGGGGATTTTCCGAGGGGTTAGCAAATCGTGAGAGGTCTGCATTTAGATGCAGGCCATGCGTGCATTCGAGATAATCAAGAGGATACTCTAACAATATCGCACCCCAATGGAGTTTATTTATCAGTGAGTGAACACATTTCATATTCATAAAACCAGCCCTGCCAACAACAATTTGAATTTCTTCATTCCGGGCTTACTCATAGATTAATTTAGCTCAAAGGCGAATAGCGCGGCCCCCAGGGCGCCTGTGATTTCAGGGGTCTGTGACACATGCACCTTTTTCCCTGTACCAGCCTCAAGCAGCTCTTTAAGCAGCCTGTTTTTGGCGCACCCCCCGGCAAATACAATCTCATCTTCCATATCCACCCTCTGCGCCATCGAGAGCACGCGGCCGGAAACGGAACGGTGCAGGGCCATGGCGATGTCCTCTCTTTTTGCCCCCTTTGTTATAAGGGATATCACCTCGGACTCCGCAAATACCGTGCACATGCTGTTTATCTGAAGTCCGGCGCTCCCTTTTGAAGCTTCGGAGCCGAAATCCTCGATGGAATAGCCCAGCGCCCTGGCCATTATTTCAAGGAACTTGCCCGTGCCGGCTGCGCACCTGTCGTTCATCTCGAATTTCCTGACGGCGCCAGGTTCGCCCAGGCTTATTACCTTTGTGTCCTGCCCGCCGATGTCTATGATAGTGCGGCACGCGGGAAACATCGCCCGCGCGCCCCTGGCAAACGCCTTTATCTCGGTAATGGTCTTTATGTCCGTGTGCACCTCAAGAAGGTGCCGCCCATAACCGGTGGCTACAACCTTCTGCGCGGGCATCTCCTCAAGAAGCTTCCTGCACCTTTCAAGAGGATCAAAAGATGTGTCGAGTTTCCGGAAACCGGAGACTTCGCCCTTCTCCACAAGCACGGCCTTTATGAACCTGGAGCCTATGTCTATCCCAAGCGCCTTCATCGCTTATTTGAGCATCTCTATGAAGGCTTCAACCCTGGTTTTAAGCTGCCCGAAATCCTCCATGCTGTAATCGGTTTCTATGCGCATGAAAGGCGTTTCGGTAATGGCCTTCTCCACCCTGTAGGCCTCCATCATGTAAGGCGTGCAGAACTGGAGGGAGTAGTGGATAACACCGTTTGCGTGAAGATTTTTTGTAAGAGCTTTAATATTGCCCAGCCTTTCGTCATTGGGCGTGAAGCAGGCGCAGTCTATTCCCAGGTAGCGTGATGCCAGTTTTTCCATTGCCTCATCCACGCTGCCAAAATTCTCATCCAGCAGGTCCCGGTGGTTTCTTTCCCCTATGCAGGACTCTTCGCCTACCGCTACGGCCCCGCTGCCCTCGATTATCGCGTGCAGCTTCCAGTTGGGTATAGCCATGGGGGAGCCGGATACGAGTATGCGGGGAGCGCCTTTTGCTGCCACGCCTGTTCCCTGAGATACCCTTTGCTCAAGTTCGTCGCAGAGCTTGCTGGTCATTTCGGTGAACCTGACGGGGTCGTCATAGAAAGAGACCTGGTTTACTAGCAGCGCATCCAGGCCAGATATGGGGGCCGGGTCTGCCGCACGAAGTCTGCTTAAACGCTGGAGGGCTTTTCTTTTTGCGTTTACAATCGACGCGGCTTTTTTAAGCCCCTCCAGCGTTATCTTGTTTCCGGTAAGCTCCTCCATTTTGGCCTTGAATCTCCTGACTTCGCTAAGCCAGAGCTTTCTGTCCTCAGCGGTCTTCATGTGGGGGATTTCCATTACGTAGACCTTACCGGTTATATCGTTGAAGCTTTCATATGCCTTCTTCTTGCCGTCGCAGGTTGTCTCGCCCACGATCAGATCGCTGGATTCTACGTATGGACAAAGGCCCGAAAGCTTGAACCCCATGAAGGCCTTTATGAGCGCGCAGGTGTTTCTGGGAATGAATTTTTCGGCCTCGCTGGAGCCTACTTCCGCCCCCGCGCAAAGGCCTATGCACACGCCGTTTGCCGCAAGCACGATCTCCTCTGGCACATAAACGCAGAAGGTGCCCACTACCTTCCGTCCCGCTTCCTTTGCGTTAACAATCTCTTCGATCCGCAGCCCGTGCACCTCGGAGATAACGAAATCAAAATACTCCATCGCCTTAGGCCTGTTTTTTTGAGACAGATAAATGTCCGTATATGCCTTTGAAAGAACGCCAAGAAGCCCCGCATGGTTTTCAAGGTTAAGCCCAAGCCCTTCCCACATCTTTGTATAGTCTTTGCCGCTCATATGTCCTCCGTTTTTGTTTATGTTTAAAACCTTCCGTATCTATATCTATGCCGCAAAAATGCAATTGCAGAAAAACAATTCGTTTCAAAGCCGGAACGGCGCGAGGCCGGAGTATAAATCTCAAGAAATGTCAGCGTGCCGGGAAGGCAATATTTACCGGCGCAACTGTGAGGTCAGGGAATTTCTTGTTCTTACGGAGTTCTTGTTTGCGGATAGTCCGGTTTAACGAAGCGGATTAAGTGCCATACTTTTGGAGCGTGGATCCGAATAACCGCCGAACTCCATAACCGGAAAACCTCGACCAGGCTTTTGGGCAAGGCTGCTTCAGCCAAATGCGGCTTTAAAAAGCCCCGGCATGAAACGGGCGATCATCTGTCCACCTCCTTTTCAGCAAAGAATCTCTTTCAGTATACGTATAAAAATTCCAATCCGTCAATTCATGCAGGCATTGCGGACATTAGGCCAGGGGACGGGGAGTATGTGCCATCCCATAGTTCTTGCTACTTTTTTTCTCTCAGGTACAAAGCTTCAACTTTTTTTCTGGCCCAAGGCGTTCTCCTTAGAAATTGCAGGCTGGATTTGATACTCGGGTCATGATTAAAACACCTGATGCGGACGATTCTGCCCATTTCATCCCAACCATATTGTTCAACCAACCTGGTCAGAATCATTTCCAGCGTGATCCCGTGAAGAGGATCCTTGGATGTATGTTGATACATGTCTCAGTCCGCCTGGCAGCCAGATTTTGCTTTCAGCGCAAACGCATCCGCTGAAAACAGAACATTTTCCTTTGGATGCCGCAAACTCTCAACTCAGGTGCTTGTTGACCAACCTGGTCATCTCGAACATAGAGACCTGGTCCTTCCCATCAAATACAGCCCGGAGGTTCTCATCGGCGTTGATATTTCTCTTGTTCTTCACGTCCTGGAGGTTATGTTGCTTGATATATTCCCAGAGCTTTTTTGTTATCTCCGTCCTTGGAAGCGGCGCAGTGCCCACTATCTTCGCCAACGCCTCGCTCGGCTTCACAGCCTTCATGAATGCCGGATTAGCAGCACTCTTTTTTACAGTTTTTTTATCGGTATCTGACATTATTACTCTCCTTAGGTGTGCGGAATTAGAGTCCGGCTTTTTTTATTTCAGAACCTGTGCCTCTAAAAGTATACACGAATCCGGCACGTAGCCATATCTTCCAGATCAAGCGGGCAGGTACTATTTGATCAAATGGCGGTGCAACCAGTTCGGAAGCCGCTTTTGTTTGCAAATGGGTCAATCCGAGTCGCTCGGTATAACATCCTTAATTTTAAAAGAGTGCCGGTGGTGGGAGTCGAACCCACACAAGGTTGCCCTTACCGGATTTTGAGTCCGGCGCGTCTGCCAGTTCCACCACACCGGCTGCTTGATTTTAAAGGATTTTTGCCTTGCGGTCAATCCAATTAGCAGTTAGTGTATCACAATTCGTAAAAAAGGAGCGTGGCTCCACTATGTCACACTCGCTGTAACAGCCCTCACTGGTTTTCGGATTTCGTTTCGGGGGCGATCATTGAGACGGTAATGGGAAAAATGGACGGAGAATCTTTCAGTGGTGCATGAATGGCCGGGAAATTCCGGCTGAAATTTTTCGCTGCGGAGCTTTTTTGATTCTGCACTTGAAAAAATAAATCAAAGGATCATTTTTACCTTGATCATCGAACTGTAAAATTCGGGAATTTTTTTAAATATCCATAGAAATCAGTTATTTCCTGGCCGACATCAGGCGCTTATAGAGCACTTCAGTCTCGGGGGCAGGTTTGATACCCAATTCATCGGCCAGTATTTTTTTGCAGTGATGGTAAACGGAAATCGCTTCGGCACGACGGCCAAGCCGCATATGGCAGGATATGAGATGCTGATAAAACTCCTCAGCCAGACCGTCCACTTCAATTGCCCGCCGATAATACTGGGCTGCTTTTTCATAGTTGCCCGATTGTTCCCGATGCCGGCCCAATGCCCTGATAAGACCGAGATATTTATTTTGCAAGCGCTCCCGCATTGGCGCTATCCAGGCATGTCTGGTGTCCTGGGAAAGAAATTGGCCTTTATAAAGCGCGAAAGCCTTCTCCATCTCCTCCACTTGAGTCTCCTCTGCTTTCAAAAAGGCCCGTTCAAACGCCAAAGCATCAACCCAGCAGCGCCCCGCCTTTAGTGAAATCTTTCCTCCCCGGAATTCCACCGCTTCATTACCGATCAACCGGCGAAGACGCGACAAAGCCATCTTGAAAGCATTGTGCGCGGCGTCTCCTTCCGCCTCTGGCCAGAGGAGATCAAAAAGCTGTTCCTGCCTTATCTCTTTTCCGCCGAGGGCGATCATGGCCTTTAGCATGCTCAGGGGCCTTTGCTGCACTTTGCTGGAAAACACAAGGGGCTCGGCGTCTTTTTCCACCATGAAAGTCCCAAGCGTGTAAATTTTCAGCGGCCACGGCCAATTTTCGATATGGACCGCCGGCCCTTCGGGAATGAGCCTCCTGCTGTTGATGAGGTCTGTTACATAATCTGTTTCTATTCCATATTCAAGCGCCTTGGCGCAGAGCCTGGACATGGCTGCGGGATCCCACCACCAAAGAAGCAACTTGTAGCCATGCCTCTTCCCAAGCGCCAGCGCCATACGCAGCAGCCCGGCGCCAGGCCCTTCATATCCGGAATCAAGAGCGAATTGCGCTTTCGCAAGCCTGCATCCGAACTCAAGAATGGCGCTTCCTGATAAAACGGACCCGTCCAGGGCCTGTTCCAGGCATTCCGCAGACCTGTTGTCTTTGAGCGCGTGCAGCACCTGCGCCTTCGCGTACAGGCAGATTATCCGCGCGAATTCAAAACCGGTTTCCCTTCCGATTTCCAGGCCGGTTTCGATTTCGGCCAGCGCGGCGGGAAAATTGCCGCTTAGAAATTGATACAGAGAATTAATAAAGTGATACTGGACGTGGCTTTCCTTACGGTCCGGGATAAGGACCGAGCCTGTTTTTTCCAGAAGGAGACGTGCCTTTTCCATGTTTCCCGTTATCAAGGCGCCGTAAGCTCCCAGAAAATAAAACAGATCATCGAATATGCGAATTCCAGTTTTTTCTCCTAATTCCAGGGCCCCTGAAATTCGCCTGTCTATATCGCCGGGGTCCGGAACGTCCCAAATATGTTTCCCTGCGGTGATGATTGCTTGCGTAAGCCGGAACCAATGGGATGCATGGGCAGGGGACAGCGGGCGTGAGGCCTGGTCATCCAGGGTCCTGCAGCGCGGGAAGGCGCCGGTCCAGGAGTAATATGTGGACGCGACCATTGACGCCTGCATCTTTATCTCGATGTCGCCGGTCTGCCGGGCCAGCGACAGAGATCTTTCAATCGAGTCTTTTGTTCGGGAGTCGCCCGGTTTACGGATCGTGAGCGCCATGCCAAGCGAAGATATCGCCCTTGCCTGGACCTGCAGCGGGGCCGACGGCAGCGCCTTCTCGATAATTTCAAAATAGGCGTCTATCCATTTATCATACGCAAAGAAATTATTAAACTCCATCTGGATGGCAATCATGATAAAAGACCATGTCAACACTGTCCCCAAAGGGTCGTTTCTTTCCAGGAAAAGGTTAAAAGCTCTCTCTAGTTCCTTGCGCGCTGCAACAAAGTCATACCCCAAATGGCATATCCCTAACCAGTACAGAAGCCAGGGGGCGCTGCCTTTGATCTCCTCGGGTATATACGCCAGCCATGAGGAAAGGGTCGCGTTCCTGCCCTGCTCAATTAGGGCCTGGGCATTGCCCAGCACCAGGGCGACGAGCTTTTTCCAATTCGCAGAATCGCGATATAGGGCGACTGCGTATTGAATTTCTCCAGCGCTCTCAAGCACAGCCGCCGCCCTGTCCAGCAGGGAATTGACCTCACGAGGGCCTTGTGACTCCCTCATACGTTCCATCAGGAATTCCCGGAAGAGGGGGTGGTAAGTATAGACCGGCGCCTTATCCGGATGCTTCTCTGTAAAAAAATGGTTGCGGCTAAGCGAGGCAAGTATCCGGCCCGCTTCCGTCCGTCCGGTTTGTTCAGCCGCCATGCGGGCATCCATATGCGGCAAAACCGAGGTTGCGATCAGGAAATCCTGGTCCTGTTTTTTCATTCTTTCGAATATCTCGGACGCGAAATAGTCGAAGACCTCTGCCGGGGCATTTCCCCTGAATGAGAGGCCCTTTGAAATATTCGGGTGGGCATTCTCCAGCATCAGCGTAATTCCCGCAGCCCATCCCATTGTTTTGTCATAGATACTGGCGATTTCATCCGTTTTGAGTTTCAACCCCCTCGCGCGGACAATCTCTTTCGTTTCCTGCCTGGTTAGCCTTAGGTTGTCCCAACCGAGCACTTTCATCTGATTATTGGCGTAAAGCCTGGAAAAAACCGGCGGAGGCTTGCTGCGGCTGAGCAGCACAACCGATATACCTTCGGTTATCCGGGACAACCCTTGGCAAATCAGCGAGTGGAGACCCGACTGGGAAGCTACTTCCTGATAGTCATCAAAGACTACCACAAATCCGCCGTCTTTATCAGACGAAGCCCGGAGGGCAAGCATACCCCACAACTCCTCGAAATACCGTCTGGCGAAAGCCGTGGTCCCCATTGCGTATTCCGGAGTCAATAGCGGAAGATGTTTCCTGCTGCGCGGCGGCGCTTTTTTTGCGGCAATTCCCAGATAATAAAAAAAAGAGGATATGTCCGAATCACCTTCATCAATCCTGTACCAGAGGCACGGCAGATTCCGGTAGGCTATATAGCTGGATACAAGCGTAGTCTTGCCGGAGCCGGCCGGACCTGTAACCCAAAGGCTCCGGCCCCTCCGCAATCCGTCAATCTGGCGGAATAATCCTTTTCTTATAAGGATATTCCGGACATCCGGGCGCGTTATCTTGGTGAGCAGCTCACGTTGCGCCTGCATATACCATCATGCCTTCCCGTGCTCATCTATTTCAACAGCCCCAATTAATAATTGCCGGATCCAAATAAGGGTACCGCCCGATTGTAGCATCATCGCCGTTATTTTCGAAAGCCCTGCAAAAACGTCATTATGCCTCAAATTTAAGCGGCGCACGTACGCAGAAACAGCTATAACAGGACACAGGCCGGGCGAGCCTGTTATACCCGTCCGCCCCTTAACGCCGCCTGGTTGGCCTCTGGCAGCAGAAGACAATTTATACGTTTTGACAAATCCGTTACCAATCCGTTACCGCCCATATGCTATTGTGGCACCTATGTAAAAAGGAAGCGTCCGGAACAAACGCACAACCACAAATCTTCGAATTTGGGAAACAGATGTCAAGGAGGATTACACTTGCGGATTATCATTAGGAAGTCTTGTCCGGTTCTGACGGTTTTATTTCTTTGCCTGCCGGTCTTTCTACTGTCCGGCTGCGGCAGCAGCGGCAGCACTGGCACTTCGGCTGCGGGCAAATACACGGTCGCGGCGCGTGTCTTGAATTCTGCCCCTGCAAGCGCATGCCCCAACGGCGGCATCACTGTAGAGACCGGCGTGGACACGAATGGCAACGGAGTACTGGATCCTTCAGAAGTCCAGAACACCCAGTACGTTTGTAACGGAGCCCCTGGCACGAACGGGACTAACGGAACAAACGGCCAGACGTCCCTGGTGTCCATAACGGCCGAGCCCGCGGGGGCAAACTGCACCTATGGTGGAAGTAAAATCAGCTCGGGTCTCGACGCAAACGGTGACGGGATTCTCCAGGCGTCCGAAGTAACGGGCACAAGTTATATCTGCAATGGCTCAAACGGTACTAACGGCACGAATGGGACAAACGGTTATAACACGCTCCTGGACACCACCGCCGAGCCTGCGGGGGCAAACTGCGCCTATGGAGGTTTAAAGGTAACGTCCGGCCAGGACACCAACCGAGACGGCATACTCCAGGCCTCTGAGGTGACCTCAACCAGTTACGTCTGCAATGGCGCGGGCATTGATTGGGTTGACGTTACGGGCACGTCCGTGCAGGCGGCATCAAATACGGGTTATATAGCGGACAATTCCTCCCAGGTGACGATTACCCTTCCTCCCGTGCCGTCTATGGGAGATATTGTTCAGGTGACGGGTGCGGGAGCTGGAGGATGGAAGATAGCGCAAAACGCCGGGCAGTCGATAGATGCCAGGGCCCTTGCTTCCTGGACCCGGACATACGCGCTGGTTGGGTCATGGCCGTCCGTCGCTTCGTCCTCCGACGGCACTCATCTGGTTGCAGTTTCTTCAGGCGGCGGAATATATACGTCAAGCAACTCCGGTTCAACCTGGGCCCAGACAAGCGCGCCAACCACAACCTGGCAGGCCGTCGCTTCATCCTCCGACGGCACTCATCTGGTTGCAGCTTCGTTTAACGGCGGAATATATAACTCAAGCGACTCCGGTTCAACCTG
>JAKAKS010000025.1 GCA_021813405.1 Nitrospirota bacterium
TGTCAAGAAAAAAAGGAAAAATCAGGGCAGGCGCATATATTGTGGGGGAAAGAGGGCTAAAATCGCAAGATGTTGTGCCCTTGAAGACTAATGCAGATTACTTTTCCGGACGATTAGGCCCGGCAAAGGGGAATCTTTCGTCCAGTACTCCTCGTCTTGTGCCATGCTACAAATTGTGCGGAGTTTGCCTCGCTACTCCGCAGTCTCTGCCAGCTTGGCTGACTCACATATTTTGGTTGAAAACGACAGCGGATTACGTAAGACGTCCTAGGAATCCGGGAGGCTCGTTAGAGATGAGCACCAATCTTAATCCACTGGTCAACGAGCTTTTTGGAGCTCTCTTCTTTCTGAAAGAGAGATTTTGATTTTTTAAACAGTTGGCAATATGCCTGAATCATATTAGCCATCGCAACCATTATAAGTTTCATGGTAGCAACACAAAGGGCCTTTTGAGTTTCCGCGTCATCAACATTGCTTACCTGTTGGACGCTTTTGCAGCCAGAATGGGCATAACAACATAAATGACTATAAAACTTTTCCGCAAAAATCTTACTTAGGCCAGCATTGAGCCCAAGCTCCCTCCAAGAACAAAGGCGCCAATATCCCTTGTCAAGCAAATTGTTCTTTTGTTTCTGCACAAGGAGATTAAACGATTGGTTTTTTTCAAGTTTGCTTTTTAGTTCCTTAATTTTTTCTTTACCGTAATCGAGTATCTTTTTGCCCTCATCGGACTGCGCAGGAAATGTCTCTATTTCAAGATAGCTTGCAAGAAGCCAAGAGTAATATCTAAAATCTTTCTCGTCATCGCTTGTAGGCGATAATCGAAGCGAGGACGATTTCGATAATGGTGTCCTTGGAAAAACGCTGTCCTCTGCGTAAGTGGGCGACGAGCGTCCTGGATAAAAACGCAAGATGCCAATTTTTTTAAACCCCGAATTTTTCAGATTGCTGCCAGTTTTCAACGCTTGCTTCTATATGACCTCCCCTCGAATGTAAAGAAGTTCCCGTTAAGGCTCAGGCGGTCCAGGATGGCCGACGCGGTCACGGAATCGAATATCTTTCCCCATTGGGAGGGGACCAGGTTTGTGGTGACTATGGTTGTTCCGATTTCGACGCGTTTCGAGATGATCTGGAAGATGCAGTCGGCCTGCTCCTTGGTAGGAAAGACGTATCCCATTTCATCCAGGCAGAGAACCTTCACCCTGGCGTAATAATCGATCAGCCCGTATATGCTTCTTGCCTTTGAGAGCTTCGCCGTAAGGTCGAAGATGGTGATAGAGACTGCCTGGTGCCCTTTCATGATGGCGTCAACACAGAGGGCGTCGGCTATATGCGATTTCCCCACGCCGGTCGGCCCGATTATTACGATATTGCAGGGTTTCTGGAGCCAGTCTGTATTTATAAGCTCCATGATCTTTTCACGGGGAATCTTTGGATTGAAGCTCCAGTCAAAATCCTCGAGCCGTTTCACCCGCTTGATGCCAGACATTTTAAGCAGGTGCTCAATCCGCCGTTTCTCTCTTATTTGGTATTCGGTTTTAAGGAACCGCTCAATAACGGCAAGGGATTCTTTGGGCAGAGCATCCCTGTCCGTAAGCAGTTTGAACTGTTTCCACAGTTCAGATAAGGTCATCATAATCCGTGAGGTCTCTCCCTTCATAGGTGATGTCCAGAAGCTTGTGATTCTGGGGATAGACCGGATTGGCTCCGGCCTGATAAGGCACGCTTAGAAGCTGTGCCAGGAACTTTATCGTGCAGAGGTTCTCTTTATTTGCCTCTCTCACGGCCGACAGAAACATCTCCTTTGAGACTTTCCGTAGCAGCCTGAACATCTCGTAGGCCACGACTGTTTTATCGAGACCTGCCTGCTCAGCGGCGGCCAGGAACTGGCCGGCGCTGGCGTCCATCCCGCTTATTAGTTTGTATATCCTCTGGTACTTGTAGTGCGGCGTTATGGAGAGGAGTTTTTCCCTGTGCAGGAGATTTTCAATCTTCTGGTTTCTAAGGAAGACTCTTTTATGTGTAGCAATCTTTCTGCCCTTTTCATGGATTTCGATGTACTCCGGATAGGCGATGATCTCGCAGGTTGGCCCCGAGGCCGGCACCGAGTAACGGTTGGTCTCAAAAAGAACGAAGCCCGTCTTGCTTACCTGGGCCACAAGGAGTCTGCACGGCCTGTAGTGGATCTGTGGAAGCGCGATGAGCTTTTCCTCTTTGAGCATTTCTACAGGTGTCCTGCCTGTGCTACGGTGCAGCTTTCTGTTTTTCTGATGGCGCCAGAGCGTAACCTGTTTGTTTAATTCCATAAGACTGCCAACGGGCGTGACCTGGAGAAAGGCCTTTATGTCCCTTATGACCCGTTCAACCCTGCCTTTCTCATTTGGCCTTCCCGGCGTGCAAGGGCGGATGCTGAACCGGTAGTGCCGGGAAAGGTCCAGGAAGTGCGCATTGAATTTCAGCTCCGGGACTCTTTTGGTCACCACACTTGACAGGTTGTCATAGGTGCACCTGTGCGGCACGCCCCCGATCTCCTTGAAGGCCTCGATATGCCCGTCAAGAAAAAACTCCATTGAGTAGCGCGGGTAAAAACGCACAAAGACATATCGGGAAAAACTCAGGATGAAGACGAACCCGTACATGATCCCAAACGGGGTCTTCCACTGCATCCAATCAAGCTGTGCCTCCTCACCAGGCAGAAAATCCAATTCGTGATAGACGATAGCTCTTTTTTTTCGGTATTTTTTCGTGTGCAGAACCACCATCATATAGCTGCCCTTGTACCCATGAGAGCAGAGCCGCTCATAAACCTGCTGCGCTCGCAAGTATGGATGTTCCTGGTATAACTGGTCTATAAGCCGCCCATAAGGAGCCAGTATGCTGGGTTTTTTAGGAACGGGCATGCATTGCTCGCCAAGGATCCTGCAGACCCGGTCCTTGCCGATGTGCAGTGCCCTGGCGATCTGCCGTATCGACAATCCCTCCACTTCGCGCAGGTGTTTCACCCGGCTTTCAATCGATTCCCTCATCCTGGGTGTCTCCTGAAATAAGCTCGTATGCACCCATTGTCCATATCCTCCGTGCCCGCCTCAATCCAAACTTGTATCTCATTCCCACCCTGTCCGGCATCCCCTTGAAATATAAATCCGTTTCCACCCATCTTGGCTTGTATCTCGCTTAACGCCTGCAAGTAAAAAGGGGTTTTTTCGCTGCGCCATCAATGGCTTTCATCAATATCTCGGCTTGTATCTTGCGAAGGAGATAAAGATTTTTCTCAAGAGAATCAAAAGCTTTCTGGATCATCTCGGCTTGTATCTCAGCCGGATTGGCGGTTTGTTTCCGCCTCTGCCGCCACTGCCTCTGGTATTCAGGATGCTCTCGGCGCCATTCTTTCACATCCGGATACCTGCTTGCCCAGTACCCCGGGTTATTACAGGTGAACGCCCGATTATTGTCCTTCTTTCTCAGCTTCTGGCATTGCGCCGAACACGCCTTCTGACGACTCCCCACCCTGGGGTCAGGAACAAACAGCCTCCCACAATACGGGCACCGCTTCTTCGCCACCATGCATCCCCTCTCCTTACGATACGTGATGGCTTCTATCTAACTACGGGGATGTCTGAATAGAAAACTCCGGCGGGAACGGCTACTGCCACTACGCCATAGGAACTACAGAGATATCTCTGACAAGGACACCATTTTCAGAATCGTCCCCATTACCATTATCGCTAACATCGCTCCGAGGTGCTATGAAGACATAATGAAACACCAGGAAGGCTTCGAGTGCAGCCCTGCCCAAAACATTTATCGATGCCGTATCAAAGAAACTAATCCCCCTAGGTGTAACCTTAAGATCTTGCAAAGTCGTGCTTCTGAAAAGATACAGTGCAGATGCCGCATGTCCGATGAATTTCTTGCACAGTCCTTCAGCATCTAGCAAGCGATCATCCGCGCCCGCCATTACGCCTTTATTTGCTTCAGCAATCTTGATTAAAGTTTCAAGCAGACTTATGAAATTTTTTTCTTCCTCCTGGAAGGTGGGCATCTTTTCTAAATTCGCGCACATTTATATGCAATCCATATTATGATAAAAAATAGGCGCTGTCCCAGACGCTGTCCCTTTTTAAGATTTTTTAATTCGTTTGTTTTTGATATATCTCTTAGTCATTCTGCTGTGCTCATAAAATAATCAACCGTAATTGGTCCTCGGCAGACCGGCCCTCCGCCTGTGTAACACTCTATGGACATTGCGGTTTTTTTTGTTGGTTTCCAATAACTGATCATTATCTTTCCTGGATTTTTTCGGTCGATATCCTTGCGCTTAATCCATGCCTTCATCGCGGGTTCCATCTGATTGACATTATATTTCCATTCGGCCTCGCTTACTTTCCCGCTATCAATGATAACGGTTATTTCGGTAGCCACCCCAAGTGGCCCATGAAGAATTCAGGGCCCCGGTCGCGATGCTGTAAACCATACCATAAGTTTTGAGTTGGCCGCATCCAGTTGCTTTATTTATAAGCCAATCCTGATAACGTTCTTCCGTCCTTATTACTGATGGAGGCCCAAATAGTGTAATGACTGTATCTGGTGATTCATTTGAATTAAAGGTTTTCCACGCCGGGAGAATATCAGCCGCAAACGCCTTGAATGA
>JAKAKS010000050.1 GCA_021813405.1 Nitrospirota bacterium
GATTGTAACCTGCATTTTACGGTGGGTCAGGCCCGTGCTTAGTTACAGGCCATAACTTTTACCACTAAGGGAAAACCTGTTTTTCAAGGATAGAAGGGGTACACCGCATCTCTCCAAAGAGATATTAATGTGAGGCGTATCAGGTAAACCAAACACCAGCGCACTGCCTTAGCATAACGTAAAACCATGACACCAACTTCATGACACATGACATATGTACTATGTCATGTAAGGCCGTGTTATATTGGCGTTGTTTGCATGGGCAACAGCCCATCACAGCTCTTTGAAAATCAGTAGGAAGGACCTGAAGTCCTGCGCCGGTATGCCAGAAAACCATAGGATATTTAAAGGCAAAGGCTTGTAAAAACAAAAACTGAAAAAAACAGGCAGTTAGGCTGTTCCATCTTTGTTACAATCTTATTTCACCAATAAATCAAACCCTTTAAAATCAATCACTTGCCGGAGTGAAAAAATGGAACAGATGGAACAAACGGAACAGGATTTTGGCCCTAAGTTGCCGGAATTAAAAGAAAATCCTGAAATGGCCGGAACATATAAAAAGAAAAGGGGCATCCGGGTATAACCGAATGCCCCGGGAGGCTATGAAACTCTATTTTTTGTCGGAGCCCTCCATGTCCTTTTCGAACACGCCTTTAAGGATGTCGTTGGCGCAGAACTTGCCGCACATGGTGCAGGAGTGCTCGTCCGGGTCGCCGCGTTTTGTCTTTATCTCGGCCGCGCGCTCGCTGTCTATGGCCATTGCAATCTGGGTTTTCCAGTCCATGTTGCGCCTGGCCTTGGACATTGCCTTGTCCGCATCCGTTTTTTTAAGCTTCACCATGTCGCCAACGTGCGCCGCCACCCTTGCCGCGATAACGCCCTCGCGCACGTCCTCCGGAAACGGCAGGCCAAGATGCTCCGACGGCGTAACGTAGCAGATGAAATCCGCGCCGTAGGAGGATGACAGCGCCGCGCCGATAGCGGCGGTTATATGATCGTACCCGGGGGCCACGTCGGTTGTGATGGGGCCAAGCATGTAGAACGGGGCCTCGCCGCTCATCTTCTTCTGAAGGATGATATTGGCCTCTATCTCGTTTATCGGGATATGGCCTGGGCCTTCCACCATCGTCTGGCAGCCCATTTCCCGGCCAGTCTCGGCAAGCTCGCAGTTGATAAGCAGTTCCTGTATCTGCACCCTGTCCGTGGAGTCGTGTATCGCCCCGGCCCTAAAACCGTTGCCCAGGCTTAGTATGGTGTCGTATTTTTTGAGGATGGAGGCCACCCTGTCAAAGTGCTCATAAAGCGGGTTTTCCTTGTTGTTCTTCTCCATCCAGGCTACCATGTAGGAGCCGCCCTTGGACACCAACCCGCCGTAGCGGTAGTGCTGCTTCCGGAGCATATCCACCGTCCTTCTGTTTATGCCGCAATGGATGGCCATGAACCCCACCCCCTCGGCGCACTGCTGCTCCATTATCTCGAAGAGCAGTTCGGATGGCATGTTCACGGCCGCCCCGTATTTCTCTATGGCGATTGCAAACGCCTCGTACAGCGGCACTGTGCCTATGGGCAGGCTTATGGCATCCATTACGGCCTTGCGGACGCCCCGGATGTCTCCGCCCACGCTAAGGTCCATAAGCGTGTCCGCCCCGTACCGCTGCGCGGTTACGGCCTTTTCCACTTCCATCTTTACATCGGATATGGATGTGGACGTGCCTATGGAGGCGTTTATCTTTGTGCGCAGGCCCTTGCCGATGCCGACAACGTTTCGCTTGCCTTTAGCGCCGCCGTTTCCGTTTCCGCCGGCCGCGCCGCCCGCGATGATTATCTTTCCGGCGGCCACGCGCCTTCTTACGGTTTCAGCGTCTACGCCTTCGTTTTTTGCAACTTCCAGCAGCTCTTCTGTGGACAGGCCCGAAGCGGCCTTTTCTATCTGGGTCATGTATGGAAAACCTCCTTGTAATTTTTACCGGGAAAATTAAAAATCCTCAAGGCAGCAAGAAAGCCCCTGAGGATTTACAATGCGGTTATTATGTTCATTCTCTTTCCTCCACGGGAAAACCGGCGCAGGTGCGCCTGTTGTTTTTTCAGGCAGGTCTTCTGGCTTGGGTTCTTCCTACTTGCCCGCCTTCCCGCCAGGCAGCGCCCGGCAGTGGCATTGTGGGCTTTCGTCCCCCTTACAGCGGCGGGACCGCTCCCGGCTTGGACTGCATCCTCACGGGATTCCCTTTTAAGCCGCGGAGGGCCGCGGCGCCTGAAAGCTTCTTGTTCCAGTTACTTTATATACTTTTGAAGGCGGGGTTGTCAATGTTTGCGGCGTGCAAACCCGGTGGAAAGAAATATGGCCATGGCTATAATTTCCATCAGCACTGAGAAGGCCACCAGGTAATTGGGCGACCACTCGTATAGAAGCCCCATCAGGCCGCTGCCAATCAGGAAGCCAAGGCCGTAGATAGTGTTGAATATGCCGTAGCCAATCCCGCGGCGCTCTATGCCGGTTAAATCCGCGATGGCGGCGCGCATCATGGTCTCGTGCGTGCCTATAACCACGCCCCACAGCATAACGCCGAATACCGCCATTTCCAGGCCGCCCCTGAATGCAAGAAACGCCACCGGAAGCGAGATAAGGGGCATCAGGATGAGGAACCTGAAACCTATCTTGTCGTACAGCTTGCCAACAGCCAGCGAGGAGACGGCATCCGTGCCCATTGCCACTATGTACAGGAAAGGTATCTGAATGTTAGTGGCAAGATTGGCCGATTTCAGGTGCCAGGATATAAGCTGGAAGTGGGCAACCCCCGCAACCGTAAAGAATGTGAACGCCGCGTACTGCCAATAAGTTTTGGAAAGGCTGGACAGCTTACCTTTAGGGGCGCGCCCGCCCTTCTCTTGCGCACGGGCAGGGCCATCGGATTCAAGCAGTTCCGGCCGGGGCAGTTTCATCCTGGCCCGCACCAGGAACGCAAGCGACAGTATGGCCGGTATCCATAGTATGTTGAAGCCGTGGGCGTAATTGCCCTTGAAATAGAAGACGGTTATGAATATAAGCGGGCCGGTTATGGCGCCCAGCTGGTCCAGGAACTCGTGCAGCCCAAACCCCCAGCCCCGCCCCACTTTTGATGTGGCGTGCGAGAGTATGGCGTCCCTTGCGGGTGTGCGGATGGCCTTGCCAAGCCGCTCCAGTATTATGAAGACGGCGGCAACCTGCCAGTTGCCGGCCAGGGCCAGAAACGGTATGCAAGCCATGAGGCCGTAGCCCAGGAACGTAAGCGGCCAGTATGCCCTGGTTCTGTCCGCGAAATATCCGGAGGCAAGGCGCAGGCCGTAAGCTATGAATTCGCCAAGGCCGGATACCACGCCCACCGCAGCCGCGCTGGCCCCAAGCACGGCCATATACGGCCCGGTGATGGCCCTGGCCCCTTCGTAAGTGATGTCCCCGAAGAGGCTCACGATACCCATGAGCACAATAACCCTGTAAGCAGCTTTTTTGCCGGATTCCAAAGCGAAATAAACCTTTCTTGAAGATGACTACGATTTTAGTTAAACCGCTCGAAAGATTCAAGCAGCGCACTGGCTGGCAGTCAGCTTGCGCCCAGCTTGTTCAGTGCGTCCAGCGCGTCCTGCCGCAGGTAAATCCCCATGGGTATATCCGCATCAGCCGCTTTCAGGTAATAGTCCCTGGCCTTATCATTATCGCCTTTCAACTCGTAGATGCGGCCGCAGAGATAGTCTATATCGATGACCTCTCCGCCAATATTTTTCCGTAGCGATTTTAGCGCCGCCAGCGCGGCGTCCAGCCGGCCCGTCTTATACAGATAATATGCGCTGAAGAAATCGTATTCAAGGAGCCCTGGATTGATTCTCTTGGCCTGAAGTAGATAGTAGAGGCCTTTTTGATAATCCCCCTTGAATACATACGCCCTGCCAAGGAATACATATGTTTTCAGGAGGTCCGGGTGGTGGTTAAGGTCCGCCTCAAGGAGCGTGGTCTGGTCTTTCCACTCGAAATTCCTCTGGAAGGAAGTAACGGCCCACGAGATAAGCACCGCGGCGGCAGCCAGCCCGGCGGCCAGCCGCACCTGCGCGGCCCGGTTCTTGTATATTTCCGTGAAGATGAATGCAAGCGAAAGGCAAAACCCGGCGGAGGGCAGAAAGGCATACCTCTCCGCAATTATAGTTGCGGCCGGCACAAGCCCCACAACCGGGGCCATGCATGTAAGCATCCAGGCGGCTGCAAATGAAAGCACCCTGTATCTTTTGCGGTAATAAATGATAAGGAATATCAAGGCTGCCAACCCTGACATGGAGAGAACCACGCGCGCATTCAGGAACCCTGCGGGGAGGTTGAAACTGTGCCACACCTTAAGCTGATATGGAAACAGGAGCATCTTTATATACGCCCATACAGCCTCAAACGCCCCAGGCAGCCTGCTGCCCAGCCCCGCTGCAAACCCAAGGAATATCCTTGTGCTCTTTGCAACCTCGATGTCCAGCACGGAAAATCCGGCGGCAAGGATGAAGAATGGCACGGTGCGCAAAAGCCTTTTGCCAAGCGGCTCTTCATCGGGGAAATACAGCTCCAGGAGCACGGCCGTAACCGGCAGGACAACAGCTATTGCCTTGGACAGCATCGCCAGCACAAACGAAAGGAGGGACAGCAGGTAATATCCGGAGCCTGTTGCGCCGCTGCGCTTGTGCCTCATGTAAAGGAAGAGGCCAGTGAAGTAGAAAAACCCTGAAACCAGATTGTTCCGTTGGGTGATGGAAGCAACGGATTCCACATGTATTGGATGGAGCGCATAAACCAGGGCGGCTGCAAACGCTGCGCCCCCGGCCCCGGCAAGTATCTCTGCCATTAACAGATAGAACATGATAACGCAGAGCAGATAGAAGATAAGGTTTGTTATGTGATAACCCAGCGGGGCCAGCCCCCATATCTGATAATCCAGCATGTAGGTGAGGTCCCTTACCGGCAGGTATTCAAGGTGGTTGGGCACCGAGGTAAATACAGCCTTCAGGTTGTCGGCCGTTATGCCGTGGACGGCAGTGTTATCGATAAGAAGGGCCTGGTCGTCAAAATTAAACGAATTGGGAAGCGAATTGGCGTACAGGGCTATCGCCGCCAGAAGTAGTAATGATATATGGAGCAGGCGGTTGCGCATTCGTGCATCGGGGAATCCGCATAAATCCCCAGCAATTTAGAATACAGCAAAACACTTTTTTTCTCACGAGGCGGATGGGGTTGATACAGAAAGGATTACGAAAGAGCAGCCTTTATGGCCGAGCTATAGAAGTCCGCAAGCCTTTGGAAACGCAACCCCTCAGGTGTGTCCCCTAACTGGCGCGCAGCCATTTGCGCATATCCTATCCTGAATGCCGGATAGGAAAGCATGTAGAGCGGAAGCCGTTTTTCTATGAGTCTGTCGCCGGAGATTTCCGAATATCTTGCAAGCAGGAATTTAGTTTTAGCGCCGCCAAGCCCGAATTCCGTTACGGTGCCGGCCACATCCCAGCATATGTCCTGGTCGCGCGGGAAGAAATGGTCCGCGTGGTGGTCTGTGCAATCCGTTTTAATAAAGCCAAGCCCGGTGGAAAGCCATTCATGCGGCAGCATTCTGCCGTCCAGGCCAACAGAGCGCCCAGGCTCGTAATATCCGGCAAGCAAGTCCAGCCGGCGTTTGGCGGCAACGGCAATCCGGGGCCCCAATGAAAGATTTACATTGTTCTCCACCATTTCACGGAAATCTGCAAACTCCATCGCCTGGCCGCATGGGAATTTCCTGGCGACGTACGCCATGTAACCGGCGGCTGTTTCAAGAAACTCATATCCGCATGTGCTTGCGCGCATTGGCCGCCCGTTTACATATTCCATTATTAAAAACCCGTTTGAAAGCCCGATTGCTTTTGGGCAATAGCCGGAGTTATCAAAGCTTTCGGCCCTGGCAAGCGTCTTTCTGCCGTATCTGCCAAGACCGGCGAATTTCAACAGGCGGCCCTCATTGCAGAACAGGTACTTCCGCCTTTCATGGTGCGGATGAACGGCCGGATAATCCTTTTCCTTGAAATGGATACGCCGCCAGCCTCCTGCCGAAAGGTCCAGGCATTCCGACGAGTATGACGGAAGGCATTCACCAAATAATCCGGCATTGGGGCCTTTACCGCCCAGAAATACATCCTCAAAGAAAACCGAATACTTCCGGTGCCTGGGCCATCTCTGTCTTGCCTGCACACTTATAAAATCCGATCCGTCGGGTATCCAGCTTGTAAACATGACTATACGCTCGTCTGGTATCCCCATAATGGATAGAGCGTCCGCAACCGAGCATATTGTGGAGCCGCTTAGCCCCGGGCCTTCATCCACTATAAGAAACCAGGCTTTCTCTTTTAATCCGGCTATGGTTTTCTGGAGCAGGCGGTCTATTAAAAGTTTCCTTTCAAACGGTTCGCCCCTGGGCCTTACCGTAAGCGGAAGCACTTCTACGCCCTCGTTTTCAAGGACGGCCGCAACCAGCGCTGACAGCGCAGAGCCAATGGTTCTCAGGCCGATGCAGACGGCCTTGCTTTTCCCCCGGGTCAGGTAATCAGCAGCAAACCTGCGGGCAGCTTCCATATAGGTCTCCGGATAGAGCCCGTAATACGCAAACCCTTCGGACACTCGAAGGGTGACGGTATCCGGAACACGTAAAACCTGCAGCTTCTCCAGCATGTTTTCCAGTTTTGTTTCCATCCCGCATGGCTTTTTGCCCTCTACCGTTCTAATTGCCAGATGCGCCGCAAGCACCGAGGCGTTCCGCAGCTCCGAGAGCACTTGATTATATGCATCCACATCCGGACATAGCGCGTCGGCCACAGCCGATTCAAACTCGCCCATATCTATAAGCAGCTCTATTGCAGAATCATGGGAATACCCTGAGCGCCTGCAATTGTTCAGGTCTTTTTTTATGCCTGCGAAGAGGCCGGATGTTTTTTCCAGGCTTTCCTGTTTCCTGTATACAATCAATTGCCACCTCCGGCATGGCCGGATATGTTCCAGTTAAAGCTGTCGCTGGCCCCCCAGGTGTATTTGTGCGGCTCGGCACCGCGAAGGAAATCGAATTCACTGATTCCGGATTCAATAGCCTCCTTTATCGCGTGCATCACTATCAGGGAGCCGGCGCTCAGTTTTTCAAACTGCGGGTCGAACCCGCCCAGGTAGCAATAAGCCCGTCCCTGGTGAAACATGGAATAGAGCGCGGCTATGTAATTTTTGTTGCCTCCTGAAGGGATACTCATTAAATAAATCCTCAGAATTCCGGCTTCGGCAAGTTCCGTGGAAACCGCCCTATAAAACCCTTTCAGGGCGTTCGTATTGATTACTCCTTCCTGGCCGCGGCGCCTCCACGACTTTTCGTGCAGACTGATGAAAATTTCCAGCGCCCGCGGTGCGTCTTCCGGACCGGAAACACGCTCAATCTGCATGCCAAGACGCACCAATTTTTTTTGTGACCTTTCCAGCCGTTCCCGTTTCAATCCGGCAAGCCCGGCCATGTATTTTTCAAATGAGTCCGGCAGGCAAACTCTGGGGCACGCCGCCCCGCGCCTGGCATTTAGCAGCGGTGTTTGCGCAACAGCAGTTAAAAGCGGAGAGCCGGATTGGATGTCCTCCAGCAGGCAAACATCCCAAAGTTCCGATGCACTGCTTGAGATAAAATTGATAAATTCACGGGCAAATAAATTTTTTTTATCTTCCGCGCTGATTATTCCACAGTAATCGGAGATGCCGGTGCCGATAAATGAAAGCTGCCTTTTGCTGTCATCGCGCCGCCAGATGAACATTGGGGCCAGGCCTTCCAACTTTCCGTCTCCGCCTCTCATTATTATTGTGAGCGGCTTTTGATCCGGGAAAGAGAATGCGTTCCACCAGCCGATAAGCCAGCACGGGTGCTGAAACGGCGCACAATCAGAAGTCCGCCACAGATATTCCCATTCGGTGCGCAAGTCCTCAAGTGAGCCAGTGGGGTTGCCCAGCAATGCCATTTGATTATCGCAGATCATGATTTTTCTTATGCTCGATTATCTGATGATATAAACCGGTGTATTGCCTTGCCATTTCAGAAGCAGAGGCCCTCTTGAGCGCGGCCGCCGCGCACGCCTGCCTGTTTATAGCACTGATCTTCAAGATTGCACGTCCCATATCATCCGCACTGTCAACCATAAAGCCCGTAACGCCTTGCTCAATTATCTCCGGCAGTGCTCCTTTTGCGAATCCTATTACCGGCGTTCCGCAGCTCAGGGCTTCTATTGCGGAAAGTGAGCTGGTCTCTTCAATAAGGCTTGGCAGCAGCAGGCATGAGGCCTGCCGTATAAGGGCAGTCTTTTGCGCTCCCCCTACCCGGCCTACGAATTTATAACGGATGCCGTCCAGCTCCGGAAGTATTTTTTTTCTGAAGTACGATTCGTGCTCGGGATACTGGAAAACCTCTCCAGCAATCACCAGTGGAATACCTGCTATTTTTGCTGCCTCAAGCGCAATGTGAAATCCCTTCTCGCCGCAGATCCTGCCAAGGCAAAGGGCATAGCCTTCATCCTTTTGCTCCGGATGCCCCTTACCCTCCACTGAAAGAAGCGCTCCATTTTCAATCACCGGCAAAATGCCCGGTTTAAGCGCTGTCCCCGGTACGGGATTGCACGCCTTTGCCTGGGTGGCTGAAACGGCGTTGAAATAGGTATTGCTCCTTGCCCCCGCGATGTACATATCAGTCCCATACACGCTTGGCCACATATGAAGCGTTATCAATACCGGCGGAAGCGAAGGGGCCTCCGGGGGCAGATAATTCATGAAGTCCACCCCGTGCATATGGACGATGTCAAACTCCCAGGCCCCGTATCCCGAAAACACCCCTCTCAGAATGTCCCGGACATAACCCCAAACCCTGGCTTTATCTTTGCTGGTTATCCGGCAGGGCAGGAACGGGGTTTCTATTAAATGGCCGGAAATATCGGACCCTTTGGCAGCAATGACAACTGACCTGTGGCCTGCCCTAGTAAGCTCCTTGTCCAATGTGCAGAGCACCTGCTCCGCACCTCCAGCGGTATCCGGGCGGACCGGTGCAAACGGATAAGCCACGCTAAGCACAGAAAGGGAGTTCATTCTTCACCTTGACGCCATTGCATTCATCTGGCATATCTCCTTACAGCCTTGCCACAGAACTCCGCAAACCTCCCTATATCGGAAGGCGGACTGGTATGGTGCGGCTGTATGCCGAACTCTTCCGGGGTAAAGCAGAACGTAAGGGTAACGGAAAAACCCTCCAGCGCGGACATCTGACGGTCAAA
This sequence comes from Nitrospirota bacterium, assembly GCA_021813405.1. Classification (GTDB taxonomy): domain Bacteria; phylum Nitrospirota; class Thermodesulfovibrionia; order Thermodesulfovibrionales; family JdFR-88; genus JAKAKS01. The sequence continues at coordinate 9,313 of JAKAKS010000050.1, forward strand.
CCACTCCCATGCGCCAGGCCTGAGGCTGTCGGCCCAGCTAAGCCCGGTTCTTATATAGGTGACACCTAGTTTTTTAAGCCATCTAACCGCATTTTCGAGCCTGTAATCCTCGAAATGGAACCACTGGCATATACCCACCTCCGGCGTATATTCCGGGAATATCCGGGCGGCCGCCTTGGGTGAGCCGTCTTCCCTTAAAAGCCCCATATAGAAATGTCTGTAATATGAAGAGCCTTCCGCCTCCTTGTGCCGGGTGGTTGCAGGCCAAGCCATTGGAAGGTCGTAAAGGCTGTACCAGTGTATCCGCCGGACACTGCCAGCCAGAAGTTCGGCCGTTTTTCTGAGGCCAAATTCCTGCACCTCTTCGGCCCCGAAAGACGATACGCCCGCTTCAGACACCCAAATCGGAAGAGACACCATCTGGCCGGTTGCCACCCGGATTTGCTGGATTTTTGCGGGCCATTCATGAATGGTCCAATGGTTCCAGTCCAGCGGGAAACCGTGCACTGCAATTACATCGATACAATCCATCACGCCTTTCCCGGCCATATTTTTTATAAAATCCGGATCTATCGGGGATATTCCTCCAAGCACGCGCGAAATGCCTGGCGATTCGCCTTTTACGGCGGCGGAAGCCATTTTTACCATCTCAGCGTAGATCTTCCATTCAGGATCCAGGTGAAAGTCCCAGTGCGACAAATTATTAGGCTCGTTCCAGAACATGACAGCCTCGATCAAAACGCCGCACCGCCTTTCCTGGTGCAGATATACACCTCATTTTCCGGATTGTCGAGGATATCGAACCCGGAGCTCCTTAGCATAGCTTCCACACAGGCTTTGTTTGGGATCCACCAGTTGGTCTCGTCGCCGGCATATTTTTTTTCAACGAAATACATTGCCGGGAACCCATGGGCAAGGAATATCTTCTGTTCCTCAAACGGATAATCGCCCTCCGGCAGGAGCTTATCTCTGGTTCCCCGCAACATAGACTGGAACACAAGGAGCCCGCCTTCACGCGCAACATGCCTGTGTATCAAATCAAGCGCCATCAAGGGATGCCTTAAATGATAGAAAACCCCCATAAAGAGAACTATGTCGAATTTTTCATCCAGGCTTGCTATATCGTATACAGACATCTCCTCAAACTCTATCTGAAGCCCGTAGACCCCGGCGGCAAACCTAGCCTGATCAAGATAACCAATGTCGTTATCAATGCCAAGCACTCTTGAGGCCCCGCGCTTTTTCATTTCGATGCTGTAAAATCCTGCGTTGCACCCAATATCCAGAACGGTCTTTCCGGTTAAATCGTCGGGAATCGAATGTGCAAACCTCTGCCATTTTACCGATGGGTAATCGCCCAGGAAATGCCCCGGTGCAGTCTGAACACCAGCCAGGTCCATATTGTGAAACCACTCTCCCAAGCGGCGGACCTCGGCTTCCAACTGCCCACGACTGAGATGAATACCCTGATGCACACCCAATGCGTGCCTCCTTTCAGGCCGGGCCAGCCAGCAACGCCATAGCCTCTCTGTAACCGTGGACAGTGCCCACGTCCACATAGGAGTTACCAGCCTTTACGCCAATGGCGCGGCCCCCGTTCTCAAGATATGCGTTGACCAGCGTGCCAATATATTCGTCCCTTCGATCACGCTCCTGCCAAAGCCTGTGCAAAGCCTTCAGCTGACGCCCCGGGAATTTTAATGCGCCCCATATCCAGTTAGATGCGGCCTGGCGACTCTTTACAGTTATCCTTTCTATCCGCCCGTCCGGGGCGGTCTCCACGCTGTCAAAATACTCAGGCCTTTCAACAGGAAACAGCAGAAAAGAAGGTATGCCGTCGGGCAGTCCGCAAAGCGCGTCCTCCGGAAACCAGATGGTGTCCGGAAGCCCAATCACAACGGGTTCGTTGTCCTCCACAAGAGGTACCGCCTGGAAGATCGCGTCACATAGCCCGGCTGGCCGGGGCTGCACCATATAACACAAACTGGCAGAATAGGCCTCTGCCCCGTAATATTGCATGATGTCGTATTTCCCAGGAGATATGACCATGCATATTTTTGCAGCTCCGGCTATGGCCATCCGCTCTATCAGATATTCGCTTACCGCCCTTGGCCGTTCCGTACCGTTTTCAAGCCTGCTTCCCACAGGAAGAAGCTCTTTGGAAAAAGCCAGCGGCTGTATCCGGCTTCCCGTGCCCGCGGCTGGAACTATGCCGAGCATATCCAGGCCTTCTCCACCAAGTTTTTTCCTGAAGCCGCGGCATCATACAATATCGATTCCAGTTCAGCCGCCCTCTTTTTGGCGGTATGCTCAGCCAGAACGCGATCTTTGCCCCTCTGGGCAATCCGGGCCAGCCTCCTGGTACCCATCATTATTGCTTCCACAGCGTCTTTTGTGTCCTCAGCCAGCAGTATTTCCCTGCCCGGCTCGAAAAAATGGCCAAGCCCTTCCCAGTTATCACTCAATATCGGCGCACCGCAGGCCGCAGCCTCAAAAAGTCTGCCAGAAGGACACCACCCCATCGCCTTCATAGGCCCCCTGGTCACATTGAGTGTTAGTACAGACGACGCATAAAAGGCAGGATGATCTGACGGGGCCACATGCTTCAAATAAAAAATATTTTTTGTCCATGGAAAATCCGCTGGATACAAAGACCCGCCAAGGAGGAATTTTCCCCGTGGAAGTTTGCGGGAGGCATCTATAAAAAGTCTCTGCAACGCATCCTGTCTATCTTCGGAATAGGTGCCAAGATAAGACAAATCGGCACGATCCCGGAGTATGCCTTTCTTTACTAGGCGATGAACCAGGGGGTCTACACTGCCATATAACGGGACAGCTTGCTTTGCCCCGAATTTCATAAGCTCATCAAGAGCCCGTCCCCCGGTATAACTGAGCACTAGATCAAAGCCTGCGAATCCGCCATTTGGCAGATATGGCACGGGCTCTCCCCGAGAAATTTTATCCAATGTCACAGGAGTGTCCAGATCGTAGAAAACCTTCAGGCCAGCCCTGCTTGTAAGCACCTCTGCCGACACTTCCGCGCCCTGCGGGCAATATGAAGTAACAATCACCACGTCCGCGTCTTCTGTATGGGCGCGTCCCATCCTTGTCCCATCCGCGAAGTCATTGTAGAAAAGCAGTTGAAGACCCGGCATGCCTTCAAAATCACGGTGGGCGGAATAGTAAGGCGCATCCTTCTCCAGAAATACGACCCGGTGGCCGCGCATTATCAGGTAACGGCACAACCCCCGCCATAGTGTGGCATGGCCGTTACCCCATGCGGAACTTATTGTAAGCCCAAAAATGACGATCTTCATAGAAGTGTTTTGGTCTTAGCCTTGGTTGACTGCTTCATAGTGAGAGAAAGCCTTAGTTAAAAGATATAAAAGGGCCTTAAATTGTCAATAGGCATTTATTGAAAACCTGGGGCAAGGCTTTCATAAATTGCCGTATTGCGTGCCGGGGCTTTTAAATCTAAACTTAAATAAACCTGAAATCAGAAGAAGCAATTTCCCGGGGGCCCAGGCGCAAAAAATTACGCTCTTTCAGGGGCACTCATGATACTTACATATTTATTGTATGCTTTCCCTTTTTTTATCATATCCATAATCATACTGGTCCACATCGAAAGGGACAGCCAGTTTTTTTTCGCGAAGAACCTCTGGCTTCTTGCCCTCTTTGCTGTTACCCACGGCACACATGAGCTTATCGAGATGCTTTCCGGGTTTGAAGAACCCGCCAGAAATACGATCAACTTTGCTGACGCGTTTACGCTGGCCTTTTCATATTATTGTCTGCTTCAGTTCGGGATTAACTGCTTGGTCAAATGCAAACAGTTAAGCGCTTGGTACAGGCTGTTGCCCACAGCCCTGGCAATACCGTGGGTAGCTATATTGGCCACGGCTCATATAGACATGGGCATATTCGGGGGTGAAGGCGATGTCTTTGCGCGGTATATACTTGGAATCCCCGGATGTTTTTTGACCGCATATGCGTTCATGTCTCAAAGGCCAGGGCTTAAAAATACAGGCCAGCCAGCCCTGGTGAGGGCCGCAACACTTACCGCCACGGGGTTCGTGTTTTACGGCCTGTTATCGGGCCTGATCACGCCGCCGGCGGGTTTCTTCCCGGCATCTGTCTTAAATTACACTGCTTTCCAGCAAAAAACCGGTATCCCAATCCAACTGGCCCGCGCAACCAATGGGGCGTTCATTGCTTATGGACTGATGCGGCTAGTGCGGGTTTTCGATTGGGAGGCCGCTGACTCAGCGAGAAAGGAAAACGAGAAGCTTTGGCGCACAGTAAAGGAACGGACAAGCGAACTGGAAAAGGCCAACAAGGCTATCGCCGAATCCCTCAGGGAAAAAGATACTCTCCTGAGGGAGCTATATCACAGGACAAAAAACAATTTGCAGCTTGTGTCCAGCTTTATCGGCCTGCAGGCAAGATACATTAACGATACCCGTTCACTCCAGATGCTTACGGATTCCCAGAACCGGATCCAGGCCATGTCGCTTGTGCATGAGAGGCTTTATAAAACCAGAGGCCTTTCCAGCATTAACATGCGGGAATACATAAAAGACCTCGCTGAAGCCCTGATATCCAGCTACAAGCGGCAGGGGAATGTAATACTGAAGCTGGCTATAGAGGAGGACATTAGCTTTGATATAGACACTGCCATCCCGTGCGGGCTCATCATTAACGAGCTGATGACCAATTCGCTCAAATACGCGTTCCCTCATGAAACGCCTGGCGAGGTAAGTATATCCATGCGGAAAGAGAACGGAAAGATAAGGCTCATGTTTGCAGATGACGGCACTGGCCTTCCGGAAGGGACAGACCCCGGGCAAGTAAAGAGCCTTGGGCTGAAACTGTTTCACAACCTGGCCACAAAGCAGCTAAAAGGCGATGTAAAACTTGGTACAAATAAAGGCGCCTGGTTCGAAGTGGCCTTTACTCCCGGAATTACGGATGGGAATTCATGATGAAAAGCATTCTTCTTGTAGAAGACGAAGTTGTCACCGCCATGAGTTTGGTCGACCTGCTCAGGGTATGGGGGTACGCGGTAAGCGGGCCGGTGTCCGATGGGCAGGCGGCAATTAATAAAGCAATCTCTGACCTGCCGGATATAGTGCTGATGGATGTTAAAATCCGCGGGGACATGGACGGGATAGAAACAGGGAAGCAAATCAATTCGCTGCTGGGCATCCCTGTACTACTTATGACCGGATATCCGGAGCACGAAGTGAAAGACAAGATGAAAGACATCCCCGGCGCTCAATATATAAGCAAGCCGTTCGATCTTGAAAAACTCAAAACAATGATCGAAAATGGGTTATCCATTAAAAAAATCTGAATCCCTGAGAACAAAAACCCCGGCCAAAAACAAAAGACTCATCCAGTTTCAGCCGGGCACTGAATTTGAGGCATTCTCTAAAATTTCAAATTTGTAATGTAAGCGTAATGTCCATGCAATGCCGGGACATTATATTAATGCCGTTTTGAAGGCAATCAGAATAGATTCCCACGGGCATGCCCGTGGTACTTACGGCTACAGGCTACGCCTGACCGGCATGGGCCGGAGGCGTCCGCTTCGCTCCGGGCCGCATTCACCCACGCGCATGCACGTAGAACCCCGCGTTGGATTGGACAAGGCCATATCTTTGGTTTATCCTGTTTAGATGCGTGCGGGGATGAAAAAATTACTGCTCTTATTCCCGTTTGCGATACTTAGCGGGTGTGTTGCGTTTCATGCAAGGCCTGTGTCTCCATCGCAATCAGCCTCGGCTTTCGAGCAAAGGACCCTTGACAGCCTCAAACTTGAAAAATACATTGAAACAAATCTTCATAAAAAAATAACCCTGTGGCCGCCAAAGACATGGGACTTTAACATGCTGGAAATGGCGGCGGCGTATTACAATCCTGCGCTGGACGTGGCAAGGGCCAAATGGGGCGTTGCCAGCGCAGCCGTTATCACGGCGGGGGAGATACCAAATCCCGGCGTATCGGTTCTTGGCCAGCATCATTCAAGCATACCGGGCGGCATATCACCGTGGACCTGGGGCCTCTCGCTGGACATACCCGTGCAGACAGCCGGAAAAAGAGGATACCGCATCCGCAGGGCGCAGCAGCTGTCCGAAGCGGCCCGGCTGAATATTACGGAAGCCGAATGGCAGATCAGAAGCGGGCTGAGGAAAAGCCTGCTGGACCTTTACGCGGCCGCCAACAGAGGAAATTACCTGCAAAGCCAGCTTGAATCCCAGCAGAAGATTGTAAACATGTTTGAGGCCCGCCTTACCTCAGGGGAATCATCACAGTTCGAGGTAACGCAATCCCGCCTTGCGCTGGATAAAATCCGCCTTCTGCTTGCCAATAATGCAGGGCAAAAAGCCCGGGCCCGAAGCGAACTTGCCGTGGCCCTGGGGCTTCCGGCAAAGGCGCTTAACGGGATAAATATATCTTTCAACATCTTCAGGCAACTGCCACAGCCTATCAATTTAAAAAGCATAAAGCAAAAAGCGCTTACGGGACGGGCGGACATGCTAGCGGCCTTGCAGCAGTACGCGGCGGCCCAGTCTGAATTGCAGCTTCAGATAGCCAGACAGTACCCCGACATACATATTGGCCCCGGATACGAATGGGACCAGGGAGACAATAAATGGACGCTCGGCCTGTCGATCTCACTGCCCATATTCAACCGGAACCAGGGGCCGATAGCCGAAGCAAAGGCGCGCCGTAAGGAATCAGCGGCAAGTTTTCTGGCCCTTCAGGCAGGCGTTACCGGGCAGATAGACCGGGAAGAGGCGGCATATGCCTTGTCTCTTGATACTCTGAAGACAGCCGGCAACATAGTATCCGGAGAGCAAACCGGTATGCGGGCGGCAAAAGACAGGTTCGCCTCCGGCGATACAAGCAGCCTGGAGCTTGAACAGGTAAAGATGGAACTGGCCAGGGCGCAGCTTGCCCAGTTCGAGGCAGTCATTTCGGCGCAGGCGGAACTTGGCAAACTGGAGGATGCCGTGCAACAGCCTCTTGATAACGGGTGGAAAAATGAGATCAAATAAAATCCTTACCGTAGCGCTTATGTTAATCCTGATTACCCTGGCAGCCTGCCAGGGCAAAAAAGATACCGATGAAAAAGAAAAAGAGGGAACCCCGCAGGCACAGCGGCAAACCGCCTATACGGTAACCGTGGACGAGAATGCGCAACAGGCTGATGGCATGGAAACGGAGGCGATCCAAACGTATGTTTACCGGCAGCAGACTTCGGCATATGGCCAGGTGCTTTCCCCGGCGGGGCTGGCCAGTGCATATAATAATCTGGCCACCGCAAAATCCTCGCTTCAAAAGTTTGAGGCCCAATTGATGGCATCCAGGCTGGAGTACGCAAGATTAAAATCCCTGAACGCCAGCAACAAGAACGTTTCAGACCGGGCGCTCCAGGCGGCAGAAGCAAAATATTTCTCGGACAAAGCGGAAGTGGCCGGAGCGCGCGGGGCGTTAAGGACGGCTAAGGACGCCATAAGCACCGGCTGGGGGCCGGTAATCTCCGGATGGATATCAGGATATAATGAATCTCTCCAAAACGTAATCGGATCAAGAGATGTGCTTGTCCAGCTTGCCATTCCGCCAACCTCCAAATTCAAGACAACACCCAAAAGGGTCCAGATAACCTCGCCCGCCGGGGTCTTGATACCTGCAAATTTCGTCTCCGGGGCCACAAGCGCAAACCCGAGCATACAGGGAATAAGTTTCATATACATTGCGTCTTCCCGTTCAGGCAACCTGCTGCCCGGCATGAACGTAACCGCAAATATGCCCTCGGCGGGAACACAAAGCGGTTTCCTTGTGCCCTCCGCCGCCGTGGTATGGCTCCAGGACAAGGCGTGGGTGTACGTCAAAAAAAGCGCCGCGGGTTTCAACAGGGTGGAAATTCCAACATCCACGCCTGTTGATGAAGGATACTTCGTCTCCGGAGTTTTCTCGCCCGGGGACCAGATAGTCGTTAAAGGGGCGCAGGCCCTGATGTCAGCGGAGAGCACGCCTAAGGCCGAAGGCGGGGGTGGAGAAGACGAGGACGATGACGATTGACCTCTGAAACTGAAGCTTTCCGCAAACGGCCACCTGCACGCCACGGAATACTTGGCACTATAGTCCGTTTCGCCCTGCGCAGGCGCGGCATAATCATAGCGCTGGCCGCGCTGTTTCTTGGCTACAGCATATACACACTGAAAAGCGCAAGATATGATGTATTCCCGGAGTTTGCACCGCCCGAGGTCACCATTCATACGGAGGCCCCCGGCTTCTCCCCGGACCAGGCCGAGCAGATAATTACACGGCCGGTTGAATCCGCCGTAAGCGGCGTTGGCGGCATATCGGACATCACGTCCAAATCCATCCAGGGATTATCGGTTGTCAAAATCATATTCAAGACCGGCACGAACGTATATCTGGCAAGGCAGAAGATAGCGGAGCGGCTGTCAACGCTCACTGGCCAGCTTCCATCGGGGATAACGCCGGAGATGGCCCCGCTTACGTCCTCCACCGGAAACGTGCTGACAATCGGGCTTGCATCACCGAAGCTCTCGCCTATGCAGCTAAGGACCGTGGCGGACTGGACGGTAAGGCCCCGGCTTCTGGCGGCGCCCGGCGTGTCAAAGGTGGCCATATTCGGCAGCCAGGACAAGCAATTGCAAATACAGGTCCGTCCAGGCCGCCTGATCAAATACAACCTGTCGCTTGAAGACGTAATGCGGGCGGCCAAAAAGGCAACCGCGCTTGAGGGTGCCGGTTTCATCGATGGCGCAAACCAGCGGATAACCATCAGGAGCCAGGGACAGTCGCTTACTACCCAGGAAATTGCCGGCACAGTGCTTGTGCACAAGGAAGGCGCAAACGTAACCATAGGGGACGTTGCAAATGTTGCGGAAGCGCCAGCCCCGCAGCTGGGGGGAACGCTGATAAACGGCAAACCCGGAATACTGATAGTAGTAGATGCGCAGTACGGCGCAAACACCCTGCAGGTAACAAAGGCCTTGGACAAAGCCGTGGCGGAACTCCGGCCCGCGCTTAAGGCGCAGGGGATAACCTTGTACCCAAACCTGTTCCGCGCCGCCAGCTTCATAGACCTTGCGCTGCATAATGTAGACTCAGCGCTCATCCTGGGCGCTGTACTGGTTGTAATAGTGCTCTTTCTGTATCTGTTCAATCTAAGGACCGCGGCCATATCCTGCACGGCCATACCGCTTTCGCTGCTTGGTTCGATTGTGATACTGGAACATTTGAGCCTCAGCCTTAACACCATGACCATCGGCGGGCTTGCAATCGCAATCGGCGAGGTGGTGGACGATGCCGTTATAGATGTGGAAAACATCTTCAGGCGGCTCAGGGAAAACCGGCTGCTTGAAAACCCACGCCCGGTGTTAAAAGTGGTGTACGAGGCCTCTGTGGAGGTCAGAAGCGCCGTTGTGTACGCCACATTTGCCGTAGTGCTGGTCTTTGTGCCCGTGCTTACGATGAGCGGGGTTACCGGCAGGTTCTTTGCGCCGCTCGGCCTCTCATACATATTCGCAATACTGTCCTCTCTGCTGGTTGCGCTTACGGTTACGCCCGCCCTCTCTCTTATAATGCTGGGCGGAAAAAAACTGAAAGGGGAAGACCCGCCCGTCGTGCGCTGGACCAAGAAGCACTACGGAAAATCCATTTACGCGGTGGAGAGGCACCCCAAAGCGGTAATCGCCGTGGCTGTGCTGCTCATCGCGGCCGCCGCTGTTATAGTGCCGTTTCTTTCAGGGAAACTCCTGCCGGAGCTTATCGAAGGCAATTTCATAGTACATGTAAAGGCCGTCCCCGGCACCTCGTTAAAAGAGACATTGCGCACCGGCAAGCTTATTGAGGATAAGGTAATGAAACTGCCTTTCGTGGAGTCTATTGCCCAGCGCGCCGGAAGGGCCGAACTGGGCGAAGAGGCAAGAGGCACAAACGCAAGCGAATTCGACCTCACACTGAAACCTCTTAACAAATCCAGGTTCGACCGGGCCAAAAAAGAGATAATGGACATCGTCAGGGATTTTCCCGGCTTAACGTCCTCCATAGACACCTTCCTTACAGAAAGAATAAGCGAAACAGTCTCCGGCTACAGGGCCCCGGTGGCCGTAAACATTTACGGTAACGACCTAAACGTGCTGGATAAGGAAGCGGCACAGGCGCAGGCCATATTAAGCGGCGTCCGTGGGGCCGCCGGTGTAAGGCTTCAGGCCCCGCCCACGTCTCCGGAATTGCTGGTTTCGCTGAATAAAGCGGGCCTTGCGCGCTGGGGGTTCCAGCCCGCGCAGGTGCTGGATGACGTTCACACGGCCTTCGCCGGAAAAAACGTTGGGCAGGTATTCGACGGCAACAGGGTCTTCAACGTGGCCGTCATGCTTTCGCCTAAAGACAGGCGCAGTATAACCGACATAGGCGCCCTGCCGCTCAGAAATTCCGAGGGAACGTACGTTACCCTTTCACAGCTGGCTTCACTGCATGAGATGCCCGCCAGGTTCATGGTCCTGCACGACGGGGCCAGGCGTGTGCAGACCATCACCTGCCGCGTGCAGGGCAGGAGCGTATCATCGTTTGTTGCGGACGCGCAAAAGGCTATCTCCGGGCAATTAAGGCTTCCTCCCGGTACATACATAGACTTTGCCGGGGCCGCGCAGGAACAGGCCAAAACAACAAGGGACCTGATGGTACATTCCGCCATAGCCGCCATTGGGATTATCATCCTCCTTTCGATAGTTACGGTAAGCTACAGGAACCTTCTGCTGATACTGCTTAACCTGCCGTTCGCGCTGGCCGGAGGCGTGTTCATGGCCCTTGCAACTGGCGGCTCACTCTCAATGGGCTCCATTGTGGGGTTCGTAACGCTCTTTGGCATAACGCTTAGAAACTCCGTAATGCTGATATCCCATTACGAGCACCTTGTGCAGGTGGAAGGGCTGCCATGGGGGCTGGAGACGGCAGTGCGCGGCGCGTCGGAGCGGCTTGCCCCAATTCTTATGACCGCTTCCGTCACAGCGCTTGGCCTGCTTCCCCTTGCAATTGGAAGCGGCGCGCCGGGGCGCGAGATAGAAGGCCCCATGGCCCAGATAATCCTTGGCGGCCTGGCCACCTCCACAGCCTTGAACCTGCTTGTAATGCCAACCCTGACCCTGCGTTACGGAAGGTTTGAAAGAAAAAACGAATTTGAGATTTGAGGTTTCAAATTTGAAATTTCAGCACGTAATCCAGCAGGGTGAAAGCAAAGATGGTTATGCTTATCCAGCCGTTCATGTTGAAGAAGGCCATATTGAGATTTTCCAGTGAAACATCCCCCTTGTCATCCGCCCTCACCAGCCGGTGCTCACGCATGAAAAGCCCGGCAGCCAGAATAAGCCCCGCCCAGTAAAGCACCCCCATGCTTGAGAGAACTCCGGCCAAAACCAGCATTAACATGCTCACAACATGGCATAACCTGGCAATCACAAGCGAGTTTGCCGCCCCGAATTTTGCGGGGATGGAATATAGCCCGCTGCTCTTATCGAAATCCAGGTCCTGAAGGGCATAGATTACATCGAACCCGGCAAGCCAGAAGACAACGGCCAGCGTAAGGGCAAGCACGGTTTGCACCGGGGCGAACTCACCCCGGATGGCCAGCCACGCCCCAAGCGGCGCCAGGGAGATTGCAATCCCCAAAAAAAGATGTGACGTCCATGTAAACCGCTTTGTGAACGAGTAGAACACCGTAAGAAAGACTGCCAGCGGAAATAGCCGGAAGCAAAGCGGGTTCAGCATGTAAGCCGCAAACCCCAGCACAGCAAAGGAAAGGACCGCGAAAGCAACCGTCTCGCCGGTTCCCAATTTTCCCGATGGGAGTTCCCTCAACGCGGTCCGCGGGTTCTTTGCGTCTATCTTCCGGTCCACTATCCTGTTGGTGGCCATTGCGCCGGAGCGCGCGCCAACCATGGCCAGAATGATAAAGAAAACCTTGCCGGCAGGCGGCACCCCCCCCGCTGCCATCAGCGCCGCCGTAAACGCAAACGGCAGTGCAAACACCGAATGGGAAAACTTAATCATCCGCTGAAAAAGGACAAACCGCCTTAAAATGGGCATAATCGTGAATTATAAAACAGCCCTGAGGGTTTTTTCTTCAGAACTCATTAGGCAACTCCCCATTGCCCTCTTTTTTTAGTGTTCAATCTCAAACGCTCAAGCTTTGGATTTTAAAGCTTTTTTAGTGATTTGCTGTTCAATGCTGTTCAAACTTCCCGGCGCTTTTTCAAGATATTTTCTTCCTGCAACTGCTTGATTTTAAAGGACTTGAATTTCAAAGTGAAATCCCTTTGAACATACCCAAACTGCTTATTTTTGAATATTTTTTGGATTTATACTGCTTTTGCTTTAAAAACCTTTCCCCAGGCCAACGCAAGCCCTCTCCCCAGGGCTGCGCTAAGCGGCTGGCGGCCCCACTCTTCCCGGTGCAATCATAAACCAACCGGCCGTGACATCGTCCATATGACATATGTCATGAAATTCATGTCATGGTTTTTGGGGGCGGGGTATTGCGTCTGTGTCTGATACAAATGATAACCCACCCCTTCTGCGGCTTGAAGCGGGTTGTTGACTTCCCCTTCTATCCTTGAAAAACAGGTTTTCCCTTAGTGGTAAAAGTTATGGCCTGTAACTAAGCACGGGCCTGACCCACCGTAAAATGCAGGTTACAATCCGAATTGATGCGGTGTCGGTAAAGGCTGCACCTGATAGCCGAAACGATAGTAGCTGACGAGAACTTTCTTTTATGGGATGAAACATGGCGTCTTTCGTGAAATTGCGCCAAGCAAGACTGCGTCCAGCTATCCGCACCTGGCGTCACGATAAAAATTGTGCGGACTTTGTCCTCAAGTCTACGCTATTGGCAGTGCTGGCCGGGCTTTTGTCAAAAGGTGTGTAAAAAGCATTCAGGCGGCTTTCCTTTCCTGCGCCTCCGGAACGCGTTTTGCAATTCCGTCGGCGAACCTTTTGCCTCTATAAACATTGGCTAATAACCAGTATCCCTTGAGAGTGCGGAAACTCTTTTCTGCGACTTGAAGGAGTTTCCAGATCATGAAAATATTCGTGAAAATATTCGGGACACATCCCAGATTCTTCGTGAAAATATTCGGGACACATCCCAGATTCTTTAGGAAACCTTCATAATACCGGAATGGCCAGTAGCGCGTGAAAATATTCGGGACACATCCCAGATTCTTTAGGAAACCTTCATAATACCGGAATGGCCAGTAGCGCGAGTTAGAGGGTAAATCACGCACCCGCAAGCCATCCTACGTTCATGTCACTTTCTGGACG
>JAKAKS010000046.1 GCA_021813405.1 Nitrospirota bacterium
CTTCGCCGTAATCGCCATCGTTAAAAATGATAAATAAATCGTTCAAACAAAGTCAATTTGTCCGGTCACAATTTCGCCAGAAAGTCCTTGAAAAAAAGACAAAACCCGCAGGCTTCAAGGCAAGAGGCGAAGCATCCGGATGGTCAATCAACAATTTCGTAACTGTATTCCTCTATAACCGTGTTTGCAAGCAGCTTTTCGCACATGGACGGCACGGCGGCCGAAATCTCCTGGCGGGTGGCCCCGGGGGCGAAGGTAATCTCGATCAGCTTGCCCATCCGCGCATCCGCAAGCCCCGCGAACCCCAGGCTCTGAAGCCCTGACAGAATGGCCTTCCCCTGAGGGTCCAGGACCCCGGATTTAAGCCTTATAAACACCCTTGCTTTCATTTTCCGCTCCTCCGCCTCAATTTTTTTGCCGTTTTCCCAGCCTTTTGGCCCTTTCCGTTTTCTTTGCCAAATACTCTTTCAAATATATAATCTATGTTTCTAAGATAGTACTCCGGCTCAAACAGCTCTTTAACGGCGCTCTTTTTCAGATATTTGCCGGCCTCTTTATCCGCCGCCAGCAGTTCCTGAAAGCTTCTGCCGGTCTTCCAGCTTGCCATGGCATTTTTCTGGACTATCCTGTAAGCGTGCTCTCTGGAAAGCCCTTCCCCGGTCAATGCAAGAAGAACGCGCTGTGAATTATGAAGTCCGTGGCTGGCCTCCATGTTGCGCTTCATCCGGGCAGGGTTAATCACAAGGCCCTCAAGTATTCCGGTTAGCCTGGCCAGCATGTAATCCGTCAGGATGCAGCTGTCGGGTACTATCACCCGTTCCACAGAGGAATGGGAGATGTCCCTTTCGTGCCAGAGGGCCACGTTTTCAAGCGCGGCCAGCGCATTGGAGCGCACCACGCGGGCCAGCCCTGATAAATTTTCGGCGCCCACGGGATTTCGCTTGTGCGGCATTGCGGAGGAGCCTTTCTGCCCGCTTCCAAAGGGCTCTTCAGCCTCCAGCACCTCGGTCCTTTGCAGGTGCCTCAGTTCTACAGCTATTTTTTCTATTGAAGCCGCCAGGATGGCCAGGGTGGACATGAACTGGGCATGCCTGTCTCTTTGCACAACCTGCGTGGCAACGGGTTCCGGCTTCAGGCCCAGCCTGGCGCAAACCCTGGCCTCAATGTCCGGGGGGATATTCGAGAACGTTCCAACAGCGCCCGAAAGCTTGCCAGTGGAGATAGCCGCCCTGGCATCCCTTAACCTTTTAAGGTTCCTCTTCATCTCCTCATGCCAGAGGGCGAATTTAAGGCCAAAAGACATAGGCTCCGCGTGAACGCCATGGCTGCGGCCCATGCACACCGTGTCCCTGTGCTCAAGCGCCCTGGATTTAAGCACGCCGGTGAGTGCCAGGATGTCTTTTTCTATAAGCTCCGCTGCGTCTTTCATCTGCAGCGCCAAGGCTGTATCGACTATGTCGGAGGACGTAAGCCCTTTATGGATGTACCTGGAAGACGGCCCAACTTTTTCGGCCACAGAAGTAAGAAATGCGATCACGTCGTGCTTTACAACGGCCTCTATCTCGTCAATGCGGCGCACGTCGAAGGCGGCCTTCTTCTTTATCTCATCCAGGGCGCCTTTGGGGATTTCCCCAAGCTCTGCCCAGGCCTCGCAGGCCGCAATCTCCACTTCCAGCCATTTTTGATACTTGGCCTCTATCGTCCAAATGCAGCCCATAACGGGCCTTGTATAACGGGAAATCATTGTTTTAAAAAACCTCCATGAGAACGCGGCGTTAAGGGGTTTATTTTACTATGCGGGGGGTGTGACTGTAAAACGGGTGTTTCAGGGTGTTTGTGGCATGCAGGGCCGGTTTGGACCCATAACCAGAAAAAGGTGGGCCGGGGCCCCTGTTTGGGGGAGCGGGGCCCCGGAAAATGCGGGGAACCTAAATCTTTTTAAGCCCGTTTATGCCAGTATCCTTGCGGAGATAAGCCGGTATCTCGAACGGGTCATCGAAGGGCTCTATCTTCTTGGCCAAGGGCCTGAGGGATTTTGCAAGTATCTTCTGGGAGCCCTTGAGCGCGGGCATCTCTTTCTTGAAACCGGAGGCCGCAATGGACGGCGCCAAAGGTTCCGGCCCGCCGGCCGCCTTGCCCGCCGTACCCGGTAATGCCGGCAGTTCCGGCAGCGAGGTTTCCAGAACGGCCTTCTCAAGCTGTGCCGCCTGCGCCGTTTGCGGTATTGCCGTCTGCGTCTGCGGCGCCCATTTCTTTACGGGCAGATCAACCTTTTCTTTCTTGGAGACAAAGTTGGTGGCCACCACGGTCACTCTGCACTGCTGTTTCAGGGCGCGGTCTATAACCGCCCCGAAGATTATGTGCGCATCTGGATGGGCGGAGTCGTAAACAAGGCTGGCGGCCTCTTCCACTTCCTTAAGCGACAGTTCCAGCCCGCCTGTTATGTTTACGATGATGCCGCGCGCCCCCTCGATGGAGGAGTTTTCCAGCAGAGGATTGGTAATAGCCTTTTTCACGGCCTCCCTGGCATCCGGGGCAGCGCCCATGCCCATCACGGCGGGGCCGGATTCCTGCATAATCGTCCTTACGTCGGCAAAGTCCAGGTTTATAAGCCCCGGCACGGCGATCAGGTCCGATATGCCCTGCACGGCCTGCCTGAGCACGTCGTTGGCTTTGCCGAATGAATCCAGAAGCGAGGTGCCTTTGTCTACCACGTAGCTTATCCGGTCGTTGGGGATAACGATGAGCGTGTCCACGCTTTTTTCCAGCTCTTTCAGCCCCAGCTCCGCGTTATGCCTGCGTGTAGTGCCCTCATAAAAGAAGGGCTTGGTCACTATGGCTACCGTAAGCGCACCCGCTTCCCTTGCGGCCTGGGCCACTACGGGGGAAGCTCCGGTGCCGGTGCCGCCCCCCATCCCGGCCGTTATGAAAACCATATCGGTCCCGGAAAGGGCCTTTACTATAGCGTCCTTGCTTTCAAGCGCGGCCTGGCGCCCGAGGTCCGGTTTCGAACCGGCCCCCAGCCCCCTTGTAACGGCCTCGCCAAGCTGGATCTTCCTCTGGGCAAGGGACACGCCCAGGGCCTGTGAGTCCGTGTTGGCGGCGATGAAGTCCACATGCTTGAGGTTGCAGGCTATCATGTTGTTTACCATGTTGCCGCCCGCTCCGCCTACGCCTATGACCTTTATGCGCGCAACTTCCCCTTTTATTTCCTCAAGCTCGAATAACATTGCCTGCCCTCCTTTTATATTTTTCAAGTTAACCCATGCATTTCGCTTTTTTATCTTTTGAGAAAAGCCGCCTGAGCCCGCTTAAGCCGCTGATACGGCCAAGCAACGCCTCCCCGATGGAGGCAAACTGGCTTGCGGCCGGCACTGCATCAGCGGCGGCGGAAACAGGCCTTGCGCCGCCTTCGGCCTGAATCCCGTATAACAGCAGTCCAGCTGCGGCCGCGTACTGGGGCCCGCTTGCGAACTCCTTCATAAGCGGGCATTTGAGCGTTTCTGGATACCCCGTCCTTACCGGCAGCCCAAGCCACTTCTCCGCCATTTCGTTCATGTCCCGCATAAGGCTGCCGCCGCCCGCCAGCACGGCGCATACGGGGCGGCTTTTCAGGAACACCGGTTCCGTCTGCTGCTTTATAAGCTCAAATATCTCTTCGCACCTGGATTTGACTACCCTGGCCAAGTCCGCCGGGTCTATCTGCAAAGGTTTCCCGCTCATGCCCAGGGCCTCGATATTCTCGCGCTCAAACAGCGTTTGAAGACGCACCCCGGATGCACCATACCTGAGCTTCAGCCGCTCGGCCTCTTTCTGCGGCAGCTTCAGCCCAAGCGCTATATCGTTTGTGATGTGATGGCTTCCTACCGGGACGGAGAAGGCGTGCATAAGCACCCCGTCCTTGAACATGGCCATGTCGGACGACCACCCGCCTATGTCCACAAGCATGACGCCCTGTTCCATTTCTTCTGCCCTCAGCGCCGCCAGCGCAGAGGCAAGCGGCTGGAATACAAGCTCTGTCATCCTGAGCCCGGCGCGGGCGAATACGCGTTCCATGTTTTCAATTACCGCATGCGCGGCGGTAAGCACCTGCACCTTCACTTCCAGCCTCACTCCGGCCATGCCCATCGGCCGCTGGATGCCGTCCTGGCCGTCTATGACGAACTCGGAGGGCAGCACGTGCAGTATTTCCCTGTCCAGCGGCACATAAACCGCGGAGGCCGCCTCGATGGCCCTGTCTATGTCCCTGCCCCTTACCTCCCGGCCCTTGATGCCTGTTGCGCCGTAGCTGCCTGAACAGCTTATATGAGTTCCGGCGATCCCGGCGTATGCCGACTTTATGGGTATTCCGGAGACCGACTCGGCCTCCCTCACCGCCCTGTTAACGGAACCGGCCGCCTCTTCTATGTCCACAACCGCCGATTTGCGGAATCCGGCGGCGGGCGCCGTTCCCACGGCTATCACTTCCACGCCGGACGTGTCGCACTTGGCCAGGGCAACGCAGATCTTTGAGGAGCCTACGTCTATGGCGGCAATAATTTTTGATTTTGCCTTCACTTGGCCACCTCCGCAACGGGAGAGACTATCACCCGGTTTGCGAACCTCAGGTCCATGGAACTGGCGTGTATCCCCCGCCTTTCCACTTCGGACTGAAGCTCTTCAAGTTTGTCCAGCTTCCGCCTGTAATTGCCATAGCCAACCTTTACATCCATGCCGTTTAGCTCCATCGAAAGGTCCTCCGGAGGGCAGGAGGCGTTAATAGCTATGGGCTGGCTGAAGTAGCCTTTGTCTTTTAGCCGCCGCGCAAAGAGTATGGCCTCCTTGAATGTCTCCCTGTAGTTTTTTACGTCCGCATATATAACCGGCAGGATTTTCGATGCGCCCGGCGCAAGCTCTTCCAGCAGCCGCCCCTGGACGTCGGCTATCCAGACGCCGCCGTCCCTTTGAATGAGCACAAACGGCTCCCTTTCCTTCACTTTTATATACAGCCTGCCGTTTAAAACCTCGTTCCTTAACGAAACTCGTTTTACCCAGGGCTCCTGACTGAGCGTCCAGGCCAGTTGCTTTTTTGAGAGGTCAAGCATATTGGCCCCGGTCTTTACACCCAGCACAGAGATGATCCGCCGGCTTGAAAGGTTTTTGTTGCCGGTTATCACTATTTGCTTCAGCGGGAAGAAGTTGTTCTTTCTGGCCTCGTACCACAGCGCGCTGCCGGCCAGGGCAACAACAAGCGCCAGCGAAAGCGCCTTCAAGGTCCCGGGCGACAACCTGCGCCCCTCCCCGGCGGGGCTTTTCTTCCTTTTTTTCGCGCCTCTCATTTGCCTTCTTTCTGGATCGCGTCTTCCACTATGGCTTCCACAAGCCCGCCGAAATCCAGTCCGCTCAAGCGGGCTATTTTTGGCAGGAGGCTGGTCTCCGTCATGCCCGGTATGGTATTTACCTCCAGCACATAGGGAATTGCGTCCGCAACAATCAGGTCCACCCTGGTGGCCCCGCCGCAACCAAGGGCCTTGTGCGCTGCAAGCCCCGCCTCATAGGCCTTTTTAAGATCGGCCTCCGGCATTTCGGGCGGCAATATGTATTCGGTTTTCCCGGCCGTGTATTTGGCCTCGTAGCTGTAAAAGTCCAGCGATGGCCTTACCTCCACCGCGCCCAGTACTTTTCCCGCCAGGATTCCCACCTGGATCTCCTTGCCGTATATGCGCTTCTCCACGATCACCTTGCCGCCAAGCTTGAACGAACGCTCCAGCGCCAAACCCAGTTCTTCCTCGTTATTGGCCATCTCTACACCTATGCTGGAGCCTTCGGCAACTGGCTTTACCACCCAGGGCGGCCCGAAAACAGGCTTTTTAAAGCCCGTTTCCTTCTCCAGCACAATGAATTCCGGCACAGGGAGCTTGTGGTAAAGAAAAGCCTTTTTGGAAAATTCCTTGTCCATCGCCAGGGCGGAGGCCAGCACGCCGGAGCCTGTGTACGGCATACCCAATACTTCCAGCAGTCCCTGTACCGCCCCGTTTTCCCCCATGCCGCCATGGAGGGCTATAAACGCGATCTCCACACCTGCCCCGGCCAGGTCCGCCGTAAGATTTTTACCCGTCCCGGCGTCGATCTTTACGGTGCTATAGCCTTTTGCGGAAAGCGCCTTGTAAATGGCATCCCCTGTTTTTAAGGAGACATCTCTTTCGGCTGAGGCCCCTCCCATGAGGACGCCTATTTTTTTATCTGTTACCGGCATTTTTTAAAATCCTTATCTCCGGGACAAGCGTTACCCCGGCCTGTTCCTTTACCTTCCTGCTGGCCAGTTCCATCAGGGCCAGGAAGTCCCGGGCGGTGCCCTTGCCCAGGTTTATGAAGAAGTTTGCATGTTTCCGGCTTACCTCGATATCCCCTATGCGCGTCCCTTTCAGCCCGGCCTGGTCCATCAGCTGCCCGGCGGAACATCCGGGAGGGTTCTTGAAGACGCAGCCAGCCGATTTTTCAAGCAGCGGCTGTGTCTGCCTCTTTTGCTCAAAGAGTTCGTTCATCTTCTTTTTTATCTCTTCGCGCGAGGCTTTGCCTTTGCCCAGGGCCAGATCGGCGTTTACTATGAGGCTGGAATCGTTTATGGATGTCCCCCTATACTTAAAGCCGATCTCTTCGCGGTTGAGTCTTTGAGCCTGGCCTTTCCTGTCCATTACGCATACGCTGAAGACAACGTCCTTCATCTCTATGCCATTAGAGCCGGAATTCCCCTTTACCGCCCCCCCGAAACTGCCGGGTATGCCCACCAGCCCTTCAAGCCCGGACAGCCCCCGCTCCAGGCAGAATGAAAGCAGCTTTTTCATGGACTCCCCGCAAGAGACTCTGAGGACCGCGCCGGTCCCGTTATCGCTTAGCACCTCTATGCCGCGCAGGTTGCCGGTTGATATAACAAGCGCTTCAAGCGGCCCATCCGCTGCAAGCACGTTTGTGCCGCCGCCAAGCCATACAACGGGCATTCCGCTCCATTCGGCAATCACTTCATTTAATTCCTCCAGCGAGGAAGGGGCGGCAAATACCCTGGCAAAGCCTCCTATGGCAAGCGACGTGTGCTTTGAAAGCTGTTCGTCGAAGCTCACCTTCATTTTCCTTAGGAGGTCCCCCTGGTTATGTCCGCTTCGCCTCACCTCAATATCCCCGTTCCAATGTCCTCATTTTGAGAGCCTCTCAACCATCTGTTCGGAGATCTTCCATACGTCGCCTGCCCCAAGAGTCAGCAGCACGTCCCCTTGCCTAAGCTCCTTCTCAAGGGTGTTCATGGCCTCGTCCCTGTCTTTTACATATGTGGCCCTGCCGTCGATATGCTTTGAAAGCCTTTTAAAGAGCGCTCCGGAGTCGATGCCTTCTATCGGCTGCTCTCCCGCGGCGTAGATGTCCATCAGCAACAGCCTGTCCGTTGCGCCGAACGATGTTGCGAATTCTTCCATCAGGTCCCTGGTCCTAGTGTACCTGTGCGGCTGGAACAGAACGAATATGCGGGCGGCGCCGCCGGACGGGAATCCGTCACGCAATGATTTAATGGTCGCCTTGATTTCAGTGGGGTGGTGGCCGTAGTCGTCGTACACTCTTATCCCTTTGGCCTCGCCCTTCAGTTCCAGCCGCCTGCCGATGCCCTGGAAGCCTTCAAGGGCCTGCTTTACGGCCATGGGTTCTATGTCCAGTTCCAATGCGGCCCCTATGGCGGCCAGGCTGTTTAGCACGTTGTGGTCACCCGGCAGCGGCAGGTTCAGCCTGAAGAGCTCCCTGCCGCGCAGAAGCACGGTGTACCCCACGCTCATGAACCCTTTTTCGATCTCCACGGCCCTTAAATCGGCGGACTCGCCAAAGCCGTATTTAAGCACCCGCCGCTTCAGGTCCGGTATCATCCCGGCCAGGTGGGAATCCTCCACGCACACAACGTTGAGGCCGTAGAACGGCACCTTGTTCAGGAACTCAAGGAATGCCCCTTCAAGCGCGTGCATGGTCTTGAAGTACTCCATATGCTCCCGGTCTATATTTGTAACTATGGCTATGGTAGGCGACAGTTTCAGGAAGGAGCCGTCGGACTCGTCGGCCTCCGCCACCAGGAACTCGCCTTTGCCGTGCCTTGCGTTTGCGCCAAGGGCGTTAAGCCTTCCGCCGATTACAACGGTGGGGTCCAGCCCGGCCCTGGCCACAGCCGTGGCCACAAGGGACGTGGTGGTGGTTTTGCCGTGGCTTCCGGCCACCAATACGCTGTATTTCAGCCTGCCTATCTCGGCAAGCATCTCGGCCCTTGGGATCACCGGCACCCCTTGCAGAAGGGCCTCTTTAACTTCGGGGTTGCCGGGGCTTACCGCAGAGGAGATTACAAGCACCTGCGCGTCTTTTATATTGCCGGCCCTGTGGCCTATGTCTATCCGTATGCCCATCTCTGAAAGGCGGCTGGTGTTGGCAGACGCCTTCATGTCCGACCCGGTAACCTTGTACCCCAGCGTATGGAGCACCTCGGCTATGCCGCTCATGCCGGCCCCGCCGATCCCCACAAAATGAATGGACTGGTATCTCTTATACATTTCTGGCCTTCCGTGAAGCGTTTTTTATCCTGACCAGGCTAAGCGCGATGTCCGCCACGTTGCGGGCGGCTTCGGGCTTGCCAACCACCCTGCTTCTGGAAGACATCTCGTTCCTGGCGGTTTCGTCTTCCTTCAGCGTTCTTATTTTGGCCGCAAGCGATTCTGCTGTAAGCTCCCTCTCCCTTATCAGAATGGCCGCGCCAAGCCCTTCCAGCTTTTCGGCGTTCAACTCCTGATGCCCGCCCGCATATGGGTAAGGGATGAGGACGGCCGCCTTGCCCAGGGCTGTCATTTCCGCAAGGGTTGTTGCTCCGGCCCTGGAAATTACGAGGTCGCTTACGGCATAGGCCTCCGGCATCTGGAAGACGAAGGGGGCAACCATTGCCCGGAACCCGGTTCGCCTGTATGCTTCCCTTACCCCCTGGTAGTCGGTCTCGCCGCACTGGTGCAGAAATTGTATATCCTGCTTCAAATCCAGAAGGTGCTCAAGCGCGCCTACCAGGGCGCTGTTTATGGCCCTTGCCCCGCTGGAGCCGCCGAATACAAATACCGTAAAGATGCCGGGTTCAAGCCCGAAGGTTTCAAAGTATGAGTCCGCACGCCTGGCCTCAAGTATCTCCTTCCTGATGGGGTTGCCGGTAAGGAAGGATTTCGCCCTCGGGAAATGTGGCATGCTCTCCTGGTACGTGACAGCAACCGCGCCGGCCACGCGGGCCAGCAGCTTGTTTGCCGCCCCGGGCGCCACGTTCTGTTCCATAATCAAAGAGGGGATGGCGCAGGACCACGCGGCCATAACCGGGCTGAACGAGGCATAGCCTCCGGTGCCTATCACCACGTCCGGCCTGAAAGACTCCATCAGCCCCCTGGCCTTGAAAAAAGACACGGCCATTTTGTATACAGCCTTCGCCTTTTCCGGGGCGGTCCGCCCCATTACCCCTTCCACCGGAAGGAACTTTATGGGGAAGCCGCTCTTGGGCACTATCCTGGACTCTATCCCTTTTTCCGCGCCTACAAAAAGCACCTGCGCCCCGTCTTTTTCCGTAAGCTCGCGGGCAAGTGCAAGGCCGGGGAACAGGTGCCCCCCGCTGCCTCCTCCGGCTATTATCGCCCTCATCTCAGGCCGCCTCCCCGCGCCTGCTGGTGCCGCAACTGGACAACATGTTTTGCACGCCTGCGCTCTATCTCCATCAGCCTGTCCTGTTTTACCGCAACCATCCCTCCGCGGGATACGCGCAGAAGGATCCCTACCGCGGCCATGTTCACCAGCAGTGAGGACCCGCCATAGCTTATAAAAGGAAGCGGCAGCCCCTTTGTGGGGGCCAGCCCGGTTACCACGCAGAAATTTATGAAACCCGGCACGGCCACAAGCATCGCTATGCCGTAGGCAAGAAGCCGCCTGAAAGGGGTGCCGGTTTTTTCGGCAATATACACGCTCCTTAAAAAGAAGGTGCAGAAGCCTATAACTATCGCGCCGGCAATCAGGAACCCCATCTCCTCTCCGATTATGGCGAAGATGAAATCCGTGTGCATCTCCGGCAGGAATGAAAGTTTCTGCATCCCCTTGCCAAGCCCCACGCCAAAAAACCCGCCGCGGCCAAGGGCTATCAGCGACTGTTTAAGCTGGAACCCGCTGCCCTCGGCATTTGCCCACGGGTTCAGGAAGGCCGTTATCCTTCTCCATCTGTATGGCTCGCGGACCAGTTTGTAAACAACGGGCAGCGCCAGGGTGCCAAGCATCGCCAGATACTTTAACCTTGCGCCCGCTATGAAGAGCAGCCCTATTGTAATAAGGCCCAGTGTGGCGGCCCCGCCGAAATCCGGCTGCTTGAGGAACACGAACTGGAAAACCCCCATAACCGATACAGGCACCACTACCAACCAGGGGCTCTCTTTCTGAAAAAAGTCCTTTGATAAAAACCAGGCAAGGAAGAGCACCATGGACAGCTTCACCGCCTCGGAGGGCTGAAACTGTGAAGGCCAGCAGCGTATCCATCTTCTGGCGCCGCCCGCCGATATGCCAAGCCTGGTGAACACAAGCCCCAGCATGACAAGCGATCCAAGCAGCAGCAGGGGCGATATGCGGCCCAGGAACTCCGGCTTTATCCAATAAAATATTGCGGCCGCAACCAGGCCCATAACAACTGTTATAAGGTGCCTCTTGAAGTAGAAATCCGGCGTTGTCACGTGCTTTTTTATCATCGCCAGCGTAACCACGCTGGTGCTGGAATAGATCATCAATATGCCTATGCCCACCAGGGCGGCGGTAATAAGCATGATAATCCGGTCCGGTTTATCAATCCCCGGCATTCTTTTGGTTATCTCGACCGGGCGCAAAGTTTTCCGACCTCCTCTTTAAATGCCCGTCCGCGGTGCTCGAAATCTGTAAACATGTCGAAACTGGCGCAGGCCGGTGAGAAGAGCACAATATCTCCCGGCGCTGCGGCACCCCTGGACATCTCCACCGCTTCGGCCAGGTTTTCCGCAAACCGGGTTTCCACGGCCCCGTCCAGCACGTTTTTTATCTTCTGCCGGGCCTCGCCTATCAGCACCGCCAATTTAACTTTTCCTTTTGCAGCCTCGCGCATCGGGGCGAAGTCGCAATGCTTGTCCCTGCCTCCGGCTATCAGCACCACCCGGGAGGCCATGCCTTCCAGCGAGCGAAGCGTGGCAGGCGGGTTTGTCCCCTTGGAGTCGTTTATATAAAGCACGCCGTCTAACCGGGCCACCTCTTCCATCCTGTGCTCAAGGCCGGGGAAACTGTAAAGCCCTTCCTTTACGGCACTGGGGGCAACATCTGCAAGCAGCGCCATGCACGCGGCGGCCATCGCGTTTTCCAGGTTATGCGCCCCTTTTATCCGCAGTCTGCCGGCCTCGGCAAACAGCCCGGAGAACCCGGGGACATCGGCAAATATCGAGCTGCCATCTGTATATACCCCGCGTTTTTTCTCCCTGCCGAAATAGAACACTTCCGGGCCGGATTTTTTTGAGGCCAGCATCGATGATATCCCGGCCCCGGAAGGGTCGCCCGCATTCAGCACCAGTGCATCCCGCTGCTCTCCAACACTCTTCTGGTTCTCAAATATCCTTGTCTTTGCCGCGGCGTATTCCTCCACGGAGGCGTATCTGTCCAGGTGGTCCGGCGCGATGTTAAGAACGGATGCTATCTTTGGCCGGAACTCCGCAATGGTCTCAAGCTGAAAGCTGGACACCTCCACCACCACGCAGTCAGCCTGTGCCGCCTCGTCCAGCAGCCCCGCCAGCGGATAGCCGATATTGCCGCCCAGAAGCGCCCCGCGCCCCGCGGTTTCAAGCAGGTGATGGAGCAGGGCGGTGGTGGTCGATTTCCCGTTTGTGCCCGTTATGGCATAAAAATCTATTTTGGGGTTGGCCTCTTTAAAAAGCCTGTAGCCCAGCTCAAGCTCTCCGATTACCGGTATGTTCATCTGACGGGCCTTTTCAAGCAGCGCGATGCCCGATGGCACGCCGGGGCTTATCACTATCATGTCCGTGCTGCTTAATAAATGGTCCGGGTGGCCGCCAATAAAAAGCTTTGTGCCTTCAGGCAGCGCGGCTATCTCCCGGGTAAGCGCTTTTTCGTCCTTGGAGTCCGTAACAGTGATGACGGCCCCCATACGGGCAAGCGCCTTTGCCGCGGCAACCCCGCTTCTTTTAAGCCCGAAAATCAAAACCCTTTTGCCTGAAAAAGACCCCATTACCTCACCTTGAATGTGGCAAGCGACAGCAGCGCCAGTATGATGCCCACAATCCAGAACCTTACAATCACCTTGGGTTCCGTCCAGCCCTTCAGTTCAAAATGGTGATGTATGGGCGCCATCCTGAATATCCTCCTGCCAGTCAGCTTGAACGAAGCCACCTGCAATATCACGGAAACCGCTTCCATCACAAATATCCCGCCTACAACGGCCAGGATTATCTCCTGTTTGGAGATTACCGCCAGGGTGCCAAGCGCCCCTCCAAGCCCAAGCGAGCCCACATCTCCCATGAACAGGTCCGCCGGGTATGAGTTGTACCACAGAAAGCCAAGCGCCGCGCCGAACATCGCGCCGCAAAATACTGTCAGTTCGGCGGCCTGCGGCAGATACAGCACGTGCAGGTAAGCGGACAATATCTTGTGGCCGGATATGTATATAAGCACGCCGTTTGCCAGCGCGGCTATCGCAACCAGGCCTATGGCAAGCCCGTCTATCCCGTCGGTAAGATTTACGGCGTTGGAGGCCCCCACTATTACCAGTATTGCAAACGGGGTATAAAGCCAGCCAAGCCGGATAAGCCATTTCTTCAGGAAAGGGATCGAGAGCATGCCGGCATAGGGATTATGAGGGACCCTGTGGATCAATATGGCCAGCACCAGCGCAAGAGCTATCTGAAGCCCGAATTTCTGCCTGGCCATGAGCCCCTTGGAGTTCTTCTTTACCACTTTCAGGTAATCGTCTAAAAATCCGATGCCCGAGAAACCAGCCACCGCGGCTATCATCATCAGCACAAAAGGGTTTTTCAGGTCCCCCCACAGCAGCATCGATATTATTATCGAGCCTGCTATTACTATGCCGCCCATTGTGGGCGTGCCCTGCTTTTTCAGATGCGCCTGCGGGCCGTCGTCACGCACGTTCTGCGTGCCCCCAAGCCTCCTTGCCCATCCGATGAACCCAGGGATCATAAGGCAGCAGACAGTCTGTGACGTGATTATCGCCAGCGCTGTCCTGAAAGTTATGTACCTGAAAACATTAAATGGCGAGAACCATTTATGCAGCCACACAAAAAGGCTATACAGCATCAGTCATCTCCAGCATCTCCAGGACTTTCTCCATTTTCATTCCCCGTGAGCCTTTGATAAGCACGGTGTCGCCCTCGCGCAGTTTCCCCTTAAGCAGCCTGCCTGCCTCGGCGGAATCCGCGCAGATGGACGCGTTTTTCCCCCTGCCGCTTTTTTTGAATTCCGCGCAGGCCAGGTCCATCATCGGGCCTACCGTTATCAGCTCATCTACCGTGGCGGCCAGCAGTCCGCCCAATTTCCGGTGGGCGTCTTCCGAGCATGGCCCCAGTTCAAGCATGTCCCCCAGCACGGCTATGGCCCTGCCTTTTCTGGCAGTGCGCGCCATTCTGGCCAGCTCATTTACCGCGGCCTCCATCGAGGAAGGGTTTGCGTTGTACATGTCGCTTAGCACCGTGAAGCCCCTGGCCTGTTTTATCTCGTATCTCATGGGCGCGCCCTTGAAGCTCTCAAGCGCCCTGGCCGCATCGCCGGGGTTGATTCCCAGCGCCGCGCCCGCTGCAATTGCGGCCAATGCGTTATAAACATTGAATGCGCCCTGCACCGGCAACTGCACCTGCACTTTCCCCTCCATCGCCGCAAACGAGCTTTCCAGAGTAAAGCGCACACCGGATGGGGCAAACTCAATCGTCTCTTCAGCAGCGCGGACGCGGGCCTTGTTTCTGATGCCGAAACTTATCAGTTTCTTGCCGCCCATGCGTTCAATTGGCGGCGCAAGGAGCGGGTCGTCTGCGTTATATATCACCGTTTGGGCCGCCCTGGCCAGGTCCAGCTTTGTATCCAGAAGTTTTTCCATGGAGCCGGCAAAACCTTCCAGGTGGCTCTGTCCTACATTTGTAAGCACGCCGTGGGTGGGCAGGGCTATTTCGCAGAGCTCTTTTATATCGCCCGGCCTGCTTGCCCCCATTTCGAGGACCGCCGCCTCATGTTCCGGCGCAAGCTTGCAGAGGTTAAGGGGCAGGCCTATATGATTGTTCAGGTTGCCCGCGCTCTTTAAGATATTCAGCTTGCTGCCAAGTACGGCCGCAGTCATCTCCTTGGTTGTTGTCTTCCCGTTGGAGCCGGTTATGCCTATAACCGGTATGCCTGCTTTACCCCTTATATATCTTGCAATGGACTGGAGGGCTTTTAATGTGTCCGGAACAACAATTATCGTCTTGCCGGAAGGCAAAAACGCCGGTTTCCTGCTGACTACCGCGCCCGCGGCTTTTACGCAGGCGGCCTCCAGGAAATCGTTGCCGTCGAAATTGTCCCCCCTGAGGGCCACAAACAGTTCCCCTGGCGCAATGGTCCTGGAGTCAGTGGACAGCCCCGGAAATACGGCTGGGCCGGCATTATTGCCGTTAATCAATGTCCCCCCGGTTGCTTCCAGCAGTTCCTCAAGCCTGAGCATGGTTGCCCTTCTCTTTTGCGTTTATGGCGGCAATAGCGGCCTCGCGGTCGCTGAAGTGCCGCCTTATGCCGTTTATTTCCTGATAATCCTCGTGGCCTTTTCCGGCTATAAGGATTATGTCCTGCGGCAGGGCCATGTCTATGGCATGCGCTATGGCTTCCTGTCTGTCCGGGACCGCCGCGTAATTTTTCCCGGCTGCGCCGCTTGTGATTTCGTTGATAATCAGGGCCGGGGCCTCGCTGCGCGGGTTATCGGACGTTATTACGGCAAAATCGGACAGGATGGTTGCTATCTGCCCCATCTCCGGCCGCTTGCCGCGGTCCCTGTCCCCGCCGCATCCGAACACGGTGATTATCCTGCCCTTGGCCAGTGCGCGGGCCGTCATTATAAGCCTCTGGAGCGCATCGGGGGTGTGTGCGTAGTCTATTACCACCGTGAAGCCCTGGCCAAGGTCCACCTTTTCAAACCTTCCGGGCACATTTTGCAGTGAACCGATTTTAACGGCCGCCTCCTGAGTTCCAAAGCCCAGGCCAACAAGGGCGCAAAAGGCCGCCAGCATATTGCTTACGTTATGAAGCCCGATAAGAGGTGTTTTCTCTTTCTCCAGCCCGATCTTTTCGCCTTCAAACTCGATAATGAATGACGTTCCAGTCGTTGACAACTCTATTCCGGATGCCTTTGCAAACGCCACGCCCGGGACCGGCCTGGAGTCTATTCCGTACGCGATGATGTTTTTATTTCCCGCAGCCAGTTCCCGCAAAAGCCTTTGGCCGTACGGGTCATCCGCGTTAATTGCGGCCGTGCCGCCAGGCTGAAGAAGCCCGGCAAAAAGCCTCTTTTTTGCCTTGTAATAATCTTCCATGGTCTTATGGAAATCCAGGTGGTCGCGCGTAAGGTTTGTAAAAACCGCCGCGTTGAACTCCACCGCATCCACGCGTTTCTGGGCCAGCGCATGGGAAGACACCTCCGTAACAAGATGCGTAACCCCGTCCTGCACCATCTCGGCAAGCATAGACTGGAAAAGCGGCGCTTCCGGAGTGGTAAACGGGGCGGGCTTTTTGCGTCCGTTGACTTCATAGGCTATTGTGCCGATAAGCCCGGTGCGCAGGCCGAGGGCCTTCAGTGCGGAGTTTATGATCAGGCTTGTTGTGGTTTTGCCGTTGGTGCCGGTAATGCCTGTTATCATCAGCTTGCGCCCCGGGTTGCCGTAAAAATTGGCCGCCGCCCTGGCCAGAGCCCCCCTGGCGTCCTCCACCTCTACAAAAACGGTATCGCCTGCACCGGCAACGATGTTGCCTTCGGCCATAACCGCAACAGCCCCCTTGCTTATGGCCTCTTTAACGAACCCTCCGCCATCTGTCCGCGTGCCCTTCAGCGCCACAAACAGGTCGCCGGCGGCAACCGAACGGGAATCAAAAGAGATGCCCGTTACCTCTGGATTTTGAGGGGCGCCATCATTAAGGCCGGCCCCTGCAATCCCGTTAATTCTTATTCCTTCCAGGATCGAATGCAGTCTCATGGTTTAAGTCTTCTTTATCTCCCAAATACACAAGATTGTTTTGTATGCCGTCGTCTCTTGGCACATCAAGATAGGCAAGCGCCCTGTCTGCTATCTCGCTGAATACCGGGCCGGAAACCAGCCCGCCAAACGCCAGGGTGGGCCCCTTTGCGCCTTTAATTACCACTACCATCGCTATCTTCGGATCATGCGAAGGGACAAACCCTACGAATGTGCTTGCGTAAAGCCCGGAATAGCCGTGCGTGCGCGGGTCGTAGAGCCTTGCAGTTCCGGTTTTCCCGGACACCTCGTTTCCATCCACGGCGGCCTCTGTGGCTGTGCCGCCCTGTTGGGTGACCCCGCGCAATATCCTTCTTAATATCCGGGCCGTTTCAGGCCTTATCACCTGAGGGCCCTTGAAATCCGTAAAGCTGCTTATTACCTGCCCCTCCGGCGATATGATCTTCTGCACCACGTGCGGGTTTGGCAGGTATCCCCCGTTGGCAACCGCGCTGTATGCCCTGAGCAGCTGAATGGGCGTTACAGCAACCCCGTAGCCTATTGAGTTTGACGCCAGGGACACCAGGGTGCTTGGCTTTCTTAAATACCCCGATGCCTCAAACGGAAGGTCTATGCCGGTCTTCTGGCCGAAGCCGAATTTTTTTGCATATTCATACAGCTTTTCCGGGCCCAGCTTAAGCCCTATGGTAATGGCCCCCACGTTGGACGATTTCTGGTACAGTTCCGCGAAACTGATTACGCCCAGCTTGTCATCGTCGTGGAACTTCCTTCCCCCAACCTCTATATAACCGGGGCCTGTGTTGAACAATGTGTTGGGCGTTACCACGCCTGTTTCCAGCCCGGCCGACCCGGTAACCAGCTTGAAGACGGACCCCGGTTCGTAAGCGTCCATTATGGCCCTGTTTTTCCATGTCCGCGGCCTGGTTTTGCCGGGGTCATTCGGGTTGAAGTCCGGCTTGTTGGCCATGGCCAGTATTTCGCCGTTGTAAGGGTCCATCATTATTACGGAGCCGGACTGCGCGTTCCATTTTGCCATTGCCTTTTCCAGGGCTGACTCGGCTATGTACTGGAGGTCTTCATCTATGGTAAGCACCAGGCTGCTTCCGCCAGGGTCCATTTCCACGCCCTGCGAAAGGATTTTGCCGGTTGCGTCCCTCTGCACCACCACCCTGCCGCCCTTGCTCTTTAAAGTGCTTTGGTACGAGCGTTCCACGCCGTCCATGCCGTCGTCTGCCGCGTCAACGTATCCAATCACATGGGAGGCAAGAGTGCCGTTTGGATAGAACCTCTCGGTTTCTTCCTTCAGGCCAAACCCGGTTATGTTCTTGATCGCCCCGCCCTGGCCCGCAGGCATCAGTTTCCTTTTTATCCAGGCGAAGCGTCTTTCCCTTTCCGGGCCGTCCAGCTTTTGCATTATCTCCGCCTGGGGCAGGCCGGTAATGGACGAGACATCGGCGACGGCCAGTGCAACATTCTTCGCGGATGCCACCTGGCAGGGATTGCACCAAAGCGATTCCATGTCCAGGTTCATCGCGAGTTCCCGTCCTTTCCGGTCGTATATGGTACCCATTTTTACCGCCAGCGGCCGTTCCCTGTCATACTGGCCAAGAGCTTCCGCCGCGTAACGGCCGTGGTCGAACACCATTATTCCCCCAAGGCGCACCAATACTACCAGGAAAGCGAACGTTATAAGGGTATTTAAAAGTAGTTCCCTTTTCATCCGCATGCTCCAAATGCCAAAGCGCAGGAGGGGCAAGCCCCCCTTTTATTTCTCTCTGTAGGATGCCTCATAAGGGATATCCCCCTTATCCCTTGTTACAAAAAACACGTTCCGCCTGTCCGGATATACAAGGCCAAGTTTTTCGAATGCCGGGCCGCCTATGTCCTGGACGGAAAAAAGCGAAGCCTGGCGGGCGGAAAGGGCCTTGCGCTGGCTGGCAACCGTTTTCAGTTGCACCTCCAGGTTGCCGATATCGTATTCGACTGATCTTATGCTCGAGCGGAGCCAGACTAATCCGAAAACACCTGATAGCAAGACAATACATGCAAAAACCTTAGCAAAATATGATAACACACTCTCATGTATTGCCGCCCTCATGCCGCCCTCTCCAATGCCCTCAGTTTTGCGCTTCTGGCAGCCGGATTTTCGCGCACTTCGGCGTCCCCCGGCGTCAGTGGCTTTTTGGTAAGTATGCGGGCTTCCCCGCGCGCCTGTGCGCCGCGGAAAAAGTGCTTCACAATCCTGTCTTCCAGGGAGTGATATGAGATTACAACCAGCCTGCCGCCGGCAGCCAGCCGTCCTGATGCCGCGGCCAGCCCGGCCTCCAGTTCGGCAAGCTCGCTGTTTACCTCAATCCGGAGGGCCTGGAAGGCCCTTGTGGCCGGATGTGTTTTACCCCTTTTGCGGTAAACGCCTGAAACCAGGCCTGCAAGCTCCTGCGCGCTTTGTATGGGGCGCCTCTGCACTATCATCCTGGCAATCCTCTTTGAAAACCTTTCCTCGCCGTATTCTCTTAGAATCCGTTCCAGCTCTTTTTCGGAATAAGTGTTTACAACGTCCGCGGCTGTCAGTTCCGCAGCCGGGTCCATCCTCATGTCCAGCGGCCCCTCGGACTGAAAGCTGAATCCCCTTTCCAGCACCTTCAGCTGCGGCATGGAAACCCCCAAATCAAAAAGCGCCCCGTTGACGTTTGCAATCCCAAGGCCGTCAAGCACTCCCCCCAACTCCGAAAAACGCGCCTTTTTTAGCACCACATGCTCGCTCCCAAGCTTGTCCCGCGCGGCCTTCAGGGCGTTATCATCTCTGTCTATTCCTATTAGCAGGCCCTTTCCAGCCATTTTCCCCAGCGCCTCCACGGCATGTCCCCCCATTCCAACCGTTGCGTCCAGGAATACTCCCCCGCGTTCAGGCCCAAGAAGGTCCATTGTTTCCCGCAGCATCACGGGCAGATGGACCACGGCTAAATGCCGTACTTGCCAAGGGCCGATTCCAGCGAGGCCCTGTCTATGCGTGACGGGTCGGTCTCCACTGCCCAGGCGTCTTTCCCCCAAAGCTCGATCATCTCCACCTGGCCTACTAGCACCACCTCGCCATTTAGCTTCGCGTCCTGCCTTTGGGCCGATGGCACAAGTATTCTCCCCTGCTTGTCCAGTTCGGTCTCCACGGCCGACGCGATAACCCTCCTTAAGAAATAGCGCACCGCCTTTTCGGAGCGGGGCAGGCCTTTTACCTTATCTTCCAGCCTCACCCATTCCTCAAAAGGGTAGATGCAAAGGCATTCGTCAAAGGCTGAATTGGTAACGATAAGCTTGGGGCCGAAATTGGAGACAATCGTCTCCCTGAACGGCGCCGGGACCATCAGCCTGCCTTTGTCGTCCAGTGTGTAATAGTATTTTCCGGAAAATCCGGGCACTTTACCCACCTTTCTCCACTATTTACCACTAAATCATATTGAAAGGGGTATCTAATTGTCAAGGGAAAAGAATATCTCCCACTAGCAGGCTGTTTTTATTTTAGAATCTTAGGATGGCTACAGGTTCCGGCAATGGGAAAACATACTTTCTTTTTGTATTTTTTTCCCTGGTTTCCATATATTGCCTCAGCATATCCTCCGCCCGCACATCGATGAATTACGGCGAGGGGTTCATGCGGGTATCCGCGCTGGAGAATTTCGTCCGGACAGGCCATTTATATGTGAATTCGGGCAACTGGGGGATATTGGGCAGAGGGGGGCGCAGGTATATCTGGCACGAATTCGGGCAGGACATTTTTGTGCTTCCGTTTTACCTGTTCACCAGGAGAACCGCGTATGGCTTTTTCCTGGTAAACGCCATTGCAACCGCCCTTACATGCATATTAATAATAAAGATACTGCTTGGCCGGGGTTTCTCCTTGAAGGGGGCCACATTGGCTTCTTTTTCATACGGGCTGGGCACAATCGCCTGGCATTACGGCTCCAAAACCCCGCATGAGCATGCCCCGGCAATTCTCTTTACGGTGAGCGCGCTTTATTTTGCCATTAAATATACGGAATCGTTTCGCCCGCGGCATCTGGTGCTTTCGGCCCTGTCCATAGGGTTCGGTTTTATTACAAAAATGGACGTGCTGGTAAGCCTTTTGCCCCTTGGGCTGTTTTTTTATCTTAAAAGAGACGCCCTGCGCAAGGGCGGGGTCCGCCTTCCAAAGGCCGCGGCCATATTTTTTGCGCTTTTAATACCGTTTGCGTGCGTCATGCTCTATTACAATTATTACCGTTTCGGCAATATCTTCCAGACCGGATATGGAAGCATATTTGCAGATCAGGCCTCAAAGGGGGCGGGGTTCAGCCTTAAATACGTTCCAATGGGGCTTGCCGGCATACTTGCAAGCCCCGGCAAAAGCATATTCCTGTTCTCGCCGGTGCTGCTGCTGTTTCCCTTATCCATAAAAAAATTCCGCAGGAAGGCCGGCAGGGATTTCTTTCTTGTGCTATGCGCGTACATATTGGTATACACGCTTTTTTACTGCTCGTATTTCGGCTGGAGCGGGGACTGGTGCTACGGGCCAAGGTTCTTCATGCTGCCTGCGCTTTTTATGACTATGGCAACGGCCGCACTGTTTGACAGCTGGCAGGCGATTGCAAGGAGCAAACAGATGCTGGTTATAACCATTATTTCAGCAAGCATCTGTTTGCAGATAGCCTCCGTAGGCGCAAATGCGTGGCTTGGCAACTGCCTGCACTTCGGTATAAGCGACGATAACTGGCCAAACGCCCCGTTAAGAAATTTTGGAGAGGTAGGCACATGGAAGTACACCAGCAGTTATTTTGTTCCGCAATATTCTCAGCTTTATAATCAGCTGCGGCTTTTTTCCATTTCTGTTAATACAATGCTGGACCGCGATTTCCCTGAAAGACTGGTGGCCGGACTGGCCCTTGAGCAGCCGGCGCCCAAATCGGAGGATTATCTGCTTCTGGTGGTCCTTTTAAATTATTATCCTCTTTACGCCACACTGGACGTGTGGTGGCTTCAGCACCCTGGCGCACCGGCATATGGCACAGCCCTTATTATTGGGCTTGCTGGCGTGGTATCAATTCTGGCAATTATGCGGAAGTGGCGAAAGCCGGATGAAGGGCAATACGCTGCCACCGTTACCGGAGCTGTTGAGGGAAATGACAAATGAATTGCGGATAGGGCACCTTTCCACCTTCTATCACACGGCAGCCCTGCTTATGGCTGAAGGCGGTAAAACCCTTGCCGCAGAGCTGGCGGGCACAAAAATAGAGTGGAAGCTCTTTGGCACCGGCCCTGCCATTGTAAAGGCGTTCAGGGAAAACCTGATAGACATGGCATATATCGGCTTGCCGCCCGCGATCATCGGGATAGAGCAGGGGGCCTCAATAAAGTGCGTGGCTGGTGGGCATATGGAAGGCACCGTAATGGCAGGCGCAAAAAGCCTTAAGGCCTATCCGGAGATTACAGGGCTGCACGGGGCGCTTGGCCAGTTAAAAGGCAAAACAATAGGAGTGCCCGGCAAAGGCTCCATACACGATGTGATACTTTCCGATGCGCTGGAGCGCTTTGGCCTCAGGCAATCCGTTTCTGTTATCAATTATAAATGGGCCGATGAAATAACCGAGGCCATGGTAAAGGGTTTGGTGCAGGCGGCATTCGGCACACCTGCGCTTGCCGTAAGCGTTAAACACTACGCGGGGGGCAAGGTGCTGTTTCCCCCGCATCTCATCTGGCCAGCTAACCCAAGCTACGGAATTGCGGCGGACACCGGGTTCATGCAGGCCCACCCTGGCATTATCGAGGCCTTTATTAAAGCGCACGAAAACGCCGCGAACATGCTGCGGGAAAGCCCCTCCGAATGCGCCGCACAGATAGCGGCCTTTGCCGGCTTTGTGGACGAGGCATTTGTTTTAGAGGTCTTGCAGATGTCCCCCAAATACTGCGCCCAGCTTTCTGAGGATTACATCGCCTCCACCATGCAGTTTGTGCCTGCGCTTAAGAGGCTTGGCTATATAAAACGCGAGCTGGAAGAAGAGGAGATTTTTGAAACCGCGTTTATAAAGAAAGTGCACCCGGAAGGGGAGCATTACAATAATATGAGGTAATCACAGATTCTCACAGCACTAGAGAGCCCAGGGCATTTCAGAAAGCCTGCCAGTTACGTCCAGGAACCCGAACGAACTAAGGAGAACTTTCGATAACGTGATTCTCCCTCAAGTCCGCACCGCCGACGAAGCTGATTGACGCACATTAACTGGTGGAAACATAACCTAACCTTTTTA
>JAKAKS010000021.1 GCA_021813405.1 Nitrospirota bacterium
TTGGCCAGGCCGGTTTTATAGGCAAAATGGAAAAATTACTTGGCCGGGAGTTTTCACTAAAACGTCCGGGAAGGCCGAGGAAAGGTAAACAGTGAAAATATGGGATGTGTCCCTAATAAGGTCCCGGCTTAAACGATTACGGCAAAAGGCCAACGCCGCGCCGGGCCCTCAATTACCGTAAGGAATCAGGCTCCGCCAGGACTCGGTCGCGGGAACGGACTCAGCGAGTTAAGGGAAATGGAATGTAATATTTCCGGATGTCTCGGCCACTGCGCGAAACCGCCGCTTTGCCAGGTACGTCAAAGACTTTAAAATTACGACTCACGGGAAAACGGTCGCTGTCCCTATTTTTTCTAAAACGTCCGGGAAGGCCGAGGAAAGGTAAACAGTGAAAATATGGGATGTGTCCCTAATAAGGTCGTAAAACTCTTCTGGTTATTATTAGTTTCTTAACCTGACTACATCATTTCCTGTTTTCGCCTATCAATGCAATGCATCATCTCCTGAACTATAGGCTCGATTGCTAATTCCGAATATAAACCCGCCCACTTACGTTTCAACGTTCTGGGGATGAATTTATATGAAGCTTCTTTTGTGTTAATAATAAGAAATCTATAAGTATTGAAAACGAAAGACCTGTTCGCAATTTGCAAATTTTTTATTTCCGAATAGGGGATGCGATCTATTCTAAGCCAACCTCTGATCCCGGTATAATAAATAATTTCTTTTGTCGTCATAAAAAACCATCCAGCTCCCGCGCGCTGATCATTCCGTGCCATTTGTACATACGGATAGAATAGACTTGAGCATTTCATTGCCATTAGAATACCTTCAGATGAAGGAAGCTTTAAGCCAATTAGCACTTCTTTTGGGACCTTCCGCAATAGACCTGCTTCCCTGTATTCCTTAATTTCTTTCTTTAATTCATCTGGAATTTCAGTTTCTTTTGCAAGCGGCTGTAATGACATACCATCCTTATATCCGCAATTTTTGCATTGTTCAACTACCTGAATGTTTCCGAAACCGCAATTAGGACAAATTGTGAAGACCGCGTTTCGGGAAATATTCGGGACACATCCCACATTGTCGCGACGCATTTCTTCTTGCTATCCCCGCAAATTCCAAAAGAAACTTGCACGATTATAACAAATTAAAGGCTGTGGTGTACGGGGCAAAGCTTAGTCTCAAATAGAACCTATATACAGTGCGATTAAGAAGGGGAAATTCGCACCCCGCCAAAGAGATGTTGAGGTGAGGTGTTTCAGGTGCATTCAACACAATTGGGATGGCCCCCCTCAAAAACCATGCCATGAATTTCATGACATATGTCATATGGACAATGTCATGTTCAGCCGGGTATGATTGCCAGGCGTAAGGCACTCAGGGCGCTGGAAGCCCGGCCACTGCGCAAGGAGGGGCCCTATGCTCTTTGAATAAGGCGTTGGGAATTCAGGAGGGATGCTGGCCAATGATAAAGCAGGGCAGGCACCCGGCAAATGAACACAGGCGCTAAAAAAGGCTGCGGATTGAACGGTTTTGAACAGCAGAATTGCAGAAAATCTTTTAAATCAGCAGGTTGCAAATTTCGATTTGAACATTAAAAAAAGGCTTCAGCTATCCCCCTGTGCTATCATTTCAGTAGGCCATTAATAGGAGGTAATAAAAAGTGCCCAGAAAAGGACGTCCGCTTCCGGAGCCTCCGCGAGGAAAGATGTTCGGCGAAAGCGCCGGGGGTGGGGGATTGATATTCGACAGGCTGCAGGAGGCCGCTGCTGAGGGGAAACTGGAAAAATTCATCCACGATAACATCCCCGGCGGCGGGTACGCCCAAAAGCTAACAGAAATGATGATGGGGATGTCCGGAATGCCCGTAACGGGGATGCCGCCGTCTGGCAAGCCGGAGGCAAAAGAGGGCGGGGCAGCAAAGGGAAAGGTGCCAACGGATGTCCTTCAGGCGGTGCGCGAAGGCAACGTGGGGACCTTGCAGGGCCTTCTTAAGCGGGAACATGAGAAGCATGAAGTTACGGCAGGAATGGCGGCGGGCGTTATCGCAGGCGGCAAGGGGGCCAAAAAGAAAAAAGGGAAAGCGGAAGACGCAATGGCCGGGCAAGCAAACGCGGCCCAGTTCACCGGCTCGCTTGTAGAAAAAGAGGTGATTGACAGCCTCATGGAGATTGCAGTGGATAATGGCCTGCAAATGGACTGGCTGATAATGAGGGCGCTCAAGCTGTACGTAAAAAAATATCAGGAAACGGGACAGTTATAGCGGCAAAAAAACTTCATCCCCGCAAAAATTCCATAACCTGCCTTTTTATCTCCAGGCTGTCCAGCGGGACAACAGGCGTATCCAGGTTTCCGGCAGCTGCCAGGGCGTGTATGAACCGGGGCCCTTTCCCGGCGGGTTTTTCAAGCAGGCGGGCAAGCTCTTCCTTATCGCCGGGCTTGAACGTATTGCGGATGCCAAACCCCCTGGCAACCATCTCCAGGTCCACACATGTGCCTGTAAACGTTGCCTGGCTGCCGGTGGAGCCGTAAACCCCGTTATCTATCGCAATAACGGTGAGGTTTTTTGGCGACAGACTGGCGGCGGTTGCCAGCACGCCGGGATTCATAAGCAGGCTGCCGTCCCCATCTATTACCACCACTTCCTTGCCGGACGACAGCGCGATGCCAAGCCCGATCGGCGTTGCCATACCCATGCTGCCCAGCATGTAAAAGTGCGACGGCCTGTGCCCTGCGCTATATAGCTCCCTTGAAGGGAACCCCAGATTGCACACCACGGCCCTGCCTTCAAGAAACGGCCAGATGGCAGACAGCAGTTCGTGCCGTGCGGGTCTTTTCCCGCGCCGGGGCGATTGGCGTTCCGGGCAGGAAACCGGTGCGGACGGCCTTTTTTCCCGGGCTGGCGGCGGAGGCGGTTTCAATCCGGAACCTTCCCACACCGCCGGGCTTATGAGGAAGGCATGGGCCTTGTTGCCTGAGTAAACGCCTTCCAGTATCGAGGGCACCAATGCCAATGCCTCCACGGAGTCAACAGGAGTAAAGCCGATCTCCGCTCCTCTTAATACACCGGCGGCGTGCCTTCCCATGGGCACCTGGGCGGCAACCTGTTCCTTGTACACGCCCCTGTGGCTGATGAATATGGCAAGCGGAAGCCCATACAACCCCGTAAGCGACAGAAGCGCGTTAATCATGTTTCCAAGGCCGGAATTCTGGATGAACATGGCGGGCCTTTTTCCGGCAAGCGCCGCACCGGCGCAGATGCCAACACCCTCTTCCTCACGTGTAAGCGGCACGTGCCGGAAATTCTCCGCGATAAGCGGAATAAGGCACTTTATCCGGTCGCACGGCAGCGAGGCGGTAAAATCCACCCCGGCACCTTGCAATATCCGGATCAGCTCTTCTTCAGGGTTTCGCACAGGAGGTCCTCTATCTCCTTTTCGTGGATATCTTTTGAGATGATAGAAGGGCTTACGCGGTACACCGGCCTTTCACTGCGCAGCACAGCCTCGCCTCCCCCGGTTATATTCAGAAGCACGGGGCCGTCCTTGCCAATGTTTTTATATTTAACCGCCTGGATGAGCGCGGCAACGGCAACGCCGGCGGCAGGCACTATATCTGTTCCTTCGGCATCCTTGAAGAGTTCCATCGCGGCATATACTTCCTCATTGGCTACGCCGTACATAGCGCCGCCGGTTGCCTCCAACGCGTCGAAGACCCCGCCAAGCACCCCGTATGCGGGATAGCGGTTTGTAAGCACCCTGGTTGTAGTTTCGCCCACAAGGCTGAAGCTTATGTCCGCGGGGGATATCTCCCGGCTTTTCTTCCAGTACGCCTTTGCCATGGGCGCGAAGGGCAGGTTCTGTGCAAGATGAAGCACTGGAAGGCTGCTGCCGAATCTGCCGTCCGCCAGAAGCCTTTCGGCCATCTCCCAGACGGCTATCGCGCCTGCTCCGCTGCCCACCGCCTGGAAGTAATGGCGCGGAAGTTTTTTCATTACGTCAGCCGCTTCCAGCAGCACCACGCCAAGCCCGTCTCTTTTTGCAATGTTTTTGACTCCGCCCTCAAACGGCATCCCGGAAACCAGGGCTATGCGCTTTGCGGTGGCTATGGAATCGGAGTAGTCGCCATCAGAGATTGCGATGGTGGGGACTGCACGCTCTTCCAGGTACCACATATCAGGCAGGCACATTGAAGGCACAACTATTACCGCCCTGAACCCGGATACCTTTGCAAGGTGGGCAAAGGCCCTGGCCGTATTGCCCGCAGATGCAACCACCAGGCCTTCCATCTGGTTTTCAACGGCGTTTTGTATGACCATCGCGGCCTCAAACTCCTTGAACGTGCACGTTTTAAGCAGAGCGCCTTTTTCCGGCCAGTAGCCGCTGAACGAGATATAAAGCTCCTCAATTCCAAGCCTGCCTGCAAGCCCCGTTGAAAGGTATACAACGGGGCCGGGCTGGCCGAAGCCGGGCCTGTGCACTGGAAGCCAGTTGAACCTCCAGATATCTCCGCTCTGGCATATGCCCTCGCCGCGGTCCGTGGCAAATTGCCTGTCCGCGTATTGGGTAATCAGCAAGGCGTCCTTGCAGTGTTCGCAGAATGCGCAATAGGTGTTTTCTAGCACCTTGCCGCATTTGCGGCATTTGATCGAGAAATGGCTCATAGTACCCCCGATAATAATTCCATCACGTCCACTATCTTCACCTGTTTCTCATAGCCGGACATGGCCTCGTTTACCTTACCGTAGCAGGCCGGGCAGCCAAGCACAAGCCTGCCTGCCTTTTTTTCGTACGCCTCGTCTATGGTAAGCCTGCCAATAGCAACCGCATTCTCATGGAAAACCTTTCTGGCCGCGCCCCCGGCCCCGCAGCATCGGGAATTGGCCCTGTTCCTGGTGAATTCAAGAAGTTGCACCCCGGGTATCTTTTTAAGGATGGCCCTGGGCTCTTCGGTTATTCCAACGCCCCTGCTCAGGTAGCAGGGGTCATGATAGATAATACTCTCTGCGATGGGCGCTATTGGGGAAATCCTGCCTTCTTCAAGGGCCGCGAGAACGTACTGGCTAATATGCCTTATGCCAAATGGCAGCTTGCGGCCGTAGAAGTGCGGCCAGTCCCGCGCGATCATGTTTACGCAGCACGGGCAGGAGCAGACAAGGGTTTTTACCCCCCTTTGGGCATAACCTTCCACAAGCCTTTTTACAAGCCCCTCAAGCAGCTCGAACTGTCCGGTAACAAACAGCGGGAACCCGCAGCAGACCTCCTCTTCCGGCGGAAGCATCGTAAACGGCCTGCCGATCTTTCCAATCACCGTCACGTCGCCTTTCACCATCGGGATGGCGTCATATGCGCCGGTGCATCCGGTGTAATAACCTATTTCTGCTTTTTCAGCCACTTTAACTTCAGCCGGGAACCAGGGTGCAAACCTCTGCGCCGCTGGCTTGCCGTATGGGTTTCCGGTCCTCCTCACGTCTTCTGGCATATCGCGCTGCGCCCCTACGGGGCCGATGCCGCGCAGGACCATTTCCCTTCTAAGCATGGGCCATAGCCGCTGGGTGTAAATACCTACGCTGCATGTCTTGCCGCAGGCCCCGCAGGTTGTGCATTCAAAGACCGCCCTGGTGAAATCCTCCAGCAGTCCCCTGTCAACATCCCGTGCCCCAAGGACAAACGATTTCAGCCCGCGAGTTTTTTTTATGAAGTCCCTGAAGGCGCGTATCTTTGCGGGCGGGGAGACCTGGCGGTTCC
Organism: Nitrospirota bacterium; assembly: GCA_021813405.1. GTDB lineage: Bacteria > Nitrospirota > Thermodesulfovibrionia > Thermodesulfovibrionales > JdFR-88 > JAKAKS01. The sequence continues at coordinate 5,751 of JAKAKS010000021.1, forward strand.
CGGTCACTTCCTGCACGGGGCAGTTTTTAAGGCATTCGCCGCATTGCGTGCAGGCGTCCAGCTCCATATGCTGGAGCGCCGAGAGGCAGCCGGCAAACATTTTTTTATTCCTGTTTTCCGCCATGGATCAGTTCCTCAAGTTCTTTGTCTCTCTTGCCGGCCTGGTAAATGGTAAGCGGCGCGGCAAATATGTGGGTGGGAAGAAACGGCAGGATTATCAGGACCAGGCAGAAATGGATTATAAAGGGCAGGCTATCAGGCGCTGCCGCTGCGTGTAACCTTAGCGCGCCAGCTATGAAATCCTTTATCTGCGCCACATCCGGATAGAAGAATGTTCTCATGATAACGCCCGCCGCGCTCACCAGGAGAAATCCGGCTAACAGGAAATAGTTATAGGCAAACACGTACCTGCCCCGGTTGAATATGGCCTTTACGATAATGATATACAGAAGCGACAGCGGCATAATGTACCCGGCAACTCCGCCAATCCGCTGGGTTGCCCATATGAACGGCGGAACAGGCGAAAGGAAGTATTTCAAATGCCTGATAATTACAAGCAACAGGCTTGCATGAAACACCCATTCGCCAAGCCAGATGGCCGGGTTTTCCCGGAAGAGCCGGCGCAGAAGCAGTATTTCCGGCACTGCGGCGATAACCGCCCTCCATCGCAAGCCCTGATGTGTTTCTCCGGTCCTGACGGACCGCCGTAACCAGGGCGCAATATGAACAAGCATCTTTATGGCAAAGGCCGCAAACGCCAGGGCGGCGGCCCACATGAGGATATTTCCAACAACCATTTTCCGCCTGTTTATTTTTTGAACTTCATCGTAATTTCCTTGGGGATGGCAAAGCCCGCCTCAACTTCCAGGGCCTTTATAATCGCGCCTGGAACGGGGCACGCCACATGTTTTAAATTCGTGGCGGCCGCCTTGTACACTGGATTATTCAAGAAGTGTGTAAAGGCTGTAGCCATGCTGTCAAGCACAGCTAATTCCGTTGCCATCCTTTTGACCATTTCGCAATCCGTTTCTATATGCAAGTGCAGCTTGCCCTTCTGTTCTGTTTTCTCCACCCTGATCCTGGAGCAGAATCCGCACGCGCCTGAATTCACATCCAGCCTTGTCATCCTTTTACCGCCGCCGCGGAAGGGGCCCTGCCTTTCTCCAGCAAAGCCTTCAGATTAGGAAACCCGTCTTTCATGTGCGGCAGGTGCATGGCATAAGTGAACTCCTTTTCAAACCGCGGCTCCACGGCTATCTCCACAAACTCCACCCAGCGGGCGCGCTCATTGGCCTCGCGCCTTTTGGTCAGGTTGATAAGCGCCATCCTTGCGCCGTCGCCCGCGGCATTGCCCACCGCGTACACGTTATCTATCTGGCAGTCCGGGAACATGCCAAGTGTCATGGCGGCCTCCTTGTCTATATAGCTTCCAAAGGCGCCGGCCAGTATTACCTTGTCCAGCTTTTCTATTCCCATCTTCTGCATCATCAGCTTGGCCCCTGCATACAGCGCCGCCTTTGCCAGCTGGAGGGCGCGCACGTCAGACTGCGTAATGGTCACGTCCGCGCCGATGGATGTTTCGTTGGCCCAGGCAAGCACGTATTCGGGCTTGCCGTCATGGTCTCTCCTTATTCTGGGGCTGTTGACATTCATGTCGAACTTGCCGGATTTATCTATGATGCCGGCCTTGAACATCTCCGCTATCGCATCTATGATGCCGGAGCCGCATATCCCCTTGGCCCCAAGCTTGTCCTTTTTAATATTCCAGTCCGCCGTGTGCCAGTCTTCTTTGCCGATTATTTTGAACAGGGGCTCTTTGTTTTCCGGGTTTATCCGCACCTTCTCTATTGCGCCCGGGGCGGCGCGCATCCCCATTTTTATCTGTGCGCCCTCGAATGCCGGGCCGGTGGCGCAGGACGTGGAGCATACTTTATCCTTGTTGCCAAGCAGAAGCTCCCCGTTTGTCCCTATATCGATTATCAGCACCTTTTCGTCCTGGTTATACGGCTCCTCCGCGATAAGTACGCCAACATTGTCTGCCCCAACAAAGCCTGCCTCTATGGGCAGCACATAGATATACGAGCCGGGATTAATCCTGATGCCCAGGTCCCTGGCCTTTATGTCCAGTTCGTTCTGTACTGCCGGGATGAATGGGGAGCGCCCGATATGCTCCGGATTAAACCCGAGGAATATATGGTGCATGGCTGTGTTGAAGACTATCGTCAGGTCAACTATCTGCTGTCCGCCGTCTCCCGAACCGTCCGGGTTCAAATCTTTAGTGACGTTTGAGATTATCTCGTTAAGGCCGTCTATTATCGCCTTCTGCATCTTCTCTATGCCGTCCGGGTTCATCATGGCGTATGTTATGCGGGACATCACGTCCTCGCCATAAGGCACCTGCGGGTTCATCATGGATTCCGTATTAATCACCTTGCCTGTTGCAAGATCGGTCAGGTAGCCCACAACTGTTGTGGTGCCCACGTCCACGGCAAGGCCGTAGGCGGACTCTACGAACCCGGGTTCCGCCTTGATTATCTCCCTGCCCTTCCATACCGAGACCGTTATGCTCCAGCTGCCCTTTCTTATTGCGTCCTGAAGGGTTTTAAGGACCGTGAAATCCATGGATAGCCCCTTGAGGCCGTACTGTTTTTCAAGCGCTGCGCCAAGCCTTTCCAGGTCACCAGTGATGGGCTCATGCAATGATGGTTTGGCCAGCTCCACAAAATATTTTTTCACTGCCGGGTCTATGGATATGGCAAGCTCCTTGGCGGCCTTTCTTACAATCTGCTTGCCGGCCCTGGATTTTTCCGGCACGAATATCTTCGCGTCGCCTTTCACGTGGCAGGCGCATGCAAGCCGCATCGAAGGCCCGTCGGCTGGTTTGAGAAATTTTCTCTCAGTATCGGTAAGCGGGCTTAAGTGCGCCATTCTGGAGTCCATCGAGTCCTTCTCGAAATAGCCTTCCTCAACCCGTACCTTGCATTTTCCGCACGTCCCCTTGCCGCCGCAGATGGATTCTATGTCCACCCCTAGGTTTCTGGCCGCATCCAGCAGGTTTGTGCCGTCTGCGACCTCACCTCTCCTGCCCGACGGCTGAAAGATTATCCTGTGGTTTTTCATTATTCCTCCGCCAATGCCGCCTCCACGCGCCGGGGCGGTTTAATCATGTTATTTCTGCTGAAAGGGCATATATTTATGCAAAGCCCGCAGTTGGGTTTCCCTTCAGTGGGTCTGCTGTTTTTTTTATGCGCGGCGCATCTTTTTATCCTGACAAGCTCCGCGTAAGGGTCTTCCTGACACCACTGCCTGCCGGTAATGGCCTGGGAGGGACAGTGGTCAATACATAAGGTGCATTCCCCGCACAAGCTGTTAATAATAGGCTGGCCGGTTTTGAGCGGGGCATCCGTAAGAACGGTTGCAAGCGAGATGCGGGAGCCGTGAACGGGGCTTATGAGAAGCCCGTTTTTCCCTATCCAGCCCAGGCCCGAAAGTGTTGCCGCCACCTTGTGCGTGAAGAGGGGGTAAAGCCTGGATATAAACGGTTTTTCGCCTGCGGCCCTGTCGGAATCCGGAGGTATGCAGAGGTATCTGTATCCCCTTTCCTTCAGCTTGGTGGCGGCAATCTTCTGAAGCCGCCCAAGCAGATGCACGGTATCTTCATTCAGCTTTTTAATAACTCCAATGGATATAGCCCTGTCCAAGTGCGCAATATCCCCCTTTACGATGCCCCCCACATCGGCGAAACCGGCCACACTGGCCCCGGATTCAAGCAGCTCTGCCCTCAATGAGTCCATCTGTTATGCCCGTTTCCTGGCGTCCGCCTCTTCCTTCATTTTCTTGAGCGAGCTTACCATGTTTATGGCATCCTTCAGGGCGTTGTTGGCGTCCTTCGCGTAGCCGTCGGCGCCCCATTTCTCGGCGATGTCCGCGGATACGGGCGCGCCGCCTATCATTATTTTTACATTGGGGTTTTTGGACTTGATCTCGTCTATTATCTTTTTCATGCCAACCATCGTAGTGGTCATCATGGCCGACAGGCAGACCAGGTCCGAATCCGTGCGGAGCTGCTCCTCTATAAATTTATCCAGCGGCACGTCTCTGCCAAGGTCGTATACCGTAAAGCCCGCAACGTCGAACATCATCTTGACGATATTTTTGCCGATGTCGTGCACATCGCCCTCCACAGTGCCTATAACCACGGAGCCTTTAACCCCAAGGTCCAGCTGCTGGACGTGTGGCTTTAAAATATCCAGCCCGGCATAAAGCGCGTCGGCGGACATCAGGAGCTCCGGCACAAAGTACTCCTGGGCCTCAAAGAGCCTGCCCACCTCTTCCATGCCGCTTACAAGCCCGTTGAATATGGCCTCGTTGGCATCCATGCCAATTTCCACAACCTCATTGGATGCCTCCTTGGACGCATCTTCGTCATACTGGATGACGGCGTTTTTGAGCCGCTCCAACAGCTCCTGTTTCTTTTCATCCGTTACCATCTCTGCCTCCTGTAATTTGTAACCTCATCTAGCATTGCCCTTATGTTTTCCACGGGTACCGTGGGCCATATGTCGCATCCGGGCCACACGGCGTCCACGCCGTCGTCCACGCATTTGCGTACCGCCTGGCGCACCATCTCCGTTGAGCCGGAGACAAGCACGTTATAGGGGTCGTAATTGCCAAAGAGCAGGGCGTTTCCAATCTTCTTCCTGGTCTCGGCCACGTCGTTTTTCTGGTCCACGCTGATGGCGGTGGCGCCGGATTCCACCATGAAACCCGCTATGTCATTTGTCTTGCCGCATACGTGGAGGACCGAATGGCTCTTTATTGCTCCGAATATTTTTTTAAGGTACGGAAGTATAAGGCTCTTGAACACCCTGGGGCTGAGCACGTCTGAGGTGGCGCCCATCTCCCTAACGGTTATATAATCCGCTCCGGCCTCCACGAACTGCTGCGTGCAGAGTATTATTGCGTCTGCAAGGGTGTCAAGGAGCTTTCCAACCTTGTCGGGCTTCTTGAACGAGAGCTTCAGCAAATCGTTCAATTCCATTATCTGTCCGGCAAGTGTGAAGGGGCCAAGCACGTAGGAGCCCACGGCCACCTCGCCGCCTATATCGGCCTTAAGGAGCCTTAGGGCCTCCTTCACAAGCGGGATGCGCCCCCTTTTAACGAAATCAGCCGGTACCGTAATGGCGCCCATCTCCTCTTCGTTGTGGGCGATCTTCTGTTTTATGGTGGGATAGAGTATGTCGTCCACGTGGGCGTAAACGTTTATCTCGCACCCCAGGGCCTGTGCCTCCACGCAAAGGTCGAAGGGGGCCACGCCGCACTCAAACCCGGTAAGCCTGTAGGTTTGGGCGGCGGCATCCGCCATCATCTTTGCGTCCGAATGCAGGGCGGCGAACTTGTAGCCGAATTGCCCCAGCCCAGCGGTGGTGACGTTGCCCATGCCGCTGAAGCAAGGCGGCCTGTCTACCTTCTCCCCCGAAAACAGCTTCAACACCCTTTCCCTTCGCGTCATCGTTCCTGTCTCGGACATTAGGATTCTCCTTTTTATTTCCTTGCCCCGCCCGCAAGCAGTTTTTCTATGAAGTCCGGAAAGAACTTCCTTATGGGCAGGTTTTCGTTTTCCGCAATTGCGTTTGTCTCCGTGTACACCAGCGTGGAAAGCAGTATGTGCGCCGTGGCCACCGCCGGGAATATCCTGGGTGCCGTCACTATCGGTCCGTAAAAGTTGAAATCGCTCCATAGCACGCTGGACATGCCTTGGGCAACGGCGTCCATGGCCCTGAACCCGTCCAGCCCCCAGGTTTCCTTGCATTCCTTCCACATATGCGTGCCGTTGGAGTACGCGCCGCCGCACGGCAGCCCCAGTTTTTCCTTTATCAGTTTGTTTGCAACCAGGGACAAGGACGTGGCAGGCAGGTTCATCACGGATGTATCGACTATTATGGAATCGAAAGAGTCCGCGCCATTGGCCAGTATGCTTTCCAGTGATTTAAGCCTTCCGGCCGGGGACTGGTCCTTGTCGTCAAAGGCCTGAATCACAACGTGCTTTATCCCCAGGTCCTTGAGCTTTTGCACCTGCCCTTTAACGTCCTTGTCCCATGGGGTAATGCTGTTATAAAGGAAGCGGTCCTGCGCGCCTATTTTTGATATATATTCAGTCGCCTTCGCCCTCTGCTCTGCCACCCACATATCTATGCCGAAGGGCATGGCGGAATTTTCAAGGAAAAAATCTATATAAGCCCTGGCCTCATCCGGCGTGTTTGCCACCATCGCAACCATGCCGGGGATGCCGGTTGATCTGGAAAGCTCTTCCTGCTTCTTTATAAGCTCAATGGCCTTGGGCCTGTCGAAATTGCCCTTCCTGTCCGCCAATATCCGGTCCTTGTTATGGAACATGGAGGCGATAAGCAGGGGCGGGTTATCGCCCGGCTTGCCGCCGACTACCGCACCGCCTATGTTGAAGACCTTCTGGCCGGAGGTGAACTTAAACATTTATTCTCCTTTAAGTGAAAAAGACGGGGCGCACTTCAAGCGCGCCCCTCATCTCTCAGAATACCCCGTGATCGAACTTGGGCTGAGGCAGGTATTCCCATTTCTCGCCCTTCCTGTACTTGGCCTCTATATCCAGGCACTTGAGCGCGTATTCAAAAGCATACGGAATGCCGGGGCCGCCGGGCACAAAGCCCGCCAGTATCATTCCCACTGCCGCCGCCTCGAATATCTCTCCCGTTGTGGCGCCGGCGTTTATGGCCGGGATAACGTGGATTATGCACCTTGGCGAGCAATAGCCCACGCCGCCGGCCATGAACATCAGCTCCTTATGCTTCCTTGAAAGCGCACCGTCGCCGAATATGCTTTCATAAAAATCGGCAAACGTCCTGCCCGGTTCCGGGGTGACTGTGTTTATTATCTGGAACATTCTCGGCACAAAGCCGCACTTCTGCTTCATATACGCGTTTACTTCATCAACTGTCATTTTTTTGGCTTCAGCCATTCTGGTTTCCTCCTTGTGTCTCGTTTTTGACTTTAGCGCGCTGTCGAACTGGTTTGCTTCACCTCCTTTTTTAAAATTTCCATTCCCTGGCAACCTGCATGAATTTCTGAATGTTTTCGTATGGCACTGTGGGCGGGATATCGCAGCCGGGCATGAGGACGAACCCCCCGTCAGTCCCAACTGTGCGGATGGTTTCCTTGCAGGCCGCCTCCACTTCGGCAACGCTGCCGTTAAGCATTATCTTTACAGGGTCTACGTTGCCGCCAAAGCACATCTTGCCGTGCAGCAGCTCCTTTGCCTTAAGCATGTCGGTCTTGTGGTCCAGGCTTATGCAGCTGGCCCCGGTAAGCGGGAAAAGGTCCAGCCGGTCCGTGGTATTGCCGCAAATATGCACAAGCGTATGTGCCCCCTTGCCCTTGGCCCAGTCCGTGAATTTCTTTAAATACGGGAGCGCGAACCTCTCAAACTGTTTTTTGGAGATAAGGTCGCCCGATGCGGTGGGGTCTGCAAGGCTTACTACCTTGAGGGTGCCGTCATTCAGCAGCGGCTCATAAACGCGCATCAGCACTTGTGTGGCGAAGTCCACCAGTTTCTCCACGAACGCCGGCTTCTTGAAGGTGGCCTTCATCATCGCCTCCTCTCCAACAAGGCGGGCAGCCAGCGTAAACGGCCCCCAGGCCGTAAGTGTAATCACGTAGTCGTTTCCGATTTTGGCGTTTGCGATGCGGGCGGCCTCCCGCGTTGTCTCGATTACCGGGTTGGAGTCTATCCTGCCAATATCCAGTTTCTGGATGTCTTCTTCCGCGGCGACCAGCGGCGCTTCAAGGTCAGGCGCGCCCATCTCCCTGAATTTCATCTGGCCGCCCATGGCCGCCGCGTGGAAGTTGTTGTATCCGGAACCGCTGTATACAACGTCGCACAGAAGTCTTCCGGACATGGCAATAAGCATGTCCGCCATCTTCGTTTTGTCCTCGGAAAGGTCTTTGAAAGTGGAGCCGTAGCCCTTGATGCTCCACATGCCAGCCCCAAAGAGCGTGGCCGGTACCCTGTCTGCCTTGCCCCCCTCAAAAGCCTTCAAAATGATCTGCTTAGGTGTCATGATGCCCTCTCATAGATTTTTTTATTTTGATTGCTTGTATCCTGCATGCCGCAGACCGCGCGGATGGTTTTCCTTAATATCTCCAGGTCCACTGGTCCCTCGATGCCCACCGTCCCGGCCTGGGACGTGGCCTTGCCCATTACAAGCACCGGCAGCCCCGGGCAGACCGCCTTCATCGCCCGCGCGGCGTCCTCGGTTGTAATTCCGAAAGGCCAGCAGTCAATTACAGCGGCCGCGTACTCCTTGCGCATTACCATCCGGAACGCCGAGGCCGGATGGTCTGTAACCTCCACGCTGAACCCGTCCTGCGTCAATATGGCGTACAGGTTTTTAATCAGAATCGGGTCGTAAGCACAGATGAGCACGTTATTCATAACGCCTTGTATACGCAATACTTGTGCCTGAGAAGCGTTTTCGAAAAGCTGCCGGATTACAAGGGGTTTTGAAGCCAAGTAAAAAAAGGTGTTAAGCAGTGGGGAAAAATTCCCCGGAGTTCCTGGGGAGTTTTTCCCCAAGGTTTAAAAAAAGGCTCTTCCGGGATTATTGGGGTAAAAACTCCTTTTGTTGTCCGTTTGGTTTGTCTTGCACCGAGGGAAACGGGTGGCAGGTGAGCGAAGTGGCCATGCGAGCCGTACCGTACCCGCGGCGCGGCGTTGGCCGTATTCATGTGAGCCGCGTGGCACAAACCCGAATTTTTTAATCGAAGCGGGACGAGGGCCTACGGAGGCGAACGCTGCCCGTGAAAAAAACAGAGAACAAGCTGGCATTGGTGGCAGAAGCAAAGCCGCCGGCCCCGGCCTTCACCGGGGGTGACTGCCTTTGGGAGCAACCCATATACCCGCAGAAATCAAAAAAGCGAGTTATCTCAGGCCTCCACGCCGTATTTGCGCAGTTTCAGGTAAAGTGTCTTGCGGTCTATGCCAAGTATCTGGCTGGTCTTGGACTGGTTGCCGCCCGATGCGCCAAGCACCCTCAGGATATAATCCTTCTCCATCTCCTCAAGCGAGGGCTGGTATCCATCTGAATGTGCATGCTCCGGGATGAGAAGTTCCTTTTTATCTATCACCCCGGTATCCGAAAGTATTATGGCCCGTTCCATGATATTTTCCAGTTCCCTTACGTTGCCGGGCCATTTGTAATTAACGAGCGCCTGGAGCGCCGCTTTTTCCAGGCGTCCGGCAGGCTTGGAAAACTTGCGGCCGTATTTATCAAGGAAATAAACGGCCAGTTCCTCGATGTCCTCCGGGCGCTCCCTCAAAGGCGGCATAGTTACGGAGAAGACGTTTAACCTGTATAAAAGGTCTTCCCGGAAACCGCCTTCCTTTATGAGGGCCGTCAAATCCCGGTTGCTTGCCGCGATCATCCGCACGTCCACGCTTAGGTTCTTTTCGCCGCCAACCCGCCTGAACTCCCCGGAGTCCAGGAACCGCAGAAGTTTGGCCTGGAGTTTCAATGGCATCTCGCCAATCTCGTCCAGAAAAAGAGTGCCCTTGTCGGCTACTTCCACTATGCCGTTTTTTGTGCGATAAGCGTCCGTGAAGGCGCCCCTCTCATGCCCGAACAGCTCGGACTCCATCAGGTTTTCAGACAATGTGGCGCAGTTAAGCGCTATTAGTGGCAGGGCGCGTCTTTTGCTGTTGCGCCACACGATATTGGCCGCAAGCTCCTTGCCAGTGCCGCTTTCGCCGTGGATGAATACGGGTGAGTCCGTGGGGGCCACCTTTTTTATATAAGCTAATATCGAGTCCATCTGCCTGCTTTTGTACACAAACCTGGCGGAGGACTCCTTTCTTACAAGCTCCTGCTGGAGGAGGCTGGACTTCATTGCCAGCTTGCCGTACTCGAAGGCCCTGTTTATCACCACCGCCAGCTCTTCCAGCTTGCAGGGTTTTGTCAGGTAATCGTATGCGCCGTTTTTCATGGCCTCCACGGCGGTCTCCACGGTCGCTTTTCCGGTAAGCACTATTATGGCCGGCGCGGCTGGGTCCCCTTTAAGCTTTTTCATAAACGAGATGCCGTCCACGCCGGGCATAACTATATCCAGGAGGATAGCGTCGTAGGCGTTTTCCTTTACAAGCGCAAGGGCCTCATCCGCACCGGAGGCGGTCTCAACAAAAAAACCTTTCCGGGCAAGCTCCCGCTTTAAAAGCCTTCTGAACGGCTCCTCGTCATCTACAGCAAGTATCTTTATCATTTTTCCTTTTTACTGGCCGGGCCAGGATACGGCCCCGGCGTCCTGGGCAGTTTTGCGTTTATGGGCAGATGCACCGTAAACGAGGCCCCCGCGCCAGGCCTGCTTTCCACGTCTATTTTGCCGCCGTGCTCTTCCACTATCTTATGGCATATGGAAAGCCCAAGGCCCGTGCCCTCGCCGGCAGGTTTGGTTGTGAAGAACGGATCGAATATACGTTTCCTGATCTCCTCAGGCATGCCTGCGCCGGTGTCCGATATAACCACTTTTATCGAGTGCGGCGCGCCATCCTTGCCTTCGCAGTTTCTTTCCCTCTCCATGCCGGTTTCAATCCGTATCATACCTTTTTCCGGGGTGAAGTACAGGGAGTTGATTATAATGTTCATGAAAAGCTGCCTGAGCGCCCCCGGCTCCCCGTATATCTTGGGCAGGTCTCTTTTAAAGTTGCACTCGATTTTGTGGTCCAGCCTTTTTGCCTTGTGGTTCACAAGCAGCAGCACCTCTTTAATAAGTTCGCTTATGTCCAGTTCCCTTACGGAGCCCGCCGATGGGCTGGCAAAATCCAGGAGGCCGCGCAGTATGCCCTTGCACCGGAACATCTCCTTATGTATGGTCTCCAGGTATTCCGGAAAGTCCTCGAACTCCGGCGCGTTTAAAAGCGCGCCGTCTTTGGCCCTGTCCAGCAGGGCCTCGGAATACCCTGCTATTATGCCAAGAGGGTTGTTTATCTCATGCGCGATCCCGGCCACCAGCGTGCCAAGAGAGGCAAGCCTGTCTGCCCGGATAAGCTGCTGCTCTATCCTTTTTTGCTCGCTTACGTCCTTTAAGTAATGGACAACGGCGTACATGCGCCCTTCGTCATCGGGCAGGGGATAGGCCCAGAACTGGTATATGGCGCCGCTTGCTGCCGTAATTTCCCGGAAAGACGGCCTGCCGTTTTTCATCGTCTCCTGGCATAGCATGCCCGAAGAGCAGACCCCTATTTTACTCAGCACATGAGTGCAGGGTTTTCCAATCACCTGTGAGGCCATAAACCCGGTTTTTGCCAGAAGAGCCTCGTTGGCCCGGATTATACGGTGCTTGCGGTCCTCAATCCACACCATATCGGTTATGGCATCGAAGGTCTTTTTCCACTCCTTCTTCTCCCTGGATATCTCCTCGAACAGAAGAGCGTTTTCAAGCGCCACAGAGATATGCCTGGCCACGGACAACAAAATCTGGAGGTCCTTTCCGGAATACCTGGAGGGCCTGGTGCTGTCCAGGTTCAATACCCCAAGCATGTGGTCCTTGTACAGGGGCACGCTTATGGTGGAGCGGATGCCCTCGTCGGCCAGTTTCTTGTCCGAGCTGAAGGGGATGGCCTCCCTGAGGTCGTAATTTATATGTGGCCTGTTGTTTTTAATTACCCATCCGGCGCTTGTGCTGTCTATAGGCGCCTTTACGCCTTTTGTCATGATGGTCTTCATGTCCGTGTCCAGCGCGAATATAAGCAGGTTGTTGCTGGTCTCATTAAACAGAAGGAGGCTGGCCCTGTCATAGTCAATAAACTTTTTAATCTCGTTCACCACCATCCTGAATATGGTGCCGATGCTCAGGCTGGAGTTTATGATGCCCGTCAGTTCATTTATAAGCTCCATCTGGGCTTTTTGCTGGCCCTTTTGCTGGCCGGAGATGTCCTGCACGGCAATAACGCGGAGGTTTCCAGCGCCCTGCGGGATTTCCGTTATCCTGGCCTGAAATTCCACACCATCCCTGCTTTTGCCTTCTCCGTTCTGAAGGGAAACGAAACGGGAAAGAAGCTGGCCGCGAAGCTCATCTGCCGGATACTGGAAGACTTTTACTGCCGCCGGGTTGGCCGACAGCACAGTCCGGTTTTCATCAACGGCAAGGGCAGGGATGGAGAGGCGGTCAAGCGTATTCAGGACAAGTTCTATATCCGGAGATACTGAAACACCCACGTCTTATTATAAATCAAATCAACCCAGGCTGAAGGGGTTAGGGGTAAAGGTAAGCGCGAATATGATAAGCACAAATAATCCCACATACCTTCTTCTGGGGTCCAGCGGGGCCTCCCACTCGTAAACAGGCGGGTGCTTAAGCCCTATGATCATCATCAGGCCAGCCCACAGCAGCCAGCCTTTCCAATAGAAGAGGCCCAGGAAGGCCAGGGCTATCACAAGCGCAGTTGAAAGGGCCTTCTGGAACCGGCCGACAAATGCATACATCACATGTCCCCCGTCCAGCTGGCCTATCGGCAAAAGGTTTAATGAGGTCATGAACAGCCCAACCCAGCCTGCAAACGCAACGGGGTTTAGCATTACGTCCTGGCTGGATGAAGTTTTCCCCAGGATGAGCCGTGAAAGGAGATGGAAGAGTGCGGAGTCCCCCAGGCTGATGCCGCTAAAAGATGTTTTTGGCACTATATGGGAATTTGCAAGCCCTATTATGCAGGCCGCAAGCGAGAAGAAGAACCCGGTGATAGGCCCGGATGCCCCGATGTCCACCAATGCCCGCCTTGAAAGTATCGGGGACTTCATCTTTATAACCGCCCCGAAAGTGCCTATAAGCACAGGGGGAGGCGCCGGGATGAAATAAGGCAGTGTGGCCAGGGTGCTGTGTTTTCTGGATGCGAAGTAATGGCTGAGCTCGTGGCTTAAAAGTATGATGATCAGTGCTGCGGAAAAAGGCGCGCCGGCCTTGATGATTGCCCATGGCCCGCTGAGCAGGTCCACTCCGTTTAAGTGCGCCCCGGCCACAAGTGTTGTAAGCACGGTAAGCCCGAACAGCAATATATTAAGATATGGTATTTTTTTAATCACCGGCAATAATACCTTTCAAGTCGTAATCAAACGCTTCCGTCACGCGCACATTAACGAAATCGCCGGGCTTCAGTTTTTTGCCCTTCGGCGCAGTGAACGCTATCACCCCGTCCACTTCGGGCGACTGCCCCGGCAGCCTGCCGGTGGCCATGCCCTTCTCCATGTTATCTATGATTATCTGGAACTCTTTTCCGATAAGCCACTTGTTCTTTTCCAGGCTTATGCCGGCCTGAAGGGCCATAAGCTCGTCATACCTGCGCTGCTTTATGGATTGGGGCAACTGGCCCGGCATTTTTGCCGATGCAGTGCCTTCCTCTCTGGAATACATGAACGCGCCCGCGTGCTCGAAGGACTGCTCCTCAATGAAGTCCAGGAGCTTTCTGAAATCCTCTTCGGTTTCTCCCGGGAAACCTACTATGAATGACGTTCTTATGAATACGCCTGGAACGGTCCTTCTTACAAGCGCGGTCTTTTTCCTTATCTCTTTTGCCCCGCCGCCCCGGCCCATCAACCTTAATATCCGCTCCTCGGAATGCTGAAGCGGCATGTCTATGTACGGGGCTATCTTTTCGTTTTGCGCGATAACTTCCAGCAGTTGCCTGTTTACCGCGGATGGATACAGGTAATGGAGCCTTATCCGGAAATAATCCCCTTTGTTCTCCAGCGCGGCCATATCCTGCACCAACTGCGGCAACCCGTACCCTTTGAAATCATAGCTTGCGGTGTCCTGGGAGACAAGGATCAATTCTTTTATGCCGGCATCCAGATACGCCTTTGCCTGTTGGATTATCTCTTCGGGCTGGAAATTCCTGAGCGGCCCCCTTATGGACGGGATGGCGCAGAACGTGCATCGCCTTTTGCACCCCTCCGCTATCTTCAGGTAGGCGTAAGGGAACGTGGACGGCCTTTCAACAGGCCCGGAGGGCTCCGGGCAGCCAAGCGCCGCCGCTATTTCCCCGGCCGCGTCCACGCCCCAGAAGCCGTCCACCTCCGGCAACTCTTTTTTCAGTTCCTCTTTGTACCGCCCGGCAAGGCAACCGCAGACAAGAAGTTTTTTTGCCTTCTTTTTTCCGCTTCCGGATTTCAGGCGGGCCAGCGCAAGTATCTCGTTTATGGATTCCCTTTTTGCGTCCTCTACAAAGCCGCAGGTGTTAACGATAAGCACCTCGGCGTCTTCAGGGGCTTCAGTGCGGGCCAGGCCGCCGCCCCCCAGGGCCGAAGAGAGCTTTTCGGAGTCGGCCAGGTTCTTGGGGCAGCCTAATGAAAGCAGGTAATATTTTTTATTTTTAACAGACGCTTCCGGCATTGCGTACTTTTCTTAATATGTGCGACACGATAAGATACAGCACCAGCGAAGCCAGTATTGCAACTATCGTGGAGCCCACGAAGAACGGCTTGATAAGATATCTCAACTGCTTCCAGAAATATATCAGGGACAGGTGCGGCGTGCCTTTCATGTCTCCGGAGAAAAATTCCATCCCCAGCATCTTTGCGCCAGTCCATGTCGAAAACGTGTAGATGGGTATTATAGTAAGCGGGTTTGTTATGTAAACCCCCGTCATGGTTGCCGTAAGATTCAGCCTGAATATGTAGATAAGGCCCAGCGCAAGGATCGTGTGCACGCCCAGGAGCGGGGAGAGGCCCACAAAGATGCCAACCGCAAAAGATGCGGCAATCTGATTGGTGTTTCCGTCCAGGGCAAGAAGGCTCTTGATCTTACCCAGAGGTGAAATGCTCATAGCCCTCAATTTTCAATTCTTTCTCCTCCCCGCCGCGTCCGGAAATTATGTAGCCGGTCCGCGTTATCTCGCCTATCCGCCAGGCCTTGTATTTTTTGTTGTTATGCTGGCCCGGGCTTGCGGTATACAAAAGTTCGTAATCCTCGCCGCCGCCAAGCGCCAGCCGCAAAGGGGCCAGCCCCAAAACCGGGGCCGCTTTTTCCAAATGCCCGGATACCGGCAGCAATTCTTCGTATATTTTGACACCAACGCGGCTTTCTTTGCAAAGCCGGGTGAGGTCTATTGCCAGCCCGTCGCTTATATCTATCATTGCGGAGGCCCCTTTTGGGGGCTTTTTTGCAATGGGCATCAGGTGTCGTTTTACAAGAGGTCCGGCTGTTTCCCAACCCAGGCGGATCTTTTTTTTTGCTCCAAGCTTGAAATCGAAGGCGGCTTTTTTGCCTTCCTCCACCAAAACAGGCCGGCCAAGTTTTTTTAATAACCGAAGCCCGCAGGCGGAGTCCCCCAGGCAGCCGGTTACGTATACGGCATCACCGGGTTTTGCACCGCTTCTCTTTACGATTTTTTTGGCGGACCCTATCATGCTCATCCCCAGCACAAGGCCGCTTCTGGAAGCCGTTACGTCGCCTCCGGCCAGCACTGCCCCGTAATACTTAAGGGCATCCAGCACGCCATCGAAGAAACTGCTTATACCATCGAATTCCATATCGGAAGGGGCGCACAAGTCAAGAAGGGCGTAACGCGGGGTGCCGCCCATGGCGTAAATATCGCTTGCGTTTACCGAGACCAGCTTGAAGCCAACCTGGTAAAGGGTGGTGTAGGAAAGGTCGAAATGCACTCCCCCGGCCATCGCGTCGGAAGTTGCAAGCAGCGTTTCACCTGCCGGGGCGCTGAAGGCTGCCGCGTCGTCGCCTATGCCAAGC
Source organism: Nitrospirota bacterium (assembly GCA_021813405.1). Lineage (GTDB taxonomy): Bacteria > Nitrospirota > Thermodesulfovibrionia > Thermodesulfovibrionales > JdFR-88 > JAKAKS01. The sequence goes on from JAKAKS010000021.1 coordinate 21,516, forward strand.
AGAAGGCCTTTTTGCCTGCCCTTTTGCCCGGCCTTTTTTCTTATCCAGTCCAGCAGTGAGAGTTCGCCCAATTCCCTGAGGGTGCCGGGCCGGGAATAAATCCCCTTCATGCGGCTTTTGTCTTCTTGCCTGCCGCTTTCAATGCGTATTTGAGCACCTCGTCCATAGTGTCCACCAGGACAAACTCCATGTCCTTTTTCACATAAGCCTGCAGCTCGGACAAATCCTTGCCGTTTTGTCTGGGGATAAGCACCGTTTTTATGCCCATGCGCTTTGCCGCGAGGGCCTTTTCCTTAAGTCCTCCTATCGGCAGCACCCTTCCCCTTAGCGTTACTTCGCCGGTCATGGCCACAGTCCTTTTGACGGGCCTGCCGGTGAGGGCGGAGGCTATTGCGGTTGCCATGGTAATGCCTGCGGAGGGGCCGTCCTTGGGGATAGCGCCCGCGGGCACGTGTATGTGAAGGTCCGTCTTGCCGAAGGTATCTTCCTTTATGCCAAGTGACCCGGCCCTGGAGCGCACGTAGCTGAGCGCGGCCTGGGCCGATTCCTTCATTACATCGCCAAGCTGGCCTGTAAGAGTAAGGCTTCCCTTCCCTTTCATTGTGGTTGCTTCTATAAACATAGTGTCGCCGCCGGCCTCCGTCCAGGCAAGCCCGGTTGTAACACCCACCTGGTCTTTTTCCATCTCCTCTTCAGGCAGGAATTTGGGCGCGCCAAGATATTTCTGGAGGCTTTTTGGCATTATGAAAAACGACCGCTTGTTTCCCCTTTCGGCTATCTCCCTGGCCACCTTACGGCAAAGCCTGGCAATCTCCCTGTCCAGGTTTCTTACGCCTGCCTCCCTGGTGTAATTGCTTATTATCTTCCTTGCGGCCTCGTCCGATATCTTGAGCGTCTTTGATGTTATGCCGTGCGCCTCAAGCTGTTTGGGGATAAGGTAGTTTTTGGCGATGCCCAGTTTTTCCTGTTCCGTGTAGCCGCTTAAATGTATGACTTCCATCCTGTCCCTCAGGGGGCCGGGTATGGTGTCCACCATGTTCCCTGTGGTTATGAATATTATGTTCGAGAGGTCAAACGGCACTCCCAGGTAATGGTCGGAAAAAGTGTTGTTCTGTTCCGGGTCCAGCACCTCAAGCAATGCGGATGAGGGGTCCCCGCGGAAGTCCATGCCTATCTTGTCTATCTCGTCAAGCATGAAAACCGGGTTGTTTGTTCCGGCCTGCTTCAGCCCCTGTATTATCCGGCCGGGCAGGGCGCCAACGTAAGTCCTCCTGTGCCCCCTTATCTCGGCCTCATCCCTCACGCCGCCAAGCGAGATGCGCACAAACTCCCTTCCCAGGGCGCGGGCTATGGATTTGCCCAGTGATGTCTTGCCAACGCCGGGCGGGCCTATGAAGCAGAGTATCGGCCCCTTGGTCTTGGCCTTCAGCTTTCTTACGCTTAAGTATTCAAGTATCCTCTCTTTTATCTTTTCCAGGTCGTAATGATCCTCGTTAAGGACTTTCTGGGCGGCCCTTATGTCCAGCTTGTCCTTGGTGGATTTGGCCCAGGGCAGTTCCACAATCCATTCCATGTAAGTGCGCACGGTGGCGGCCTCGGCGCTGTCCGGATGCATTTTCTGGAGCCTGCGGAGCTGCTTTTCGGCCTCCTTTGCCACTTTTTCGGGCATTCCGGCCTTTTCTATTTTGGCCTGGAATTCCCTGGCCTCCTCGGCGCGCTCGTCCATATCGCCAAGTTCCTTCTGGATGGCCTTCAGCTGTTCGCGCAGGAAGTACTCGCGCTGCGTCTTGTCTATCTCTCCGCGCGCCTCTGTCTGGATCTTCTGCTGCACCAGTAACAGTTCTATCTCCATGGCCATGACCTCGCCCACCTTTTTTAGCCTCTGGATGGGGTCCGTCATCTCCAGTATTTCCTGCGCCTGCTCGGTTTTTAAACCGAGATTGGATGCAATCAGGTCTGCCAGCCTGCCGGGGTCGTCCAGGTTCTCGATGACAACCATTACGTCTGGTATAACGTTCTTGCCAAGCGATACCGCCTTGTCCAGCTGCTCCTTCACAGTCCTCATCAGGGCCTGTATCTCTATGGTCAGCTCCGGCTTCTTCTCCTCTTTGAGCTTTTCCACGTTTACCCTATAGAAGGGGTCCACCTGGACGAACTCGCCCGCTTTCGCCTTGGCTATACCCTGCACAAGTATCTTCACCCGCCCGTCCGGGAGTTTGAGCATCCTCATCACCATTCCCACTGTTCCAACCTTGTAGAGGTCATCCGGGCCGGGGACTTCCACCCCCAGGTCCTTTTGCGTCAGAAGCAGGATCATCCTGTTTCCCGCAAGGGCGTTTTCTATGGCATTAATGGATATCTGCCTGCCCACAAAAAGGGGAATTATCATGTAAGGGAACACCACGATGTCCCTGATTGGCAGCACCGGGAGCGTGCCCGGAATCTCCGGGGGTTTTACCTCGCCCTTTCCCTGTATTTCCGGCTCTGTTTCAGCGTCGTTCTTCAAATCAGCACCCCTTTTGCGGTATCGGTTCTATTTTAGAGCCCTGTTTAATCAATCTGCTTTGCGGCTTGAGAGGACCGTCTTTGCACCCGGTCCGTTCCGGGGTTGCAGGAATTCAGTCCCGTGCCCTGATGCCCTGTGTGCGCATGAAGTTTTCAAGAAAGTCCCTGAACCCCTTGCTAAGCACCTTGTCCTTCAGGGCAAGCTCCACCGTGGCCTGGAGAAATCCCAGTTTGTCCCCGGCGTCGTAGCGCTTGCCTTCAAAGACCAGCCCGTACACGGGCCTCTTTTTGGCCAGCTGGTTCAGTGCGTCCGTAAGCTGGATCTCCCCGCCTTTGCCGGGGGCGATGTTTTCCAGCAGGTCGAATATCTCCGGCGTCAGGATGTAGCGGCCTATTACGCTAAGCCTGGAAGGGGCCTCGCCCGGTTTGGGCTTTTCCACAAGGGCGTTTATCCTGTAAAGCCCTTTGCTTTCCTCCACCCCGTCAATTATCCCGTATTTCTCAACGTCTTCCTGGGCAACCATCTCAAGGGCCACTACCGGCGCCTGGGTTGCCTCGTACACGGCAATCATGTCTTTTAAAAGGCTTTCGTCCGGGTCTATAACGTCGTCGGACAGCAGCACGGCAAAGGGCTCCGCCTTGGCAAACGGTTTTGCGCAAAGTATGGCATGGCCCAGCCCAAGCGGGGCGCGCTGCCTTATGTAGGCACAGGTAAAGCCGTTCAGCCTCTGCACTTCACCCAGCAGGTCCTTCTTGCCTTTCCTCTGGAGCAGGTCCTCCAGTTCATGGGCGGCGTCAAAATGGTCCTCTATGGCCCGCTTCTGCTTGCCGGTGATGATTATGAATTCCTCGATGCCGCAGCATTCCGCCTCTTCCACGGCGTATTGAATAAGCGGTTTGTCCACAAGCGGAAGCATCTCCTTGGGGGACGCCTTGGTTGCGGGCAGGAACCTGGTGCCAAGTCCGGCGGCTGGGAAAACGGCCTTTTTTATAGTCTTTCCCTGTTTTTTCATGTCCTTAATTCTAGCATAAAAACGGGTGCCGGCCTTAGCTTCCCTTGCTCATGGTAAGCTATGCTTGAGAAAACGGGCCGGCCGCATTTCTTATGGCCCCGCATGGCAAAGGAGGCAGGCGTGATAATTAAAAAAGCCGTTTATTTTGAAAAGCCGGGCAGGGACAACTCAAAGGACTGTCTGGATGTTGTAAAAGAGGCCGTTGAGGACGGCAGGCACAAGCACCTTGTAATAGCCACAACGGGCGGCGATACGGCGCTTCTTTTCGGGGATGCGCTCCGGCGCTCCGGCCTGAATATTGTGGCCGTCACCCACTCGGCCGGGTTCCGGGAGCCAAATGAATTTGAAGTGCCGCCGGATATCCTGGAGAAGATAAAATCCCTGGGGATAAAGGTGTTTACCGGCCCCATGCTCACCCATTCCATCGAGACAGCCTTCATACAGAAATTTAACGGCTTCTCCCCCATGATGGTTCTGGCGCAGGCCCTCAGGCGCTTTGGCGAGGGCACTAAAGTTGCCTGTGAGATAGTCATGATGGCCGTGGATGCCGGGTTAGTGCCCGAAGGCCAGGAGGTGCTTGCCGTGGCCGGCACCGGGCGCGGGGCCGATACCGTGCTTTTAATAAAATCCGCTGCGTCCAAGAGGTTTTTTGATTTAAAAGTGCTAGAGGTGCTGGCAAAAGCGAGGGGCTAGGGGAGTGCGGGCAATCCTATACTGTTTTTTTAAGGTAATATTTGTTCCCTGTCGAAGCGCCCAGCCATGCCAGGCATGGCTGGGCAATAAAATATGCGATAAGGGCCTGGACGAAATAACCGGCAGTCAGTGATGGAAAGGTCTCGTACAGGCCCCTGTAATCTGCAAAGGATGCGATTAAATCATACAGGTTATACCCGATTGCACCCATAACGAAAGAGACTATCCAGAGCCGCCTTTTGCCGGTTGATGCCGACAGCAGGCAGGCAAAAGTAAAAACAAGGATAAATTCCGCAATGTGAGAGACCGCAAAAAGCGCCAGCGTATCAATTGCGGAAGAATGAAACAGCTTCCGCGTGTGTTTCAGGGCAGGGGTAAAAACCCCGGCCATGACATAAGCATTTATATAAACTCCCAAAACCCAGCATGCGTATCCGCTGATAAGCCACAGAAAACAGTTCGCGTGATATTTCAAGTGTTTCATTTTGAGAGCCTGCTTTAAAAACTTCCTGCTTGCAACCTGCGGAATTATAACAGATTCTCTTATGACATGAACTTGATGACATATGTCATATAGACAATGTCATGGTCCAATATGGTAATAATTGGCTGAAGGCTTGCGTATGCGGCCATGCTCTTTGAAAAGAAAAACGGCGGGGGAGGATTCCGGACGGGCTGGAATTGCTGCACCCGGCAATTGAACGGATTGAACGGAGAAAACCCAAAAAATCTTTTAAATCAAAGGGTTGCCAATTCAGGGTTGAACACTAAAAAAAAGCTCTGCTGGGTTTCCTGTGGGGCAAGTTTATTTGCGGCGTTCGCCGGTATGCCTGAATCTTACAATAGCCGGGGTTTACTTTTTCGCGGGGCGGTGTTCGACTCTGTTAGGGCCGCGCCTCACGTTATACAAGCCTTGCGGCATTACCCGCGCCGGAGCTGTTTCCAGCAAGGCGCTTGCAGACGTACGCACGCGCGGCCCACTGCGCTCACTAACCGCTCCCGCATCGGCCTTTTCGTCAAAATCAACCCGAAAGGCCGCTAAAAGAAATCCATTTTGTCACAAGAAAGCCTGAAGAGCTAAAAAGAGGGGCGCAAAGCGCCCCTCTTGAAATGCAAGGAAAAGGGATAAAAGGCTAAAGGCTTAGCGCTTTTTTGATGCCCCTTGTGGCCTGGCGTATCCTGTGCTCGTTTTCCACCAGGGCAAACCTCACAAAGCCCTCTCCGCCCTCGCCAAAGCCTATGCCGGGGGATACGGCCACCTTGGCCTCCTTGATGAGGAACTTGCAGAACTCCAGCGAGCCCATCTTCCTGAACCGCTCCGGTATCGAGGCCCACACAAACATCGTTGCCTTCGGGGGCTCCACGTCCCACCCGGCCCGCTTCAGCCCCTTTATGAGCACGTCCCTTCTGGACTGGTAAACCTGACAGTATTCAGAAACGCACTCCTGCGGGCCCCTCAATGCCACGATGCCCGCAATCTGAATGGGCTGGAACATGCCGTAGTCCAGGTAGCTTTTTATTTTTATCAGCGCGCCCACAAGCTCCTTGTTTCCGGAGCAGAAGCCTATCCGCCAGCCGGCCATGGAATAGCTTTTGGTCATCGAAAAGAACTCCACCGCCACGTCCTTTGCCCCCTTGGCCTGAAGGATGCTTGGGGCCTTGTAGCCGTCGAAAACCAGGTCGGCATATGCAAGGTCATGCGCTACTATAAGGTTGTTTTCCTTCGCGAAGTCCACCACGTTCTGGAAGAACTCCGTGCCTTCCACAACCTGCGTAGTGGGGTTATGCGGGAAATTGATGATAAGCATCTTTGGCCTGGGCAGTATTTTTTTATAGGTGCTTTCGATTTCTGCCATGAAGTCCACGTCCTTGCCCGTAAGCACGCCGCTCACTTCGCCGCCAGCTATTATCACGCTGTATGGATGTATGGGATAGGCAGGGGAGGGCGTCATTACAACATCGCCCGGCTGGATGGTTGCCAGCACGAAATGGGAAAGCCCTTCCTTGGAGCCGATGGTGGCCACGGTCTCGCTTTCGGGGTCCAGGTCCACATCATAGCGCCTCTTATACCATTCCGTAACAGCAACGCGGAGCTGGGTTATCCCCTTGGATGCGGAATAGCCATGGTTTTTGGGATTTCTGGCGGCCTCGCACAGCTTGTTTATAACGTGGTCCGGTGAGGCCATGTCCGGGTTGCCCATGCCAAGGTCTATGATGTCCTCGCCGTTCTTCCGTGCTTCCATCTTCAGCGCGTTTACGATGGCAAATACGTAAGGGGGAAGCCTTTTTATTCTGCCGAATTCATACATCCGTAATATTCCTCCGCGTTCATCGAGCTCCTGACAAGCGGCCCCGACGCTACCGATTTAAAGCCCATCTCCAGGGCCTTTTGCTTCAATTCCTCAAACCTGGCCGGTTCTATGTATTCTGCCACTGGCAGGTTATTTTTGCCGGGCCTCAGGTACTGCCCCGCCGTAAGCATTACGCAGCCGTTTTCAAGGAGGTCCTTTAAAACGGCCACAACTTCCTCCTGCTTTTCTCCAAGCCCCAGCATGATGCCGGATTTAACGGCAGTTTTACCGGAGTTTGCGCCCGAAATCTGCGAGGCCGCATTAAGCACGGCAAGCGACCTTTTGTAATCGGCCTGGGGCCTGACAACAGGATATAGGGAGGGCACGGTCTCCACATTATGATTGAATACGTCCGGTCCGGCGGAGATTACCTCACTCAGGGCTTCCGTGCTGCCGGAAAAATCCGGCGTGAGCACCTCTACCTTTACGCCCGGTATTGTATCTTTCAAGGCCTTTATAGTTTCAGCGAAGTGCCCGGCCCCTCCGTCGGGCAGGTCGTCCCTGGTAACGGAGGTAACCACCACGTATTTTAGCCCCATCTCTTTTGCGGCCAGGGCCACGCGGCGCGGCTCGTCCGCATCGGGCGGAAACGGAGTGCCCGGCGTAACGGAGCAGAACCCGCAATCCCTTGTGCACCTGTCCCCCAGTATCATGAATGTGGCCGTGGGGCGCGAGAAGCATTGGCCCATATTTGGGCACCTTGCCTCTTCGCATACGGTATGCAGCCCCTTTGAGCGCAGGGATTTCTTTATTTCCAGGACGCTGCCGGAGGGATAGGCTGTCTTCACCCAGTCTGGAAGCCTCATAATCTTAAATGATAATTGAAAAGAAAAGACATTTTCAAATTCCATGTTCTTTCTGTTAAATTACCCGTCATGCAGATCAGGGCGGCAGCGCTTCAGTCCGGAAGTAACGGCAACTCCATATATGTTGAGGCGGGCGGCGCAAAACTGATCTTTGACGCGGGCATTTCCCCTGCCATGGCCGCCAAAAGGCTTGCCTCGCTTGGCCGTGATATAAAGGATGTGGACGCCGTAATAATATCCCACGACCATTCGGACCATGTAAAATTTGCCGGCTCCTATCAGAAAAAGTGCGGGCTGCCTGTTTATATATCAATGCTTACCTTGGCAACGGCATGCGAGACGGTCAAGTTCAACCCCGAAGGCGTAGTCCACTTCTTCCCGGGAGCGGCCTTCGGGATAAGGGGCGCGGTCATCCGCACGGTGCCCACCCCGCATGACAGCGCGGATGGCGCGGCGTTCGTGATCTCGCACGGTGGAAAGAGCATGGGGATATTTACGGACCTCGGTCACGTGTTCAGCCAGCTTGAAGAAAATCTGGAGCTGCTGGATGCCGTTTTTATCGAAAGCAATTATGACCCCTCGATGCTTGCCAAAGGGCCGTATCCGCCTTTTTTAAAGAAGCGCATAAGCGGCCCGCGCGGGCATATCAGTAACCATGAGAGCGCAAGGCTTGTCAAAGACGCAAAAAAGCTCAGATGGGCCTGCCTGGCGCATCTGTCCGAAACCAACAACACCCCCGCGCTGGCCCTGCGAACGCACCGCGAACTGGGCGTGAAAATTCCGCTGGTTGCCGCAAGCCGGTATCAGGCAAGCGGGTTGATGGAAGTCTGAATATCTTATCCAGCAGAAGATTTTCAGGGCTTGCTTTGCATTGCCCCTCCGGGGGTTGGTCTTTAACCGGGAATACGGGCGGGAAGCGAGCGAAATGGCCGGGCGGGCCGTATCGGACTTGTGGCGCGGCGGTGGCCTTTTGCCGTATTCATGTGAGCCGCGGGGCATAAGCAATTAATTTAATCAAAGCGAGACGAGGCCCGACCGGAGAGGAACACCGCCCGCGAAAAAAACAAAACTTGCTTGAGAGATTCACGAATACCGGCGGATGCCGCCGCAGAGAAACAGGCAAAGCCGCCCGGATCTGGCACAGAAAACCCTGACAACCAGAAACCGCTATTTCTTCAGCTCATCCATCGCCAGATTCAGCTTCAGCACATTCACCCTTGGCGCGCCGAATATCCCAAACAGTCTGTCCTGTGTATTTGCCTGTATAAGCGAATTGACCTGAGAAACATCGAGCCCTCTTACTCTGGCCACTCTTGCGGCCTGATACTCTGCGGCGGCGGGGCTGATTTCGGGGTCCAGACCGCTTGCCGAGGCGGTCACCAGGTCCACCGGGATTTTTCCGGTATTGCCGGGGTCTGCGGCGTGCAGAGCGGCGATGCGCGCCCGCACTGCTGTCATCAGGGCCGGGTTATTTGTGCCCATGTTGGAGCCTGAAGATGATAGGCCGTTGTACGGGTACGGGGTTGTGGCCGAGGGGCGTCCCCAGAAATATTTGGGGTTGTCAAACTGCTGGCCTATGAACTCGGAGCCCACAGGCGTGCCATTTTTCACAATGATGCTGCCGTTGGCCCTTGCCGGGAACACCGCCTGGGCTATCCCGGTTATCACAAGAGGGTATATTATTCCAGTTATTATCGTAAGCACTACCAGCGACATTACGGCGTTGCGGAGCATTCGCATTTTATTCCTCCTTAAACGATGTGCAGGGCCGTTATAAGCATGTCTATCAGCTTTATGCCGATAAACGGCACAATCAGCCCTCCTACACCGTAGATAAGCGCGTTGTTGCGCAGCACTATCTGGGCGCCAAGCGGTTTGTACTTTACCCCGCGAAGCGCAAGCGGGATAAGGAATATTATTATCAGCGCGTTGAAGATAACGGCCGAAAGCACCGCGCTCTGCGGCGTTGCCAGGTGCATTATGTTCAATATCTTCAAAGCGGGGTATATCGAGATAAATGCTGCCGGCAGTATCGCGAAATACTTTGCCACGTCGTTTGAGATGCTGAACGTTGTAAGCGTGCCGCGCGTCATCAGTAGCTGCTTGCCTATCTCCACAATCTCTATGAGCTTTGTGGGGTTGGAATCCAGGTCCACAAGGTTGCCAGCCTCCTTTGCCGCCTGCGTGCCTGTGTTCATGGCAACAGCCACGTCGGCCTGGGCAAGCGCGGGGGCGTCGTTTGTTCCATCGCCCGTCATTGCGACAAGCCTTCCGCCTGCCTGGTGCTCGCGGATAAGTTTCAGCTTGGTTTCAGGTGTGGCCTGGGCCAGGAAGTCGTCCACGCCGGCCTCGGCCGCAACGGCGGCTGCGGTTAGCGGGTTATCGCCGGTTATCATGATGGTTTTGATGCCCATCTGCCTCATCTCGGCAAAGCGCTCCTTGATGCCGCCCTTTACAATGTCATTAAGCCGGATTACGCCAAGTACTCTTTTGTCTTCCGCCACCACAAGCGGTGTGGCCCCAAGCCTGGCAATATCGTCCACGGCTGTGCGCACATCTGAAGGGAAGGTGCCGCCTTTGGATACCACGTATTTTTCCACGGCGTCGGCAGCGCCTTTTCTGATCTCCCGGCCGTTAAGGTCCACGCCGCTCATTCTTGTCTGGGCGCTGAAGGGCACAAAGTGCGCGCCAAGCGCGTGGATATCACGCTCCCGCAGGCCGTATTTTTCTTTTGCAAGCACAACGATACTGCGGCCTTCAGGGGTTTCATCCGCCAGTGAGGATAGCTGGGCGGCATCGGCAAGCGCCTGTCCATCCACCCCCGGCGCTGGCATGAACAAGGTGGCCTGCCTGTCGCCCAGGGTTATAGTCCCTGTCTTGTCCAGAAGAAGCACATCCACGTCGCCTGCCGCCTCCACCGCCCTGCCTGACATGGCGATAACATTTGCCTGTATCATCCTGTCCATCCCGGCAATGCCTATAGCGGAGAGCAGCCCGCCTATGGTTGTTGGGATAAGGCAGACAAGCAGCGCCGCCAGCACGGTAATTGTAACGGGGCTGCCGTGGCCTGCGGCATGCACGCTGAATATCGAGAACGGAAGCAGAGTTGCCGTCACCAGCAGAAATACTATGGTAAGCCCGGCAAGAAGTATGTTCAGGGCTATCTCGTTTGGCGTTTTCTTGCGTTTTGCGCCTTCAACCATGCCGATCATCCTGTCCAGGAAGGTCTCCCCCGGATTGGCCGTTATCCTTACCACAAGCCAGTCTGAAAGCACAATCGTGCCGCCCGTAACGGCGCTTCTGTCGCCGCCGGATTCACGAATAACCGGCGCGCTTTCGCCGGTTATGGCGCTCTCGTTTACGGAAGCAACGCCCTCTATCGCTTCACCGTCCATCGGTATCACGTCTCCAGCCTCCACCAGCACTACATCGCCCTTTTTCAGCATGGAGGAGGTGACCTTTGTAACTTCAGAGTCCCTCCGGTGGGTGGCCAGCCGTTTGGCCATAACGTCCTGCCTGGTTTTTCTCAGCGCATCTGCCTGGGCCTTGCCGCGCCCCTCGGCCATCGATTCGGCAAAGTTTGAAAACAGCACCGTCACCCACAGCCATATGGAAATCTGGAGGATGAAGCCCGGCGAAGCCTCACCTTTGCCCGTAATGATTGCGTGGAAGTAAAGCAGGGTGGTAAGCACGCTGCCTGCCTCCACAACGAACATCACCGGGTTTTTTACCAGGTATACGGGGTTCAGTTTCCTGAAAGAGTCCCATGCCGCCCGGCGCACTATCTTCGGCTCAAAGAGTGATCTTTTTGTTTTATCTTTCTTGTTCATCATTCCCTCTATCTTCCTAGTGCATCAGATAATCGGCCACGGGCCCAAGCGCCAAGGCCGGCATGAATGTAAGCGCGCCCACTATTATGATCACGCCGATCAGGAACACCACAAACAACGGCGTATGCGTGGGCAGTGTGCCAAGCCCGGCGGGGACATGCTTCTTTTTTGCCAATGAGCCCGCTATTGCCAGCACCGGGATTATCACCCAGAACCGTCCCAGAAACATTATGATGCCGCCCATTACGTTGTAAAACGGAGTATTGCCGTTCAGGCCCGCAAATGCGCTTCCGTTGTTGTCCGCAAAGGAGGAAAACGCATATAGCACCTCTGAAAACCCGTGCGGCCCGGGATTGCTTATCCCGGCTAATCCTGCCTTTGTTGAGACCGCTATGGCCGTGCCTATTTTTATAAGCGCGTTTACTATAAGCACCACGAAGGCCGCCATCTTCATCTCATACATCTCTATTTTTTTGCCGAGGTATTCAGGCGTTCTGCCCACCATCAGGCCGGCAACAAACACCGTGATTATGGCGAATATGATCATGCCGTACAGGCCGGAACCTACGCCGCCGAATATAACTTCGCCCAGTTGAATGAGAAGCATTGGTATCAGCCCGCCCAGGGGCGTGAACGAATCGTGCATGGAGTTTACAGAGCCGTTGGAGGCCGCCGTGGTCCACGTGGCCCATATGGCGGAGTCTGTTATGCCAAAGCGTGTCTCCTTGCCTTCCATATTCCCGCCGGATTGCAGTGAGCTTGCGGCCTGATTAATGCCAGCAGATGCGAAATGCGGATTGCCGCCCTGTTCCAGATGTGCGCATAAGAATGTAAGCGGCACAAGAACAACAAGCATGGCAACCAATAGCGCCCAACCCTGCCGCCTATCATTGGCCATTTCACCGAATGTAAGGCACAAGGCCGAGGGTATAAGCAGAATCGCCAGTGTCTCAAGTAAATTGGACAGCGGCGTGGGGTTTTCAAACGGATGGGCGGAGTTGACGTTGAAGAAACCCCCGCCGTTTGTGCCCAGCATCTTTACCGCTTCCTGGGAGGCCACCGGGCCCATGGGGATTGTCTGCTCCGCCATCTGCGCCTTTTCAGTAACCGTACTGCCTTTTGCGTCCAAAACCGTGTTGCCATGGGCGTCCAGTTCCGGATTGTCGTAAGTAAAGGCCTGTATAAGCTTTACCGTTTTGTATTTGCCCATGCTCTGGATTACGCCCATCGGCACCAGCGCAAGCGCAAGGATTACGGAAAGCGGCATCAATATATAAATTACGCCGCGCGTGAGGTCCGCCCAGAAATTGCCGATTGTGGTGGCAGAGTTCCGCTTGAAACCGCGGATAAGCGCAACAAGCACCGCCATTCCAGTCGCTGCGGAGACAAAGTTCTGCACTGTTAAAGCGGCCATCTGGGTAAAGTAGGCAAGCGTGTTTTCACCACCGTAGTTCTGCCAGTTTGTGTTTGTGACAAAACTGACCGCCGTGTTGAAGGAAAGGTCTGGTGTTGCCGCCGGAAACTTCTGCGGGTTGAAAAACAGCGCGCCCTGTATGCGCTGGATGAGATAAACGGCAAGTACGCCAACGGCACTGAAGACAATCACCGACAATGCATACTGCTTCCAGCCCATCTCCTCTTCGGGATTTATGCCGCAGAGCTTGTAGAACAATCTTTCAAGCGGGCCCAGGAACCGGCCCATCCTTGCAGGCTGGTTTTCATAAACCCTGGCCATGTAGAGCCCCAGCGGTTTGGCTAATATTACAATGACTGCAAAGTAGATAATAATTTGAAACACGCTGTTTGCGGTCATGAGAATATCTCCGGCTTCAGCAGGGCCACCATCAGATAGATAAGGAGGCCGATTGTCACAATGCCGCCTATCCAGTAAAAAATTTCCATATTACCTGTTAAATCCTTTCAAATAGTTTTATCAGGAGCCAGGATAAGCCGAATAAGGCTGCAGTCAATCCTATATATATTGCGTCGTGCATACAGGAAAATCTCCTTTCAGATAAATCGTAGCAGTAAATGCTGTAAAACAGGCGCTAAAAAGAGGGGCGGGGATATAAAAATTTCATTAAGAATTTAGCCGGAATAAAATGTTTTTTCCTGTATAATTTTTACGGATACCTCCAACAAAACCGCGGAAGGGCAAGATATGAAAAAAGCGGTAACAGTTTTCTTTTTCATTCTATTTTTTGCCGCCGCTTGCGGGGCACAGGAAACCGGAATGCTTGACGGTATTGCCAGGGCGAAGGAAGTCCTTAAAAACCAGACAGCCGGATACCAGACCTGCGGCGGCCGCGTATGCAGGGCCAATGTTCTTCTTGCAGTCCGTGGCCCGGATGGGGAAATCCAAACGGTCAGGGTCGATTACACGGGCCATGTACATAGCAATTTAAAGATAGCATTCGACAATCTGGATCTGGGGATGGGTACGGCCTTTAGCGTCAAGGAAAAAGGTTATCTTGCCCTGGCCATGAAAAGAGCTGTACGGGACAGGTACGGCAGGATTGAAGAAGCGGTTTACGTCCCGTACTCGCAGCAGATGGACACCCCCGAAGTCAGGAGGCAGGGAATGGTTTATTTGCGGGCCGTTGTGGCCAGGGCCAGGGCAAACCTGAAAAGAATGAGAATAAAATCCAGGGCCTATCGCGGCAGGCTGGTTGCCGATACCGTCCCCACGGATGTACCCATAACTATTGCGCTTATCGAGCATATAGACCCCCGCGATTTCAATGCCTGCTGTAAGGCAAAAAGGCCGGTTACCCCTCTTGCCGATAAGGTGCTGGTTACCCTGGCATTAAACCAGGGCGATTCTTACCGGTTTTGCAATTCCAGCGCCGGTGCCCGCGGGCTTTTCCAGTTTACGCGGCCCACTTACGATCTGGTCCGCAGAAAATATCCGAAAGCGGGGCTGTTACCGGACTTTGTCTCGGGCGCAGGCAATCTTGTTAATGCTGCCATGGCCTCTTTTCTGATCTTCGATTCCAACCTTGGGCACCTAAACAGGGCCAGGCTGATCTGTTTCCGCAGGCAGCCCGAATTAAAAAGGCTGTTCATTGCGGCTTCATACAACGAGGGGCCTGGGAGGGCCGCCCGCAACCGTTTTCTTGACCAGACGAAAAATTATCTTAAGAAATTCATAGCGGTCTGGGACAATTTTTTTCACAGCGCAAAAAGTGGAAAGGAGACCAGACGGCGCCTTTCCGGAAGGCGTTTTGCTTCTCTGGAGCATTAATTCATCTTTGAAGCCGTAAAGGAACGCTTGTGGAGACCACGTCTTTTTTAAAGAGCAGTTTACCCTTTATAGGAAGCGCTGTCTGGTTATGCAGGAGGTGATGCCAACACTTTAATGGCACAAACTCCGGCATGACCACGGTTATCACGCCGTTTGGATATTCACCCCCCTGCGTAATCCTTCCATTTTTCCTCAAGTTTTCTTGCCTCATAATGTCCAGGGCAACGTAAACGGCTTTGACGCCATCTGATAGTGCCTTGGCGTATTTGACCGTCTCATGCTCTTGATCCACCCTTTTCCCCGCAGCCTGTACCAGTGCCTTACCATCCCGGCCTGCGAGAGCGTAAATGCGGCGAATACGCCTACCGCATTCAGCGGGATAAGCGCGTCCGTGTCCCCGCCAAAAATTATTATGGGTACGGCTGAAATGGCGCCAAGGATGAGTATCCCGTTTGAGAAAACCAGCCTGTCGCCGCGGTTGCCCAACTGCCTGGGGCAGGTAGCGGTCCGTTGCCATTATGGACGACAGCCTTTGGAAATCGGCAAACGAAGTATTCGCCGCCAGAATCAGGATGGCCGCGGTGGCGAACTGGATTGCGTAATAAATGATGCCGGTGCCGAACGTGGCCCTGGCAAGCTATGAAAGCACGGTCTCGCTCTCCCGGGGCACGATATGGAAGCTCTGGGCCAGAAACGCATTTCTGCAGGGTAAGCCCGCCAAGGATAAACGCCCTTAGTATTATAAAAAGCGGCACCGTCCCGCCGGTTGCGGATACAATCTGGTTCTGCACCGTGGGAATTGAAAAACCATCTGAATAGCCCCGCCGCAATCAGCAGAACAAGGCTGCCTATAAATATATAGACCGGGAAGGAAAATACCTTGCCAGACTCCTTTACGCCGCGCAGGTTAATTGCCATTATCGCCAGTATCGAGGTAAGGCAAAGTAAAACGGCATGTTGCGCAAGCACGGGGAAGGCCGAGGTTATGGCGGCCACTCCAGCCGATATACTCACTGTTACGGTCAGCACGTAATCAACCAATAAGGCCGCCCCGCGATAGCCCGGGGTATGTGATCCCAAGAGGGCTGCCGATCAGAAATTCCTTAATCGGCATGGCTTGCTCCTGAAAAGAAAACGGAAATAATGCAGGACATTTTTGGGGAAAATCTCCTTTTTGATAATCCCAGCAATAAACAGTGTAAAAAAGGTGCTAAAATGCGGGGGGATATAAAATTTTCATTAAGATTTACAAACTGATCTTTGTCAGCACGCCATGCAGCATTTTTGATGGGAAATTATAGAATTTTATAAAAGTGGGCGTAAGTTTCTTGACGGCTGAAAACGTTTTCCATATGGGATTTTTGGTATCAATGTCTTCAAGTCCATAAAAGACCACCCTTGCCTCGATTCCCGCTTCCCTCAAAATATCCTCGATTTCGATCACTTCCATGTACCCCGCCTGTATCTCAAAAACCCTGAGACCGGATGAAAGGTCCTCTTTAAAGTAACCGGCTATGCCATATGGGTCGATTCTTTTTATTACCGATAAGAAGATATTGTCTTCATAAATTACACCATGGGTAAACATGGTTTGAATTATGTAGAAAGGGATTTCTTTTACATCTTTCAAAAGGAAAAGGGCAGTGCCTTCCAGTTTGCGTGGTTTGGAATAAAGCTCCCGGAACTTTACAAGGAAATCCTTAAGCTGCATAAATTCCATTTGCCTGTAGAGCTTTTTCTGGCCCTCAGTCCATAAGAAGATAGTTGCAAGGGGGATCGATGCGATGATAAGGGACCAGTAAGCGCCATGCGGGATCTTGGTCATGTTGGCACTAAGGTATGTAATGTCAACGCAGGTGACCGCTATGCCGCCCAAAGCATATAGCGGCTGTTTTCTTAAAGAAAAAATCCAGATTATCATAATGCCGGTGATCGTCATTGTCCCTGTAACCGCCAGCCCGTATGCGGCGGCAAGGTTGCTTGACGCCTGGAACTTAAGCATCATCATGACAACGGCAATGAGAAGAAACCAGTTTACTGCCGGTATATAGATCTGAGACTGCAACTCGTGGGAGGTGTAGTCCACCTTGAACATGGGCATCACCCTGGTGGTAATGCCCTGGTAGACTATCGAAAACATGCCGCTTATCATCGCCTGGGAGGCTATAACGGTGGCGGCAATGCTTAGCAGCAGAAATGGCACATATAGCGCACGTGCATAATGGAAAACCATGTCGAAAAGAATGTTTTTTGCCCCCGGGTGTGTCATCAGGAAGGCGCCCTGGCCCAGATAATTAAGCATAAGAGCAATAAAAACCCCACCCCACGCCTGCCTTATGGGCTTTGCGCCCAGGTGCCCCATGTCTGCATAAAGTGCCTCTCCGCCCGTTGCCACAAGTATGATATCCCCAAGGGCCAGAAATCCCTTCATGCTGTGCAGAAGCAGAAATTTTATGCCATACCATGGGTTCAGGGCCGTAAGGACCACAGGCTCCCGCATGATGCCGGCCAGGCCAGACAGTGACAGTGCGGCAAACCATATGCACATTATCGGGCCGAAGGCCCCGGCCACTTTCTCCGTGCCTTTGCTCTGCACGGAAAAAAGCAGGACCGCGATAATAATTGATACAAGCACTATTATGCCTCTGGAGATGTGCTCGAAACCGGGTATCAGCACGCTGCCTTCAACTGCGCTCAGGATACTTATTGCGGGGGTGATAACGCCATCCCCCATGAGCAGCGAAATTCCTATAAATGACAATATGGAGACAAAGAAAATAAGTTTTTTTGATTTCAGGCCGGATGCCAATATCTCTTTGAGAACTATCGTGCCGCCTTCGCCCCTGTGACTTAGGTTCATCGCCACCCATGCATACTGGATCGTGACAAGAATTACAAGGGTCCATATCATGATTGATAAAACGCCGATAACGTTTTCTGGCGATGACTTGAGGATCAGAAAAACGACTGTAAGCGTATAAATAGGGCTGGTCCCAATGTCGCCGAAGACAAGCCCCATGGATTTGGTAATGCCCTTTATGGTATTTTGTTTTTCCTGCATTGTTTTTTTCTGCAAAAACTCAGGATTAAGCTGGCATTTGGAATGGCGCGCAAAACGGTATAAGAATTTTCAACAAATTCCCCTCCAATATGCCTGCGAGGTTAGCTGACGGGCTTGGGCTGGAAGTACCCTATCCTCAAGAGGAATGCGCCCCGGCTTCCGGGTCCCCCGCATCCGCCTTTGGCGGATTTAGGCTGTCATGACAATATAATTGCACGCCGCCGGGAATGTCAATCTTGATTAAATCCTTATACCCCAGGCCGGCATTTTAATACCGGTTTTACACTATTTATTATTAAGATGTAAGCTTGGAGAATAGAAAGGAGCTCAGGCATGCCTTTTGGAGCGTGGCTAATATTTGTGCTTGCGGCAATATTTGAAGTTGGCGGGGACGCGGTAGTCCGCCAGGGTTTGAGGACGCGCGGTCTTATCCTTGTCGTGCTTGGTATGGTGGTGCTTGGCTTTTATGGGTTGACTGTCAACATGGTGAAGTGGGATTTTTCGCGGCTCCTTGGCGTTTACGTTGGGGTGTTTGCTGTTGTAAGCGTGCTTTTTGGCCGGTTTGTCTTCCGGGAGAACATACCCGTCCCCACCTGGGCGGGGCTGGTCTTGATTGTAGCTGGCGGGCTGGTGATCCAGTTTGGCAAAAAGTAGGGAGATAAGGTGAAAGAAGAACACAGGCCTGATCCCGACCAGTTGTTAAGCCGGGTGCGCATGGAAGAGGAGCGCAGGCGCGAGGGGCAGTTGAAGATATTCTTTGGCGCCGCCCCCGGCGTGGGCAAGACTTATGCCATGCTTGAAGCCGCCCGTCAGAAGAAAGCCGAAGGCATAGACGTGGTGATAGGGCTTGCCGAAACCCATAAGCGCAAAGAGACCGAAGCCCTGCTGGAAGGGCTGGAGGTGATGCCCCGGCGCGCCATGGAATATCGCGGGACCAGGCTTCAGGAATTCGATATAGACGCGGCCCTTGCTCGCAAGCCCGGCATAATCCTGGTTGACGAACTGGCCCACACAAACGCCCCCGGCTGCCGCCATAAAAAACGCTGGCAGGACGTGTACGAACTGCTTGGGGCGGGAATAAATGTTTATACAACTCTGAATGTTCAGCACCTTGAAAGCTTAAACGATGTGGTTACGCAGATCACCGGGATCAGCGTGCGGGAGACTGTACCCGATTTTTTGCTGGACCGGGCCGATGATATGGAGCTTATCGACCTTCCGCCTGAAGACCTGCTTAAACGGCTTAGCGAAGGGAAGGTTTACGTTCCGGAACTGGCGGCACAGGCAAGGCAGAACTTTTTCCGCAAAGGAAACCTGCTGGCGCTAAGGGAGCTGGCGCTGCGCCGCACCGCTGAAAGCGTGGACGAACAGATGCGCACTTACCGCGCCGGCAAGGGTGTGAAGGAGGTATGGCCGGCCGGCGAGCGCATACTGGTGTGCGTTGGGCCGAACCCGCGTTCCATCCGCCTTATCCGCGCGGCCAAGCGCATGGCCGCCGGGCTAAGGGCGGAACTGATAGCCGTTTACGTGGAGGCCCCCCATAAGGTAAAACCCTCGGAGAACGACCTCAAACAGCTTGCCGAACATATGCGGCTTGCCGAAAGCCTGGGGGCGGAGACCGTTACGCTTTCGGGGCATAAGGCCAGCGAGGAGATACTGACGTATGCGCGTGAGCGCAATGTCACGAAAATACTGATAGGCAAACCTACCCATCCACGCTGGAAAGACAAGGTGTTTGGCTCCATGCTGGATGAGCTTGTACGGGGCAGTGGTGAGATAGACGTTTACGTAATCACCGGCGATATAGGCGAACCGGTTGTCCAGCATGTAACAAAGGCCGCCCCGCCCAGACAGGCCAATGGGAAGGAATTGCCGTTTAGTATTGTCAGCGTTGCTGTTGCAACGGGTATCGCCTTTCTGTTATCCCGGTATTTGGCTGCGGTGGATATAGCAATGGTGTACCTGCTGTGCATAGTCCTTGTTTCGAGCAGGGCCGGTAAGTGGCCGTCACTTTTGGCCACTTTTTTAAGCATAGCGGCCTTCGATTTCTTTTTTGTCCCCCCCCGGTACACATTTGCTGTAAGTGAAGTGAAATATTTATTTACCTTCGCTGTAATGTTCGTGGTGGCTTTTGTAATAAGCAGACTTACCTTGAGGATACGCCAGCAGGCCATGGCCGCGCGGGCCAGAGAGAAAAGGACTGCCGCCCTTTACAGCCTAAGCCGCGAACTGGTGCATGAAAGGGGTATAGCCAAATTAAGCACGGTGGCAGTAAAGCGGTTAAGCGACCTTTTTTTAAGCCGGGCCGTTATCCTTGTACCCGACGATAATGGGAAACTGATTGCCCCGGCAACCGGGCTTGAGACCTTCGCCCTGGACGCCAACGAGGCCGGTGTTGCCCAGTGGGCTTTTGACCACCGGCAGGAGGCCGGGCTTGGCACGGACACATTATCGGGAGCGGAGGCTGTTTATATTCCGCTTACGGCATCAAACAGAACTGTGGGCGTATTGGGCGTGATGCCCGGACCCTCGGTGGAGTTTGACCATGAGCAGGTGCACGCCCTTGAGAGCTTTGCCAACCAGATAGCCCTGGCGTTAGACAGGGCCATGCTTGGGGCGGAAGCGCAGCAGGCCTTCCTGAGGGCCGAAACGGAGGCTCTCAGAAGCACGCTTCTCAGTTCAGTCTCGCACGATCTGCGCACCCCTCTTGCGGCAATTACCGGGGCCGCTACCGCGCTCCTGCAAAAAGACATAGCCCTGGACCAGAACAGCAGGCAGGAGCTTGCAGGCACGATACAGGAAGAGGCCGAGCACTTGAACCAGATAATTAAAAACGTGCTGGATATGACCCGGCTGGAGTCCAAAGAGATAACCGTAAAAAAGGAATGGCAGTCTTTGGAGGAGATTGCCGGTGTGGCCCTGAACCGGCTTTCCGGCAGGCTTAAGGACAGGGAACTCCACGTGAATATCCCGGCGGACCTGCCGCTTGTGCCATTTGACCCGCTTTTGATCGAGCAGGTCCTAATGAACCTGCTGGACAACACCTTGAAATATACCCCCGCCGATACGCCTGTCGATCTTTCGGCTCTGGTCAATGGCGGGTATCTGATTGTGGAGCTTGCGGACCGTGGCCCCGGTATTTTGCCCGGACATGAGGAGAACATATTCCAGAAATTCGTGCACGGCCCCTCCGGCGGTATCGGGCTTGGGCTGGCCATCTGCCGCGCCATCATTGAGGCCCACGGGGGAAATATCCATGCGGAAAACCGCCCCGGCGGAGGCGCGGCATTCAGGTTTACACTACCTATCGGGGGCGAAAAACCCCTGATGCCGGAGCCGGAAAATTCCTTGGACGGGGTGAGGCCCTGAGTTATGGAAGACAAAGGCACGGTCCTTATGATTGAGGATGAACCCCAGATGAGGCGTTTCCTGCGGGTCGTATTGCAGGGGCACGGCTATAAGGTGGAGGAGGCCGGAACCGGTGGAGACGGGATCACACAGGCGGCGGTGAGAAACCCGGATGTTATCCTTCTGGACCTGGGGCTGCCTGACACCGACGGCCTGGATGTAACGCAGGGGCTCAGGGAATGGACCGACATTCCCATTATAGTGATCTCGGCAAGGGGGCAGGAGAGTGACAAGGTGAAGGCCCTGGATGCCGGGGCGGACGATTACCTTACAAAGCCATTCGGGGCGGGCGAACTGCTTGCGCGCATACGCGTTGCCCTGCGCCACAAGGCGGCCCGGAAATTGGGGCGTAATGAATCGGTATTCGAGATAGACAGGCTGAAGGTGGACTTGACCAGGCGGCAGGTATTTGTAAACGAAGCGGAGGTGCACCTTACGCCCATAGAGTACAAACTGCTTTCCGTCCTGATTCAAAACGCCGGCCGGGTGGTTACCCATAGCCAGCTGTTAAAGGAGGTGTGGGGGCTTGCTTACGCCCACCAGACCCAATACCTGCGTGTTTACATGACTCAGCTGCGGCACAAACTGGAGGCCGACCCTGCCAGGCCGCGCTTTCTTATAAACGAGCCCGCTGTGGGCTACCGTTTGAGGACTGAACCGCCGGAAGAGGCTTAGGGCTGGGCGGGCTTCTTTAGCTCTGTTATCAGGCCGTACAGGCAGAAGAGGGCCAGGGTAAAAATCCCGGCCGCCCAGAAATAGGCTGTGGTTGTCCCGGCCTGTGCCCACCAAAGGTCAAAACGGTAATATCTGAACCACTTCATTATGTATACAAAAACATCTGGGGGCCACTGGGAGCTTAGCTTCAGCATGACCGTGAACGCGTTTCTTTTGTCCATGGCTATCCTTGCAGTATCCGAGAGTATGCCAAACTGGTTTAATAACGGGCTCTCTTTGAGGCTGAAGAAACTTTTCCAGAAGCCGTACGAGCCTTCGCCTCCAAGGCGGTCCGCGGCAAGTGCCAGATTATTGCCCCCGTATTTCATTGCAAGGCCAAGGTAGAAATTGGATATAGCGGGCGCCGCCTGCACTGAAACGCTTGCAATCAGAACGGACAGTGCAAGCCCTTTTACCGCACGGGAGAGCCTGCCCCAGTTTTCAAACATCTGCGCCAATGGCATGATAAGAAACGGGGTAATAATAATAAGATATCTTGGCCCCCAGCAGAAATCCCCGTGCCAGTCCACCCAAAGGCTGTAAAACATCAGATAGATTAGAACAGTGGCAGCCGCCCCAAGAAACACGTGGCGCGGGGCTTTCCTGTAAAACTGCCTGATTGCAAGCAAGGGAAGTATGAGCACCGGGCAATAAAAGAAAATCCCCTTGCCGGGGCTGAACAGGAACCCTGCAAGCCCCATCGGCAGATATCCCGGCTTGAAAAGAGCCCGCTCCATGAATGCCGAATACCCGGTCCGGAAGATACCGCCAAACCTGACGTAATTATAAAAGAGTGAAAATGCAGCAAACGGGATTGAGATTGCAACGAAAACCGCCGCGGCCGTCAACATTTTTCTGGTGCGGGCCTGCATACCAAACCCTGTCCACAGGAGTATCGCCAGTGGCACAATGCTAAGGACAAGCTCGGTCTTTGTTATCACCCCGAATCCGAAGAAGGCAGCCGAGATAAGAAGATAAAACCTTTTGCCTGGCTCTTTTAAATATTCGATGGCAAAGTAGAATTCTCCAAGCAGAAGGAAGGCCGCTACCGGCTGCTCGAACGGGACTTTGGCGGCATAAAACCAGGCAAATGTGCCAAGCGAATAGAAGAGGGATGTCAGGCAGGAAGCTGTCCGCCCGTACCCTATGGAAAAGAGCATCTTAAACAGCAGCACGGAAGTCAAAGCTGAAAAAAATGCGTTTGAAAAATATAAGGGATAGCCGCTTGCCCGCAGGGACTTGAAAAGGATGAAAAAAGGCAGGATGAAAAAGTTCTGCCCGAACTCATGCTGGGTATAGTATTTTCCGAAATTTCCTTTTACGCCCATTATGCCCCAGTCCACACCCAGTTGGCCGGATTTTAAAAAAGTTCTAAGCACCAGGGATTTCATAAATCCTTCGCCAACGGTAAAAGAAGTTGCCGCCGCGGAAAATGTAAGCGAATAGACCAGAAGGACAAACAGGAAAAGAAAGACAAAGGCCCGGCTGCGGATCATAGTGGCCTTTATTTTAACACACGGGGGAAGGTGATTCGCCGGCCCTCAATTGTTGCCCGTTTGCCCTATCGAGAACCACGCCAGGGCAAACGAGACACGCGGGTGATTAAATTTGGCGTTGTTTTGTTCCCAGTACAAAGGATAATGCGGCGCAAGATATGGCATCGGGAACTGCGGCCGCAAAATTCCCATGGCCACCGATGCCGCCACAGCGGTCTGCCCGGGCTTGAAGTAAATTCTGTTCAGCCCTTTTTTTATCAGGCCGGCAGGAATGTTAACGCGATAAAAATTCCAGCTATCATTTAACGAAAGCGTGGCAATATAGCGTCCGTTTATCCCGATATCCACCCTCTTGTCCGTGGTGCCGTCAAATGCTTTCAGTTCAAGCCCAAGTCCGTAATTGGGGCCTGGCTGCTGCATATTGGCAAGCAGAATGGACTTCTTTCCGGTTGCCCATGCAAACCCTTGCTGCCCGTCTGACTGGCCGTTTATCCAGCCGTTATACAGATACATGGTGGACGGCTCCGTGCCTGCCTGGACCACCGTCTGCCGCAACGGGGCGTGTATGGTCCTGTACACGGCAAGACCGGGGTCTTCGTAGATTTTAGCCAGCGGCAGCACATTTGTTAAATATTGTTCAGTAAAGATCGCGGACATGTCCGGCGTGGTCTTGCCCGGAGGTATCCGGTGCACAACAATATAGTCCAGCCCGAAGAGGTCCAGGAAATAGGGTGCGGCTTCACGGTCTGTTTTAAATGCGGCCTGGAGAAATTGCCTGCTTGTGTTATGGTCCGCTATTTCCAGTATGGTGCTCATTATTGGCAGGTTGTAATATGACCACAGAGTTTTTTGCGGCACACGCGACAGATACCCTCCAAAGAGCCGCTTGCCGTGAACGGTCTGGTAATAAAAAGAGTAGGAATAGGGGTAAGGCTCCCCGGTCCATTCCAGGCCGTCACGGACGGAAACCGGTATCTCCAGCACAGCCTGGGCGCCTTTATCCGCGGCAATCTGCCTGTATACGGGCGGTACGCTGCAACCGATCACGGGCTGGAATGCGGTGTATTCCACCAAAGCAAGCACAAGCACAAGAGGGAACAGGATGGGTTTTTTGCCAAAGGCCCGCGCCATCCCTGTGGCGGCAAGCACCGAAATGGCCAGCATGGCATAGATAACAAATCGCACCGGGGACCTGAGCTGCGCTAAAAATCCGCTGACCGCAAAAAGCTTGAAAGGCATAGGCACTGGCAGTTGCCTGCCAAGCACATGAGGGTAAGGCCCGGCTGCCATTACCAGAAAGAAAACCGCCGCCGCAAGCCACATCCAGCGCTTCATGTCCAGCTTGTCTTTTAACGCGTAAATCGAGAAGAAGACCGCCGTTATCCCCAGGTAACAGAACTTGTCCACCGGGGTCATGCCGGTCAACAATCCGGCAAACGACAGTTTTCCAATTATCGGATTTGCCGTGGCCGGGGAGAAAAAACCAGCCAGGTCGGCAACGTTGCTGTTTGTGGCAAGTGCCTGCTCAAACAGATGCTTGTCCGGCCAGGCATAAAGGCCTTTTGCTTTAAGCAGCGCCAGCGCTACAGGCAATACAAACGGCAATGCAACAAATACGGCCGGCAGAAGGCGTTTTATAAGCAGGGCAGGCCTCTGTTTTTTAGAGGCCAGATAGGCCGCCAGCACAATCAGTGTGAAAAAGAAAGCCCCGATAAAATGGTAATAATCGGAGAAGAAGCAGGCTGCAAGAAAAATTCCGGCCAGCAGGGAATTTTTAAGCCATGGCTCCCCATCTTTGGCGTCAAAAGCCTTCAGCAGAAAATAAAGGTAAAAAGGCACCCACTGGGCCGTGGCAATGTTTGCGTAAAGCATGTACGCGCTTACGTAAGAGGCGAATATGAACCCGGCGATAAAGGCGGCCCTGCCGTCGCCGGTTAACCTTTGGGCCAGCAGGTAAACGCCGAACCCGCACAATACGTAAGAAAGCAATATGAAGATATTGAAAACAGCGGGAAGCGGCATTACATACTGGAGGGGAATGGACAAAAGCCCGTTTAAAAGCATCAGCGCGTGCATGAAGAGCCCGGTTCTGTGCGGGTAAAAAATATAACTGGTATAGAAAGGGTTTGTCTTTAAATCCATGATGGCGTGCTTTACCCACCAGTAATTCCACATGAATAACTGGTCGTCCCCGCCAACGCCCACTATTTCGGTTTTAAAATGAAGCGCAAGCGGCCACGTGATTACAATTGCCCAAATAATATAGAAAACGAAAGCTGAAAGGGCCGCTTTCCGGGATGAGTGGGGGGTGTTGTGCGCGCTATCCTGGGTGTGATGTATCAAAGCAAAAAATTATAACACACGTTCCGGCGCCAGACTAAAGCCCCGGCCTGCCTTGAAGGCATTTTGTTCCAACATCGGCAATGACAGTGCTTCCGCCTTGCACTTTCAGGTCTATATCGGCTATGTACTTGACCCGCTGCTGAACGAGATATGCCAGCGGAAGTCCTTGCAATGGCCCTTCCTCCTTCCGTTTGGGGCATAATAAATTATGGGTGATTTTTACGATGTAATTGTAGTTGGGGCCGGGCATGCCGGGTGCGAAGCCGCGCTGGCCGCAAGCCGTATGGGCATGCGGGTATGTATTTTCACTATGAACCTGGATACCATCGCCCAGATGTCCTGCAACCCCGCAATCGGCGGGTTGGCAAAGGGGCATCTTGTGCGGGAAATAGACGCACTGGGCGGCGAGATGGGCGTGGCATCGGACAGGGCCTGCATCCAGAGCAGGATACTGAACCGGTCAAAGGGGCCGGCCGTGTGGTCGCTTAGGCACCAGTCCGACAGGGTCCTTTACAGGCTGGGGGTACGGCGGGCGCTTGAAACGGCCTCCGGGCTGGATATCAAGCAGGCGCAGGTAGAAAAAATAGCGGCAGAAGACGGCCATGTGGCCGGGGTGTTTACTTCACTTGGCTCTTTTTACGCGGCCCGCGCCGTTATCATCACCACAGGCACGTTTCTTAAAGGCCTTATTCATATCGGGCTGGATTCGCACGGGGCCGGAAGGGCCGGGGAGTTCCCATCTGTGGGGTTGTCCGATTCGCTCCGGCAGCTTGGGCTTGCCATGGGCAGGCTTAAAACCGGCACGCCGCCCAGGCTGGATGCGCGCACCATAGATTTTGACGGGCTTGAGCCCCAGCCGGGCGAGGCCCCACCCGTGCCGTTTTCCAATTGGGGCGGGGCAATAAACAACCCGCAGCTTCCGTGCTACCTCACGTACACCAATGCCAAAACGGAGGAAATAATAAAGGCCTCGCTGCACCGTTCGCCCCTTTACAGCGGCAAGATAAAAGGCATAGGCCCAAGGTATTGCCCCTCGATTGAGGACAAAATAGTCAAATTTCCTGGGCGGCAGAGGCACCAGGTATTTCTGGAGCCAGACGGGCTGGAAACGGCGGAATATTACGCAAACGGCATATCCACAAGCCTTCCCCTGGAGGTGCAGACCGGGATTGTCCACAGCATCGCCGGGCTTGAAAATGCCGCGATCATGCGCCCAGGCTATGCCGTGGAATACGATTTTGTATACCCCACGGAGCTTGCGCATACGCTGGAGGCAAAAAAAATCTCCGGTCTCTATCTGGCCGGGCAGATAAACGGCACTTCCGGTTATGAGGAGGCGGCCGCTCAGGGGCTGATTGCGGGAATGAATGCTGCCCTGAAGATGGCCGGGCGGAAACCGCTTGTGCTTGGCAGGCATGAGGCCTACATTGGCGTGCTGATAGACGATCTTGTTACAAAGGGCACGTCGGAGCCCTACAGGATGTTTACATCCAGGGCGGAGTACCGGCTGCTTTTAAGGCACGACAACGCGGACGTGCGGCTTGCGGCCAAAGGGTTTGAGGCGGGCCTTCTGCCAGAGGACTTGTATAAAGTATGCCTGGAGAAAACACAGTGGGCGCAAGGCGAAAGGCTGAGGCTGTCAAAAACCAGGATAAACTCCCGGATGGCTGTTTCCCTGGCAGGCATTGCGCCCGGGTTGCTCCCGGATTCGGGGCTGGAAGGAACAAGCCTTGAACAGCTGCTTAGAAGGCCCGGCGTTACGTATGACCTTATTAAGACGGTATCGCCTCCTGGCAATGGAGGCGGAATATCTGGGCCGGCTGCGGCCGGAAAGCTTGTTGAGGCCGAGGTGAAGTACGAAGGATATATCAAAAAACAGCTTGAGGCTGTCGAGCGGCTTAAGGCGGACGAGGCCCGCCCCATACCAGGGGGCATTGATTACAGGGCAATAGCCGGCTTGTCCAGGGAGATTGTGGGCAAACTGGAAGAGGTAAGGCCCTCAAACATCGGCCAGGCCGGCAGGATACCCGGAATGACACCGGCGGCCCTTATGCTTATCTCCATAGCGCTGGAAAAAACGAGATGCAAAAGGTCCTCGACTTAAAGCAGTTCCTGCTGCTTGGCAAGGGGGAAACCTATTATAAAGGCTATCTGATCCCGGGCAAGCCCAACTGGGCACGGATCATGATATCCAAGCTGGATGCAAGCGGGCTTGTGGTGTCTGTTAATTACGTCGTATTCATGAACAGTTCCGGCGCCTTGTTATGGGAGAAATTCATCCTGCAGAAGGTGCAGCCCATAGCCGTTTTTGAAAAAGAGCTTGAGGAATTCAGGGAACTGGTTGAAAAGGCCGGGCTGCTCTTTTTTCTGGAGGAATACGGCGGGTGAATGAACAAAGGCAAATGCTGACGGAAGGCCTGAAAGCCATTGGTGCAGTGGCGGATGATGAGGCCGTTTCCCGCCTGCTTGTGTATCTGGGGGAATTGCGGAAATGGAACAGGGCGCACAATCTTACTGCCATTAAAGATGATGCTGAGGTCATAGAGAAGCACTTCCTGGATTCTGCTCTTTATGTAGTAAAGGGAGGGCTTGCCGTGGAAAGTGCGCAGGACTTCTGGGCCGGTAAAAAAGTACTGGATGTGGGCAGCGGGGCCGGTTTTCCGGGTATTGTCATGAAGATCCTTGAGCCCCGGATAAACATCTGGCTTATGGAGCCAGCAGGCAAGAAGGCGGCATTCCTGCGGCATGTTATAAGGACGTTAGGGCTTTCCGGGGCGTCGGTGCTGGAGACCGGCACTAAGCAGTACAGTGCCGGGGAGGGCAGGCAGCTTTATGATGTGGTGGTTACAAGGGCGCTCTTTAAAGCGGGGGAGTTTGTAAAGCAATGCCTGGGTATGACTGCAAAGGGCGGATACATGATAATGAGCAAAGGACCCGGGTACGAGGAAGAACTGGAAGGCATTTTACCTGTTCCTCAAGTGATATTTGCCGGGTTGCCTTTTTCCAGGGCCAAACGGTTCTTTATTGTGTTCCGAAACGAATAAAAAGCCTGAGTTGGAAAGTATTCACAATTTATTCATAATTCCTTCAAACCTTCTTCAAGCTTAGGTGTTATTTTTAAATGAATCGATATGGAAAATGAAGCCGGGCTTAAAGGCTGCTTTCTAGTGGGAAACAAGGCGCTTCAGATCTCCTATTCCGAAAGGATGGAAGGTCTTTTATATAGAAGCGAGTGAATGGGAGGGACCGCCCCCTCCCTCCCTCCCATTCATGCCTCATAATGAAAAAAATTATCATCATAGCAATTATACTTGTCCTGGCCATGGCCGGGATATTGCAAGCGGCTGATAAAAAACCCCCAAAGCAGTCCCCTCAGCCGCCTGCGCAGCCTAACCAGCCCATTTCCTATGGCGATGCCTGTGACAGCCCTTACGGGATGTGCCAATCGGAGATAACCATGAGGGAAGCCGTCCACGCCCTGAACATGTATTTTGCAAAGCGCGGGCTGATCTGCCGTATCCGCATGCACCTTGGCAGGTTCGTAAAGGCAGACATTTATAACGGCAACGCCTTTGTAGACAGCATAATCCTGGACAGGAAAACCGGGAAGATGCGCTCCATTTATTAAAGCCGTATTTAAGCAGGGCCGTTCCTTTACCACACGATTGGGCTGCTATGTTTCCCATGAAGTTGAAAACCCCTTTTTGCTTATAGTATTCTATAGGTCTGCCGAAGTGGTGGAACCTGGTAGACACGCACGTTTGAGGGGCGTGTGGGGAAACCCGTGCGGGTTCAAATCCCGCCTTCGGCACCAATTTGACATACACGCCGTAGCTCAGGCTACGGTAAACATATAATCTGCTTCCTTCAGTTTAGGTAAATCATAGAAATAATAACGGGCTACCCCCTCGGCCCGTAAGACTTCTGTCCAGCCAAGAAAAAGTGAAATTGCGTGTTTCTGCTCTCCTGGGTCCTGGTCTTTAAGATTTCACCTCAGACGTAACCTGCGCTATTCTGTGGTTTTATTCTCTAAGGATCGATTTTCGGCTCATTGGCGGAGGCACTGGCAGGTCTCCATCTTCACATAAGGCCACTAGCATAATATTATTATTTCAGAGGGTAAATCCATTTTGATTTTAACGGATGCTGGCATCAGCATTGTTGGAAACGACTTCAGGCCGGGATGGCCGGCAAAATAAAAGTGGTCAGCATGGACGCAATCAAGCCCATACTTGACGCTATCAAGGAAGGCGTGATCGAATCCACCTCTGCAACCATTCCGCAAATGCAGGGCTCGATGGCGGTCCTCATGTTGCGGAAGGCGTCACTGGGGATTCAGGTGCCTCATGCCATTGATACAGGCATTGATGTTATAACGCAAGAGAATGTGGATAAATTTCTTGCCAATGCAGTCTAGAACCAGCTCAGGCATATGGCGATCAAGGGGACATTAAAAAAAGCGCGGCTTGAGGACCTTCTGGCCGTCCTAGGCAAATCGCACCGCATCATCGGGCCTAAAGCTGAGGGCGGAGCGGTTGTGATGGAGGAAATAGGGTACAAAGACATTCCTTCCGGGGTAAGGGATTTGCAATGGCCGGGCGGCTGCCGCCTGCTGCCCGGAAAGGACTCTCAGGTCTTCTCCTTCTCTCCGGGGCCGGACTCCTTCAAACGTTTCCTGCACCCTCCCGCTTCCGAATTGTTTGCATTCAAAAGGAATGGGGCAAAAATTGATTTTCTGCCCGCGCCAAAAATAGCGGAGCGTCCGATGGCTTTTTTTACCGTCAGGCCCTGTGATCTTTCCGCGCTGAAGCTTTACGATAAAATCTTCCTTGGCGGCCCCGTGGCAGACCAGGCGTACGAATCTCTGCGCCGCGGCTCGCTTGTCGTGGCATTGAATTGCCTGTATCCGGGTGATAACTGTTTCTGCCTTTCCATGGGCACCGGCCCGGAGGCGCGGGACGGCTTTGATATACAGATGACGGAACTGGAGGATTCCTTTTTGCTGGAGGAGGGCAGCGCAAAGGGCGCGGAAATACTTGAACAACTCTCGCTTGGGCAGGCGGGCGCAGATGAAATCTCCGCAAAGAGGCGGAGGATTGAATCCTGCAAGGCTGCTTTTAAAAAATCTATTGCGGCGCATGAGTTGCCTGGCATAATTTACGCCAACCTGGGGCATCCACACTGGGATGATATCGCGCGCCGCGATCTGGAATGCGGCAACTGCACACAGGTATGCCCAACCTGTTTTTGCAGCACCAGCTACGACTATGCGGCCCTGGGCGGCATCGCTGCCGGAGGGGCAGTCTCCGGTAAAAGGTTCAGGAAATGGGATTCCTGCTTTTCCCGCAGTTTCGCGCGAGTGCACAGCGGCAATTTCAGGCTTTCAAGGAAGGCCAGGTACAGGCATTGGATGGCGCACAAGCTGGCCTACACGCAGGCCCAGTTCGGCCTGTCCGGATGTGTAGGGTGCGGAAGGTGCATCACATGGTGCCCGGCCGGCATCGATATTACCGCGGAACTGGAGGCGCTGCGCCATGTATGACAGGGCACGTCCTTTTGCGGCCAGAGTGAGATGGGCCAAAAAAGAGACAAGGGACACCTCCACCTTCGCGCTCTGGATAGAGGACGAAGCCATAAGGCGGCAATACACATTCAGCCCCGGCCAGTTCAATATGTTATCTGTACCCGGCATCGGCGAAGCCGCGATATCAATCAGCTCCGGGCCCGAAGACGGGCCTCTCCTGCACACAATCAGGGTTGCCGGGGACGTGACCTCCGCAATTTCCGGCATCTGCGCAAGCAATATCGTGGGCATGCGGGGCCCGTTTGGAAGGGGCTGGCCCATGCAGGAGGTGGAAGGCAAAAGTCTCATCGTTATAGCAGGGGGGCTTGGGATGGCCCCCCTGCGCCCGGTGGTGCGCCGTCTGCTTAAAAGCGGAATGGGGCATGGCACAGATGAAAGGCCCGTCCTTATCTATGGCGCAAGGTCGCCAAGGGACATCCTGTTCCGGCATGAATTCCAGACCTTTGGCCGCCTTTTCGACGTGCACATAACCGTGGACAAGGCGGACCCTCACGAACACTGGAAGGGCCGCACCGGGCTTATCCCGCCCATACTGGAAGAAATCTCCCTGCATGGCCCGGGCACAATTGCCTTTCTGTGCGGCCCGGAAGTAATGATGAGGTGCATGATCAACGAACTTCTGCTGCGCGGGCTGCCTGCGGAGCAGATATTTCTTTCCCTGGAGAGGAACATGAACTGTGCCATGGGCACTTGCGGGCACTGCATGTTCGGCCCCAAATTCGTCTGCAAGGACGGGCCTGTTTTCAGGTACTCCGAAGTGCGGCAGTTTATGGCCGTACAGGAGATATAGAATGGCAAAACCCACGATTGGGATATTCAAGTTTACCTCCTGCGACGGCTGCCAGCTCTCCATATTCAATCTTGAAGAGGAGTTTCTGCAAATTGCCGGGCTAATGGAAATAGCATATTTTCAGGAGGGGCAAGACGCCCCCGGTGGCAATGGCTTTCAGGCCGGGGCGGCCCATTTCGATCTTGCAGTGGTTGAGGGGTCCATCTCAACGGAGCTGCAGTCGAAAGAACTACTTGGTATCCGTGAAAATTCCAGCCGCCTCATTACCATTGGCGCATGCGCAACCGCAGGGGGGGTGCAGGCGTTAAGAAACTGGGCGGATGTTTCAAAGTTCAAGGCAAGCGAATATCCGGCCCCGGGCGCCGTCGAAGCCCTTGCCGAATCTACCCCCATATCCGCGCACGTCCATGTGGATTACGAGCTTTGGGGCTGCCCCATAAACAGCGCGGAGTTTTCAGAAGTGCTGGCCTCATTTCTGCTGGGCAAAACGCCAGGAGTCCCCGGTTACAGCCTGTGTATGGAATGCAAGCGCAAGGGCATACCATGTGTGCTGGTGGCCGGGCAGGCGCCCTGCCTGGGGCCTGTCACCCGCGCCGGATGCGGGGTTTTGTGCCCTTCATTAAACAGGGCGTGCTACGGGTGCTTCGGCCCGAAGGAAGGAGCAAACATCAAGGCCCTTATGCGGATTTTTCAGGGTTTCGGTTATACGGAAAACCAGTGCCGGCTGATGCTGGACAAGCTGAACACTTATAAGTTCAGGGAGATGGAAGAAAAAGGTTGATGCGCGGCAAGACCATTCAAACGGATTACCTCTCCAGGGTGGAGGGCGAAGCTGGCCTCTTTGCGCGGATACTTGCAGACAGGGTTGAAGCGCAGTTCAGGGTGTTCGAGGCCCCCAGGTTTTTCGAGTCCTTCTTAAAGGGCAGGTCCCATCAGGATGCCATAGATTTTACGGCAAGGATATGCGGGATATGCCCCGTGGCGTACCAGATGTCAGCCGTGCACGCGATAGAAAAAATTTTCAGCGTTGGGGTTGAGCAGCCAATAAAACAGCTCCGGCGGCTTTTTTACGCCGGGGAATGGATTGAAAGCCATGCATTGCACGTCTATCTTCTGCACGGCCCGGATTTTTACGGGGCGGCAAGCGCGTGGGAGAAAAAATCTTATCTGCCGTATGCCAGGCTGGGCCTTTATTTTAAAAAATTGGGCAACGGGCTGATGGCTATTATTGGCGGCAGGCCTGTGCATCCTGTTTCGGTTAAGGCGGGCGGTTTTTTTAAATTGCCGGGAAAAAGGGAATTGATTGCTCAAATGGGCGAGCTTGAAGACGCTTACGAAAAATCCATACAGGCCATAAGCTGGGCGGCAGGCCTTCCTTTCCAACCGGTGCCGCTGGATACTGAATACGTTGCCCTCCGGCAACCCGGCGAATATCCGATGAACGAGGGGCGGGTTGTTTCAAATTTGGGGCTGGACGTTTCAATGGGTTCTTTTCTGGACGGCATCAGGCAAAATCAGGTGGGGCACTCAACGGCGCTGCACTGGGAAATACAGAGGGACGGCAAAGGGGAAAACTACCTTGCCGGGCCGCTTGCGCGCATAAACCTGAATTTTGATGAGCTGCCGGAAGAGATAAAAGATGCCGTGAAAAGCGCCGGGGTGCAAATCCCTATTGCCAATATAGAGATGGGCATTATAGCCCGCTGCATCGAGATCGCATACGCATTCTCCGAGGCTATAAGGATTATAAAAAATTATGAGGGGCCGGCGATGGCCGCAGCCGGAGCGCAGGTCCGTCCCGGCACGGCCACATGGATAACCGAGGCCCCGCGCGGAATACTTATCCACCGCTATACGCTAGATGAGGCGGGCAACGTAAAAGACTGCCTGATCGTCCCGCCAACATCGCAGAACACAGGCCATATAGAGCGCACGCTTTTAAATCATTTGAAGGCAAACAGTGGCAAGCCTGCCGAAGCGCTTAAGAAGGAATGCGAAAGGATAATAAGGGGCTACGACCCCTGCATCTCCTGCTCGGTGCATGTGGTGAAAATGTAAGGCGGCAGCTGTTTTGATTAGGTTGCCTTTGGCTGTTTTAATTTTTGCGGCGTTTGCCGATTCGCTTTAATCCCGATTTCCAGGTTTTGCTTTTTTTAGCGGGCGCGCTACCTCACAATCCGCCTCGCGTTGCCCTGTACGTCAAAGGCCAAATCTTAAGAATTCGAATTAAACGTTGTTATGATTGACTCAAGCATATTTTTATTTTTGAAGCCCAGCATTCCTTTATTCATTTCCCGGTCCAATTCCGGCAGCCGCTATATTTTTAGGCAGTAATTCACCTTTCATTGCAAGAGATTTTTGAAGGCTCTGAGGTGTCAATCGCCAACTGGCGGCAGCACAAAGCTATGACATGCACTTAGTGACACATGTCATATGGACAATGTCATATATGGACGGGTTATGATGGCGCTGGTTTGGGATGAAAGGGTCGTCCCTTTGTGATCTTTGAAAATGGCTGAAAAGGTATTAAGGCATGCACCGGGATTGAACAGGTTTGAACAAAAAATTCGTAAAAACTATTTTAAATCAGCAGGTTGCAGGTTTTGCTTTGAACGTTAAAAAAGGGGGGCGCTGGTGAGCGTTACCGGCTAGCCAGGCTAAGGCCCAAACCGCCTAGTTTTGCGGAAGAGATTTAATAAAAGCAGCGGGCTCCGGAGCGCCGGGCAGGGCATGCAATATCTCGCCGGATTCCGCATTTCTACCAAGCCCATAGAGGGCTATCGCCTTTGTAAATAGCGCGTCCTTGAAATCCGGCCTTGCATCCAGCAGCCCATCGGCCTCCTCCAGCATGGCTTCGTAAGCAATCTCCGCTGGAAGCTTAAACAATTTTTTCTGGCTGTGCTCTTTTACAAACACGGCCGAGTTGTCCTGGCAAAAGACCAGTTCCCATCCGGAGGCTGGGCGAAGAAGCGCAAGCACAAGCGGCACC
The DNA here is from genome assembly GCA_021813405.1 of Nitrospirota bacterium. Lineage (GTDB taxonomy): Bacteria > Nitrospirota > Thermodesulfovibrionia > Thermodesulfovibrionales > JdFR-88 > JAKAKS01. The sequence goes on from JAKAKS010000021.1 coordinate 56,343, forward strand.
GCCTGCCCGGCGTTGTCATTTACAAGCTCGGTCGCGATGAAGTTCACGCGGTATTTGTCCAGCACGCCCCGCCAGCCGGGCGTAGCCCCGATGGCCTTCAGGTAATCCTGCGCGGCGGATATGTTTACAAGCTGGCCATCCAGGAAAACTTTATAACGCGGGTATAATCTCCAGAGCAGGTATCCGCCCCATTCAACCTTGTTGAACATAGGCCCTTTAAGGTTGTTTGCGGCGATGAAACCGGCCGCCTCCGAAGGCATGGAACTAGTTATGGAATGGCCTGCCGCCTGCGGACTGAATGCGTACGGGTTTGTTCCCCAGGCGTTTATTGCAAACCCAGCCCATATGATAATGAATCCGGAGCAGGCCGCTATGGCAAGCCGCTTTTTCGCTGCCCCTATATTTGCAAGCGCACCATAAGCAGTAAAGGGCAGGGCGATAAGCGCAAACGCAACCCCTCTGGACCAGATTGACGCAAACAGGCTGAGGAAAAGCGCTACGGATATCATGGCGGGCCTTGCCTTGCCAGCGATAAGAAGCAGCAGCATGGCCAGAAAGAAAGCGAATATGAAATAGGGGAACGTAAAATGGAGCCCGTTAACAAGAAACCAGAGGGGCTTGTACTCGATTATATTTGCGGACAGGTCCCCCCCGGCAGCCGCTTGGGTGCCCATCTTCAGGTGGCTTGGTACAAACCCGCCAACATAGGACAGAAGCAAGGCAAACCCGTTGGGATTCAATCCGGATGCTGCAACGGCGGCGGCATGGAATGGTACTGGCTTCAGTGGCGCAAGGCTGCGGGCCGCAATAGATTCGATGCAAAGCCCCACGCCCCATGCAACGATAACACCGAAGCCCAGTATGAACCCGCCGTGTGTATTTGCCCATAAGGCCATCAATAAACATAGAAGCGCCGCGTGCAGAAGGCGTTTTTCCCGCCGCCCCGTCCGCTCCAGCAGATATAACAGGACTGGTACAAATACAAAGGAGAACGCCTGCGGACGTTCGAACACGTTAGGGAATTCAATTACAAGTACGGACAGGGCAGGGGCCGCAATCGAAAGCGCCGTCCATGGGGTTTTTGTGCCCTGGCCGCCATTTGCAATCAAGTAGAACGCAACAAACGGCATGACGATGAAAAGCCCTCTGAATATCAGGAGCCCTCTTATTCCCGCAACTGCGTAAACAAGATAGAGGAGCGCCTGGCCAAGCCACTGGCTGCGTATTCCCCTTAGCTGCGTTGGAGAGAGTTTTGCGGGAGATGTGTAACAGAACGGGTCACTCCGGAGGATATGCCCCTGGCTTACGGTTTCCTGTCCGGCTTTAATGTGCCAGAAGATGTCAGGGTCCGATAAAGGGCGGCCTGAAGCAAGCAGAAGCGCATAAATGAAAAAAATGGAGGCCAGGACGTGCGCCGCAATTTCCGGTTTGGTCAGTTTTCCGGGCATCAGGGTATTTTAACCAAATAATGCTGTTATAATCTGCTTATGGAAACTGCCCTTACAATTGCCGGTTCGGACCCCTCGGGGGGCGCGGGCCTCCAGGCGGACCTGAAGGTATTCAAGGAGCTTGGCGTGCACGGGCTTTCCGTGCCAACAGCCCTTACCTCACAGAACACATCCATGGTGAAGGGATTTTCTTCCGTAGCGCCGTCCTTCATAGAGGAGCAGTTGAGGGTTTTGCTTGCCGATATGCGGCCTGCGGCATTGAAGACGGGCATGCTGGCCACTACAGGCGCCGTGAGTGCCATCGTGCCGGTTTTGAGGGAATTTGCCCTTGAAAATCTGGTGGTGGACCCGGTGAGCGTATCATCCTCCGGCGCGCTTTTGATGGAAGAGGGAGGGTTGGATGTAATCAGGGAGCAATTGTTTCCGTTGGCGGCCGTTATCACCCCTAATATTTACGAGGCATCTGTTCTTGCCGGGCTGCCTATAGAAACCCCGGAGGAGATGGAGGCAGGGGCGCGCGCCCTTAAAGAGACCGGCCCTGGTGTGGTTGTTATAACGGGCGGCCATCTTAAAGGTGTGGCGATGGACATTTTTTTTGACGGCAGGCAGATGGTAAGGATTTCAGCGGAGATGATGGAAGGGGAGTACCACGGGACCGGCTGCGTCTTTTCAGCCGCCATCGCCGCGTTTTTGGCCAAAGGGGCGCCTGCCTTGAATGCCGTGGAGGAGGCCAAGAAGTTTGTTTCCCAAAAAATCCGCGGCGCCTTCCATCCTGGCAAGGGGATGGGGATCCTGCTCTGAACCCTGTATCAAAATCGCTTCCTGCTGCAAGGGTTCGTACTTGGTATGAGGAGTATCTTCAGTAAAGGAAAAAACGTCCGTCAGCACGTTATACTAAGAAATGCCCGGCAAGGAGAAGATTGTCTATCAATGCCAGGCCTGCGGGTATTCAAGCCCGAAATGGCTGGGGCGCTGCCCGGACTGCGGCGCTTGGAACACCATGGCCGAAGAGAGATTAATCACGCCCAGGCGCGCCATGGGGGTTACATCCTCTTTGGGGCGGGCCCGCCCGGAGCCGTTGTCTTCCATAACATCCACTGCCGGCAAGCGGATTTCCACGAAGATCGAGGAACTGGACCGCGTGCTGGGTGGAGGTATTGTGCCTGGTTCGGTAGTTCTGGTGGGCGGAGACCCCGGGATAGGCAAATCAACTCTTTTATTGCAGGCCCTCTTCAGTTTTGACGGCACTGGTTCCAATAATGCCGGCACTGAAAATGGAGGGGCCTTGTATGTGTCTGCCGAGGAGTCGCCGGAACAGATAAAATCCAGGGCGGAGAGGCTTGGGCTGGAAACAGCGCGGGCAAATAAAGCGGCCCAGCTAATGATACTTTCCGAGATTTCGCTTGAGGCCATACTGGCCGCGGCGGAAAAACTGGCGCCTCCGGCGCTGGTGATAGACTCTATCCAGACCATATATACCGAGGAACTGCCGGGGGCGCCCGGCTCTGTTGGGCAGGTGAGGGACTGCGCGGCCAAGCTCATGCATTTTGCCAAGCGTTCAGGTACGCCAGTGTTCATAGTTGGCCACGTCACCAAAGAGGGCGCGATTGCGGGCCCAAGGGTGCTTGAGCACATTGTGGACACGGTGCTCTACTTTGAAGGGCAGCGGAGCCACTCCTTCCGGATATTACGGACGGTCAAGAACCGTTTCGGCTCAACAAACGAGATAGGCGTATTCGAGATGAGCGATTCGGGGTTAAGGGAGGTGACCAACCCGTCGGAAATTTTCCTTGCCGAGCGCCCGCTGGATGCGGCCGGTTCCGTTGTGGCGGCCAGCATGGAGGGGACGCGCCCGCTTCTGGTGGAGATACAGGCCCTTGTAAGCCCTACCAGTTTTGGCGTGGCAAGGCGGTCCGCTCTGGGCGTGGATTCACAGAGGGTAAATCTGATTCTGGCCGTGCTGGAGAAGATATCCGGAGTGCATCTGGGCGGCATGGACGTTTTTCTGAATGTGGTGGGCGGGCTGAAAATAGAAGAGACTGCGGTGGACCTGGCTGTGGCCGCCGCCGCCATATCTTCATTGCGGGAGAAAAAAATCCCTCCGGATCTCTTTATTTTTGGCGAGATAGGGCTTTCTGGAGAGGTGCGGGCGGTAAACAACGCAAAACTGCGCATTAGGGAGGCAGCAAAGATCGGGTTGCGGCAGGCGGTTATCCCGAAGGCCAATCTCGAAAAGATCAAAACTGAAAGGAATGGTGTACTCCGCGTAACCGGGGTTGGTAATTTGAATGAGGCTATCGAAGCGCTTTTTTCTTCATCTTAGTATCCTGATTTTTTCAGTAATGCTTTTCTCCTGCGTCAGGGAGATCAGGCCGGCAATACCTGAATATCATGGCAGTATAGATCAGTTTCTGGCAGGCACTAACTCAAAGTACAATGCTTTGAAGGCTTACATGTCACTTGACATTAAAAAGAAAAGCGGGGCCGTTCTCTCCGGAAGTGCCCTTGCCGATCTGGACCAGGAAAATACCCAGGTGCGGTTTTATCAGCTTGGGATAGAGATCGGGGACCTTCATAAGCTGCTGGCCAAAAAGAAGGAACAATACTATATTTACGAACAGGCCATCAGAAACGGGCTTGTCTGGTGGGATTTAAGTGAATACAAAGTGTCCGGGAACAGCAAAGGCATAACTGTTTCCTCCGGCGGAAGGCAGGTGGTGTTCCAGCCGGGTACGCTTGTGCCGCTGAGGCAAAGTTTAAGGCTGCCCAGGGGGCTTTTGACGATAACCTATTCGGATTACAGGCAGACTGGCGATTTGTGGTACCCTTTTGCGGTCCATGTGGAATACGGGGGGAATTCCATGGACATGAAGATGAAAAAAGTGGTGGTCAGCTTCCGTTCAGGCCAAGATCAATAGCCACAGCCTTTATTATTTTTTCATCGACCGAGTGTGATTTAAAAAGAAAGCCTTCAAGAAGGGCATTATCACAGATAGTGTTTATAAGCCTGGGAAGGCCTTGGGAGTACTGGTAAATCCCCAAGATTGCGCCGGCAGTGAACAGGCCCTCCGGCGCGCCAGCCACCCCCAACCTGTGAAGTATGTAGTTGCCCGTGTCCTGTTCGGAAAGTGCGCTGAGTCTGATTCTCATGGACACCCTTTGTTTTAATGGTTCATCCAGGCTTAGGACTTCTTCCAGATCGCCCAGCCCGAAGAAAATCAGGTTCAGCATCTTGCCGTCGGCTATTTCCATATTAAGAAGACCTCTGAAGTCCTCCATTATTTCCCTGGATTTAAGCATCTGGACTTCATCCATAAGAACAACGGCGGTTTTGCCCTGTTCATGTATCGCCTGGAGGCGTGAATATATCTGGCCCAAAAGCTCAATTTTGCTGTCCCCTGGAGTTTCGACACCCAGTTGGATTGCTAGTTTCCTCAGCAGCCAGTCCGAGCTGACGGAGGAATGTATTATTACCAGCAGGGCGGCCTCATAGCAGTCTTCCTCTAGTTCTGCAAGAAGTTTTCTGGCAAGAGTTGTCTTTCCTGCCCCGATATCCCCGATAACTACCGAGAGCCCCCTTCTAGCATCTATCGCATGCTTTAGTTTCATAACTGCATGGGATTGCTGCGCGCTATTGTAATAAAAACGGCTGTCCACCACGTTTGAAAAAGGGTGCTCCCTTAGCTTGTAAAACTCCAGATAGTCCATCAAATATATGATACTCTGCTTTTTCGGGTTTTATCCTGCTTGGCGGCAGGCCGGGCTGCATCGGGGGGTTGTTCAGCCAGGGGGGCCTGCTCTATGCTGGCGCTTTCAGCCGGGCTGCCGGCTATTTCCGCAGCTTCTGCCACAGGCTTCTGCCGGATATGGCCGGCGCCGGTTTTTTTAATTGCGTCTTTTATTTCGTTCAGCTTGCCGCCCACATCACGGAACTTGGAATCCCATCCGTAAATTTCAACATACAGATCGTAAGCACCCTGGATATTGCCATTTTTTTCGAATGCCAGCGCCAAGTCATATTTCAGCCCCCATCTGGCGTCGCTTGATTTGTCTACCTTCATAAGCGCGCTTTGAAGGGCATCGATGGCGGGCGGGTAAATCTCTTTTTCCATATAGCAGATGCCCAGCATGGAGGCTGAATTAACAAACAGGGCTGGATCCTGCTGGGCCGCCTTGAATTCCCTGATGGCGTCGTCAAGAAGCCCCATTTCCTTGTATGCTATACCCAGGTTGTAATGCGTTTCCGTATCCTCGGCCTCAAGCTGGGTTTCAAGCCCTTTTTTGAATTCCTCGAAGATGTCCATAACTTCTTTATCCAGGGCCGGTTCGGCGTCTCCGGTGGCAAGCACTTCCTCAAGATTTATGCTTTCCCCTTCTGCGGCAGGCAATACCATTTCCGGCTCAAGCCCGTCAAAAATGCCGGAACTGGCCCTCTGCTTCTGGATTTCTTCCAGTTGGGCCTGTATCTCCTCCTTTTCAGGGAAACGCGCTGCGTACTTGAGAAAAATCTTTTCCGCTTCGGCATAAAGGCCCTGGCTCATGTAAAATCCGGCCTCGGCAAGTTCCTCCTCGCATTCCTCACCTTCAGACTGCTGCTGCGTCCCTTCGGGCTGGGCGGGCTGGAGGTCTTCCTGTGCCCCGCTTAATCCGGCAGGATCTCCATTCTCAGTTATTGCATCCTGGTCCGCTTGGATTTCTTCCTGTTCAGGAGGGGGGCCGAACCGTTCGGTAAGGCGGGGGTCCTCCGGATATATTGAGAACGCCTCGCTTATTATCTGGTCCTTTAAGGCAAGATTGCCATCCCTCTTGTAAATCTCGGATAATACGATGCATTCGGTTACGGCCTGTTCTTTTTCTCCGGCGTTTTTATAAATGGATTTAAGCTTCAGATGGACTTCGGGGTTGGAAGGGTCCTCCAGTTTCAGGGATTCAAGCGATTTTTTCGCCTCTTCCACCATCCCGTAACCTATAAAAAGATCGGCCTCCAGCAGTTTCTCCTCGAAGCTTTTTTCATCCTCTTCCGGCTCCGGCGGTTCAATCTGGGCCAGTTTTTCCAGGATGTAGCTGTCCTCTGGGGCAATGCTCTGGGCCTCCTTGTAGCAGGCCAGCGCCTCCTGGTTCATCCCGGATTCTTCCAGAACGTTCCCCAATTCCTTAAGTTCCCTCAGGACGGACTCGTTGTCGTTCTTCTGTTTATAAAAAGAAACCAGCTTTCGCCTGGCCTCCACGGGCTCAACATCTTTAAAAGTATTAAGTACCCCGATTGCCTCGTCGAAACGGTTTTTAAATATGAGTTCATCCAGGACGGGAGCGTATTGTTCCCAAGCCGCATCTATATTGCCATGGCTGATGTAAGCTTCCGCAATTATACGCTTTGCCTCCATGTTGGAAGGGTCTGCCTGGAGAACGGAATTTGCATACTCCTCCGCTCCCTGAAGGTCGCCGGCCTTGAAGCAAAGCCCGGCAAGCTTTAGCGGAAGGTCCTGGCCTTTCCATGGGATCTTGGCCGCTTCTTTCAAATACCCGATGGCCGCGCCCAAATCCCCATCGCCCTCGGACATATTTGCAAGTTCAATGAGTGCCGGCCTGTTGGAAGGCCTTATCTCCAGCGCGCGCTCCAGGTAACTTTTGCCTTCGGCCTTTGTCCCCTGCTCAATCAGCATCCGCCCCACTGCAACGTATTCAGCGGCCGCTTCTTCCACATAGCCCTCGCGTGAATAGAGCTCGGCTATTTTTTTCCTCAGCGAAAGATTTGCGGCGGCAAGCTTTATTATGCGGCCATATGCAGCGCCAGCTTCCTTCCTGGCATTGGACTTGATGTATAAATCACCGGCGGCAAGGTAATACTTTATCGCGTCGGTAGCTATATTTTTTTCTTCGTTTAGTTCCCCCAGCGCAAAAAGCGCTGCCGAATCCGAGGAATTTACATTAAGTATTTTCTTATAAAGTGCAAGGGCTTTAAGCGAGAACCCGTCTTTCCTGAAGAGACCGGCGGCCTTATGGAACATCTCCGTGGCGGTTTTCCGGTCGTCTTTTCTTAAATACAGGTCCCCGATGGTATTAAAACTGTTGGCATCCGGAGAGGATGCCAGAAATTTTTCCCATTCGGCGATAGCTTTGTCGATTTGCCCTTTTGCGAGGTATTTCTGGGCCTCTTTACTAACTGAAGCCTTGTCAGCCATAGGTTTTAATGTATCAGAGTTGAAAAAATACTGTCAAATCAGAGTTTTTGGGGTGCAGGCCGGGCGCATTGGCGTTTATGCGCCCCAGCCTATAGGCTTTAGGCCGGACCGGCCCCCTTCCGGCCTTTGTAATCCTCTATGGCCCTTCTGAGTGCGTCTGCGCCCAGGTTGGAGCAGTGCATCTTCTGCGGCGGAAGCCCGCCCAGTTCCGCGGCTACAGCCTCCTTGGTGATAGCCAAAGCCTCATCCAGGGTCTTGCCTTTCACCATTTCAGTAACCATGCTGGAGACGGCTATTGCGGCGCCACAGCCGAAAGTCCTGAATTTTGCGTCAGTTATTTTGCCGTCCTCCACCTTAATGGATATCTTCATAACGTCGCCGCATGTGGGGTTGCCTTCCTCGCCAATTCCGTCTGCGTTCGGTATTTCACCGACATTTCGTGGATTTGTAAAGTGGTCCATCAGTTTTTCTGAATACATGTGGGATTCTCCTTTGCTTCGCCCCAGCCGCCTGCATAGGGCGATATTTCTCTGAGCCTTTTAACAACCGGCGGGAACTCGGAAATTACATAATCCACGTCTTCATCCGTGGTGCCTCCGCCCATGCTGAATACAATAGAGCCCTGTGCAAGCTGGGCCGATATCCCCATGGAAAGCAGGACCGGAGACGCCTTCAGGGCCTTTGATGAACAAGCAGAACCGCTTGCGGCATATATCCCTTTTGCCGCGGACATAAGCAGCATCGCCTCGCCTTCTATAAACTCCACGCAGAAGCTGGCGTGCCCTGGAAGCCTGTGTTCCGGATGGCCGGTGAGGTAGGCGTTTTCAACACCGCCCAGTATGCCTTTTATGAGCTTGTCCCTTAATCCGCTGAGCCTGGCGGCCTCCTTGCCTTCAGCCAGTTCCGCCTTAACCAGGCTGGCTGCCGCGCCCATTCCGGCTATGGCCGGCACGTTTTCGGTCCCGGCGCGCCTGCCGCCTTCCTGTATGCCGCCGTATATCAGGGGCATTATCCTGGTTCCGCCCTTCACATAAAGCGCCCCGGCCCCCTTCGGGCCGCCAAATTCATGGGCAGACAGGCTCAGGGCCGTAATACCGGGTTTGTCTACGTTGCTGGGCAGATATGCCGCCGAGGCAACCGCGTCCGTATGGAATAAAATCTGGTGTTTTGCCGCGATTGCGGCTATCTCGTCCACCGGCTCGATGGTGCCAACCTCCGGGCTGGCCGATAGCACCGATATTAGTATTGTTTCCTTTGTTATGGCCTTTTCGACCTCCGCTGGATCAACCGCGCCGGATCTGTCCACATTAAGATAAGTTACCGCGAAGCCCTCCTTTTCAAGTATCCGTGCCGGGTTCAAAACGGAATGGTGCTCCATTCTGGAGACTATAAGGTGGGCCCCCTTTTGCCTGTTTGCAAGGGCCAAACCCCTTATCGCAAAATTATTGGCCTCCGCACCGCCGGCCGTGAATATGATCTCCTGCGGTTTTGCATTTATGAGGGCGGCAACTTGGGCCCTGGCGTCCTCAACGGCCTGCCTGGCCTTGCCGCCAAGGTCATACAGGCTTAGCGGATTGCCGAACTGTTCCTTCAGATAAGGCATCATCGCCTCGAGCGCTTCGGGCCTCAAGGGGTTTGTGGCCATATAGTCGAAATAACGCATATCAGTTTGCCTCCTTAGGCTTTGTTTCCACGCGCCCGGTCTTTCGGGCACGTCCCCCTGGCGCCGGCCCCTTTAGGCCCGGTGTTCAAAGGGCAGCACGGTTTGCACCCGTTTGCTTTTCTTACATAAAGCTTGTAGAAATCCGGAGACTCGGACATGCCCAGGAACTCATTGCCGGTCTTGTCGCACCATTCCGGCACATCCTCCAGCGCTCCATCGTAATCGGTAAGTATCTCCAGCACCTGCCCCGGCTGCAAACCTTTCATCATGTCTTCCAGCTTCAGAAGGTGCATAGGGCACATCATATATACGATGTCCGCTGTAACATCCGGCCTTATCCCGTCTACAAACCTCAAGCTCTTGCCCCCTGCCCAAGGGAGCTCTCGCTGGCCGGTGTTTTTCGCGCTTCCCGGCGCCGCCCTTGCTTTTCACCCGGCCTGGGCACGGTTTTTACGGCGTGATCGAGCTTCCCTATATGTTTTCTAAGCGATTTCTTGTGCGAAAGGTCGCCAAGGGTGATCGTATCCAGGAAGGATTCGATTTTTTCCCCCAGAGCCCTCCATAAGAGCGAGGTTACACAGCCGTCGGCCCTGATGCAGCCTTCAAGCGGGTCCGCACAAGCCGTAAGGGCCACAGGGCCATCCAGCTCCCTGAGTATCCGCCCTATGCTTATGCCCCCGGGGTCCATTGAAAGCACGTAACCTCCGCCAGGCCCCTTTATGCTGGTTATAAGCCCGGCCCGCCGCAGCGTGTTCAGTATTTGTTCAAGGTAAGGCACCGAGACGTCCTGGCGCGCCGATATCTCCTTAATATTTATGGGCTTGCCGGGGTATCCCCTGGCTATTTCAAACATGGCCCTCACCCCGTACTGTCCTTTTGTCGAAAGCTTAAGCATGATTATTTTTATAATAGTTTACTTTTTTTGTCAAGTATATGGTTTACAGGGCTGATCAAGTATTTGCCCGGCCTGCCCCCGGCATAAGCAAAAAAGCGGGAGAGCGGATAATATATAATTGCTTAACCTATGAAAAAACTTGTAATCATAATCATAATCGTCCTATGGCGGCCGGTTGCCACGGACGTGCTGAACCTGGTGGACTATTGCGTCAGCAAGTCCGGCAACAATACTCAGTTATACCAGACGTGCCTCTGGCAGGAGAGGGCCGCGGGAAAAGAGTTGGAAAGCGGCTTTTACCCCAAAAAAATAACGGACCTTTGCCGCAAGGCCTTTCCGGAAAGCTATTCAGCCCAGCTATCCTGCGCCAAGCAGAAGTTCGCGCCCCATTAAGGGAAAAACCCGATGAAGCGGATAAGCAGCCCCCATAACCCGCTTGTAAAGGAATTTGCAGAGGCAGGCAGGCGTCCGTCGGCGGAGCGTTTCCTTGCCGAGGGCCCAAACCTTATAGAGGCCGCGCTGGCCTGCGGCGCAAGGCTGGATGCCGTTTTTATTACAGAAGCTTTTCTGAAAAAACAAAACGGAAAAAAGTTCTCCGGGGCTGTTTTTGAGCGTGTATTGGAACATGCCATTATTGTCCCGGAAGCCATCATGAAAAAGGCATCTTCCACGGTCTCCCCGCAGGGCATGGCGGCCATTGCCGGGGTGAGGCCGCCTGCCCTGGAAGATATAGTTGTCCGGGGGAAGAAACCCGCCCTGATATCCGTAAGCGACGGGATAAAGGAGCCGGGGAATATGGGATCGCTTATCCGCCTGGCCGATGCGGCGGGCGCGGACGCCTGCGTTGTGCTGGCGGGCTCGTGCAACCCATATTCCGCAAAGTCCTTGCGGGCCAGCGCTGGCAGCTTTTTCAATCTTCCGGTGGTGGAAACGGACCTGGAAAGCCTCCTTAAGTGGCTGCGGGCCAAAACGATCTCCCTTATAGGTGCGGACGCCGCCGGTGGGGAAAGCCTGTTCGGGGCCGACCTCACCCGCCCAGCCGCAATCGCCTTTGGTGAAGAGGCGCACGGCTTGAGCCAGGCTGTCAGGCGGGCCGCTGAGTTTCTTCTGCGGATACCCATTGCTGGCAGGGCCGAAAGCCTTAACGTGGCCGCTTCATCGGCCGTAATACTGTTTGAGGCGTTAAGGCAGAGGGCCGGTCAGAAGTTGAAAAACACTCCCTAAAAATACCTATCCCAACTGCGTAAACAAGAAAACTCAAACCCGGAGCCCGTTGCACGTGTTCGCCATTCCAGGGATAAATTCTGACGCGCTTTGTGAGATGGCGAAAACGCCGGGGCCGCAGGAGCGGGCCCTTCCTTACGAGATGATTATTATTGGGGTTTATTAAAGAAAAGAAATGATGGTTTTGAGCTGATGACCCCCTTTTTTATATGTTCAATATGCTTCAGGGTTTTCCCTTTAATTTCAGCTGGTTGCGATCGCAAGTTGTTCAAAGCGTTCAATCCTGCCCAGTTGATGCCGGGCCTATCGCAAATCATTTTTTCAAAGGGCATAGCTGAATTCAAACGGCCATTTAGCCGTAATCCTGCACTAACATAAAACATGGGGGCATGACATTGTCAATGGAACCCATGTCCTATTTATTCTGAGCTAGGGAAAGCGGGCGAAGATAGGCGCGGGCGGGGGCGGCCTCCAGCCCAAGCAGCTTCAGCGGCAGGCAGATAAGCTCATAGTTGCCAGGCGCGGCCTGCGAGAGGGCCAGCCCCTCGATTATCCATATCCCGGCCTCCAGTAAAATCCTGTGGACTTGCGCGCCGCTGCCGCCGGCGCATCCGCCTATTGATAGGTAATCTGTACCCACTGCGCGGATTTTCATTTGGGCCAGAAAGCGAGCGGCTTCAGGGCCAAGGTGCATATAGAATTCTTTATTAAATTCTTTGGGGGCGATTTGAATTTTCCACAGGGCGGAATTGGCGGACTTAAGAAGGATTCTCTCCCCCTGTTTTATGCCGAGCCGTTCCAGTTCTTCTTTTTGTACTTCTTTATTCGCCCCGCCATGAACCTCTATGACTCTGGCCGGGCCAACCAGGGCATCGGGCGGTATTTCGCCAATGCTCTTTCCATCCGCAAAATAATGCAGCGGCGCGTCAACATGAGTGCCGGTATGCACACCCATGCTAATCCGGGAAACAGTCGCTTCGTCACCTTTTGCGACGTCGTACAGTTTTTCTATTTCAACCTGCGGGTCACCCGGCCAAAGCGGCATGCCGGGTTTAATGGGGATGGAGATGTCGATTAGGTTATTCATATGGAATTTTTTGGGGCGTAAATTTCAGAGGCGGCGCTTTTTGGTAAATCTAAAAAATGAGGAGACTGAAGGGGAATATTTATATTAGCCTGCCCACAGGCGGAGCCTATGATTCCCGAAATGATCATCCATTGCCTTATCCCTCTTTAGGCTCGAAGAAGCCGCCAAGGCGTCTGAGGCGTTTGTATCTTTCGTCTGCAAGTTTGCCGGGGGTTTTTTGCTTCAGTTCCTCAAGGGCCGTGACCAGTGAGGCCATTATGCCGTTTGCGGCTGCTGCGGGCTCCATATGCGCACCGCCCAAGGGTTCCGGGATGATCTCGTCAATAAGCCGGAGTTTAAATAGATCCTGGGCTGTAATTTTGAGGGCGTTGGCCGCCATGGCGTATTCCGCGGGGCCTATCTCCCCGCCTTTCTTCCAGAGAATCGCCGCACACCCCTCCGGTGAGATGATGGAATAAACCGAGTGCTCCAGCATCAAAAGCCTGTCCGCCACTCCGATGGCAAGCGCGCCTCCGCTTCCGCCTTCACCGATAATAACGGATATTATAGGCACCCTTAATGAGGACATCTCCATGAGGCAGGTTGCTATCGCCTCGCCCTGTCCCCTTTCCTCGGCGCCAACGCCGGGGTATGCGCCGGGGGTGTCTATGAAGGCGATGACCGGCCTTTTAAACCTTTCGGCAAGCTTCATCAGCCTTAATGCCTTCCTGTAGCCTTCGGGATGGGGCTGGCCGAAATTCCTTCCTATCCGTTCTTTTACGCCACGGCCCTTCTGATGGCCGATAACCACAACGGGCGTATCGCCCAGGTTGGCAAGCCCGCCTATCAGGGCGGGGTCGTCCGAGAACCGCCTGTCCCCGTGCAGTTCAATCCAATTGGACATTGTCATGGCTATATAATCAAGGGTATACGGCCTTTCCGGGTGCCTTGCCACCTGTGTTTTCTGCCAGGGGTTGAGGCTGGAAAATATCTCCGAGTGCAGGTCGCGGGTCTTCCTCTCAAGCCGCTTTATCTCCGCGCTTATCTTTATGTCGCTTCCGTTTGAGAGCCTTTTAAGCTCCTCTATTTTTATCTCCATCTCCTGGATGGGTTTTTCAAAATCCAGATAGTATCTCAAATATAAAAATCCCCTTTTTAGCCGTTTTTGATCAGCCCGCTTACGGCCGCATAAAACGCATCATCTGCTGTTATTTTACAGGAAGTCTCCAGAAGCACTTCAAGCCCTCCAGATTCAAGCCGCAAAAACAGGGCGGTTTTACCGCGGTTTTCCATCACGGCCGCGGCAAGCCTGTTTAAGTCCGCCCCTTCCAAAACTTCCAGCTCCAGCTTGCCATTGGAAGCCGGCCTGGCGGCAAAAAGCTCCTCAAGGTGCTGCAACTGCTTGGCGCGAACACGGGTGCCCTTGTCGTTTGCCTCCACCATGCCTTTTACCAGAACGGGAGTGTTCTTGGCCACAAGCTCGCTTTTTTCCTTGTAGAGGTCCGGAAATACTATGACCTCTATCTGGCCGTCCTCGCCGTCCAGCACCATGGAGGCCATAAGCCCCTTGTCGCTCTTGGTCTTTATCTTTTTTATCGAGGCCACAATGCCGGCAACCGAGACCTCGGCGTTATTGGGCATTGTGTTTAACTTTGTGCTGTTTGCGGTCTCTCTTAAAAGCCCCGCCCTTGAAAACCGCTGCATCGGATTGCCCGATATGTAAAAGCCCAGGGCCTCTTTTTCATAGGCCAGAAGGTCCGCCATGTCCCATTCCTGGGCGCTTTTTGCGGGTGCGGGCTGAAGGCTGTCACCCATAATGTCTCCGCCAATATCATCGCCAAAAATGCTTGTCTGGTTGAACGCGCGTTCCTTGCCTCCGGCGGCCGCCTGCTCGAAGCAGGCCTTTCTTGTTATGCACAGGGTATCGAACGCCCCGGCCTTGATAAGGGCTTCGAGGATTTTTTTATTCACCTTTTTGGAGTTTACCCGCTGCATGAAATCGCTGAAAGAGTTGAAGGGCTTATCGCCCCTGGCCTCGATAATATCGTCAACCGCCTGCGCGCCCGCGCCTTTCAGCGCGCCCATGCCAAACCTTATGGCCCTGCCGGTTACCTTGAACTCCCTTTCGGACACATTTATGTCCGGGGGAAGCACCTTTATGCCCATCCCCTGGCATTCCCTTATGTAAACCATTATCTTGTCCGTGTTGTCCAGGTCCACACTCATCATGGCGGCCATGAACTCCACGGGGAAATGGGTTTTAAGGTATGCCGTCTGATACGCGACATAGGCGTATGCGGCGGAATGCGATTTATTGAAACCGTATTCAGCGAACTTGGCCATCAGGTCGAACAGCTTCTTGGCCTTTTCCGCCGGGATGCCCCTTTGCACGGAGCCGCTTACAAAGGACTCCTTCTGTTTTTCCATCTCCTCGGGTTTCTTTTTGCCCATGGCCCTTCGGAGCATATCTGCCTGGCCAAGGGTAAACCCGGCAAGGTCGTGGGCTATGCGCATGACCTGTTCCTGGTAGAGGATAATGCCGTAGGTCTCTTTCAGTATGGGCTCAAGCTGGGGCAGGTCGTACTCTACCGGCAGCCTGCCTTTTTTGCGGTCTATGAAATCGGTGACCATGCCGCTGCCAAGCGGGCCAGGCCTGTAAAGGGCGTTCAGCGCCACCAGGTCCTCAAACCGCTCCGGCCCCATCTTTATAAGCAGCTCCTTCATCCCGCTGCTTTCAAACTGGAATACGCCCGTGCTTTGCCCGGCCCCCAGAAGCTGAAAGGTTT
Source organism: Nitrospirota bacterium (assembly GCA_021813405.1). Classification (GTDB taxonomy): domain Bacteria; phylum Nitrospirota; class Thermodesulfovibrionia; order Thermodesulfovibrionales; family JdFR-88; genus JAKAKS01. Next base: position 71,607 of record JAKAKS010000021.1, read on the forward strand.
TCAAGTCATCCAGCGGTAATGCCGATATATCCAGTTCCGTGCCGTTGTCATTTATGAATTTAACGGCCTTGTTTATCACAGTGAGTGTTTTCAGGCCAAGGAAGTCGAACTTCACAAGCCCCAGGCTGTCTATGGAGCCCATATCGAACTGGGTGGTTATCGAGCCGTCAGACGGGTTCCTGTAAAGGGGCGCAAGCGCTGTCAGTGGCTGCGGCGAGATGACAATACCCGCTGCATGCGTTGAGGCATGTCTGGAAAGCCCCTCAAGCCTTTGGGCAATATCTATAAGCTCCTTTACCTGTTCGCCATTCTCGTAAAGTTCCTTTAACTGCGGCTCAACCGAAATGGCGTCCTTTATGGTTACATTGGGCCCTTCCGGCACCAGCTTGGCTATCTTGTCCACCTCGGCATAAGGAATGTCCATCGCCCTGCCAACGTCTCTTATGGCGGCCTTGGCCCCAAGCGTGCCGAAGGTGATTATCTGGGCAACGTGGTCACGCCCGTATTTATTGGAAACGTAATCTATTATCTCCTGCCGCCTGTCGCGGCAGAAGTCCGTATCCACGTCGGGCATGCTTATGCGTTCCGGGTTAAGGAAGCGCTCGAACAGCAGATCGTAGCGTATAGGGTCCAGTTCGGTTATTCCGAGCGAGTAAGATACCAGGCTTCCCGCAGCGGACCCTCTGCCCGGCCCTACCGGTATGCCTTTTTTGCGTGCGTTGTTTATGAAATCCCACACTATAAGGAAGTAGGATGAAAACCCCATCTTCTTTATTACCGAAAGCTCGGTTTGGAGCCTGGCCGCATATTCTTCTGGCGGGGTTGCCCCTTTAAAATGCCTTAACAGGCCCTCTTGGGCAAGTTTTTCAAGGTATTCTTCCGGGGTTTCGCCGGTTTCCGGCCGGAACATGGGCAGGTGATGGCCCTTCAGCTTCATCTCCACATTGCACCGCTCCGCTATTTCCACCGTGTTTCTGATGGCTTCGGGCAGGTCCGCAAAGGCCTGCTTCATCTCCTCCGGGCTGCGGAAATAAAGCCCGTCACCCTGGAATTTGAGCCTGCTGGCGTCATTAACAGTTTTCCCGGTGCCGATGCAAAGCAGAATATCGTGTGCCCTGGCGTCTTCACGCCTGAGGTAGTGGCAGTCGTTGGTGGCCACCACGTTTATGTGCAGTTCCCTGGCCAGTTCCAGAAGTTTTTTATTAAGCTCCATCTGCGCGGGGACGCCGTTTTCCTGAAGCTCTATATAGTAGTTCTCCGGCCCGGCTATGTGCTTATAGAACAGGGCGGCCTCGCGTGCTTTGTCTTTCATGTCCAGCGACAGATAATAGGCCACCTCTCCTTTCATGCAGGCAGAAAGGAATATAAGCCCGCCGCTGTATTGTTCCAGCAGTTCCTTGTCTACCCTGGGCCGGTAATAAAAGCCCTCCGTATATGCCCTGGAGACAAGCTCCGTGAGGTTTTTATATCCGTTATTATCTTTGGCCAGGGCTACAAGATGGAACGGGGATTCTTCCTTTGGGCTTGGCCCGGCGGCGGTTGTGGCTTTCTGCTTGTCCAGCCTGCTTTTGGGCGCCACATAAAGCTCCGAGCCGATGATGGGCTTTAAGTCCGCCTTTGTCATGCTTTTATAGAACTGCACCGCGCCGAACATATTGCCGTGGTCCGTAATGGCAACGGCCGGCAGGTTCCATTTTTTTGAAGTTTCAACAAGTTCGCTAATTTTTATGGCTCCGTCCAGCAAACTGTACTCGGAATGCAGGTGGAGGGGAACGTAATCCGCATGCTTGTGCATGTGAAAATATTAACCGCACGCTCTGGGGTTAGTCAAACGCAAGGTATGGGTTTGAGGGGGTTGTGTGACCGCGCTTAAATCGCTCAGAATAGGAAAATGGAAAAAGTGATAATCGTCCTGGGGCCAACGTGCTCCGGCAAGACGGCGGCGGCCATCGAATTAGCCCTGGCGCTGGGCACAGAAATTATCAGCGCAGACTCCATGCAGGTGTACAGGGGGATGGACATAGGCACGGCAAAGCCGTCAAAAGAGGAGCTTGAATCCGTCCCGCATCACCTGATAAACATAATAGATCCCTTTGAGGAGTTCAGCGCCGGCAGGTTTGTTGAAGAGGCCCTGCCGGTAATCAAACGGCTGCACGGGGAAGGCAAAATCCCTGTTATAACCGGAGGCACCGGGCTTTATATCCGGGCGCTTACACGGGGGCTTTTCAGCGCGCCCCCCGCCGATGCGCAATTAAGGGAAAAACTGCTGGCGATGGAAAATGAGCGCAAGGGCAGCCTTTATGAGATGCTTCTTAAGGAGGACCCCGGCGCCGCGCAGGCCATATCCCCCGGCGATGCCAGGCGTATAATCCGCGGGCTGGAGGTGTCCATTAAAACCGGCACGGCCATATCGGCGCTTCAAAAAAATCTTACCGCCCCTATGCCATTTGAGTTTATAAAAATAGGCCTTCAAAGAGACAGGGCTGAACTCTACAATCATATAAACAGGCGGGTGGACTGGATGATGCAGGCCGGGCTCCTTGACGAGGTGAAGATGATAATTGGATCCGGACAGGGGGTGGAACTGTCCAAAACAGCCATGCAGGCAATCGGGTACAAGGAGTTGGGGGAGTTTTTAAACGGGGTGTGCACGCTGGAGGAGGCTGTTCCGCTTATAAAGCGAAATACCAGAAGATATGCCAAAAGGCAGACGACGTGGTTTAAAAAGGAGGAGGATGTCCTTTGGGTTGATGTTACCGGCGCAACCGTGCGCGAGGCAATTGCAGCCCGGATTTTTCCGGTTGTTAAAGGCGCCGGTATTAACCTCTGATCACCGGCAATCCGTTCTTCGGCTATTTCCGCGCTTCGATTATAAAATTGGCCGTTTCGCCAACAGGTTTGTAATTCTGGTCTATATACGAAACTACTTCGGGGGCGTAAATAGTCTCCGGTATGCCGTCCTGGTGCCATGCGCTTTTACTGTAAAGCACATACCTGGGCCTGGCCCGTTCCAGATCCGTTATCAGCTTAAGCCTCTGCGCGTGCGTGATTGCGAAAATGGACATCACGTATCTTGAAGGGCAGTTAAGGTTGAAAATGAAATAGTAGGCCGGCTGGTACGGGAAAAAGTACACGTCTTCGCCTTTTTTAACGTTTTGCGCCAGAAAATTCCGGACGTCCATGAGTTGCGCGGCCATCTTCCGCCCCCACCGTATATCGCCAGCCCTTGGGATGCCCCGGAGCACAAACCCTCCTGGCTTTGAATATTTGTGAATGTCTGTGGCCATCTTTTCAGCTGCGTTTGAAAACTGCTTCATTACAGGGGACAAAAAAAGCACCAGCATTGCCGCCGCCATCCCGGCCAGCAATACCCCGCTTCCTGCCCTGCGCGAAGCTGCGGCAGCTTTGTCAAACAGCCGTGAGGCCGCCCCGTCTATAAACATTAAAGCAAGGACAAGCGCGGGCGGCATTGCGCTTCTGATGTGATACAGGTCCGCCCGGGCCAGGGCGGAACGGAAAAGAAACACTCCAAAAACCAGGAGCGAGGCCATTAATATCTGGCGCCTGTCCAGCCTCCTCATGACCACAAGCGGCAGAAGATATGCCGCAGTTAGGGCGTAAACCAGGATTGTCCAGAACGCTATTAGCGCGGTTCCGGAAAAGCTCTTTATGAATTCAATGAAATCCGGGAAGGGCAGGGCGGCGTAACCCAGCATTGCAAGCCTGGGATATCCGTAAACCGAGTTGAACAACGGGCCCAGCGCTCCCTTGAAATAGAAATAGCCAAGCATGGGGAGCATTGATATAACAGCTGCGGCAAAGAAGATAAAAAGTCCGCCCCATGCTCTTTTGCGGGCCGGTTCCGCCGGGCCGTTTTGAAAATGCCATAAAATTATCATGGCGGCAACGGCAAGCACTGAGCACACCCCCGCCTCCTGGCTGAAAAGAAGGCTTTGCCCGGCTGCCAATCCGGCAAGCGCAATATTTACCCGCCTCCCGCCTGCGATATAGGCGTAAGCCAGAATAATCGGCAAAAACCCCAGGCCAAAGCGCAAATAAGACGTATGAGGTGAGATTGGCAGGAAGGGTATATAAACCGCCAAAAAAACGGCCGCGGAAACGAGGAAAACAATCCTTGACCCAAGCGCCTTGTAAAACAGGGCCAGTATGATGAGGTAGGCTGCAAGGTCAAGGAAATAAGCGTAAAACCGCTGGACGATTATTCCAGGCCCGAATATCCGCATCAGCCATGCGATTGGATAAACCAGCATCGGCCCGTAAGGGCAGAAGAAATCCCTGCCATAAACCTTGCCGGTCAGGATGTTTTGCACCCAGGCAAGGTTTTCGCCTTCCTCGCTCAGATAAAACCAGCTGCTGCCGGGGCTGCTGTAGAACATATGAAAGTCGAAGTAACAAAGATAAAGGGCGCCTGCGGAAACCAGAAAAACACGCCAGATGATGTCTTTTTTATCAGCGATGATTTCAGTTTCCGGCGTAAACAGGCCCGCCAGCCGTACGCTCCTGTTTTTGCCGGACCATAAAAACCAGAATACAGATGAAAACAGCACGGGAAACCCCAGCACAGTGAAATAGGTAATCGTGTCCCTGAGTTTCGGATAGCCGTCCAGCACAGTTACGCTTATGATGCCAAGTTTCCGGGCCTTTTCGATGTCCCCGCCAATAAAGCGAAAAGATTCCCAATGGATGGAGTTAAACAGATAAGCCGCGGCCAGGCCAAAAAGAAAACCAAGCACCAGAACGCCAGCATTGGCCCAATAATCAGTTGCCGGCGATTGCAGTTCAGGCGGCAAACAGTCCGCCCCGCCGTTGGCGGCAACTCCGGCCGTTGCTGTTTTTTTTGCAGGGAAAGGAAACACAAAAAAGGTTCTCCCGAATGCTAAATATATCCTTTCGTCCGGTGCTTTGGCAAGCTGCGGGGGTTAAACCGCAACTGGTATAACCCACATGGCTTGGAAAAAGACGGGCCCGGGAATTTATAATAAGAGGACGGGAAAATGCCTTGCTTTTTCCCGCGCTGAGCTTTCCGCGCGCTTGACTTTGGGCAGGCGTGCATGGTATTACTTATGGGCTTTTGTCCTTAAACCCCGATTAAAAAGGAGGTCGTTTTTTTTGCCTACGTTTGCAGGCGGCATACACCCGCCGGATAAAAAAGAGCTTTCACAATCCAAGCCTATTACATACGTAAAAGCGCCCAAGAGGGTGGTAATACCGCTAAGGCAGCACCTGGGCGCGCCGGCAAAGGCCACCGTGGCTGTTGGCGATGACGTCAAGGCTGGCGCAGTTCTGGGGACGGCCGAAGGGTTTGTCTCCGCGCCAGTACACTCTTCCGTTTCGGGTAAGGTCATAGCCACAGGCGAGTTCCCGATGGCGCTGGGCAGGCCCATTGAATCCGTGGTAATCGAAAACGACGGCAAGGACGAATGGGTGCCGCTCCAGGACGATCCGTCCTATATGGAACTTCCCCCGGAAGTTATCAGGGAAAAAATAAAGGCCGCGGGCATTGTGGGTATGGGCGGGGCAACGTTCCCCACCGCTGTGAAACTTTCCCCGCCAAAAGAAAAAAAGGTAGATGTTGTTATCCTGAACGGCGCCGAGTGCGAGCCGTACCTTACGGCGGACCACAGGCTGATGATTGAGAAGCCGAAGGAAGTAATCGAAGGCCTGAGAATAATAATGCGCGCCCTTGGTGTGAACAAGGGCTTTGTGGGCATAGAAGACAACAAGCCCGACGCCATTGAGGCGATGCAGAACGCGGCCAGGCCGTGGCCGGAAATCCGCGTATGCGCGCTCCAGGTAAAATACCCGCAGGGTGCGGAGAAGATGCTGATAAAGGCCGTAAGCGGACGCGAAGTGCCGCCCAGGGCCCTGCCGATGGATGTAGGGGCTGTGGTGCAGAACATAGGGACCACTTACGCCATCTATGAGGCTGTGAGGTTCGGCAAGCCCCTGGTTGAAAGGGTGGTAACCGTGTCCGGCGAGGCCATAAAGGAACCTAAAAACCTGCTTGTAAAGATAGGCACGCTGGTAACGGACCTTATAGAGGAGTGCGGCGGGCTTTTAAACGGAGCCGCCAAGGTAATTTCCGGGGGCCCGATGATGGGATTTGCCATAAGCTCCCTGGACGTTCCAGTGACAAAAGGCACATCCGGGATACTGGCGCTGCCGGGCTCCGGGCTGTTCCATGCCGATACGTTTGGCCCATGCATAAGGTGCAGCCGCTGCGTGGACGTTTGCCCGATGGCCCTCAATCCGGGCCTGCTTAGCGTGTTTGCCGAAAAGGGGCACTTCGAGGACGCCAAGGCGCACAATCTTTTTGACTGTTTTGAATGCGGCTCCTGCGCCTTTGTCTGTCCGTCCAAGAGGCCGATAGTGCAACTGGTCAGGTTCGCAAAGTCAATGGTAAAACCGTAACAGAAAAAGCCCGGCGGATTTCAAGGCGGGCGACGCAACTGGAAAAAGATAGAGAGGGACGAGTCCGGTGAGTGAAAAAGAGCGCCAGTTTATAGTTTCCGTGAGCCCTCACATCCGCAGCGATGTGACGGTGGCCCGGATAATGTGGAGCGTAAGCATAAGCCTTCTGCCCGCGCTGGGCATGGGGCTTTATTTCTTCGGCCCAAGGGCCCTGGCCGTAGTGGCCACATGCGTTGTTTCCTGTCTGGTCTTTGAGGCGGGGATGCAGAAGTGGATGGGCAAGCCGGTCACCATCTCCGATGGCAGCGCTTTTTTGACAGGCCTTCTTCTGGGGATGAACCTGCCGGCAAGTCTATGGTCCTTTAACCCTTTTCTCATCCATCTGCCGATACTCGGCTCCTTTTTCGCCATAGTGATAACCAAGGTGCTCTTTGGCGGGCTTGGCTATAACATTTTCAATCCCGCGCTGATTGGCAGGGCCTTTCTGCTTATTTCCTGGCCCCGCGCAATGACCACCTGGCTTAAACCCACGGCGGGCCTGCTTGGAATGGATGCCCAGACCACGGCAACCCCGCTTGGCATACTGAAGGAAGATGGTGTTGGGAAGCTGATGGAGGTGTTTGGCACCAGAACTAACCTTTACACGCAGCTGTTCCTGGGGCACAGGGCCGGATCTATTGGCGAGGTTTCGGTTATCGCACTTCTGGCGGGCGGGCTTTTCCTGCTATATAAAAGATACATAACCTGGCATATACCTATAACATTCCTGGCCACCGTAGCCATCCTTACATGGATATTCGGCGGCAAAGACCCCCAGACCGGCAGAATGGTCCTCTTTGCCGGGGACCCGCTGATGCACCTGCTTTCAGGCGGTCTGATGCTGGGTGCCTTCTTCATGGCTACCGATTACGTTACAGGGCCAAGCCTGCGAGCGGCGCAGGTGCTGTTTGGCATGGGCTGCGGGATACTTACATCCATAATCAGGCTTGTCGGTGGCTTCCCGGAGGGCGTCATGTTCGCGATACTGCTTATGAACTGCTTCGCCCCTCTTTTAGACAGGGTGATTAAAACATCCCCGTTTGGCACGGTTAAAACCGCTGCCGCAGTTCCGGGAGGGCCGAAGGCATGAACTTTAAGGAAATTATCAAGATAACCCTTAATCTGGTGATGGTGTTCCTATTTGCCGGTGTGATACTTGCCCTGGTTTACGCCAAGGCCGAGCCGCAGATAACGCTTAATAAAAAAGTGGAAAAGGAAAATGCACTGAAGGCCCTCATCCCGGCGGCGGCCAACATAACTTCAATGGGCACGTACCAGCCGCTTGAAGACAAAACGGCGCACTATTACAAGGCCGTAGACGCAAAAGGCAACGTGCTTGGCTACATAGCCGGCTCTTACAGCAAGGGCTATTCAAGCATACTGCACATGCTAGTGGCCGTGGGCACGGACATGCGCGTGAAGGCAATCAAGATACTGGACGAGGGCGAAACCCCCGGCCTTGGTGACGACATACACAAGAAATACTTCGACGACCGCTTCAAGGGCAAGTCGCTGGACCAGCTTGTGGTGGTGAAGGATGTGGACCCCACAAAAATACAGGCCATAACCGGGGCCACAATCTCCAGCAAGGCTTGCACCAAGGGTGTGCGGGCGGGTGTGAAGTTTATCATGAAACAATACGGGGTTGGCGGCCAGACTACGGGGGCCATGGGCAATGCTGCCGCAGCTTGTCCCCCTGCGGCCGGTTCCGGTTCCAACCAGCCCCTAAAGGGGGTAAAATGAGCGCTGCGCAAAAAATAAGTTATTTCGGGCTGATCAGAAACGGCATATTCGGGGAAAACCCTGTTTTCAGGGTGGCATTGTCGCTTTGCCCCGCCGTTGCCGTTACCAATACGCTTAAAAGCGGACTTTTAATGGGTGTGGCCGTGTTCTTTGTGCAGGTTATGGCTAATATAAGCATATCAATCGTCCGCAAGCTGATCCACGCCAGGATAAGGCTGCCAGCATATATCCTTATCATTGGCACATGGGTGACAGTAGCCAACCTGCTTCTGGCCGCGTATGAGTGGCCCATCTACAAAGAGATTGGTCTTTATGTGGAGCTGATCGTTGCGTTTGCCATAATCCTTTCAAGGGCGGAGCTGTTTGCCAGCAAGAATGAGGTGGTGCCCTCTCTGTTTGACGGGTTAGGCATGGGCCTAGGGTTCATGTTCGCTCTTGGGGCAATAAGCTTTGTGCGCGAGCTTCTGGGCAACGGCGCCCTGATGGGTTATCACGTGGTGAACACACATCCGGTATTGCTCTTTGCGCTGCCGATGGGCGGGTTCTTTGCTGTTGGGCTTTTGATGGGGTTTTTCAACTGGATCGATATTAGGTTCTTCGGGGGCCATGGCGCCTCAGGGGCCGGGCACTAAGGAGGCTAAAGTCCCATGCTTAAGCTGTTTGAGCTTATTGTAGCCGCTTCCCTTGTAAACAACTTCGTTTTCACGCGCTATCTTGGCCTGTGCATCTTCATGGGTGTTACCAAGAAGATGGAGACGGCTTTGGGCATGAGCATGACCTTTACGGCGGTTATGGTCATCAGCGCCGCCATAAACTGGGTGGCTTACAATTTTGTGATGGAACCATACCACCTGGAGTTCCTGAAGATACTGGTGTTCGTGGCCATTATAGCGGGTTTTGTGCAGTCGGCGGATACGATAATGAGAAAGGTGTCGCCCGGGTTATATTACAAGCTGGGCATATATCTTGCGCTTATTATCACCAACTGCATAATACTGGCCGTGCCGCTTACAATAGCCGAGTCCCATTATAACTTTATCCAGTCGCTGGTCTTCGGGCTGGGTTCCGGCCTTGGCTTTGCCCTGGCCCTTATAATCATGGCCAGCATCAGGGAGAAGCTGGAACTGGCGGACGTGCCCAGGCCATTCCAGGGGCTTCCGATAGCTTTTATACTTACCGGGCTTATCGCCCTTGCCTTTGTAGGGTTTTCCGGTTTGATTACCTTATAAAGGCAATGATAGAATTAAGAAAGCTTAATGTTTATTTAATCAAAGGAGCTATGAATAGTGTTTCTGCATGACGCCTTACCCGTCCTCAAGTTTACGCTGGCCTTTCTGGGCGGCCTTGGTGTGTTCTTTGGCATAGGGCTGGCCGTTGCCGCTCAAAAGTTTGCTGTGCAGACAGACCCGAAAGTGGAGCAGGTCCGCAATGCGCTGCCGGGTGCAAACTGCGGTGCGTGCGGGTTTGCCGGCTGCCAATCGTATGCCGAAGCTGTTGTGGCATCTACCGGTGTTGCGCCAAACCTCTGCGCGCCGGGCAAGGCTGCCGTGGCGGAACAGGTGGCCCTGATAACAGGCAAGAAGGCCGAGGCAAAGGAGCCGGAGTTTGCCCGCATTATGTGCCAGGGTGGCAAGTCTAGCGCCGTTAAAAAATTCGTTTATGAAGGGGTGAAGGACTGCCGCGCGGCGATCCTGGCTGGTGGCGGCGATAAGGCGTGCAGATATGGTTGCCTTGGTTACGGTACGTGCGCCAAGGTCTGTCCTTTCGGCGCAATCACAATGACCGATGAGGACCTCCCGTTCGTGGACATAACAAAATGTACCGGATGCCGCAAGTGCGAGGCGGCATGCCCGGTGAAGGTGATAGAGGTGCTGCCTGCCTCAAAAGAGGTTCTGGTGGCCTGCCATTCCAAAGACAAGGGCATTGATACCAGGAAAAACTGCAAGGTGGGCTGCATAGGGTGCGGCATGTGCGTAAAGGTATGTCCCTTTGAAGCCCCTTCGATGGCCAGCAACCTGTCACGGATAGATATAAACAAGTGTAAAAGCTGCGGCCTTTGTGTTGGCAAATGCCCAACTGGCGCTATCAAAGACTATATACCTCAGAGGCCCAAGGCGTTCGTGAAAGACAATTGCATAGGGTGCAATATCTGCCAGAAGGTGTGCCCGGTGGACGCCGCGGGCGGCGAACTCAAGAAAAAACATTCGATAGACCAGGCCAAGTGCATAGGATGCGGCATCTGCACAGCCAAATGCCCGGTGCAGGCCATTGACGGCACTTTTAATGCTCCTGAGATCTTTCAGGCGGCCCAGGCCAAAAAAGAGCTGAAGGCTTCAGCTTAATCATCCGGCTTTCTGCCAGCGGCCCCGCATAGCCATGCGGGGCCGCTTTTTATTTCACTTTTTTAGCGAATAAATGTATGTATAATTATCCCATGCCGGTGAAGCTGGTAATATTTGATCTGGACGGCACGCTCATTGACAGCCTGGAAGACCTGTCTATCTCCCTTAATTATGCCCTTGCGGCTGCCAGGCTGCCCTCAGTGGCCAAGGACCGGGTGCGCGCCATGATTGGCGAGGGGGTATCCAGGCTCATCGAAAAGGCCCTGCCGGAAAACAGGCAAGACTTAAAAGGCGCCGTCCTCGAAAAATTCCTGGAGCATTACTCGGAGCACCTCCTGGACCATACAAAACCCTATCCTGGAATTCCGGAATTGCTTGAAAAATTAAGCGGGTTTAAAAAGGCAGTAATCTCTAACAAGCGCTCTGATTTTTCTAAAAAGCTGCTTGAGGGCCTTGGGCTTGCCGGGGCGTTCGACATCGTAATCGGCCCTGATAACACTTCAGGCATAAAAAAACCCGCACCGGAGCCGGTTTTGCGCACTCTTGCTGCCCTGGGCGTCAGGCCCGCTGAGGCCGTAATGGTGGGGGACAGCTTGTTTGATATTGAGGCTGGAAAGAGTGCCGGCGTGCTGCGCACCATTGGGGTTCTTTACGGCTATTGCAACGGGAAGCAGACGCTGGCCGGGGCCGACTATCTGATAGACGGAGCGGAAAGACTTGCCAGGATTCTCTATGAGCTTGGGCCGTCCAGGGCGATACGCAAAGAGGACCGGTATGAGATACCAAGCCGCTTCCAAAATTACATACGGATGATGATAAAGGTGAAAAACGGGCCCTACCGCCAGGTGAGACTGGTGGACCTGAGTAAAAGCGGCATGCGCTTCGAGAGCCCCTTGCCTCTGAATTACGACGAGGATGTGCAGTGCCTGGTCTCCATACCGGAGTCCATTTCCAGGGTGGTTGTGCTTATGGTAAAGGCGGTAAACGAAACCGCGCTGGGTACGGATACTTGGATGATTGGCACAAGGATAATCCAGGTTAATGACGAACTGTGGTTCAGAGTATTAAGAAAAGTTTTTGAATTCATGAAGGAACGCGAAGGGGCCATGTTTTAGGGGGGCCTGTCCCGGGGAAGGCGGCTAATAAAAATAGAGGCGCATTATTCGGGGTAAAAAACCCTTTCAAGGAATAGTCCGCGGGCCGGGGCTGTCGGGGCGGATTTGGTTCTGTCCTTGCATTCGATTATCCCTGGTGCTTCGCCTGCGCTTCTTTTGCCTTCGCCAACCTCAACCAGCAGGCCCACGATATTTCTTACCATGTGCCTCAAAAAGCCGTCCGCGGTAACGGATATTTTCAGGAACGGCCCGCCGGTTTCAACCCCGAAGAAATCCGTGCGGCAAATGTCATCTATTTTTATTTCCATTACATTTCTTACCTGGTCTGTGGAGGCGCATCCGCTGGCCTTAAAGGAGCTGAAATCCTTTCGGCCCACAATGTGTCTTGCTGTTTCCCTCAGGGCTTCCAAATCCAGTCCCCTGGGCCTGTTCCAGACGTAGCGGTCAAAAAAAACGGGCGCGCGCCTTCCGAACGAAAGCAGGTAAAAATAAGTTTTTTTTACGGCATCGTGCCTTGGGTTGAAATTCAACGCGCATGCCGAGGCGTCCAGTATTCGTATGTCATTTGGCAACATGACATTCAGCGCGCCTGAAAACTTTTCAGGCGGTACGCCCGACGAGGTCTCAAATGCGGCCACCTGCCCAATGGCGTGCACACCTGCATCGGTGCGCCCGGCCGAGGCAAGCGAGATGTTTTCTCCGCCGGCAATCTGCCCGATCGCCTCTTCCAAAACCTGCTGGATGGATAAGCCGTTTGGCTGCCGCTGCCATCCGCAATAGGAGCCGCCATCGTATTCTATAACCAGCTTTATTTTTTTCATTTGGATAAGTATAGCTTAGTCACGGCAGGGGGTGGATTTTATCATACGTTATGGTATAGAATTAAAACCGGTTGCCCTTCTGCTGAAAGCCAACTTGGAGCAAAAGCAGGGGGGGTTGACAGAAAGCAAAAAGTTCTGTAAACTAACCTTTCGTTCTTTGAAAAGCCTAAAAAGTGCGTAGTGCCTGGCCAATTTAAGTTAATGAGTTTTGGATGAGAGTTTGATCCTGGCTCAGAACGAACGCTGGCGGCGTGCTTAACACATGCAAGTCGAACGCTGAGCACTCAGCCACTGAGCCCGTTTCTGTGGAAATGGGTTGAGTGGTTGAGTGCTTGGAGTGGCGGACGGGTGAGTAACACGTAGGCAACCTGCCCTGAGGCGGGGGACAACCTGGGGAAACCCGGGCTAATACCCCGTAAGCCCGCTAACTGAGATGTTAGTGGGGAAAGGAGAAATCCGCCTTGGGATGGGCCTGCGGCCTATCAGGTAGTTGGCGGGGTAGAGGCCCACCAAGCCAAAGACGGGTAGCCGGTCTGAGAGGATGGACGGCCACACTGGAACTGAGACACGGTCCAGACTCCTACGGGAGGCAGCAGTGGGGAATTTTGCGCAATGGGGGAAACCCTGACGCAGCGACGCCGCGTGGAGGAAGAAGGCCTTCGGGTTGTAAACTCCTTTTGCAAGGGAAAAACACTGATGGTACCTTGCGAATAAGCCACGGCTAACTCTGTGCCAGCAGCCGCGGTAAGACAGAGGTGGCAAGCGTTGTTCGGAATCACTGGGCTTAAAGGGCGCGTAGGCGGTATTGCAAGTGTGAGGTGGAATTCCATGGCCTAACCATGGGACTGCCTTGCAGACTGCAGTACTTGAGTCGGCGAGGGGAAGACGGAATTCCTGGTGTAGCGGTGAAATGCGTAGATATCAGGAGGAAGGCCGGTGGCGAAGGCGGTCTTCTGGCGCTTGACTGACGCTGAGGCGCGAAAGCGTGGGGAGCAAACAGGATTAGATACCCTGGTAGTCCACGCCCTAAACGGTGAGTATTAGGTGTTGGGCCCGCAAGGGTTCAGTGCCGCAGGGAAACCATTAAATACTCCGCCTGGGAAGTACGGCCGCAAGGTTGAAACTCAAAGGAATTGACGGGGGCCCGCACAAGCGGTGGAGCATGTGGTTTAATTCGACGCAACGCGAAGAACCTTACCTGGGCTTGACATGCAGGTAGTAAAAGTCCGAAAGGATAATGAGGAAGGGAAACCTTTCAGCCTGCACAGGTGCTGCATGGCTGTCGTCAGCTCGTGCCGTGAGGTGTTGGGTTAAGTCCCGCAACGAGCGCAACCCTTATCCCCTGTTGGTCTATGATCTCTCTGGGGAAACTGCCGGCGAAGAGCTGGAGGAAGGTGGGGATGACGTCAAGTCATCATGGCCCTTATGTCCAGGGCGACACACGTGCTACAATGGCCATTACAAAGGGTAGCCAAACCGTGAGGTGGAGCCAATCCCATAAAAATGGTCTCAGTTGGGATCGGAGTCTGCAACTCGACTCCGTGAACGTGGAATCGCTAGTAATCGTGGGTCAGCCATACCACGGTGAATACGTTCCCGGGCCTTGTACACACCGCCCG